>JBGVQX010000048.1:0-18758 GCA_045127905.1 Candidatus Cryptobacteroides sp.
CTATCCTTGTAGAATATTTTAGCAGTCTTCATTGAGTTCCTCCTTTCTTACGGGTGCTAGCTCGTAACCGAACATAGCGAGTACCTGATTTACCTTATCCATTCTGAGGGTAGGTTTACCCTGTTCAAGCTGACGCACGAAGTTAAGACCTACTCCACTTTTTATGGCCAGGTCTTCCTGGGTCAGTCCATGCTCTTTTCTTAATTTCTTAAGAGTTGCCGATAGTAATGATTTCATAAAACTACATCTTATCTGATGCAAATTTAGTGAATTTTATGAAATTACATTATATCGGATGTAAAAATATAATGTGCGAATGTAATTATATTAGAACGAATGTAATTTGATCCGAGGATAAATAGAGGATAGTTTATATTTTATATAAAAATATATTTATATAAAATGCCGTTACAATGCGTTATACTTTATATTTCTATATTTGTTAAAGGCAAGCCTTGAGTCCCTTGATGACCGCCGAGGTGAAGCCTTCGTGCTCCATCTCGTTGAGTCCTTTTATAGTGATTCCTCCGGCCGTGGTTACCTTGTCTATCTCCACCTCCGGATTATTGCCGGAAGCCAGAAGAAGCTCGGCGGCGCCCTTGACAGTGTACTCTACGATCTTTCTTGCTTCCTCAGGTCGGAATCCTATCTCTACTCCTCCTTCTGATGCTGCACGGATATACCTCATCGCAAATGCGATTCCGCATGATGCAAGTGCGGTTCCGGCTGGGATGAGTCTCTCCTCGACGTACATGGTGGTTCCCATTTCGTCAAAGATATCGCTGACCAGTTTAACCTGATCCTCATCTGCATTTGCTGACGCAATGAATGTCATGCTCTCAAGTACAGCTGCAGCGGTGTTAGGTATAGCTCTGAATACTGTTGCATACGATGGGCAGGAAGGAGATATCCAACCGCCAAGCTCTTCCAGAGTTATTCCTGCCGCCACAGACACGAATACCTGCTTGAACGGGTCTATGTGCTCTCTGAGGTCTGCAATGACCTCTTCCATGAGCCAAGGCTTTACCGCCAGGATAACGATATCAGCTTCCTTTGCTGCAAAGGCGTTGTCATTTGTTGTGACGATATCAGGATCAATTGCCTTGATCTTGTCCAATGTTGCCTGGGGTCTGGCTGTGCAGATGATACCACCTGACTGGATGAGCTTGCCCTTGGCTAGTCCTGCGGCGATTGCTCCGCCCATGTTTCCGGCACCTATGATTGCTACTTTCATATGTTTCTGTCTTGTGTGAAAAGTCAAAGTTAGCCATTTATTTGACATCTTCCGTCGCCAAAAGGCATTTACTCTGTTGCTCTCATAATACCTTTGGTAATCAGGAAATTTAATTGAGTGTTATTTTGATATAAAATGATTGTAAAGTAAAATAATAGTGCTATATTTGTTAAGAGAAACTAAAATTATTTATGGTAGAGAAAGTAAACGATACGAATGTTCTGATAGATCCTTCAATACGCTTCAAGGATAGGGAAGACTGTATGTATCGTGGTCTTCTTATCTACCTCCATGAGTCGGTAGGGGAGTACCTGACAGCAGATCAGATCAGTCTGCTGGCTGAATCCTTAAGACGTCTAAGGAATCGCCCTGCTGATGTGGAATACTCGGATGAGCTGTGTTGTAAGGTCTCCGATGAGTCAGAGATCAGGAACAGATACATTCCTCGCAAACTCCTAAGAAAGGATGAGGGATCGGTGCTCTTTTACAATCTTGCACCGTATGCGCTGCTTGGAAGAAAGCAGGCGGCTTCCTTTGCAAAGGCTTCCTTTCCTGACTTCTTCGCTTCTGTTGCCACCATCAACTCTACCTTCACGAAGTTCTGCAAGACACCTGGATCAGAGATAGACCGGGTATCTGATCTGTCAATAAAGCCGTTTGCGGAACACTCCATCAATGCTGTTGAATCATATCTGTGGAATCTTGGAATGCAAACCAAATCGACATTATATGAAAACAGCAAGAAAGACTAAAGTCACATTTGATGACATGCCTCGAATGATGTCCGCTCTTCTGGACCAGATGCGCACGTTGACTGACAGGATCAAGCGTTTGGAAACCCCAGAAGGAAGACCCAAGACTTCATCCGGACGAGAAATCCTTACCACCATGGAGGTGGCTAACATGCTCAAGTTATCACGTATCACAGTGTACCGAATGGCCAGCAGGGGGGACATACCATGCTACAAGAGCGGCAAGAATCTCATGTTCTACAGGGATGAGATTCTGGAGTGGGTAGATGCTCATCAAAATAATGAATAGTCCGTAATTTTCTCCCGAGTGCGTTATTTGGTGTTCCAGAGGGGTTCAGTTTCCCAGTTTGAAGGGAACCCCATAGCTTTGATGTCGGCTGATGGGTAGTCTTTTAGGAGTTGCTTGAGTCTTGTGGTGAAGGAACTGTTCGGATTGATTATCTGAAGCATGTACCTGATGATGCAAAGGACATAGTATACTTTGTCGTTCTGCACTTTGGTGTTGATGAAGCCATATGCAGTTCTTTTGGGGAATCCTCCGGTTACTCGCAGAGTCTTGTTCCAAAGGCGGCTGTGGTGGGCGCAGATGTTTCTTACATACACGAAACTGTGGATCCAGGATTCGAGTACGGTGTCTGCTACTCCATAGTGGTTTGCTATGTTTCTCTTTGTCCTACCTCCGTTAAGATGTTTGAAGAGGAGCGAGAGGGTTCCGAATGAGGATACTTCCATTGTTATCCAGCTTGGCGGGAACTGGTTGCTGTATGTCTTTTTGAAATCCAGTATCTGGTCGTCGTCGGAGCGTTTCAGTTCCGCTTCTATGCCTGAGAGTATTCCGGAGTGTTTTGTCTGGTTGGCAAAGAGAGACTTGTCCGTGAACCAATATGGGGAATATGTATGGGAGAGTTCCTGAGAGACTATTGTCCTCAGTGAGATCTCGATCTTTTCCATTTCGGCACAGATGAGTTTGCGAAGGGATGAGTCAAATTTGTAGAGCGCGTAAGCATCTTCGAATGCTGCTCCGTTTTTGAATGTGCCGGTCTGCTTGTTTTGGATGAGTGGCAGAAGATAGCTCTTGAATCTGAAATAGCTGATGTGGTCAAGCAGATGGGATGCTTTGGGTTCATCCTTGAATGTAAGTCCTCTGCTTTTAAGCAACTGGATCATGCCTCCGGTGGTCAGCGGAGATTCGTTATAGAGTGTCTTTGCCATATTGTATAAAATAAAAAGTCCACCCTGAGCGCGCTGTTCTTACGGGAAGCGGGGTGAACATGTTGCTGCAAAGATACGAAAAATATTGTTACAAAAACAAACTTCTCTTGAAAAATCAGCGTTTATAATGGCTTCAATATCTCTAGCATTTGGAGTTTCGTCAGGAACAAGAACTGTACCTAGAGTGAGTTTCCCGCCTTATTGATGTCTTTCGTATCTATGGTCATCTCCAGGTTCCTCTGTCCGCCTTCCTCATAGAGGTAGACCTTGATGACCTGGTTCTCTGAAAGGGTCTGCTTGTCAAGAGAATAGACCATTATCTGCTTCTGACCGGCTCCTGTCGAGAGCGATCCGTGTCTGTTCTTAGGGAAGAGGGTCTGCTCGAATACCACTGACCTCTTGCTCTTCTTCTTGCTTTCAACAACGAAGGTGGCGTCAGTGACGTTGTAGCTCACCGATGACCGGTTCTCAAGCGACAGCACTATGTATGTCATGTCGCTGTATGAGATAATGTTCTCGCAGAGCACCATGATGCCGTATTTCCTGGCTCCGATATGATACAGGGCCTGCTTGCCGGCTGCCACCTCTTCAAGTGTCGGAGCATCCGCCTTCCTCATGAGGGATACGTTTCCGTCTGTCGTCGTCGCCTCCTTGCGCAGGTCGATGACCAAGGTGGCAGGGTACTGGTCATATGCCACGATGAAGGTGTGCATCTTGCCGTTGGATTCCAGGGCGGAGATGCTCGTCATGTCCTCGAAGATACACTTGGCCTTTACGGCAAGGATGTTCTTGTTCTGCTCGATGATCTTTGCCGCCACGACCTCCCTATTGGACAGGTCCGCATAGGTGAGTTCCGTTGGGAAGATTACGTGCGTGGTGAATGCCGTCGACACCTTCAGGGAGTCACTCTGAGAGTAGCCCCGGAGGCTGAAGCACGACAGCGCAATCAGTGTTAGTATTATCCTTTTCATTTCTGACTCTTGACTATGTAGAACGTGTATCCTGCAGGTACGCTGACCGTTATCTCTCCGCCGGCGCTCTGCGCTATGGATATTCCTGATGAAAGTACCTCTGAAGCAATCCTGCCCATCCTTCCGGACAGGGTGGAGCTGATGATGTTGGATCCTCTGGAGCGGACCTGCTTGCCGGTTCCCGAGACATCCGGGCAGTAGATGCCTTTGCTTCCGTCCACGTCATATGCCTCGTATCCCAAATGCAGGATCCTTCCTCCTATCTCTATGTTCTCGAACTCCAGCTCCAGTCTGTCGGAGAGCTTGCATCGTGCCATCAGATGGGTGTTCTTCGGCACGGGAATCCCTCCTACCATGATGTCCTCCAGGAGGATGACTGACACCCTCTGCCCGTTCTTGACCCTGCTCTCCTTGGCGAACATGCACTTGAACGGGTGCGACTCGCCGGTGACGGTCAGCGAACCCTCGTCATCCAGCGAGCTCATTCCGCTTGAGGAGAAGTCATCATCCAATGTGGAAATGGATGACGACTGACGGGTCACGACCACCCTTTCAGGTTCCTTGACCACCTCCTCAGCTGCAATGCTCCCTATGTCGGTGCTCTCCAGGTCCGTTTCTTCTGCGGTCATCCTCTCGGCCAGCTCTATGGCCTCCTCCTGTCTTCGTCTGTGACGGGCCTCACGTTCCTCGGCCGTCTCCCTGTAGGGATTGCTTGCCGGCGGTGCGGTGTATGTCGGAGCCGGAGCCGGCGTTCCGCTGCCGAACATCTCCTGCGAGCTCTGCCTCAGTTCCTCCTGGGTGAACTGCGTCTCGTCCTTGGAGTTCCAGTAGATGTCCGCCGCGCTGTTGCGGTTCTTGGGCGGACCGCTCTCGTATCCTTCCAACTTTGAGTTCGGTACCTTCTGGGCTTCTCCGTCGGGAACGTCGGTAGTCTCGTTTTTCGGCCTTTTTCCCTCGTTTTCCGGCGTTTTCTTCTCCGGGATGAACATGCACACGGCAATGACAAGGAAAGCCGCTGCTGCGCCGTATATCATCAGTTTGTTTTTGTCCATATCATCCAATCAGTTTGCGTATCTGCAGGACCAGCATCACAAGGCACAGCCCTATGGCCAAGATGATGGTTATCTTGTCTATTGCCATAGGGTGTCTGCCCTTGAAATGATCCAGAGCCCATGTAAGTCTTCTGAACAGGTCAAACATGCTAGTTCCTCCTTCGTGATCCTATGTTCTCGTTGCGTGTTACGTGGAATTTCTCCAGCATCAGCCCGTGCGGGTTGGAAGGGGAGCGTTCCACTTCCACCAGCTGTCCCTGGCTCTCGAACTCGTACAGGTTGATGTTGCTCTCCCTCATCAGGTAGAGCTTGCCGTAGGTGGTCACCTTGTACGGATAGGACTCCATATTGACCCTCACGGAGTCTGCGACGAACTCCTGAGTGATGTTCGCAGAGATCATCCTCTGGTAGAATCCCTTTTCGGAGAGGTCCATGTAGTAGTCGTATGCGCTCTTGTCGCACAGGATCAGAGCCCTGTCGATGTTCCTCTTGATGGACTCCGCGTTGGGAGTGACATTGAGCATCAGCTCGTGGAACCTGAGCACGTGGTCATCCGCCTCGATGTCCCTGTAGCCGTCCTCGTGGGAGCGGTTGGCCATCACCGCCGACCCCCTGTCCACCACGTAGATGGTGTCGGTGAGCGAGCTGGTCTTGTTGATGAACACCAGGGCGGTCCCCAGCATGGCCACCACCGCTGCGCCCAGAGCCAGGGCGGTGACCCACTTCATTGCCTTGAATGACTGGTCTATGTCATTGAAATGCTTGATCAGTTTATCCATGATATTTTATGATTTTATGAATCTTCTTGCCATCATCCTCATAGGGTTGGTGATCGAGCCGTGGGCGTCGTTGGCTCCTGTGGAGTCGATCCACCATCCGGCGATCTTCGGCACGGATGCCACGGCAGCCAGTGTCACCGTCTGGAGGACGATCATCGTCCACTCTATTCCCAGTCCCATCTGTCCCTGACGGGCCATGGTGCAGAACCCTTCGACGAACAGGAGGCTCAGTCCGAGGATGATGTATCCTATCGGAACCCAGAGCGCTATCTGAAGGTATCGTGCTATCCATCCCTTCATGCCTGCCTCATAGCCCGGGATGATGCTTATGGCCATCACGAACGGGCCGAACAGGGCATTGAGGGTCATGTACAGGCAGCACAGGATCTGTTGGGCGAAGAGCAGCACCTTGACCAGGGTGAACAGGATGCCGGCGATGAGTCCGGCCAGTGTCATCGTCTTGACGCTGAAGAAGTTCAGCAGGAACTTCTTCACTCCGTACCACAGCTTCGCGAAGAACTTGCCTACCACGGAGTCGTTCTCCGCTATCTCCTCCAGCTCTTTCTGGTAGTTCTCCTCGTTCTGGATGAAGTTCAGTACCGTCATCTGGTTCATGCTGTCCGTCCACCGGGTGATGTAGTCTCCGGTATCCACGTTCATGATCTTGATGGTCTCCCTGGAGATGATGTTCACAATGGCATCCACCGGTCCAAGGACGACGGTGTTGAAGTTGCAGACCATCATCATCAGGATCAGCGGCTTGCCCAGCTCCCATGCATTGAGGTTATGACCCTCGAAGTAGTGCAGCACGACCTTAATCACTGCCACGCCTGCCGCTATGCAGGCGATGATACCCGCGATGTCTATCACCGCGGATATCTTCTCGGTCAGGATGATCTCCCTGACGCTCTCAAGTGTACTCCATGTTGACAGTATCATAACCCTATAAGTTGAATCCCATTACATAACTTATCATCTCCAGCATGACCACTCCCATGAACAGTCCTGCCGCTATGCGGAAGAAGACGTTGTCCGCCACCGGGTCTCCCGGTATGCTTCCTCTCGCGTAGATCAGATAACCCCATGCGGTGGAGATGATCCCGAGCAGTGCCAGTATCAGCGAGAGCACTCCCATGCTGTTCTCCCCGGCGTCGGTGAGCGAGCCGTACACCTCCATCGTCTGGATGTAGTCCCTGCCGTCCATCGAGTTGTCAAGGTACTCCACGAAATCGGTCAGGCTCGTGGCAATGGCTGTCGCCTCCGCCTCTATCTCCACCATGGCGTTCATCTTGTCCAGGTTCTCCTCCATCTCCTCAATGAGCTTGTCCACCTCATCCTTCTTCTCCTTCCTCGAGAATCCCATCGTGCCGAGGATGTGCTTGGCCGTCTCGATGGCCATCTCCGCCTGGTTCTTCATCTGACGCAGGTAGGTGAGCATCATGTTCGCGTCCGAGAGACGGTACTGTCCCATCTGCTCCATGGTCTTGGCCAGCTGCTCCGTGCTCCTGATGGTACTGAGGTAGGACTGCGTGAGCCTGTCCAGCGTACCCAGGTCCTGAAGGATGCTGATGGTCTTGCCGCCCACCCCGTCATCGCCGAACACCTCGTCGATATAGCCGCGCATCGTGCTGAGCTGATCGCCCAGGTGCGCCAGCTCCCCGAGCTGGTCGAGCATGTAGTCCACCTGCTCCGCGGCATTGGTGGCAGATGCTGCGATCTGGCTGGGGTCGATGACTATCTGCTGCGCCCCCGCCGTGAAGGTCACGGCCAGCGCCGTTATCAGTGCAGCCAGCCGTCTCATCACTTGCCCTCCGTAAGCTTTATGATGGCATCGATGGCCGGCATGGTCTGCGACAGCTCGAGGAACCGCTGCTTCTTGCCCTTGTTGGACTCGTAGGCGATGACCTCCTGGGGTGACACCTCGTTGGTGAACACTCCCGAGTACTTGTCGGACAGGGCGATGAACACGTCCCTGACCTCCCCTTCGCTGTGGTTCATCGACAGGACCATCGTCTTCTGATGCTCGGTCAGACCTAGCAGGTCGCAGGTCTGCGTCAGCAGTCCCTGGTTGCCGGTCGGCTTGAGCAGGATCTTCGTGTCGGAGTTCTCCAGGATGGTGTCCTTGAGGAACTCCGAACCGATGATGTCGGACATCTGCTGGGTGACCACTATGGCAGAGGTGTTGAACTTGCGGGATGTCTTCCAGAGGGACTTCATGAAGGGAGCCATCGTCTCGTTCATGATGGCCTTCCATGCCTCCTCGATGATCATCACCTTGAACCTTTCAGGCTCTCGCCTCATCTTGGCGTTGAAGGCGTTCATGATGCACAGCAGCACCAGCGATAGGAAGACATCCTTGCTGTCGGTGATCTGCTGCATCTCGAAGATCGTGAAGCGGCTCTTTATCAGGTCCACGGGGTTCCTGTCGTTAAGCAGGAAGGCATACGCTCCGTTGTCGGTGTATGCTCCCATGGACTTGAGCATCGAGTGAAGGTTGAAGTCCTCCGACCTGATGCTGCTGTTGCCGCAGACATAGCCCTCTTCACTTTCCATCATTGGGAAGATCTCGTCCCTGAGGAACAGGCACAGGTCATTAAGGATCGCCCTCTCGCTCTTTCCCCTCCGGCTTCTGGCGAAGTCTGCCAGCATGAAGTCCAGGACGTTGCAGTTGCTGCTGTTCCAGCCGTCGTGAGGCATCCATAGGGTCTGTATGAACGAGGTGACAAAGCCGAGGCCTTCGCTCTGCTTGTTGATGATGTCGTTATCGTCCACCCATGAGTCGATGTCCCAGAAGGCATCGAAGGAGAGCTTCTTGACCGTGTCCCACTTGTAGTAGTGTCCTTCCTTGCCGCCGCTCTGGTCATTGATCACAGAGCAGAGACCCTCGTAGGAGTCTCCGATGTCGATGATGAAGACCGTCTCGCCGGCGTCGTAGAGGTTACGCACCAGCGTGTTCGTGAAGAAGGACTTGCCGCTGCCGGAGGGACCCATGATGAACGCGTTGTAGTTGGTCACGCATCCGGCCTTCTCCGCCCTGTCCTGCATGTCGATGGCGATCGGGATGCCGCGCAGGCGGTCCCTCAGCTTGATCCTTCCGCCGGGGATGCCCCTCTGGAAGGTCTCGCTGATGCCCGTGCACAGGCTGCTGCGCAGCTCCATGGTCATGAGGTTGTCCTTGGAGATCTCACAGGCCGCGCCCGGGAAACCCGCGTACCATATGACCGGGGTGTCGAAGGTGTTGCGTACGCTGCTCACGTTCATCCTCGCCAGGGCCGCCGCCACCTGTCCGCTGACCGCGTCCATCTGCCGCTCCTCTGCCCAGACGATGATGTTGAAGTGGTACTTCACCGTCACAAGGGAGTCCTTGTGCACGGCTGTGAGGTACCGCTCCAGTTCCTCGGCATTGAGCCTGTTCTCCGCGTCCCTGGTGGACATGCTGACCATCCTCCTGCGGCGGGAGTCCATCTCCGAGAGGGTCTCCTCGCGGGGGAGGGTGAGGATATATGAGTTGACGATATGCTCGCACTGCAGCAGGGGACCGATGGCGGCCCCTGCCGAGGTGTGCAGCTGCGCATGCTGCGAGCTGAACCGCTCCGCCTTGACGGTACGGTTCAGATAACCAGGCAGGTCGCGGGCCTCGCTGTAGGCGTATGACCAGATGACCTTGCCGTTATGGATCACCCTGTCCGGATGCAGCTCGGTGTCCGTATCCATAAAGGTGTCCTTGCCAAGATGGCGGTACAGGTTCAGGTTCTGCATCAGGTCTTCGTCGGTGAGCCTGCGCGCGCTGACCATGCCTGATGAGGTGAAGGTGCTGATGAAGTCGTTGCCCACTCCCTGCAGGCGCACGGCATTCTCCCTGGCGATCTTGCCGGAGAGGAAATGCATGTAGAAAAGGCCGCTCGCGCTGTGTGCGCGCAGGGCCGACTGCTTGCTGGAGAGCGTCAGGTAGATGTACTGGCGGTGAACCAGATAGCCTCTTCCCCGGTAATGCCTCTCGTAGCTGTATCCAAGGAACGAGGTGCCCTTCTGCTGAGGGTATCCTCTCCTGTAGTAGACATCCTGCCTGTGGACCATCATCCACGGCGGGAGGAAGCTGATCGCCTTGCAGAGGGCTTCGGGGATCTCCAGCAGGCCCTGTGCATCGCACGTGAAGATACCCGGCAGGGTGATCTCCCATCCGATGGTGATGTCGCCTGTCTTGGAGACGATGATCCCGTCACTGATGTACTGTATCGGGACGCTCTTCCAGAAGTCCCCAGATCGTATCGTCATCTCCATGGTATGGCCCTCCTGAGTATGAAGTCAGCATCCAGAGGTCTGACCTTGAGGAAGCGGGGGAACCGTCCCCGGTCGGTGAGACGTCTGAACTGACGTGTGGAGTACCTGCCCTGGATGCTCTTGACGAGCATGTAGCCGACTCCGAGTGCCGTGAATGCAAGAAGAAACCCCAGGAATCGTCCTGCGGTCTGCATCACAAGTATTGATAGAATGATACCTGCCACAGCGAAGATCAGAAAGAGCATCAGATAGCTGCCCTTGATCCCGAAGAATGACGAGTCCGCATCCAGCGCCCGCCAAACCGTTACTTGATTCTCCCTTTCCATATCTGTAGGTATTATGTGAAGAACATCCTACAGAACTCTATGATGATGAAGGCCATGAAGATGCCGGAACCGTTCTTGAGGAAGGCATCCTGGCTCTGGGCGTCGCCCTTGATGTGCTTGATGGTCGTCGGCAAGAGCATCACGATGGCGATGATTCCCACGATGATGCTGACGATGTCAGCGGCGTGCACACCCAGATTCTTCAGTAGAGTCTTGAAGGTGATGGAAATGGAATTGATGTCCCTGAACTGTGCGGAGGCCGTAGTGGCGAAGAAGACCGCCTGCACAAGAAATATTGTCGTCAGGACCGACAGTCGTTTTGTGTGTTTCATAAACTGAGCTTATTGGTGAATGAATGATCCACCCACTCAGTCAAGTCTTAATCCTCGAAAGGATCGGCATTCATGTCAGTATCGTCTAGCTTTTTCTTTCTCTCGAATGTACCGGTGTACCCCATCTCCCTGAGCTCCTGAATCATCTTCTGCCGTCTCTCCTGAGGCATCTCGTCCATGAAAAGCTCATCGACTGGACTCTTCTCCTGTCGGAGCCATTCGCTCTCCTGAGGATCGATCTCGATTCCCTCCGAAGGGTCGATGAAAGGGTTCTCGTGTGTCGGCTCACAACGTCTGACATTCACTACAGGGGTGTCGTCCTTGGAGGCCTGAGGCTCCTGGGGCTGCTCCTGCGTGATCTTCCTGTTTGTCTTTCCGTACCGGTAGTAGAGGAGTATGACCACGCATGCTCCGCCTACCAGAAAGATCGCCTTCTTGATCAAGGCTAAAATCTCTGCAAATTCCATAATGTTAGTGTTTTAAAAAATCCTTACGGGTGCAAATATATAAAAATAAATTTAGAAACACTTAACAAAACAATTAGAAAGAATTAACAAGGAAGATTCAAAGACTATGTCTTTGTCCCTGGTCAGGATCTGATGTACGGCGCAAGTTAGGATGCTCGATTGCAGCTTCCGTCGGTCCTTCACTCCGAAAATGGGACACACATGCGTGCATCAATTTTCCTCGGGTACCGCAGTCGTCTGCATCACATCCTGCTTTCTGCACCGTAATCAGCGATCCTGCCTTCCAGGGCAGAGACAGACTCTTGGCGAGGGTGTCGCCAGGTCAGCTGACAAAGAGAAAGTTCAACAATTAAACAATAACAAGACATGGCACAGCAGTACTATTTCTTTAAGACAATGAAGGTCGGAGGACGACAGAGACTTAGACCCCTCCCGGGACAGACAGAACCATCAGGAAGACACATCGATGAGAGCCTTAACGTGCAGGCGGACTCAAGGATGAGAGAGGACTACCCGCTAGGTACGGTCTTCTGCAGCGAGAGCCTGGAGCTCCGCTCCCTTCACTCGACAACATTCTACTCGGCAGGAGCTATCTATCCGATAGGACTGAACCTGGGTGACTACCACTCACAGTCACACATGCCTTCGGCAGGTATGAACGAGGCGTATGACAGCTACAAGGCAGACCTTGAGGACAAGGCAAGACCGGTACTCTCAGGAGAATCGACACTCTTCACGGAGAGCGGCAATGCTGCGAACCCGGGAACGCTTCTGGCACAGATCAAGGCTGACAGGAAGATGAACGCTCCGACAATCGAGGACGAGGGATTCCATATCGCAGACAAGGACTGGTACCTCCTGGTGAGGAACATCAAGTCAAAGGTGAATACCATGATGGTAGGACCGTCAGGTACAGGTAAGACAGAACTGGTACTGCTCGCATGCAGGAAGCTCGGACTCGAGTGCAACGTATACGACATGGGTTCGATGTACGATCCGGTATCGGGACTGCTCGGAGTGCATAGACTCCAGAAGGGTGGCGAGTCGGTGTTCGACTACGCGAAGTTCACGCAGGACATCCAGAAGCCTGAAGTGATCCTCCTCGACGAGCTCTCGAGAGCACCGGTTACGACCAACAACATCCTCTTCCCGTGTCTTGACTCCCGTAGGATGCTTCCTGTGGAGATGGCAGGAGGAGACGAGCTTCGTTCGATTCCGGTACATCCCGACTGCGTGTTCGTGGCGACAGCCAACGTAGGTGCGGAGTACACAGGTACGATGAGTCTTGACAGGGCACTCATAGGCAGGTTCTTCCCATTGGAGCTTGACTACATGCCTCTGGAGTGCGAGATTCAGGTTCTGACAAAGAGGTGCGGTATCATGCCTGCGGATGCAGAGAACATAGCAAGTGTTGCCGGAACGGTTCGTTCGCTCTATGGCAAGCAGGAGATATCATGTACGATATCCACACGTGAGACACTTGCGGCTGCAAGGCTGGTGGCTGACGGATGGAGCTCGCTTGAGGCGATGGAACTGACATTCCTTCCGCTCTTCGAGGGAACCCGTACGGAAGGGGAGAGAGGCATGGTTGCAAAGATATTCATGACAAGATAAAGAATAGAAAAGATGAAAGCAAAGATTATCAGCGCTGTAGTCAAGGACGGCAAGGCAAGACAGATTACTGTGAATACCGAACTCACTCCGGGTATCGGTATTCACATCGTAGGTATGAATGACATCTCGATCAGGACATTTCTGCTGATGACCATAAGGGCGATGCAGAATGAAGAATTCAGGATTCCCGGAAGGAAGATATGCCTCGTATTTGAGCCGGAAGTAACGGATTTCGATGGTAACTATTTCGAATTTCCCGCTGCGGTGGGCATCATCGTGGCTTCCGGACAGGCACCACTACGCGAACTTGACAGGTGCATCCTGACAGGAAGACTTGACTCTGACGGTAGGCTAGGAGACCTTCCGGACCCGTTGGCTCTGGCTGAGTATGCAAGAGAAAGGGATATGCTTGCGGTGATGCCTCAGATGCAGGCTCTGTCTCTCCCTAAGGAACTCATCGATCATACATTGATGATAGACTCCTTGTATGAACTGGTTGAAGTATTGAAAATCAAGTGAGGATATGAAAAAGAAAGAATGGAAATTCGTCTATGACGAAGAGGTCTGCGACACCCTTGGGAGCAACTTCATGGGTATAATCACTGATGGGAAAAGATTCCTTTTCTTTCAGGCGCTCCCGGATGAGGACCTGAATGACGAGAGGTGCTACATCTACTCTTCAATGATGTCGATGTTCAGTCGTGACAGTGAGGAATTGTCCTATCCGTGGACGAAAGAGAACGATGAACTTCTCCTTAAGGCTCTGGACTCCCTAGATGAAGACTCTGACAGATATTGCGGTGAGAACTCTATCTTTCATGAGTTCTTTGCCAGTTAACTGTGATGATCATTATATGTTTTTAGTTCATCCTCAATTATGAGGATGATGCTGATACAAGCGGCAGAGACTTGGTTTGGAAGTTGATACCGGATCAAGGCTCTGTCTGTAAGTATGTCTTCCCTCGTTTCAGGACAGGTATGGAAAGGCTGCGGCATTTGATGCCATCAGGCCAGCATACGGTATAAAGATACCGTGCGTGAGGCTTCGAGGACATCGTGAACGCGGAGAATATCTGCGCCTTCCTGAAGAGCCTTCAGGTGAAGGACCTGTGTGGCCGGCAGTGCATCTTCCGGACTGATGCCGAAATATCTGTATATCATGCTCTTCCGGGAGACTCCGACAAGGGTCCTTCTTTCGGGGAATCCTTCTCTGAACTGTGCAAGCCCTCTCATCAGTTCGTAGTTCTGCTCCACTGTCTTGGCAAATCCGAATCCCGGATCCAGTATCCACTCGCTGATGCCGGCAGCCTCCGCCTTGACGGCAAATTCCTTGAAGTACGTAAGGACGTCAGACACTACATCCTGATAATCGGTCAGGGACTGCATTGTCTTGGATGTGCCCCTCTTGTGCATGGCGACATAGGGCAGTCCCAGCCCTCCCACAGTATCAAGCATTTCAGGATCGTCCTCACCGGCTGAAATGTCGTTCACGATGAAGCGTCCAATGAGACCATGCGCACGCCTGACAACAGATGACCAGTAGGTGTCGATTGAAATCGGGATATCAGGCAATTCATTCCTGATTAGCGAAAGTGCCGGTTTGAGTCTTCTCCATTCCTCGTCAGCACCGACTGGCTCGGATCCGGGTCTGGTGGAGCAGGCACCGATGTCAAGGATGGATGCCCCTTCATTGACCAGCCGTTCTGCACGCCTGAGAGCCATGGACGGGTCTGCGCATCTGCTCTCCGCGAAATATGAGTCATCCGTCAGATTGACGATGCCCATGATGTCTATCTTTCTGTCTTTGTTCATAATGTCTTGTTTCTTCGGCAGATGCCGTTTCAATATCGGATGAGTCATTAATCTAATATGTGAATCACTGCTTGTTATTCATTCATCAGCATTCGGACTTGCCTGTTGTCTCCTACAACCTCATGTCTAAACTTCTCTGGCGTCCGA
This sequence comes from Candidatus Cryptobacteroides sp., assembly GCA_045127905.1. GTDB lineage: Bacteria > Bacteroidota > Bacteroidia > Bacteroidales > UBA932 > Cryptobacteroides. Next base: position 14,980 of record JBGVQX010000048.1, read on the forward strand.
ATATTACGCCCAGGCATATGGCGCATCCGGCAATCGGGAGCAGAAGGTACTGTCTGTACGACTCGAGAAAGACCCTTATATCAGAAAGGATACCGTCACTGATAGCAGCGGTGTCTATAGGAAATAAGTAGGCAAGGGACATTGCAGCTGCACCAAGAATGAGACCTGAAACGAGTGCCAGGATAAGCGCGATCCTTCCGTATCTCCTCTGTCTGTCGACTTCATTCTTGATACCTTCCACAGCACGCATCTTCTGCTGTACCTCCAGCAGGAATGCAGGGTTGTCCTGTACCTGAGGTCTGCTGTCTCTGAGGATTGATTCTATATCTTTGTTTTTCATTGCAGTATGGATTTGAGGTGGTTGCGTCCTGTGGACAGGTAATATTTCACTGTACCTTGCGGTATCTGCAGTATCGAGGATATTTCCTTTATGCTCCGGTCTTCGAAATAATGCAGTACGATGGATGCCTTTTCTTTCTCAGGAAGAGATTCCAGCGCTTGATAGAGCCTTTGATGCCTGAATCCGGAGTCTGTTTCGTCATTTGCCGGAACTGACAATGCTTGCTTTGTATCAGAGGATACCGTTTCCAGCCTTGGCTTCCGATGGTGATCCATATAGCAGTTGTATGCGATCCGGAAGAGCCATGTGCTGAACTTTGACAGCCCCAAGAACGATCCGGAGGCAACGTAGGCACGTACCAGTGCGTCCTGGGCAATGTCATCAGCCAGTGACGCGTCTCCACCACACAGGGCGAGCAGAAATCTCCTCAGTGATTCCTGCTCAGCTCTGACAAGGTCTATGAAACGCTCCCGGGTCATATATGATTATTTCTGCTCCAGTGCCTTTGCTTCTGCTTCCATTTCCTTGGCAAGCATCTTCTTTCCTGCGAAGAACACAGCAAAAAGAGCAAGGCCGATTGCAACCAGAATACCGCCGATTACGGCAAATACAGGAGCAGGACTATCATTGAAGTTCCATCCGTCAGGAGCATAACTGTTTCCGAATACAATAGCTACTGCCAGAAGTGCAACTCCTAACATAGTCATAATCGATGCCCCGGTCAGACGACCGAGAAGACGTTCCTTGATTGTTTTTTGTCCCCTCTGTTGTGATTTGAAGAATTCGGTATCAACTGTCGCTCCAGACTCAATTGCCTTGAGCATGATTTCAGTCTTTTTATTTGTCTCATTTTGGCGTGTACGCATTACAAGCCAGACAATCATTACCGGTAATACTACGCAAACTCCAAGTGGCATTAAAATGTCCCAATCCATAACAGTAAAATTTATAGTGTTTAACTTAATTTCCCCGCTTCAGTGCGGTTTCATTCGTTAGACGGAGCAAATCTACAAAAGGTTGGGAAAATTTTGACTTTTCCGCAATATATGCAATCGTAAAACGAAATATCCCCGGCATCAGTGCCGAGGATATTAAATTATTCTGTAGGTAAGTGCCTTTTTACGTCCATCTTCTCGTGCAGGATACGGATAACCATGACGTCATCATTATCCATAATCTTGTAGAATATCAGATGATGTCCGGCTTTGATTCCCAGAAGACCACCCGCGATCTCATCATATGAGCGATTAGAGACGATGGATGGATACAAAAGCCGATTGCAGGCTGATATGAGCATTTCATAATACTCGTCAGCCTGGTTTTCGGACCATTCCGAGAATGTGTATTCCCATATTGATGACAGGTCCTCTACTGCTTTGTTCGAATAACGGACCTTAGGCATTGCGTTTTGATGCTTTAAGTGATTTCAGATGTGCTGCAGGATCGAAGTCAACGGCCTCACCGCTGTTCATACCTTCCTCGATCGCACTCTTAAGGGCGGCAATCCTGGTGTCGTTATCTTCGAGCATACGCAGTCCGGCACGAATCACTTCGCTGGCATTGTTATATCTTCCCTGTGCAATCTGAGCCTTGATGAAGTCCTCGAAATAAGGACCAAGTGCGACTGATGTTGTTTTCATGTCATAATTTTTTACAAAGTTACCAATATTTGGTAATAATGCAAATGTTATACGAAATAGTTCATTCAGACGGATAAAGGGGAATTTATTTGTCCTTTTTAGATGGAACAGAAGAACCAAATATCAGTAATAAACCAACTATAATACTGCCCGTAAGTGTTCCACCTATTGAGATAAGAATATCGCTCCAACTAAAAGGTTTATCAAATAGGAACCTGAATATAGGTATTGTTACCATCACACCTATTGCATAAAATACAATTGACTTTGCAATTTTCTTTTGTTCTGTACTTAATTTCATAGTAAAGTAACTATGTTTGTAATCTATTGAAAGACGCTCTCAAGGGCTTGTCGGCCCCTGCCGCTTGGCAGACCCCCGAGAAGTTTTTCATATAAAAGTTAAGCTACTGATATTTTTGCTAAATTTATTTGGCATCAATTATTATCAAAAATACAGTAGCTATGAGTACACAAAGAAAGGAATTTTCCTTCAAAGGTCAAAAGATTTTTGTCGGATTAGATGTGCATTTGAAGAGCTGGACAGTAACGGTTTTATCTGAACAGTCAGTTCTGAAGAAGTTTACTCAGGACCCAAGTCCTGCTGCATTGTACAAGTTCCTCAGCAACACCTACCCAGGTGCAGAGTATTATTCTGTCTATGAGGCTGGATTTTGCGGATTTTGGATACACTGGGAACTACACAACCTAGGCATTCACAACATCGTGGTCAATCCCGCGGACGTGCCTACCATGGGAGGAGAGAGATTGAGAAAAACAGATGCTGTGGATAGTGGGAAGTTGGCTAGAAGCTTAAGGTCTGGAGAATTGAGGGGAATATATGTTCCTGACTCTATAACAACAGAGATTCGTTCTTTGATAAGACTGAGAGACTCATTGACAAAAGATCAGACACGTCACAAAAACAGAATTAAGTCGCATTTGAGGTATCTTGGCATCGACATTCCTGCAGAGTTCTGCAATTCAGGGCGAAGATGGACTAACCGATTTGTGTTGTGGCTAAAAGAGCTTAAACTGGAAACAGATTACGGCAGGAAGACTCTGGATTTGCTGATTGCACAATATGAAGATCTGAGAGCACAGCAATTGAATATGATGAAAGAGCTTAGAGCGTTATCTAAGAATGAACGATATGAGCAACCTCTGCGCTTACTGATGACTATACCTGGAATCGCCCAAGTATCAGGACTGACGATTCTTTCTGAGATAGACAACATAGCGAGATTCAAAGACTCCTCACATCTCGCATCATTTGTTGGATTAATACCTATGTGCTATTCAAGTGGAGAACATGATGGAACAGGCAACCTAACCGTTAGACGTCATGCTCAGTTGCGTTGGCTGATTGTCGAATCAGCATGGATTGCTGCGCGAAAGGATCCAGTTCTAGCTGCGGCATATGTTGAGTATTGTAGACGAATGAAGCCAAGTAAAGCAATTGTCAAGATAGCGCGACGTCTAGTCAATCGTATATATTTTGTGTTGAAGCATCAACATCCGTATGTCAATTGTTACGTGTCATAGCGAGAAATATATCCTGTCTGGTAAACAGACTTTCTTCGGGAGAGAGTACTTAAATCGGAATGCGGCTTATAGTCCGCTTAGTTAAAGTTTGTACCTCCTGCCTCCGTAATCTAATGCAGATACTTGCGGCATTGAATTCTATTGTCCGCTTTGGGAAGTTTGTTTACCGAGGATAAATTTGAGTCTCAATTGAGTCAATCTGAACAAGATTGACAGGATTTCTGTTGCTGTAACAGAAAAATAACAGAATTTTATTT
>JBGVQX010000049.1:0-17920 GCA_045127905.1 Candidatus Cryptobacteroides sp.
ACAAAGTGTTAAGTTGTTACTTTATTTTACTTGGTAGCACTAATTGGTCTTAATTTAGACTACATAGAAGACTACATGAGAAGAGTAGAATCTTCGTAAAATAAATGTTTAGACGACTTTTGTACGGACAATCAGTCCTCAGTCTAAACAACTTAACACTTTGTCAATCAATAAGTTTTGTAGAATGCTTCACTGTCCACATTCTACAGAGGGTCTAACTTAAAGATGGTCACGTATGGATTGACACGAAATTCAATCACCGTGGCTGCTATACTTTCTACATTGATGAAAATGGAATAAGATATCCGGAAAACTACATCAGTGGCGTCGTAGCCAACAAGTATCTTGATGACCCGTTCAGAACCAGGAATGGTCACAGATATGGCATGATAACGAATAACAATAAGCAATTCTTCTACCTGCATCACGCTGATTTCACCAAGGATCTCATTAAAGAGGATATCGAAATGTTTTTACCCCTTATAAGCAAGGCTGATGGCATTATCTACGATATCAGGACAAATCCAGGAGGAAGTGCACAATTATCACTTGATATCACACAAAGATTTGTCAAAAAGAAAACATTGGTAGGATATCAGGCAGTAAAGTCCGGAAAAGGTTATAATGACCTCAGTGAACTTACCCCAATGTACGTAAAGCCTTTAGGTGTAAACACGGAAAACAACTGGGCAGATAAGAAGACTATGGTCCTGACAAACAGAGATGTTTACTCCACTGCCAACATGTTTGCTGCCTTTATGAAAATTCTCCCTAACGTTACCTTAATCGGAGGAAAGACAGGAGGCGGCGGCGGCCAGCCATGTACATACTACCTGCCGAACGGATGGGCGGTCACAATGAGTGGACAAAGACTTACATTCGACGCGGACAAAAAGCATGTTGAGCCGGGTATTGAACCGGATATTTATGTAACAATTACTGAAGAAGACAAGAAAAACAATGTGGATTCAATCCTTGAAAGAGCTATTGAAGAATTAAGTAAGTAAAAAACGGAGAGACTGTCTGAAAAATCAAACCTTCAGACAGTCTCTTTCTTTATATACACTTGTACTGGGGATGAAATTACACTCTATCCCAATGCCACCAGAATACACGCGACGAAAATAATCCCAATAAACATCACCGAACTGATAAGCAAATAAGTAACGCTAGTAATCAGAGCTTTCAGTATGGCCTTGAACCATGTGCCTGTATTATATGCATGATGGAAAGCAATGGTCAGATAAGCGCATGAACCGAATGCCATTATAAATTCAAACACAGCAACAGGAGGCGCAAAAATAAGATGCAGGATATAGATGCACAACATCAGCAGTTCAAGAAATGCTGTATAATGCAGGGCAAAGATAAAATGATTGATACGCGGAAGCCGGCTCCTGTACTGCACAAGTCTCAAAGAAATTGCAAGGAGAGGCGCAGTAAATAAAACAATAATTGGAAAGTATTTAGCAAGAATATTAACCATAGCTTCCCAAACCTTATTAAAGACATCTATCGCATCACGCCCTGCCTGGACTTCAGGATTGAAGATATAGCAACCGTTTGAATCAGGCACTATTATCTTATCTTCAATGAGCATTTGAGGCACCACAGCTATCCATTTATCAAGACTCTTGCCTTTGGTATCATCTATCGTACCGATATTTCCAATTAGTTCAGGATATTTGTCGGCAAGAAATAAAGGAGCATATATCTGCACTGTATCTCTTGGACTTTCTTTCATTTTACAGAAATATTCCTCATTATCCGTCAACATTTGCATTTGAACGCCAGATAACATGCTTTCATGCGTTGTCAGATCACGTACAGAATTATTCATCTTTTCCGTGCCGGAAAAGAGAAGGAATAAAGTTACAAACACAAACAGCAGGAACATATTCAACTTAAGAGGATGCTCCTGTGAGACATATTTACCTGAGAGGTATTCTTTGGTCAAACGGCCTGGGCGACTGATCAAAGTCCAGATAGTATGGAGACATTTCGGATCCCAGATAAAGGCATTATTGATGTACTCCTTGATAAATCCTCCGATTGTGAGAGTTTTGCTTATGGCATGCTGTCCACATTTGTGGCAGTACATACCCTTGAGCTGTGTCCCACAATTCAAACAATTTTCATAAGATATGCTTTGCTCTTTGACTTGCTTTTTATTGCTGCACATTGTCTACGTGAAATATAATTAAATTAAGTATCAGAACAGAGTAGGATGATTATCATCCAGTTCCTTCAGAACCTTTTCCATGATAGCTTCACGGAACAGGACTGATTTCGTGCCTACGCGAAATTTCTCGCAATACAGGCGTATGGCAGCCATCTCGCTATCATTCAGATAAATAACCTGACGATGGCGTCGGACAAGCGCCTCCTTCTGCTTCTTGAGATATTCCGGATCCACTCCGGATGTGCGGATATTTTTCTTTTTAGCCACGATATTCGAAATAAAATTTCGCCAAAGGTAGTGAATTAATTCATAATTTAGTTATCTTTGCGCCCATTATGATCTACAAGGGGAACATATTCGTCCGACTTTAGGAGGGGCTCTCGAAGCAATTCCCTCCCAATTGCAATTGACAATCTCGGTTTGTCTTGCCGTTAGGATCCCTATCGACTACCCTCTCAGAGGGCATTCCGTAAATAAATTTTAACATTCTGAATTAGACATCCATGCAAATTGATGTAGTGGTGGCTGATGCGAGTCACGCTGTGTACGCAGACGAAATCTGCGAGGAAATCTTTTTGTCTGCCCGCGAACGAGGTACAGGTATCGCGCGCAGAACACCCGAATATATCATTGAGAAAATGATGGCAGGCAAGGCTGTGATAGCTTTGTCGGAAGATGGCAGGTTTGCCGGCTTCTCATATATCGAGACCTGGGGAGGCAAGGAGTATGTGGCCAATTCCGGTCTTATAGTAGCGCATGCCTTCAGAGGCATCGGCCTGGCCATGAAAATAAAGAGCAGGATATTCCAACTTTCGCGAGAAAGATATCCTAAGGCAAAGATATTCAGCATCACCACTGGAGCTGCAGTGATGAAAATGAATTACGAGCTTGGATTCCGTCCCGTGACATTCGCCGCCCTGACTGACGATCCGGAATTCTGGAAAGGCTGCCAGGGATGCAGGAATTACGGCATCCTGGAAAGCAACGACTACAGGATGTGTCTTTGCACAGGACTTCTTTATGATCCCGAGGAACATATAGAAGTTCTCAATCCGGCACACCCGGAACTTCTGAACATCAAGGACGGCGAGCAGAGAAGCAGCCGGATTCAGTAACATGAAAATTAAAATTAGATAACATATGAACAACAAGGTTGTACTCGCCTTCAGCGGCGGACTTGACACATCTTTCTGTGTCCCTTACCTCAAGGAGAAAGGATATGAGGTGCATACGGTAATGGTGAATACAGGCGGATTCTCTGCAGAAGAGGAGAAGGCCATCGAGGAGCGTGCGCTCACTCTTGGCGCGGCGTCCCACAAGAATGTAAATGCTGTAGACACCTATTATGATAAAGGTATAAAATACCTTATATACGGAAACATTCTCAAGAATGCGACTTATCCGCTTTCTGTAAGTTCAGAAAGAGTATTCCAGGCACTCGAAGTGCTCAATCATGTAAAGGCGCTCGGAGCCGGTGCCGTTGCTCACGGAAGTACAGGAGCAGGCAATGACCAGGTGCGCTTTGACATCGTTTTCGAAATCCTTGCACCTGAAGTGGAGATTATAGCTCCTGTGCGTGACGAGGGATTCACGCGCCAGTTCGAGATTGATTTCCTTCAGAATCATGGATTCGACTTCTCATGGGAAAAGGCTAAATATTCAATAAACCAAGGTCTCTGGGGCACCAGTATCGGAGGAGTGGAGACACTTTCTTCCGACGGATACCTTCCTGAAGAGGCATATCCGACAAAGGTGACCAAGACTGAGCCTGAGCACATCAAGATCGGTTTCCGCAAGGGTGAGCCAGTGTCTTTCAACGGCGTGGAAATGAGCCCAGTGGAGGTGATCAAGGCCGTACGTGATGCGGCAGGTCCTTTCGGAATCGGACGCGACATCCACATCGGAGACACCATCATCGGCATAAAGGGCCGTGTGGGATTCGAAGCTGCAGCTCCGCTTATCCTCGTGAAGGCGCACCATCTTCTTGAGAAGCACACCCTCACCAAGGGACAACTATATTGGAAGGACCAGATTGCAGGATGGTACGGACAGCAGATGCATGAGGCCATGTATCTGGACCCAGTGTGCCGCGACATGGAGGCAATGATGGACAGCATAGAAAAGAATGTCACCGGAGAGGTGGAAGTGGCTTTGATGCCATATCATTTCTCTGTGCTGGGATGTACAAGCGGCCACGACCTCATGAGTTCTAAGTTCGGCGCTTACGGAGAGGTAAACAAGTCATACACAGGCCGTGATGTCGTAGGCTTCACCAAGGTGATTGCCAATCCTCTGAAGATTTACTATGCAGTAAACGGCGGCATCGATGAATAAGAAAATCAGAGTAGCTATAGCTGGAGGAACCGGCTATACCGGAGGAGAACTTTTCAGGATTCTGCTGAATCACCCGGATGTAGAGATCGTGGCAGCGACCACAACCTCTTCAGAGGGCACTCCGGTGGCATCGGTGCACCGGGACCTTATCGGGGAGACAGACCTATGTTTCGGGAAGGATCTGAACGATCCCGATGTGATATTCCTTTGTCTGGGACATGGCATTTCGCGTGAATTCGTGGACACTCACGACATCAAGCCTTCATGCCGTATAATCGATCTGGGAAACGATTTCAGACTTGACGGAAATTACGCAGGACGTCAATTCATTTACGGTCTGTGCGAGAGTGCAAGGGAGGAAATACGTCAGGCGCATGATGTAGCGAATCCTGGATGCTTCGCGACGGCTATCCAGCTGGCTGCATTACCGCTGGCGGCTGCAGGACTTATAAATGATGAGATTCATGTGACTGCGATCACCGGTTCCACAGGTGCAGGCAAGAAGCCAGTTGAGACTACACATTTCAGCTATCGTTCGGACAATATTTCAATATATAAGCTATTCAGTCATCAGCACCTGGCGGAAATCAGGCAGAATCTCGTCAGAGTGGGACGACAGGCAACAGAAAGTGCAGAAACCCCTGTTGTAAATTTCGTACCTCTTAGGGGCGATTTTGCGAGAGGAATCTTTGCGAGCGTATATACCAGGGCTGCGGAAGGAATGTCTCTGGAGGATTACAGAAAGCTATATGAGGATTATTATGCTGATTCGCCTTTTGTATTTCATTCGGCGGAGGGTATCTCCATGAAGGAGGTTGTGAATACCAACAAGGGACTGGTGCATGTGGAACTGCATGACGGTTATGTGCATATTGCTTCATGCATAGACAATCTCGTTAAGGGAGCCGCAGGACAGGCGGTCCAGAACATGAATCTTATGTTCGGCCTTCCGGAAGACAGAGGCCTGCGTCTGAAACCGTCAGCATTTTAACGAATAAATGAAGTATGAATTTATTTGAAGTATATAAATTGTGGGACATAGAGCCTGTACGCGGGCTCGACACCACACTCTGGGATAAGGATGGAGTGGAATATACCGATCTTTATGGAGGTCATGCGGTGATATCCATAGGCCATTGTCACCCACATTACGTAAAGATGCTTTCAGATCAGCTCGGCAGGCTGGGATTCTATTCTAATGCCGTGCAGAACTCACTCCAGAGCGATCTTGCAGAACGTCTTTGCCGCATAAGCGGATATGGTGACTATAAGCTTTTTCTATGCAACAGCGGTGCAGAAGCCAATGAGAATGCCTTGAAGGTGGCTTCGTTCCATACAGGAAAGCCAAAGGTCCTTGCTTTCCGAAAGGCATTCCATGGAAGGACATCAGGCGCTGTAGCGGCTACAGATAATCCAAAGATACAGGCTCCTTTCAACGCTACTTCAAATATAGTGTTCGCCCCTCTGAACAATCTGGAAGCGGTGGATAATGAACTCTCAAAGGGCGGATTCGCTGGAGTAATCATCGAAGGAATCCAAGGAGTGGCCGGAATCTATGAACCTGAGCAGGAATTCATCAGCGGACTGCGCTCGCTCTGCGACAAGCATGGATGTCTGCTGATTCTGGACGAGATACAGTCCGGCTATGGCAGGACAGGAAAATTTTTCGCCCACCAGCACTACGGCATACAGGCCGATATCATAACTATGGCCAAAGGCATGGGCAACGGTTTTCCTATCGGAGGCGTGCTGATCAGTCCGGCAATCAAAGCTTCGTTCGGCATGCTCGGCACCACATTCGGAGGCAACCATCTGGCATGCACGGCAGCACTTGCAGTGCTTGATATAATTGAAAATGAGCACCTTATTGAGAATGCCGCAAAAATCGGAGAGTATCTTGAAAGAGCATTCAAAGGGCATCCGACACTGAAGGAATACAGAGGCAAAGGACTCATGATTGGCCTTGAACTGAAAGACGAGTATGTCGGGCTCCGCGACAGGCTGCTCTTCGAGAAACACTATTTCACAGGAGCAGCAGGAGCACAAGTCATCCGTCTGCTTCCTTCACTCACAATTTCACAGGCCACAGCCGAATCATTCGTAAATGCCTGGAACAAACTTACAGCATGTAATTTATGAAACATTTCACATCAATAACACAGCTTGGCGACCTTAAGGATGCCCTCGCTGCAGCAAAATATGTAAAGGAAAATCCTTTTGCAGACCAGGAGCTCGGCAGAAACAAGACATTGCTGATGATTTTCTTCAACTCCAGCCTGCGTACAAGGCTAAGCACCCAGAAAGCAGCGCTGAACCTTGGAATGAACGTAATAGTCCTCGACGTTAACCAGGGTGCATGGAAACTTGAGACCGAACGCGGCGTGATCATGGATGGAGACAAGCCTGAGCACCTGCTGGAAGCCATTCCTGTGATGGGTAGCTACTGCGACATCATCGGAGTACGTGCATTTGCCGGTCTTCAGGACAGAAACTACGACTACAACGAGGTGATAATCAATCAGTTCACAAAGCACTCAGGAAAGCCTGTATTCAGTATGGAGGCAGCCACCAGGCACCCTCTCCAGACCCTTGCCGACATCCTTACCATCGAAGAGCACAAGACCAAGGACAGACCGAAAGTGGTCATGACATGGGCTCCTCATCCTAAGGCTCTCCCGCAGGCTGTCCCTAATTCATTTGCGGAGGGCATCAACATGACGGATTATGATTTCGTAATCACACATCCACACGGCTATGAACTGGACCCTGCATTCACAGGACGCGCAAAAATAGAATACGACCAGAAGAAAGCATTCGAAGGAGCTGATTTCATTTATGCGAAGAACTGGTCGGCTTACTCTGGAGAGAATTACGGCAAGGTTCTTTGCACAGACCGCGACTGGACCGTGGACTCTGAAAAGATGGCACTCACCGATAACGCATTCTTCATGCACTGCCTTCCGGTAAGAAGAAACATGATTGTGTCAGACGATGTGATCGAGAGCCCAAGGTCGTTGGTGATTCCAGAGGCAGCAAACCGCGTGGTGTCGGCTCAGACGATTCTAAAATCCATTCTAATGGATATATAAACCGGTCATGAAGATAAGAACAGGAGTATCAGCAGACTGACAGGGAATCAGACATAAAAAGAAAAAATGATAAAAGTAATCAAAATAGGAGGTAACATCGTGGACAACCCTGACCTGCTCAGGCAGTTTGTCAAGGACTTTGCCGCCATACCTGGAAAGAAGATCCTTATCCACGGAGGTGGAGTCATGGCAAGCCAGATGCAGAAGTCAATGGGGATGGAGCCCATCATGATCGAAGGCAGAAGAGTCACTGACGAAGACACGTTGAAGGTAGTGACGATGGTTTATGCCGGATGGTGCAGCAAGATGATTACCGCCATGCTTCAGGCACAAGGTTGCAATGCAATCGGGCTCAGCGGAGCAGACGGCAACTCGATAAAAGCGACAAAAAGGTCACCAGTCCATATCGATAGCCTGGGAGAAGATGTAGATTACGGATATGTTGGCGACGTGAAGGCTGACAGCGTGAACGCAGGATTCATATATTCTCTGCTGGAAAGAGGTATTGTACCCGTATTCAACGCCATCAACCATGACGGCGAAGGTAATCTTCTCAACACTAATGCAGACACGATTGCTTCATCCGTGGCAATTGCTATGGCAGGATACAGATACCGTTCTCCGCGTGAGGTATGTTGCAGATGTGAGGAATGCACCCACTGCAGCGATGACGGAAGACTTACACACGAAACGGAACTGATATATTGTTTCGAAAAAGACGGGGTGCTATATGACAAAGATGACGAATCCAGTGTCATTAAGGAAATCGACCTTAATAGATTCCAGGAACTGAAAGCAGAAGGAATTGTAGCGGATGGCATGATTCCGAAGTTATCAAATGCATTCAAAGCAATAGAAAAAGGAGTAGCCAGAGTCATAATCAAACATGCGCGCAACCTTGGCAACGAAACTGGTACAATTCTGAAATAGTTATCCACCAGACGGACTATATGTCTTCAAAATGGGCTTGATTAAGGACGAGATAACCACGAAAAACAGATGGACACTCAGATGATAAAGACATTGGCAAGAGAGGCAGTGGAACTGCTGAAAGAAATGGTCGCGATACCTTCCCCATCATTCGAGGAAGCCGATGTCTGCGGCCACATCTCGCAATGGATGTCAAGCAAAAGCATTGAGCATCAAAGAGTTGGAAACAATATTATTGCAGAATACATCGCAGACCCAAGCCTTCCGACACTCATGCTATGCGCACATATAGACACAGTCTCCCCTTGCGAAGGTTATAGTTTCGATCCATACAGGCCGGACTACGGACAGGCAGCGGAAGCGATAGCACAAGCAACAGGTACAAAAGTAAGCGCCAACGAAATTGTAGCCGGACTGGGAAGCAATGACGACGGCGCATCAGCTGTGTCCATGCTTGCCGTTTACCGACATTTCCTCGAAAAAAGCACCAATCTGACTCTCGTACTTACCTGCGAAGAGGAAAGATCCGGCAAAGATGGAATGACCGGTTTATGGGAAAAGCGACTGAATCGGATTAATTACGCAATAGTAGGAGAGCCGACAGGAATGAAGGCCGCCACATCAGAAAGAGGACTGCTGGTAATTGATGCTACAGCACATGGCATCAGCGGACATGCAGCAAGAAACGAAGGAAAAAACGCTTTATACATAGCTCTTGATGACATCGAAAAACTGCGCCGGCATGAATTCAGAAAGATATCCCCAAGGATGGGAAAGGTCAATCTCAATGTAACCCAGATAAATGCAGGTACAGCTCATAATGTCATTCCTGACACATGCACATTCGTTATAGACATACGCCCGACGGAACAATATACCAACGAAGAGATTCTCAAGGAGCTTCAAGACATATGCATCAGTGAACTCAAACCACGAAATCTGAGCAACCTCTCCAGCGCGACTTTCGAGAATTCTCCTCTACAGAAGGCCGCTGAGTCCATTGGAATAGAGACCTTCTCCTCTCCTACAACATCCGACTGGATGCGAATCTCCTGCGACGCAGTAAAGATGGGACCGGGAGATTCCGCCCGTTCACATAGGAAAGACGAGTTTGTCCTCGTCAGCGAAATAGAAGAGGCAATTAACACATATATCGAATTTATCAACACACTATAATATTTCTCGACTTCGCTCGAGATGACAGACAATTTTATGAGCACACTTTGGAGCAAAGGAACACAGGCGACCGATCTGGTCGAGGATTTTACAGTGGGGAATGACAGGATTCTGGATTTACGTCTGGCAAGACATGACGTGCTGGGCTCGATGGCGCATATAAAGATGCTTGAATCCATCGGATTGCTGACTGCTGAAGAACTGGATACGCTCACGGAAGGCCTGCAGACCATTCTGGATGAAATCGAAGCAGGTACATTCGTGCTTGAAGATGATGTGGAGGACATCCATTCACAGGTGGAGCTCCTCCTGACACGTCGTCTTGGTGACATCGGAAAGAAAATCCATTCTGGAAGATCCCGCAACGACCAGGTGCTGGTGGACATCAAACTCTTCCTCAAGGAGGAAGTTCTGAGAATCAGAGAGGAAGTTCTGGGGCTGTTCAGTACACTGCAGAAACTCAGCGAAAAGCATAAAAACGTGCTTCTGCCAGGCTATACGCACGGCCAGATTGCCATGCCGTCCTCTTTCGGACTGTGGTTCGGAGCATACGCCGAGGCACTTGCGGACGACATGTACATGCTTCGCGGTGCATATAACGTCACAGATCAGAATCCGCTTGGTTCCGCTGCGGGCTATGGCAGTTCGTTCCCGCTTGACCGCCAGATGACTACGGATCTGCTCGGCTTTGGAAGTCTTGACTATAACGTTGTCGCCGCACAGCTGAGCCGCGGCAAGTCCGAGCGCGCAGTCGCATCCGCTATGGGAGCTGTAGCGCTTACACTCAACAAATTCGCAGCCGATTGCTGCATGTATATGAGTCCGAACTACGGATTTATAAAATTTCCTGACGAACTGACGACAGGATCCAGCATAATGCCTCACAAAAAGAATCCTGACGTATGGGAAATAATGAGGGGCAACTGCAACCGAATCATGTCAGTAGAGTCTCAGATAAGCATGTTGTGCAGCAACATGCCTCATGGTTACCACAGGGAATTCCAGCTTTTGAAAGACATTCTCTTCCCTGCCCTTGAGCTCATGCACAAGTGCCTTATGATGGCAGACTACATGCTCCAGCACATAACCATCAACGACCATATCCTTGAAGCTCCAATATATGACTATCTGTTCACTGTGGAAGAAGTGAACAGGCGCACTCTCGAAGGGATGCCGTTCAGAGACGCCTACAAATCAGTCGGTATAGAGGTAAATGAGGGGAAATTCCGCTACCAGGCGCCTTCAGGACACAAAAACGGCCAGCTTACGCCGGCCGATCTGAATCATACTTCCTTAGGAAGTCTCGGTAATCTCTGCACGGAAGCCATCAGATCAAAGATGCTGAAAGCGGCAGAGTTCTAAGATTCCGGAACTAGTCTTCGATTTCCTCCATGCCTATTTCGGCAGGGAGGATTTTTTTAGGATTGCGAGGCACTCCGAGATCTATGAGCCTGTTTGCAGCTCCCACGATGCTCTGTCCCCTTTCGCGTATCTTGCGGTCACATGCCTCGTACTGATCCATCGCCTCTTCGAGCTTCTTTCCCATCTTGGCATGAGCTGCGCAGAAGTCAGAAACACGCGCAAGGACAGTCTCCGCAGTGGCTATTATCTGTTTCTGATTGGCCACCTGCTCATGGGAAGTCCACGCAATGCGGATCATCCTCAGGAAAGGCATGAGGGTTTCCTCTGTCGTAATGAGGACTCCCTGCTTGTAGGCATCATGCCAGAGATTCCTGTCAGCCTCGTATGCAAGTCTGAGAGCCGAGTACACTGGTACAAACATTATCACATAATCCAGCATTCTGTGTCCAGGAGTAAGATAACGGCTGTAGTCCTTCTTTGAAAGATTCTTCACCTGGTCCTTTATTGCGGCAAGGTTACGCACCATCGCATCCTTCTTCGCATCCTCGTCGGTAGCCCTGAAATAGTCATCTACGGCAGTGAGCACCACCTTGGAATCCACCACGACATCATTTCCGTCAGGGTAATGAAGGATATAATCGGGACGCATCTTTTTAGAGGTGTCCTCATTGTGAAGAACATTGCCCTGCTCGTCACGGAGGGTCTCCTCCTTGTCGTAGTCACGGCCTTCACGCATGCCCTCATTGGTAAAGAGATTGTCGAGAATAATCTCTCCCCAGTTGCCCTGAGTCTTGTTCCTGCCTCGAAGAGCGTCAGCCAGACTGTCGGCCTTGCCTCCAATGGATGCAGTCTGCTCACGGAGATTCTTGACTGCATTCTCAAGATTTTCCTTAAGACTCTGAGAAGTCTCGGTGTGGGTCTTGCGGTTCTGTTCGAAAGCTTCCTTCATGTCCTTGATATTCCTGTCAAGTCCGCCTGCAAGTGTCTCAAAAGTGATTTTGGCGCGTTTCTCCAGTTCTTCTTCACGGGCCTTCAGAAGCTTTTCGCTCTCGGCAGTCACCTGTGCCTTCACAGTCTCAAGCTGACGGCCGAGATTCTCCTCATGAGTACGCTTCAGATCAGCCACAGTCTTCTCGTGCCCTGCCTTCAGCTCAGCTACAGTCTTCTCATGGCTGGCCTTCAGTTCATTCATGGTCCTCTCATAGCTCTCGCGCACGAGAGCCACGGATTCATCCTTGTCTTTCTTCACGGTTTTGATTGCAATCACGAAAATTACAGTGACCACAATCAGCAGCACCGCAGCCGCTATAAGTGCTATCAATGTACCTGTTGTCATAGGTACAAAGATAATTGTTTTTTTAATTATACCACAGCAAAAGAGTCGGTGCGAGGAGTATCACATATCTCCGGAGAAAGCACGATTTCTTCATAAAGACGGAATTCTCCAGATGCAAGCTGGCGGTAGATTTCTTCTTCATCTATATTATCAAGCCACATTGTCTGGCGGCAAGAAGCCTGTGCAGCTGCAACGGCCAAAGAAGGATCCTGTAGATAGTCAGCGATAAAAGAGTTCATAAGAGTTATTGTTTTGGCATTAAACTTTGTCATGCCATCAACAATCCAAAGCACAAGCCAAAGGCATATCAATTATCGCTATTTGTTTTTTAATTTTGTCTAAACAACTATTGACCAACTATTTACACAAGGACTTTTTTAAAAGGAATCCATCATTTCGACATTCTTGCACGGGCATACATCATCACCCACGCAGGAGCCTGTCTGAGGGATAGCCGCTCCTTCATGTATTCCATATATGGATCGACATGTTCAAAGAACATCTTCAACCCATCGCAAAGGGCATTCTTACGGCCTCCGTCAGGTCCGAGAATGAAACGATGTTTAGGACATTCACCATGACATGCGAAATGGTAGCGGCATCTAAAACACTCGGATGTGAGGCCATTGCGTTTCTCCAGACCGAATGCAAGACGCTTATGTGAGTTGTACATATCCTTGAGATGAGTGTCATTGATGTTACCAAGAAGATATTGAGGATATACGAAATGGTCGCAAGGATATACATCACCATTATGCTCAACAACTAAGGAATCGCCGCATGTCTCTCCCATAGAACAGACTCCCGGCTTTGCCCCGCACCAGAGAGCAAGGGTGGTGTCGAAAAGCTGGACATAAGTCTGTCCCACATCATTTACCACCCACTCATCGAATATATCACAAAGGAATTTTCCATAACCCTCAGCAGAAACCGACCATGGTGCGAGACGGGCTCCATCTGTATCAGGAGAGACAATCACAGGACGATGGAAATCGGGTCGGTCAACCACATGTTCCACTGCCGGAAGGAACTGCATGAAACGGCTCCCTACAACATCCCTGAAGAAACGGTAAACCTCCTTTCCACGTCCTTCGCATCTGCTGTTCACCACGCTCAAGGTGTTGAATTCCACACCTCGGGACTTGAACATCTGCACAGCCTTCATAACCTTGGCAAAAGTTGGTTTGCCAGCCTTGTTGCGTCTGAATCCGTCATGAATATCCTCCGGTCCGTCCAGAGAAATTCCTACAAGGAATTTATTCTCCACAAAGAAGTTACACCACCTTTCGTCGATCAATGTACCGTTAGTCTGGATGGTGTTGAAGATTTTCTTGCCGGCTGAATACTTTTTCTGGAACTTGACTGCTCTTCTGAAATAGTCCACACCCAGCAGAGTCGGCTCGCCTCCATGCCAGCAGAATGTAATCTCATCCACCTCATTGGCTTCGATGTACTGCCTGATGTAGGTCTCGAGCATCTGGTCATTCATTACAGCCTGACGTCCGGCATATTGTATGGCCTTGTCAAGATAATAGCAGTAACTGCAGTCCAGATTGCATGTCGAACCGGCAGGCTTGAGCATGGTTGTAAAAGCAGTAGGTCCTACTGCCTTCTGCGCATCGAATATGGTGAAGAGTTCCTTGTTCATCCTCAAACTACTATAATTCTTTTGTTATCGTATAGTTATATATGACATTTCCATCCGAAGAACGTATAAACCAGAAGTCTATTTTGTCTTTTCCTACAGAAAACACGGTAAATCCCTGCTCATCCGCACAGAATCTGGTTCCCTCAATATTCTCCACGTCACGCGACCGGCCTGTCGCAGAATTAACCACGTAATTGACGCTGCATCCCTCAACGATTATATGCTGGAAAGAGTGCACATGCCCGCATACGTATACATCAGCATCATTTTTAACCAATATGGGATTCACAGTGTTCTGAATATCTATGCGCTCCTGCAGGCTCTTATATGTACTTGCATATACAGGCTGATGCCCTATGACTATCTTCCAGAGTGCATCAGAGGCAGCCAAGGTTGAATCAAACCACTCCATTTCCCTCTGAGGATAATCCGGTGTGATCTTTTCCGGAAAGAGGTCACGCCTTTTCTTTACAAGGGGTGTGGTGTCAAGAAACACAAGAAGAACCTCGTCCTTTGTCCTCTTGAGTTTTTTCTCCATCGAGTAATATCTTGCCGGTGTATGCCATCTGCGGCTGACCTGGGAATACTCCACCAAAGCATCCGGATTGCCCTTATATTCATGGTTGCCAGGAACGGCATGCCATGGTACGGAATGCAGGGCCTTGTCTGCAAAAACATCCTCCAGTTTGAACTTCCACTCGGGGTCCTCTACCCCCTGGACACCATTATCATGGATAGGGTCTCCAGCCACAGCCACAAACCCGATCTTATTCTCCATAATGATTTCAGCCATGAATGATGCGGCAGAGGAGGCGATCTCCCGGTGTTTCGCTTCTTTCATTCCGCTGTCACTTATCAGGATGAAATTCAAATTGTTCTTTGGAAGATGTGGAAGTTTTGTCTGCGCACTAACTTGAGCTCCAAAGATACAGAGCATTAGCATAATTATAATCCTTTTCATCTGCTTTGGCGTTCTAATATTCAGCAAATATAACCATTATTCATCGGACAGCAACGACAGATAGCGACGTATCACATATCCCTTTGAGTCGGTCTCGATTATATAAGGAAGAGAAGAAAGGTCGAAAGTGTCGAGCAGGCGTGATGCAAGGGCCGGGGCATCCTGCATGATGCGGTCCACATTGATCATCAGCACCCTTACGTTGCGGTCACCTGACACCAGCTTACGTGCTGATTCCTTTTCAGCCGCACAGACTTCACATCCTTCGGTGTAGAAGAGGATGTAGTTTTTCTTTGCACCGACTTTACGAAGATTGTATTGCCCTGACTTTACCCCTTTCGAAGAGAGCATCTCGGCTTTTACCTTCAAAGACGGCACTCGGGTTCCCGGAACGGACTTTGACAGAAGGTCATCCATTATTCCGGCGAATCCGACGACTTTCAGGGAATCATCGGATGTCTTCCATATATCATTCCTTGAAAGGATGTAACTATCTATGTGATAATCCATTCCCTCCTTGAAGGCCTCTCCCTGCTGAAGGGAAAGATAGTACAGAAGGTCACCGGCAAGCTGACGGAACATTAGGGTATCCCCCTGCTCAAGAGTCTTGTGGGCGACATAGTCCGAAACACCCTGCACAATACCTGCAGTCACATCTCTGCCATGGAATACGCTGTCGAACATCCTCATCGCTTCATCCCCTCCGTATTCAAGTTCCTTAGGTTCCACAAAAATGCCATCCAGAAGCTGCTCCAAAGCCTTGGTGTCAAGTCCACGGCCAAGAATTGTCCCATCAGGGCCTATAAGAAACATCCGTGGTGTCTGCACCACTCCGTACAGCCTCTGGAAGTCAGATTTCAGCTCCGGGTCCCACAGATGTTCCACCTTGACGGCAGCAGATGCAACATTAAAGGCTTCAGACGCATATGACATCCATGCCTGACGGTCATCCCCAGCATATATTGCATAAAATTCCACAGGATAGCCCTTGACACTCAGTAAATTACGCAACAGAATCGTCTCCATGCGGCATTTGGCGCATGAAGTATCATAAAAATACAGAATCCTGAATGTCCCGCCCTTATCTGCCTCATCGAACAATTCCACCATTCCCCCACTGATATCCTCCATGGCAAAAGCCGGAGCATTGCGTCCAAGCAGAGACTCCCTGTTGAAATCTGCAAACACCTTGGCTGTGACAAAGTCATTATTGTCCTGCATCTTCACAAGTCCGCTAAGGAACCACTTATCAAAGACATGTACAGCCACATTCTCAGCTCCCATGACCTTCGAGTCTGCGAAATGATTGAAAATTGTCTCAGCTACGAACTGACGCACAAGGGAATCGGATGAACTTTCTATCAGGAAATCACATTCCTGTTCCTGCACTGGGAGAGGTTCATTACGGAGAGCCATAAAATATTCCTCAAGTTTCAGGGAAAGCGTCTGCCTTTTCAAGGAATCCAGTCCCTGCGCATGAGTCCGCATGGTAAATGACTGAACACCGATAGCCGAAACAGTCAGCAGCAATACAAGCAAATATAAAAGTATCCGTCGCATCAGACGAGAGATTTACAGTTCCACACCTTCGGGAACAAAAAGAGATGTGTCGCCGCCATGTTTCAGCAGGTCACGCACGGCAGTAGATGAAATATGGGCATATTCCTGTGCAGTCGGAATTATAATGGTCTCGATATCCGGAGCGAGTTTCCTGTTAGCATCAGCAATGGAACGTTCTGTCTCAAAGTCTATCATATTTCTGACACCTCTCACTATATGCCTGATACCCAGCTCCCGGCATTTGTCGATAGTAAGGTTATCATATTGTATTATGCTCACTCCCTCAAGGTCTGCTACAGCCTGACGGATAATCTCGATTCTCTTTTCATTAGGAAAGAAGCCGCGTTTGTCAATATTGACACCTACAGCTACCACAACTTCATCGAACATCGTCAATGCCCTCTTGAGGATATTGAGATGGCCGGCGGTGAAAGGATCAAAAGATCCCGGAAACAATGCTCTTCTTATCATAAAGACCAATCTATAGGTTTACAGCCTTGTGAGGCCAGGATTTCATTTGTCTGTGAAAAATGACGGCAGCCGAAGAAAGCTCCCCGTGCCAGTGGAGAAGGATGAGCCGCTTCAAGCACATGATGGCGTGAGTGGTCTATGAGTTCTCGTTTGGTCCTTGCAAAATTGCCCCAAAGCAAGAATACTACTCCTTCGCAGTTATCTGATATATATCGTATTACAGCATCAGTAAACTCCTGCCAGCCGATCCGGCTGTGAGAAGCGGCCTCTCCGCAGCGTACCGTAAGCACAGCATTCAGAAGCAGTACTCCTTGACGTGCCCATTTCTCAAGGTTAGGATATCCGCTCATGCTGATGCCCAGATCTGACTCGATTTCCTTGAAGATGTTCTTCAGTGAAGGAGGGGCCGGCATATTATCAGGCACCGAAAATGAAAGGCCATGGGCCTGACCGGGACCATGATACGGGTCCTGTCCGAGGATTACTACCCTCACATCCTTCACCGGAGTAAGGTCGAATGCCCGGAAGATCTGGCTGCCTGGAGGGAATATCCTGTTCCCTCCAGCCTTTTCTTCATGCAGGAAACGCACCAGCGAGGTGAAATATGGCTTTTCAAATTCACCTGCCAGCGCGTCTTTCCAGCTCTGTTCTATCTTTACTTCCATATCATCTTGTCCAAATGTAGAGGCATTTAAAACTAAATCCCTCCCACCGCAAGCGGCGGGCCCCTCCCGTTCACGAGGCCACGGGCGGCCACGGTTTTAAATGCCTCTACATTTGGATATAATTTAAAATATAAAGTCTATCACGTCCTGTATGCTCTTGACATAGACAAAGGTAAGACCTTTTATGTAGATTTCCTTTATATCCT
>JBGVQX010000050.1:0-3968 GCA_045127905.1 Candidatus Cryptobacteroides sp.
GGCGCAGATATGCAATGCTTCTGATATGGCTCAGGAAGTTCCTGTAGCCTGGTCACTGAAAGATGCATCCGGTCTGGAGGTCCTTGCACATACGGAAACCGTTATGGTGGATGCCGGAGCAAGAAAGGATGTATGCTGGAATTTCACTCTTGAGAATCCACACCTCTGGAACGGCCTGGACGATCCTTATCTTTACACAGTATCAGTGTATGCCGGAGAGGACGCAGCTCAGACCGAGGTGGGCTTCCGCTATTTCAGCCTTGACCGTGAAAAGGGATTCTTCCTGAACGGCAGATCGTACCCTCTGAGAGGAGTGAACCTGCATCAGGAGATGGAAGGCATCGCTTCAGCGTATTCCAAAGCTGATTTTGACGCAGACTACTCCATCATCAAAGAGCTCGGCTGCAACTTCCTCCGTCTGGCACATTATCCCCATAACGACTACGCCTTCAGACTCTGCGACCGCATGGGAATCATCGTCCAGACCGAGATACCGTGGGTGAACAACTGCGGCACAGAAATAACCGAAGCATACGCACAGAACATCTATGCTCAGATGGATGAGATGGTGACTTCGCTCTACAATCATCCATCAATCATATTCTGGGGCATGTGGAACGAACTCGACACATGGGGACATACCAAATTCAACGTCCAGGGAGTGCTTGATCCTCGAAGAGCAGTAGATGAGACAGCACGCCTTTACGATTTCACAAAGAAACTGGATCCACATAGATTTGTAGGTCTTACGGATGACTCTATGTTCGAAAGAGATTTCTACAAAGAACTTAAAGCAGACTACTATTCGGAAAACCGCTACCATGGCTGGTATTACAGCGGGACAAATTTTGGTGCACTTACAGCAGACCTCGAATGGATCAGAGACAACATGGGTGTAGCAAACCTTTCGGAATATGGTCTCGGAATAAATCCATACTGCCACACATGGAGAGAAGAATGCTGGAAAAGAGACAAAACAAAGAAAGACTCCCTGCACTTTGAGGAGTATGGCAACCTTTTGCACGAATCTTACGCCGCTCAGATTGCAAGAGCCCCTTATCTTGGCTTCACCTCCGCATGGGTACTCTTTGACTTTGCAGTAGCAGAACGCGAAGAAGGCATCATGAATTCAGAAGATGGGGTAAACTTCACCCTTAACGAGTATAATAAGTATCTGAACAACAAAGGATTTATAACAAGAGACAGACAGACATTCAAGGACGTGTTCTACCTTTACAAGGCATGGTGGAACAAGAATGAAGAAACTGTATATATAACATCCCGACGTCTGAAATATCGTCCAGCAGGAGAAGAATTCATTCTGACTGTATATTCAAATGCACCGTCAATTGAACTTTATTGCAACGGAACAGTTGTCGCGAACTTGGCAGAAACAGGAGAATCCACAGGAGTTGTATGGAAGTTCCCTGTAAAGATGGGAGAAAGACCGACTGTCTTCCAGGCAATTTCTCCCAACGGAACGTCTGATGAAGTAAAAATCCTACCTTTGTAAAAATTAAGAAACCATGAAATATATCTTATCAACATTTGTTATTGCCGTCCTAGCAACCTCATGTTGCAATTCTCCAAAGACAGCAATTTATCTTGATGAAAACCAGCCGCTGGAGGCAAGAGTTGAGGACGCACTCTCACGCATGACCCTTGAAGAAAAGGTAGGCATTCTTCATGCACAATCCAAATTCTCTTCGGCCGGCGTTCCACGTCTGGGCATCCCTGAACTTTGGACCACAGACGGTCCGCACGGAATCCGTCCTGAAGTAAAATGGGACGAGTGGGATCAGGCCGGATGGACAAATGACTCATGCACGGCATATCCGGCACTCACATGTCTTGCAGCATCATGGTCAGAGGAAATGTCTGCTCTTTACGGAAAATCGATTGGCGAGGAGGCGCGCTATCGTGAAAAGGATGTGCTTCTCGGACCTGGAGTAAACATATATCGTACTCCGCTCTGCGGCCGTAACTTCGAATATATGGGCGAAGATCCTTTCCTTGCAGGCAAGATGGCTGTCCCATATATCAAGGAAGTACAGAAAAACGGAGTGGCAGTGTGCGTAAAGCATTTTGCGCTCAACAACCAGGAGGCTAACCGCCATCATTATAACGCTGTTGTCGATGACCGTGCTCTTTATGAAATCTATCTCCCGGCTTTCAAGACGGCCGTGCAGGAAGGAGGCGCATGGTCGATCATGGGTGCGTACAACCTCTTCGAAGGCGAACATCTCTGCCATAACGACAGAATTCTTAATAAGATACTTAAGGAAGAATGGGGCTTTGACGGAGCCGTAATCTCAGACTGGGGCGGGACTCATGTGACTTATGAGGCTATAGAGAACGGCCTGGACCTTGAGATGGGCACCGGCACAAACGGACTTGACAGCAAATACGGCAATTCATATAACGCATACCACCTGGCAATGCCTTATCTCGAAAGACTCAAGGACGGCAGGGCTTCAATGGAAGTGCTTGACGACAAGGTGCGCCGCGTGCTGAGACTGAACTTCCGCACTGCGATGAACAGCAGCAAGCCATACGGTTCGCTCAATTCGCCGGAGCATAACGCTGCTGCAAGAAAGATTGCCGGCGAAGGTATCGTATTGCTTAAGAATGAAGATAATATCCTCCCTATCGACCTCGAAAAGACATCCAAGATCCTCGTTGTCGGAGAAAACGCCATCAAGAAGATGACTGTCGGTGGAGGCTCATCGTCCCTCAAGGCCCAAAACGAGTGCACTCCTATCGTCGGACTCCGCGAGGCTGTGGGCGACAAGGCGCAGATCGTATATCAGAGAGGATACGTCGGGGACCTTCTCCGCACATATAATAGCGTGGACACAGGCATCGACCTCACCGATCCGCGCAGTGAAGAACAACTTATTGCCGATGCTGTAGCAGAGGCTGAAGACGCAGACCTCGTACTGTTCTTCGGTGGTCTCAACAAGGCCAAGGGTCAGGACGCAGAGGGCCGTGACCGTTCGGCGATGGCTCTGCCGTATGCACAGGATAAGGTCATCGAGGCTCTTGCAGAAGTAAATGACAACATTGTGGTCGTTATCGTTTCGGGCAACGCTGTCGAGATGCCTTGGATCGAGAATGTAGACGGTATTGTGGAGAGCTGGTTCCTCGGATCGCAGGCAGGTCATGCAATCGCAGACGTGCTTCTGGGCAAGGTTAATCCTTCAGGAAAGTTGCCTTTTACATTCCCGGTAAAACTTGAGGACAACGCAGCCCATGCTCTGAACGCATATCATAAGGACAGCCTGACTGTAGAATACAAGGAAGGTATCTTCGTAGGCTATCGCTGGGCTGAGAAGCAGAACATCAAGCCACTTTTTGCATTCGGACATGGCCTGAGCTATACTACATTCGAGTATGGAGAGGCAACCTGCCGCAAATCCGGTGACGGATTCAAGGTAAGCATCGACGTGACCAACACCGGTTCACGCGAAGGAAAGGAAATCGTGCAACTTTACATCGGCGACGAGGAGTCTTCGCTCGAGCGTCCTGTCAAGGAGCTCAAGGGATTCAAGAAGGTGGCTCTTGCTCCTGGCGAAACCAAGAGAGTCACTTTTGAAATCAATCCAGACATGCTCAAGTTCTATGACCCTGAACGGGGATGGGTACTGGAAGAAGGCGGTTTCACTGCATATGTAGGAGCCGCTTCGGATGATATCCGGTCAATTGTAAAATTTAACATTTAAGTATTACAATAAAAAATAGACCCGCCTATTTAAGCATTTTGGTAAAAGAAAGAGTCTCACCGCATATGTATCGGCAAGACTCTGAAGATTTCTTTATAATTAATGTCATTGCTGTCCGGTAAAAGTTCCGGACGATTATTATAAAGTTTAACAATTAAAATAAACTTGGTTCGGTAGAACCATCCAGTTCATTGACAATATTGTAGTTAGGTTTTGCAAAGAGGTCTTTAAGGTTGGTAGTATCTG
>JBGVQX010000051.1:0-59650 GCA_045127905.1 Candidatus Cryptobacteroides sp.
AACAATGCAGAAGAGTATCGTCACGTTGAATGCGAATGACGAGTGAGGCATACTCAGGATATGATACTCCATCCTCGGCTGGTAATAGAGCGTGAAAAGAAAAGCGAACAAGGGTATGACCAACGAGTGAATGACCGTACCCGGCAAAGATACTATTTTGGCTAATGTCCTGTTCATCTTATCAGGTTGCTTAAATCAGGGGCAAAGGTATAAATTATTTGTCAAACGCCCCTGATAACACGATTTTTCTCCCCTATTATTGTCATTCTCCCCATTTGCACATCAAATGCGACTATTTCTGGCCTGCCTCGTAATTAAGCGATAATTTTGCGACCGTATACGAACGAGAAAAATGAAAAAGTTAAAAGTAACGGCCTTGGGAGATTCGATTACCAAAGGTGTCGTCCTTACAGACCAGGACAGATATACAGTCACTCAGCAATCCTTTATGGATATGGTAGGGGAAAAGCTCGGAATGGACATAGTCAACTGCGGAAAGTTCGGTTCGACAGTAAGTATGGGTGACAGGATTATCAGCAGGCACTCTAAAGACATATCAGAAAGTCATTACACATTTATTGAGTATGGAGGCAACGATTGCGACTTCGACTGGATGAAGATCGCTGACGCCCCTGCTGAAGATTACGCGCCAAAGACTTCGCTGGAGGATTTCAGGGTCAGGTTTGTCGGACTGATCGACAGGATACGCGAACTAGGCTCGACACCTGTGATCATTTCACTTCCTCCTATTTTATCGGATAGATATTTTTCTTATTTTAGCAGTAGGATGACCGAAAGGCAGAAGGGAAATGTCATCAGATGGCTGGGAGGTGACGTCGGCATAATTTCCAGATGGCACGAGACTTATAACAGGAGCCTTTTTGTAATTGCCGGACAGACACAGACTGAAATCATAGATGTGACATCTCCATTCGACACATTCAGAGGAGACCTCAAGACCTTGTTCTGCGCGGACGGCATCCACCCGAATGTGTACGGGTACAGACTGATAGCTGATGCCATAATAAGAAGATATATATGACAGCGGATTTATTATACTGGATAGTCTTATTTCTGATCCTGGTGATAGGCTTTCTTATTCTTCGCTTTTGCAAGGAGAAGATCAAGAAAGAATAATCGGGTATATCACTCTATCATGCATCAAGGTTCCCACGCAGATTCTTGACAATCATCAGAAGAAGGGTCTTCCAGTTATCTGACGGAGACTCTTCTTCAATTATTCCCGAAAATAGATTGGTGAACATGTTCACGAACAACCTCTTCCTCAGCAGAATTAGGACGATGGCTGCGATGATATATACTCCAGCTACGATGAAGGCTGCTCCGCTCAAGCTTCCAATCTCCTCTCCGATCAGCACGATGAAGGCAAACGCAAAGACACCTAGCACAACAAGAAGGACAAGAGTGATAACCAACACAGCAAGTATTCTGCTGAAACCTACAGACAGGCCTGCGACTATGTTCTTCTTGAAGTCATCTGTCCTCATGCTCAGGTACTCACCTATCGTAGAGGACAGAATCCCCAAAATTGTCTTGTTCTCTTCCATCACTCTTCCTCCAGAGCTTCCTCGATGATTCCAAGACCTTCAGCGATCTTTTCCTTAGCCTTGCCTTTCAGATCTGCCGCACCTTTCCTGATCTTGGCGCGGGTATTCTCTCCGGAATCCGGAGCAAGGAGAAGAGTCGCAACTGCGCCAGCCATCGCACCTGCGATGAAGCATAGCATTGATTTGCCTGTATCCATAACCTCAAATTAATAAATTCAACATCAGTTTCCGCCCCATAAGTTGAGACGACACTGATATTTCAGAAACCATACCACCATCTGAATAACTTTTGACTTGAGGTATTATAATTCATTGAATTCGAATATAATTAGTGTTCTGCATTTCGCTTATTGCCAAATTAGCGAAATGCTAGAATCGCATAAACGGGCAGCCATGTACATTTGGCCGCCCGTTTTCAATTCCTAAAGACTTTAATAAATTAGAATACAAGGTCACAGTTATATATTCTGATAGACATTCGTTTTTGACTCGTTCAAATTTTGTTATGTGATGGTCTGTAATTACAGCCCTATATGTTTCACGAAATACCTCCCCCAGATTACTTTAGATAGTGTTTTAAACCTCGCCGGAAAATGTCTTCCGTCAACTTCGTCCATAAAACAACTATAATACAGAACTTAACATATATAATCTTCCGATACTATATCAAGGAGAAATTTCATTATACTTTGAAGGTTATTCTCAACATAAGGGTTACCCAAATGGCTCATATAATAATTTGCCAAGCCTAAGTCTTCTGTCGATATAGGATCAACATGGCAGACAAACTTATCTGCGAGGAATTTTAATATTTCACGTATTGTCTTATCTGTCCATGAGAACATTTGCTGATCTAAATAATCATCGATTTTCATTGAAAGATTATCTTGACCGATTGTACGATAATAATTTTGAATAGTATACTGCTTGGTACCTCTTTCTAAAAACATTGCACGGAATAACGCAATAAAAGAATCAAACCTCATCAGATATTCCATTTGATTCTCTTTTATCGTTGTATCAACTTCTATTAACTTCTCATAACGATAACGCAATTGTTTTACATTAAAATTAACCAATTCAGCGAATGGCCTGCAGTACAAAGACATGAAAACTTCTTTTTCCATATTTTTTTTACACTTTCTTCTGTAAATTTTTGTGATAAAGTAAGATATCTATAAATTACCTATACGGATATTATATTGAGTATTTTGATAGAGATAGTTCATTCACTAAAACATACAATGCGGGCATAACGAAATTTATTGAACATTACTTTCAAATATAATATGCCTTTCATAAGTTTTGTAAGTCAATGATAAAATATGTGTATGCTAGAGTTGCATAAAATGGCAACTCCGTACGTTTGGCTTTCTTAGAGAGTATTCAAGACTTACTTTTGTGCATCCATCCATGACTTAACCAGCTCAACACACCATGGAAGTCTGTCACGAATCTCATAAACCCAGAAACGCTGAACATCCCAACCTAGCTCAAACATTCTCTGATTCCTGAGCTGATCCCTATAGCAAAGCTCGCCATTCCAACTTCGATGGTATCTTTCTCCATCCACTTCAATATCGAGACACTTGCCGTTATGGAAAAAGGCGAGATCCAAGCGATAATTGTCAATCGGATATTGAGGCTGCGTCTTAATCCCTGCCTTGTAAAGCTCTCTATATAGGATCTTTTCCCATTCTGATACACTTTGCATTATATATCCATCAAGTTCTGGGAAGTCCGGACCGTGATCTATATCGATATCCGTCGAAGGAGCTGAGACCTTTTCCTGTCTCATTACATATTCTACGAAATGTTCAAGATACGACACTCCGCATCCTTTACAGTAGTCCTGATTTCCAACAACGACAAGGCTTGACTTTGCTCTGGTAATCGCCACGTTAAAGAGATTTCCAGTGGACCTCAGGAAGCTCACACAACTATTTGGTGCTCCATTCGAGATAACGGTCGAGAAAAACATCACATCCCTCTCATCACCCTGGAATTTATGTACAGTGTCCGCCATAAACTTGTTTACAGTCAGAAGCGTATTGTATAGATCTGACTCGCCTTCCAGTGCTTTCGTTATCTTATCAGCCTGGGCCTTGAATGGTGTCACCACACCAATAGAGCCTTTATAGTTATTGCTTACTAGCTGCTTCAGCTCATTTACAATAGCCTGAACCTCAGACATATTATATGCACTACCGCTATGAGGACGATAAGTGGTTCCCTGGGTGTTGACCCAGCGTACTCCTAATTTCGTCTCTCCCCTAAGCCTATTGTAATTAGTAGCAATACGGAGATTGCCATTATAGAATTCCTTATTTGAGAACTCGATGATATCACCATGACATCTATGATGGTCTTTCAGCTGAACTATATTATCCGGCTGACAAATTGCTGCGGCATAATCATAGAGTGGAACAGCATTAAACGAGAATGCAGGACTGACGTCATACTTCTTTAAAAGATTGTGATCCTGCTGGTTAGTAAGTCCAGTAATGTGACTTAACTGCTTAGGGTCACCAATAATCACAGCCGCTTTACACCTGTATAGCAAAGGCAATATAGAAGCGATATCACACTGACTTGCCTCATCTATTATAAGCAGGTCATACATTCCGGCAACAAACGGCACCCTCTTTCTTACAGACAGTGACGTGACAGCACATATCGGCAGAATATCTTTAAGCTGCTTCTCTATGTCTCTAAAAGTCCTGAGCTGTTCGGTACTGAGAGTATCGTCTTTATTAAGGGCAACTTCAGCAATAAACGCCGTCACTTTTATGCGCAGGGAGTGAGGAATATTAGCACCCTTTGTTTTCACCCACTGGGTCCAAAGCTGATGTGCAATATCAGCCTGTTCCTTCTTTATATCAATGAGTTGTCTATCTATGGATTCAAGGGTTGGCAGTTCACGCAATCTTGATAGAAGTGCATTATATTGAGCAATGACCCTCAAATTCTCAGCTATCCCCTTCGCCGAATCAAACAACGCATCTTTAGGTATACTTAATGAACTGATTATTGGAGACTTATGATAACTTTGAAGAAGTGTATTCAATGTCAGAATAGCTTCATTAAAAGAACTTATTCTTGACTTTGAGAACATTCCCCATAGGAGTTTTACGAAGAATGGTTGGAGGTTAACCTGGGCCTGATCATACTTGGACATTGCATCATTAAGTACTTCTGAAAAGCTGACTGCCTCAGTTTCCGAGATAGATGCTGCAATCTCATTCCAATTATGTCTAAACTCACATACTTCTTTTTCAATCTCATCTAGTCGGTTTCGTGAATCAATGAGCTCCTGCTTATTCTGTGAAAGAGCTACGACCCTTGCCTGCAATGAATCATAGATATGCTTGATCTCATTATACTCATCTATATCAGACTGCTGCGGTCTGGCGCAGTTCATCAGGTCACGAAGGAAGGTAACAATTGCATCTATTCCCTGATTACTACCCATCCTTAACATGATAGGACGTTCCGTCAAGCCGTTGACTCGCTTTTCTACAACATCAACAGCTTTGTTATTCTTACTAGAGAATATGGCTTTCTTACCTTTCCACGCAAGGTTTACAATCAGATTCGTGACCACCTGAGATTTTCCTGTACCTGGAGGACCTGTAATGACAGTAAGATTATTGGACAATGCTTTCTTGATGGACATTCCTTGTTCGGTGTTTAATGGCAACACCTCTAGAATCTCCTCATCTTCTTCATTATTTACGACATCGGTCCAGTCCTCATTATGAATCCAATCATAAAGAGCTGTGCCTTTATATTGGGATTCTGAAAGTCTTGATAGTTCCAGCAGTTCATGCTCCAGTCCTTGGGTATAATTTGAAGCATCTGCCCTTAGCAATACAGCCTTGTTATATATACCATCTTCTTTGATATCAGACATTGACATCTCGCTGAAAGATTCAGGATTCATCTCCTCCTTCCAATTCCACTGCCTTATATGAGTAAGGCGAGTGACGAGGTCATACATGTCAAACTCCGCTTCCGGGTTATTTAGTCCTAATTCATTCTCAAGACGAATCATTTCATGAAGCTGCTCGCTCTCATCATTAGAGCAGTACTGCTTCATGATTTCCATATTAATGGTCGGAACAGCAGACATTGCCCCTGCACCGGCATCATACGTTGTCTGATAGAGAAAGATCGGAGCGATGCGTTTAAATTGCTCGCCATGGCGGTTGGTCACGGTATACAAAACTGTGGGATATCCTATATACATCACCTTATTTCCCAACTGGGCGGTTTTCTGCATAAAGGAAATTGCCTCTTCATCATTCAAAGACTCAACATCTACTGAGTTGATTTCCACATAGTCAAGAGTAAAGTCGCTATCCTTGAAAGCACTTATCTTATTTGTATAGTCTAGTGACAGACAATTAAGATAGTATTTGCATACCTTGCTCAGCTGCAAATCTGCTGATATCGTTTCAGTCTGATTTTCAACAGCGTTGACGGGAACCTGGCTAGTTAAATGCCATACATACGATGAATCAACAAAGCATTGATTCTTAAGTGGACCATATAGGATCTGATTCACACGTATGCGATCCGCACCCAATAGATTAGCTATTCCTTTAGCCGTAAGGCCTCTAGGGTTTGCTCGTAGTACAGCTAGTATTCGTTGTTCCATCATTCAACAGTATTCACATACAAAGATAAAAGAAAATATCGGGAATCATGGTTTTATATACCCGTATCCCCGATACTTACAGTCAAGCTGTGCATAATTATGACTATGCTATTTAAACAAGTCCTTCTTGTCCGTGTTTTTCTTCCTCAGTTCAACCTTACCATGCTTCTCCTCGTATCTGTCGATACCCAGCTGAAACATCGCAGAGATAAGGTCCTTGATCGTCATTCCTTCTCTTAAGGCAATCTCACGAACTATATCATACTGGTGCTTATTCAGAAGAAGAGATGTCCTTATATCATCCTTTGTAGCCGGTTCACGGGTTTCATCCTTTCTTCTCCTGCCGGTGAGAAACGTTCTCCTCTGAGCCTGTCTCTCCTCAAGAATAGCATATTCCTCATCTGTCAGTTGAACAGCCTGAGGAGCAGGCTTACTCCCATCTCCAAACATAGCAGTTGTACCGCCTTTTAATTGTTCCTCGCTCATAATCAAAATGGTATTATCGTTATACTAAATTACATTATCCAAAATACTTTCAGGATTCCTATCTAATCTCACCTCCTCTTCAATACTTGCAGTATAGATTTGAGAGGTAGCAGGTGAAGCATGACGAAGCACTCTCTGAACATCTTGCCAGTCACCGCCATTCTTGAGTATCAGGACCGCTGTACTATGACGAAGTGAATGCGCCGAATACTCATGTCCCTCCAGTCCGATGGCTTTCATAGCCTCCTTACATACATACTGCACGGAACGCGTTGACATCCTAGCACCGCGATGTCCTTTACCATCCGTAACGAACAACGGTTCATCCTTTCCAACCTTACCTCTAGTAGATAGATAGTCTCGTATCGGATTCCAGGTCACATCTCCAAGAATAACGAAGTTATCCTTATCATCATATCCCTTACCCCATATCTTCAGAATCCTCTTACCGCGCTTGAATTTCACATCTCCGACATCAGCCCTGATAACCTCTATCGTTCTCAAACCTGTCCTCAATATGAGATTCACTATCGCGTAATCCCTCAAAGACTTAGACTTCAGGTAAGACAACAATTCGGAGGCCTCATCTTCATTCAAGTGCATCTTCTTGAATCCCTTCTTTCCCCGCGGTGGCCGGACGGATCTGGCAATATTAGGATAGAGCATCGCACTCTCGGTCCATGCATAGAAACGTCTCACGGCCGTCAGATAAGAGCCAATGGTAAGTGGAGAGAGCTTCTCCTTGACCATATAACTCTTGAATGACATCACATCGGCAGGAGTCATGGCCTTCATCACCTTTCCCTGTATCTCCATCCATCGGAAATATGTCACCATTCCCCAATAGTAGGTCTCCCTGCTTGTCTGCCTGATATCCTGAGAATCAAGAAAGGCTGAAAGCAGCACTTCACAATTCTCTTCACATGCCCTTCTTTCAAGCAATCTCGTCTGTCCACTGACCGGTGTTAGCCCATAATCAGCAGCAATAGCATTCATAGTATTCTTCATATCCTCTCTCGGTATCATACTACCGATAATCATACGACAAAGGTACTTTTGATATTACCTATTTCAAATACTTTTAACCGCATATTAAGAAACGCTTGACTCTATTCTTGCTCTAATTTCACTATATCTTGTGGGAAGGCCCCAAAGTCTCATTTCAAAGTCTCATAATGATACTTTGGATGGGTGTCAAATAGGAAGATGGGAAAATTAAGATTCATACCAAGGATCAACCATAATAGGATCCTTCATAGGGTCATACTGATCATTGGAGTTGTCATCACCTCCGTCCTTAGGTTCAGTTCCATCATTTGCCCAAGCGCGATTGACAAGGTCTTCCATCTCGGCCTTTATTCGTTGATAATTGGCTTCAATCATCTGCTCCATAAAGAGCTTCAGCTTGAACTGTATGATCTCCTCCATAAGTCTACTACGTTCCTCTGGTTCGAGTTTCTCATAGCGTTTATCAATCATCTCATCCAGCTGATCCGGCGCATACACGATTCCTGAATTATCCGTTGTAAGGAATTCGTATTTCATCTGATCCTTGACATAAGGCTCAGGATTATCGGTTATGACTTGCCTAATATAGTCAGCACCGAAATCTGTCAAGACAGGGATGTCAACCCAGCGCTTTTTCTCTTCAGCTACTGCCTTATTATCTCTCTGAATCTCACCGCAGAAGAGTTTCTTTTCGATCTTCTGGCTATGCGTATCCGCCACCCTACCGAAGAACGTACCGGTAGAGAGCGTTTCAATCTTTCGAGCAGGCATGATTTCCTTTTCCTGCATAGATATGCTTACGGAGTCTGTGCTTCTTCCTATGGATTCGCTCTCACGCACCCTGTCAAGCTTTCCGAACACCTGAGACATGGTCTTGGCGGTTTCACCATTGACCTGACCGATAAAGGTGGTTCCTGGAGTTGCAATGAGAACATCCGCTTCTTTTTTTCCATAATCCCTATAGAACTGGGACACATCCTGTCCTCCGACCACGAAGACGATTCCGTTGGAACGGCATGTGTTCAGGATCTTATCCACTCCCGGAAGGAAGATGGTCGGCATCTCATCCAGAAGCACGCCGCACTTGACCTTTCCGGGGTGATTGATCCTCTTGAACATCCTGGAGGTATACAGCGCGATACAGGTACCGTAGATGATCTCCCTATCAGGATTATTGCCGATACAGAGAATCTTCGGATTCTCCGGGTCATTGATATCCAGATTGAAGTCATCACCCGTGAGAATCCAGTAGAGGTTTCGTGATGTGAACTTGGACAGAGGGATTCTCGTACTGGCGATCATACCCTGAAGCTGGTCGTTCGCTCCGGCGTAAAAGGCATCCGCGAAGGACGAAATCTTGGTCTTCACATCCGGGTCGGAAACCAGCATTGCAATGACCTTCTTGTAGTCCTGATTAAGGAACTCGATGGCATGCGGGAACGTACAGTACCGGCCATTCTCATGAGTCCTTAGATACCAGAAGACGCCATCAAGAAGGGACTTGGAAGACTCCGTGAAGAAGTCATTCTTCTCCCTAGCGACCTTATTGATGTTGAGCATGATAAGGTCCGCGATCTCGGCACTGTCCGCCTGATCCATGATGTAGCTCGGATGAGTCGGATTCGCCCTCAAGGAATGCATCGGGTCATCAAAGTTCAGCACGCAGAACTCCGGCTTCACCTTGTACTTATCCTGGTACTGCAGGAGCTTATTATATACGTTCTTGGACAGTGTGGGATACTTGTAGTCATAAACGCACATTGTGTATCCCTTGGACATCATCTGGTCAATGAACGGTTCATATACTGAGTAGGACTTACCGGAACCCGGGCTTCCCAAAACAAGGATTCCTCGGAAGGGATTCACAACATTGATCCATCCGTTATGGATCTGCTGCTGATACTGATACACTATCGGCAGATTGATGGAATCATCATTATCAATCTTATCGGGGCACTGAGGGAACGTCTCGTTGTCATCGTTGATGATGGCCTTGGTCTCCCTGCGGGCAATCATGCTGACAACCCATACGAGTCCGACAAATCCTATAATAGTAAAGATCGCATATAGTCCATGCCGAGGAAACGGAATGATGTAAGCGGCAGCTGATATCGCACCGACAACAGCAACTATCTTCAGGTCTACCTCACGTGCCTTGCTGGACCTTGTGAACATGCCCAAGGAAATAAGCACAAGGGCAGCGAACTTGGTCTTCAATGAATGGCTGAAGAGAGGGCTTTTAGACAGGCGACGACATAGATTGTCAAAGACATACCACGACAAGCCTGAATTCTCCCACAGCGGGTGAGCATAGTAGTATAGATTCAATAAGAGAAGCAGCACCCCGAAAAGGATGCCGAAATAAAAGTACTTCTCATATTGATTCTTATTGAGCATGCTACATCTTCACTCCCTTGGACTTCTTCCTTGACTTGCTGTAGATATCCTTGGACTGTGATCGCCCGCCGCCAAGGCTGGAGAGGAGGTCTCCCAGCGTCGCCATACCCACCAGCGGTTCCTGCTTGGTATCATTGTATCTCTGCGCCCACTGGCCTAGAGATTCCGCATTCCTGAAGTCTGTGAGGGAGACATCCTTCAGATCTGAGAGGTTATGAACGCTCTTGGTTTCGTGGTCTACGAACATCACTTTAGAAATCAGTCCGTCACTATTTCTGGCAATCTTCACATCGACGTTTTCCGCCGCCATCATCGCACGGAAATGCTTCTGGCTGGTCGACTCCTTGAGGCACAGCGAGCACAGTTCAGAAAGTTCTCCAGTCCCATGATATGCCTTTGTATTATTGCACTCCCTGATACGGGCCTCGAACATCTTGGCGGGATCGGATGACAGGTCTTTCCTAGAGATCGGTACAGTGCAGACCTTTCCCTTGGCGTCAAGGCCACGGAAGACCATCCGTAACGGCAATTTCGACACTTCGGTAACCGATACCCCATATGTATTCAGAAGGAAGCTGAACTGGTTGTACGATGAGAATCTATACGTACAGCAGTATCTGATTATAGCGTCAATCTGTACTGCCGTATCGGCTTTTGCTGGAGTGAACCTTGCCATATAGGTCTGCACCCTGTCCAGCTGCTCGTTCGTGGTGCATCCCACGATGAATCCGTACTTCATTGACAGGGTTTCCTGCAGCAGAAGGCATCTCCTGTTCTCCTGACGGCTGGGGATCTTACGGCCGTTGCTGTCGGTCCTGATGGAGACCACATGATAATGCACCCTGCCTATATCATCATGACGATATATGGCATAAGGCTGTTTGGCATAACCCAGTCCTTCCATGATATCCGAAACGAGTTCCTTCACCTTCTCCTCACTCATCCTCTCCGAGCTTGAAGGGTTCACTGACATATGGAACGATAATTCCTTGGAGCTGAAATTGCGCTTTTCATAACGCGTTATCGTGTCATGAAATGTGTTCAGATCAGCATCAATATTGGCCGTCTGAATCACTTCAGCATCCCCCTGGGAAACTTTCTTATCATTGTATTCCAACGCACTTTTCATGTTCGGACTGGAAGCCATAATCTTGATAACCATCCTATATTGGCTTGAATGTAAAGTCAACAGACATGTCTCATTTCTCTTTGGAATCTACCAAATCGATGAGCTTCGCCGAGATGTGTGCATTCAGATATGTCTTGCCATCCTGACCATTTGACTGCCAGATGGATAACGGACCCATCACACACACTGTCCTTCCTTTCTTCAGGAAGTGGAAGACTCCTGTAGTAGGATGGGTGACATCATAATAGGTGGTTCGTGTATCGTCGCCCTTCTTCTCATTTACAGCAACTCTGAAAGCGATAAACTGGCTGTTGCCGTCCTTGCTCTTCTTCAGTTCGGCATCTTCTACGATCTTGCCGACAACGTGGATGAATTGTGTCATATTCTTATCTATTTTAATTGGTGAATGTCCTTCATTGACCTTGTATTCTATGTCCTCAAAAAGGTCTATCAGAGAGTTCATGGAACTCCTGATCTCCTTGGCCAGCTTGTTCATCAGGCTGAAGTTTTTGTTAACCTCGGACATATTCCTCGGTCCCGGCTCATCTATCCTCTCCAGCAGGTGAGAAGCTATGCGGTTGTAGTCCGCTCCGAATCCGGCAATCCTCTCCCTTACGGAAGTGAGCATAGCGCGGATCTCTTCTGTGGAGAGATCCTTCGGTTTCCTTACAACTGTGCGATGCCCGAAGATCTTCACGCGGATGTACTTCGAGAGATTGGTGTAGTCATCCGCACGCATCTGTTCTTCCAGGCGGGAGCTCTCACTAGCCGTCAACCGAAAAGATTTCGTGATCATTTTCGGATTATCTTCCTTTGAACTCATATTGTCTTTGTATTACAATTGCCCATCTTGCTTATTCTGAAAAACCAGGCAATTTCTACCCCTTGCTTCGAACAAAATTAGAAACTCTTAACCTAATTTTCAAGTATTTTTAACATTATCAACACATTGACTATCAAGAAGATAGATAACGATTAACATAGATATTTAACGACTTAAAGACACCGACTATCTCTTTCCTATTTCGGTAAAATTGTGTATCTTTGTTATACTATGATGACCTCCAGAACATACCATTCACTGCATCTTGACATCGCCACTTTCGATTCAAGTAGTATAATTTATATTCTTCTGCCTCATAGACTTCCAGAGGAAGAACGCATAGCTTTAGAGGGATTATCTACACGATTCGAGACAAACATCGTCACTATCTCTGAAATGGATTGGAACAACGACATGACTCCATGGAAGGCTCCGGCCGTCAAGGAGGGAGAATTCGGAGGTCGTGCCAGTCAGTTTCTGGACCGTCTCAAAGGAGATATTTTCTTCAACCTCGAGAACTCCCTTCAGATAAGAAACCCCAAGAGATACCTTATGGGGTTGTCTCTTTCCGGTCTCTTTGCTGTCTGGGCAGCCATCAGGAAGCCTCTGTTTGAGGGAGTTGCATCCATCTCGGGATCATTCTGGTATGATGGATTTGCGGAATGGCTTCTCAAACAGGAGGAACTCCAGTGCGTATGCTTCTACATCAGCATGGGAGAAAAGGAGAAGGAAACCAAGGTGAAGCGTTTTGCAAGCATCGAGGAGGATACCATGAAGGTGGTGGAAACTCTGATGCTGAAAGGAGCGGAGGTTGCCTTCGAGGTGACTGAGGGCGGCCATAACTCCCCTGTCCTTCCACGTATTGAGAAATCGGTAGTATCATTATTCGGAAATCAGTAGTATAATTTTCAGATAGCTGTATCATAGAATTACTCTCATTCGAAGGTAGAAAGCACCATAAAGAGTCTTAAAATCAGTAGTATAATTTCTCCAATTTACCCAAATTCTTTCGGCAAAGTTGCCGAAGCCGTAATAAAATCCGCATTATAGATGCCTAGAAATCAGTAGTAAAATTCTTTAGAAACGAACGAAAGCCATTTCGTCCATATAAATATGATCAGACAGACCACCTTCCATCTTTCGGCAAAGCGCAGAGGCTGCCACCTGGTGACTCAGGAGATTCTTGAGCATCTTCCGAAGCCACTTCCTCAGGTAGGTATGCTCAATCTATTTGTCCAGCATACATCATGTGCATTGTCCATCAACGAGAACTATGATCCCGATGTGCGTACCGACATGGAAGCGATATTGAATCATATGGTCAAAGAGAGGGAGCCATATTACGAGCATACGATGGAAGGCTCCGATGATATGCCGGCACACGCCAAGTCATCTCTCTTTGGAGTAAGCCTTACCATTCCTATCACTGACGGCAGACTCAATATGGGAACCTGGCAGGGAATCTATCTGTGCGAGTTCCGCAATCATGGTGGAAGCCGAAAGATAGTGGCCACGATTTACGAATAGGGCCATATCCAAACTAGTTATTTGACGTAGATTTAGAATAAAATATAATATTCACATAGATAAACGGGATTTAACTATGAAACGACTCCTGTATTCAGTTGCATTGCTGATCATTTCAAGCTTTGTATGTCTTGCCCAGACTGATGAATCAAGACATGAGATTTCTGTAAGCTATGGCTATTTAACTCTACCTCAAGCTGTAGATTTCATTGGCGCAGGTGGTGGTGCAGTGCTTGGTGGACTATTAGTAGGAATAGTAGATGTAATGGCTCCTGGGGAACAGGAGTATCCTAAAAGAATCGATAATGGTGGCACCGGTGCTTTCAGTTTTCAGTATCTTTATTCTCTTAACAGGACAATAAAACTGGGAGGAACAGTTTGTTATGAAAGCACTTGGGGCGAGTGGAATAATGGCAATGACTACATTGTGCATTATCCTGCAATAATGGCGACTTCAAAGTTCGTGTGGTTCAATCATGAGCATTTCGGAATGTACTCTAAACTATCTTTAGGTATGATGCTGCTCCTTGACGGCAAGAATGAAGACAAGCCGATTCCGATGCTTGCAGCTCAAGCGTCATCTGTATGTATGGAATTCGGAGGAAAGACATTACGAGGCTTCCTTGAAACTGGCTGGGGTAATCAAGGCCTTCTAAATTTTGGAGTGAAGTTCAGCTTCTAAATGTAAAATTAGTATTTATCTACGCGATATAAGCCTGGCAATGTGCCGGGCTTTCTTTGTCTGGCAAGAGAATTGCACATATAACTCGTGAACAACTATCCCAACCAATGAAGAAGCAAATAACGCTTTTCACTGACAGAAAGTCAGCATCAGAAGGCGAATACATAGAGATCAGATGGACATGTGATGCATGTCCTGATTCATTGTATCTGGCAATCGATTCCGAACGCACGCAGTACAACATCGCGGTATCTGATTCAGGATCCACACGAATACCGGTTCCCAAGTCAAACGGCAAGATGACCGTCAAGCTCATCGGTATCATTTCCGGCAAGAAGGTCACCGAGAGCGTTGACATACGCGTAAAGGGCGCCAAACGAGCAAAATCGAACGCACCCCTTTCAAGCCGCATGAAGATGTTCGGGGAGAAGCTGAAGGCGAAGTGGTACGTCTTCAGGGCCAACATGAAGTACTGGTGGCTCTCGCAGAAGAAATGGCAGAAGGCACTTTGGATTGCGCTGCTGGCTCTCTGGCTTGGATTGATCTTCTCATCCATAGGAAGAAAGCCTGAGGTGAAGGTCTCATCAGACCAGGTCCAGACAGCATATCTGATGCGATAACTATGACTTCCG
This sequence comes from Candidatus Cryptobacteroides sp., assembly GCA_045127905.1. Lineage (GTDB taxonomy): Bacteria > Bacteroidota > Bacteroidia > Bacteroidales > UBA932 > Cryptobacteroides. Next base: position 14,913 of record JBGVQX010000051.1, read on the forward strand.
GTTTACCGGAGCATCAGAGATTTTCATATTAACATTAAAACGATTCGTGCTTTATGATAATCAGCATACTTACCATTCTCCTAGTGATTGCACTGCATCTGTTTCCAAGACGGATCAGGGAGAAGGTGTTGTATAGGATAAAGAGAGCATATGCAAGAATCAGAAAGGAATTAAAAACACATAAAGCAGTATAATTATGACAAAGGTATACGTAATGGAAAGCTGCCCGGACTGCACACAAGTCAAGCAGCTGTATAAAGAAAATCCTGAATATGAACTCATAGACATCGGTCAGCAGGCGCGTAGTCTTAAGGAATTCATAGTCCTTCGCGATAGTCATCCAGCTTTCACAAAGGTACGCGAACGTGGCAATATCGGCATTCCATGCTTTGTAAAAGAGGATGGTTCCGTATTCATCAGCCTTAAGCACTATGATGCATCAATGGCTGTGGAGACTGCACCGGAATATACTACAGGTGCCGCATGCAACCTTGACGGAACAGGATGCTGATTCAATCATATTTCATAGTTAGTTTTTGTGTAGTGGTCCTGCTTCGATGAGAATCGAGAGCCGGACTATTTTTGTAACTTTGTTGCCATGACAGGAGAATATTACAGACATTTCAAGGGCAACGTCTACCGTGTCCTTCACATAGCAAAACATTCGGAAACCCTCGAGGAAATGGTCGTATATCAGGCCATGTACGGAGAACGAGGTGTATGGGTAAGACCCAAGTCTATGTTCGAGGAAGTGATCGAGAGGGACGGAAAGGTCTTCAGACGGTTCTCTCCGATTTCTGCAGAGGAAGCCGAGAAAGTTATCAACAACAGGTAGGGCATATCGCAAAAAGTTATATCTTTGTATCCCATTTTGAAAAATGGGTCCAACTGCGGAAGTAGCTCAGTCGGTAGAGCATCAGCCTTCCAAGCTGAGGGTCGCGGGTTCGAACCTCGTCTTCCGCTCCCATCATGAAGCCTCGGAGATTTGAGACTCTGAGGCTTTTTCTTTTAAAGATACGTATATGGTAAAACTAAGCAGAAATGCCATCATAGGATACCCGGCCGGCATCATCACCGGCATCACATATGGACTGAATCCACTATTTGCGAAACCCCTGATGAACGACGGGGCTTCCACTGAAGCCATCCTCTTCTTCAGGTATGGCATTGCCGTGATTCTTCTGGGTGGCTATCTGCTGCTGAAGAAAGAGAGCTTCAAGATTACTCTCAAGCAGGCAGGAATCCTTCTTGCGCTGGGATTGCTCTATACGGCAAGCAGCACCTTCCTATTTGAAGCCTACAAATACATTGCATCAGGTCTGGCGACCACGCTGGTGTTCCTCTTCCCCGTAATGGTAGCAATCATCATGGTCTTCCTGAAGGTTGTTCCTTCATGGCCGGTATGGCTGTCGATCGCTGCAACATTCGCAGGAGTGATGATAATGACAGGAGGCACAGGCTCTGAAGCAATCAATCCAGTTGGAGTATGGTTCTCGATAGCATCAGCCTTTGTCTATGCGCTCTTCATTGTCATCATCAACCGAAGCAAGGCCATATCATCAATCTCAAATTCCCTGCTGACATTCTATGCCCTGTTGGTAGGAACGGTCGTTTTCATCACCAGATGCTCAATATCGGGAACAGAACTCATGACAGGACTCTACGGAGGGATGGCATGGTTCAATCTCATAGGACTTGCTGTTCTGCCGACCATTGTCTCTACAGCGACCTTGGCAATAGCCACCAGAAATATCGGTGCCACCAAGGCCTCGGTTTTGGGAGTCTTCGAACCTATCACAGCGATTCTAGTCGGTACTTTGGTATTCGGCGAGGCTCTCACCTCTAACATCATCACAGGTATCATGATTTCCGTTGTTGCCGTGACCTTTATGATCACGGTTACCAAACGATAGACACATGGCAAAGAAGACAATCATATCGGATTTCAGTGCTCTGAAAGGGAAAGTCACCTTTTCGGAGAAGAAAACTGATGTCAAGGCGGCACCAAAGGTTACACCTACTACAACAACGCCAAAGTCAAAAGATTCCAATTATGGCCTTAAGAACGGCCAAAGCGTAATCCTGATGGATTCCAACCTGAGAGGTAAGATCATCGGACTCGGCAAGACCGTAAGAATAGAACTAGAAGATGGCCTTGTCATAGAATCAGCATACGGAGAGTTTGCGGTCACTGACAAGGCTGAGATTGCAAGTCTTAAAGAAACGAAGGTCAAAGCAAAGAAAACCAATATGGAACCTAAGCGATCAACTCCTATAAATCCTGATGGTTCTCTAACGATCGACCTGCACATTGAGGCGATTCCAGAAGGCATAAATGTCCCTAAAGGACAGCAGTTGCAGTTCCAGATGGACACCTTCAGAAGAGTCATCCGTGAAAATGCTAATCGAAGAGGAATGAAGATCACCTTCATCCACGGCATCGGTGACGGCATACTAAAAGCTGCAATCCGAAAGGAGCTGGACGAAGTCCTCTCTCTCAGATGCAGCTATTCAGTTGGTGATCCAGCAATCACCGTTGTCTCTATAAAATGACCTTTGTTATTACTCAGCAGGAGTCCACTTACACCTTACCGGTGAAACGATCTCACCTGTCTTCTTAAGTTCTGCAAACACCTTGTCAACCACCTTTCTGTCAAGTCCTGAAAGTGTTGCCACCTCACCTGCTGCGATAGGCTTTCCTGCCTCTCTCATTGTCTTAAGTACGAGTCCCTTTTCCATATTCTTATCCTTTTTATTTTGTTTCCTTATTGTGAATTATTCTAGTTTAATACAAGTATAAGGAAAGATTTTGAATGTGCAAACATCTAGTTCTTTTTTCTTATGGCATACGCAGATTGCGTTCCTCGAGTTCATTTAGGATTTCATCAAACTTATTCATAATCCAATTAACTACTTCCCCATTCACGATCTGCTCAGTAATATGATAATCCCAAGAACACATTGAACCAGGTAAGTATTCCCATCCATATGGCCAATAATAATTTGGTTGTTGATTCAAGCAATTAAGAAGCACAAAGTCCTTCTTAAAAAGTTTACTACACCTTGGAGGCTCGTTATAACAGGAGACACCTACATATATATCGCTCCAACTACGTTTTTCTGTAAAAACATAAAGAGCAAAATATTTCCATTCTTCCTTGAAAACACAGGCACCATCCTCTTCCACTTTGAACACCAATCCTTTAGACTTTGCATATTCACCTAGAGGATTCCATATATATGTTTCGATTATACTATTGAGCCACTCGTTTTGTATCTGAAATAGTTCTCCGACTGCAAGCACATTTTCCGGCGCCAACGCAATAGACTTTAATTTATCGATATACTTAGTATCCATATCTTTATATGTCAATTGTTTTACTAAATCTGAATATTGACGGATTACCTCCCTTACCGGCAAATCATTCGGAATCAATTCTAAACACTTATCTAACCACAATAGAATTTCTGAATCGTATGAAAGGCAAGAGTAATTGAAAGTACGTTTCCCTATAGAGCAGTCTGAAGGTGCATGACCATCCAACGTAAGATAGAGCAATTCATAGCCAGCCGGGAATTTCCGATCACCATAGTTATGATACCTTAACAATTGGTTGCACTGATCAGAGGCATAAATCTTATTTTCTATTATGACTGCATGAGTACCGTCTTCAATTATGATATCAATCCTTCCTCCTTCAGTCTCCGTGACAGTTCCTATCACACGTTCTAGAATATTTGGAGAGCACAATTCATAATTGATATAACCATCTTCAATCTGCATTACGTCCAAAAATGCCTTTAGGAATAGAGAAGATGCACCATGACTTCCTTTGGGATTAAGCAGTTCACCTATAAAGGCAGAATGTAATCTGACCTCCTCAGACTTTAGGCCTATTGTATTGAATAGATTGAACGATTCGCCTCGTTCCCATCGCTCACTCTCCACTTTCTTTGACTCTATATAAAACTTAGAAACGCTAGAAAGCATGTTCTGCAATATTTCAAGCTTCTGTTTCATCTTCACATACTATTTATTCTCTATTGCTACCATAGGACCCTTCTTACATTTTTCCAACACAAATGGAAACGTAAATCAACAGAAATACAACATCTCCACATTTATGCTGACATATCAATGACAATCGTGATGATCGCATGCCTCACCATTATCCTTGACATTGCCTGCAAGGTATGCAGCAACAAGTTCATCCACATTACCTCTGCAGCCACGGATAACCTCTATCCTCTGGGCTTCAAGCACATTCTTTGCACCCTGTCCCATGTTGCCGGCCAGCATAACTGTCACGCCCATCTGTCGCAAAACGGGAGCGATACCGCTCTTGCATCCGCATCCTTCCGGAGAAGCCATCTTGCTGACATTTGTCACCTTTCCGTCAATGACATCAAATATCGTATAGTATGCGCAATGACCGAAGTGGTCATCTATGCATCCGTCTCTTGTTGGTATTGCTATCTTCATTGTATTATTGATTAATCACTTTCCACCTTAGTCTCCACACACCATTCTCAAACGAATGGCTGATGACCTTGAATTTACCGATTTCGCTGGTATTCTTCACATGAGCGCCTATACAGGCGCAAGCATCATAATCCCCTATCCTTACGATGCGAAGAGTCTCTGATGCATCCTCAGGAAGCTTGCTCAGGTCAACAATGGCTGCGGCCTGTTCACGTGTCATGAACTCAATGGTGACATCCTGATTCTTGGAGATTTCTTCATTGACCTTTGCTTCAATCTGTGCAACCTGATCTGCAGTCGGCTCGGCATCTAAGAGATAGTCACACTTGGACTTCTTCTTTTCTACATGAGCATTCCTCGAACGAGGACATCCGAACATCTTCACCATTGTAGCGTTCAACAGATGCTCGCAACTGTGTGCCGGCTCATACTCGACCTTAGTATGCGAATTCAGCACTGGTGTTTCCATAGTTATTTTTCAATAGGTTTACCTGCTGCCACCCAGCCGCGGAATCCTGTTCCAAGTTCCAAGACCTGATACCCTTTCTCTGCAAGGATACGGGCAGCGTTCTTGCTGCGGTTGCCGCTACGGCAGTAGAGGGCTACCGGCTTGTCCTTCGGAAGAGTCTTAAGGGCAGTCTCAGTATAGGTATCCTCAAGGACATCTATATTGAAATGCGTGCCCGGAATATAGCCCTCTGCATGCTCTGCAGCGGTACGCACATCCAGCACCACATATGATGTATCGGCCACAGCCTTTGCGAACTCTGTTACATCTACTGTCTTGAACTTATTGTTCTGGCCAAAGAGGCCAAAGAATGAAAAACTCATAACTATCGTTATTAGAACTCTCTTTATCATAATTCTAGAACTTTTCCCTTATCAGATGCTTTATAGCTTCTATAGGATGATAAATCATCATCCTTGGACCCGCCCATCTCATCACCGTCCTCATCTTCCCACGCATGTCCGGCTTATAACAATGAATCGGGCATTTCTTACATGTTGGTTTCTCATTTCCGAACTTGCACATGTCAAGACGAGCCTCAGCATAACTCAACAAATCTGAGCAGTTCTTGCAAAGTTCCTTGTTACCTTCATATCTTCTGCAGTAGAGCCGAACCATCATCCCTACCGTCTTCTTCTCGCTCTCTATCCTGTCCATCACATCATCAACATTATCCTTCCCTCTGCCAAACAGAAGGTGTGCGTGGCATGAGTAATAACGTAGAACACCTGTTTAGCACTCACCGGCTGTCCGTCCTTACGCAGATGAAGACGCTGACGGTTTATCATATCAGCTATCTGTTCGCTGCGCATTCCTCGGTTGGAGGTGGCAAGGCAATACACTATGGCTTCTTCTATCTTCATATGACAAAAATACACAATAATATTCATATCTTTATCTCACTGATAGCAGGATTAATATCCTGACCACCTGAAATTCTGACCGTAGGCATCCTTCCGAGGGTGCCTATGTTATTTTGGATTTCTGCAAGACTTGCAGGGATTTCGTGATTAAATCTTCCTGCCATACCTTTGCACTGTCAAATAAAAAAAGTTCTTGTCGTCCAATGGATAGGACACTAGCCTACGAAGCTTGAGATTAAGGTTCGAGTCCTTACAGGAACACAAATGGAGTTTTGGCAGACCAGGTGTATGCGCAGGACTGAAAATCCTGAGAACGTGGTTCAATTCCACGAGACTCCACTACACGGTGATGATAGTTCAGCTGGTCAGAACGCCGGATTGTGGATCCGGAGGTCACGGGTTCGAAGCCCGTTCTTCACCCAAACTATGGAAGCGTGGGTGAGCGGTTTAAACCACCTCTCTGCTAAGGAGGTTGTCTCATTGCAATTTCATCTGATTTTATGTGTATGTTTCGGATAATTTTGTTATCTCTACAAGAGATTTCAGATAAAATCTAAAGCCTTTCTAAATCATCGCTGAAAGGTATCAGAAGCCATCCGACGAGTCATTTCTGACGACCATCACATGCTCTTTTGTGAAACGATCGGAATACTTTTAAACATACATTGAAAACCAACGTTAGTGGAACGTGGTTATAAATACAGGCTATATCCTCATAAGGATCAGAGAGAGTTGATTGCACTTTCGGTTGTTGCCGCTTTGTATATAACCAGTGTTCAGAAATTTGAGTATCGTTTCATTGTTTTTTGGGGTGGCACTTGTTTGAGAATCTTTCATGGGTTACAACGCTTCAGTGAAGATATGGATTTCTATAAGATAGCTCAAAATATATGACCGCAAGCTAAAGATGTTTATTGAGTTCCATAACAAGTCTATGAACTGTTGTATACAACTCTTCTTCTGCAGGGTTGCCATGCAACAAGGGTCTTGAATAGTTAAGAAATAAAAATAATGTTAAAGCGATGCAATAAATTTGGAGCAAAAACGTTATTTTTGCAAAGCAAAAAGTTGCAGAAACAATGAATCGAAACATATACGTTACAAAGATAAAAACCTTACTCAATATACTGAAAGGCGAGATTAAGGATAGTGGAAAGTTGAATCTGCTTGATATCAACGTCCATGCAGAAGATTTCTTTAGAGATCTTCTAAACTTGATTTATGGCTGGCAGTTACAGAACATGAATCAGTGGAACCTGAATGCTGCTGGTGGCGATTTGTGGTATGACTATGGTAAGATAGTGATTCAGGTGAGTTCCACTGCGACGAAAGATAAGATTCAGACATCAATAGATAAATTGAGTGCAGAGCAATTTGCTGGATACAGGTTTAAGTTCTTGCGCATAGATGGAAATGTGATAAAGCTCCGCAAGGAGTCGTACAATACTCATGATGACATTGTCTTTGATCCTCCTGCAGATATCATTGACATATCGACTCTTCTGAAAGATATTGCACATTTGGATATATCTTGTATGAGAAAAGTCTGTGAACTATGCGAGAAAGAGATAGTTCCATTGGATACGCCAAAGGTCACGGAAACGGACTTGGCTATTGTTGTGAAAGCACTCGCAACAAATGTTAAGGATTGGTCAAAGGATCGTAGGCCAATTAAGTATGATATTGAAAAGAAAATAGATTTTAATCATCTTGAAGAGAGAAGACGCCTTATCAACGATTATAAACTCTACATAGGTAAACTAAATGCTGTTTATGGGGAGTTCGTTGACAACGGCACTGACTGCGAATTTATTATTCTTCAGAACCTTAGTGATATGTACTCACGCTATTTGGGCCAATATGAAAGCAATGCGCTTTTTGACAAGATAGTAGATGAGGCCAGAGAATTGGCATTAAACAGTAAGAGTGCAGAAGATATTCCAGTGGATAGGGTGAATATTTGCATCAACGTGATAGTGGTAGATGCGTTTATCCGTTGTAGAATTTTTGAAGACCCGGAGGGATATAGTTATGTTGATGCCTGAGAATATAGATCCGAAGAAAAGTATTTACTATACTGGAGCTATGGTATTGCAACTTATACAAAGAAGTGGCAATATCAGTGTGATTAATCTCTATTCAGAGGTTAAATTACAATACGGGATTTCTTTCCCTGTTATGCTTTTAAGCCTTGACTGGCTTTATCTAATTGGAGCAGTAACGGTAACTAAAAGTGGAGAGGTGAAGTTATGTATTTAAGCAAATTGACAATATCATCACCAGGAAAGGTGATTAGAGATATAGAATTCCATAAGGGGTTGAACCTAATAGTGGATGAAACTCCTGAAAATACGACAGGAACAGGCAACAATGTCGGTAAGACAACGGTATTGCGCCTAATAGACTATTGTCTTGGCGGCGATGTTGACGGTATTTACCGTAACCCCGAAGATAAACATGAGAGCTATGCGCTTGTGAAGGATTTCCTGATTGGTAACAATGTCATCGTGACCTTGATATTGGTGGATGATTTGGATACGCCATCAAAAAAAGTGGTGATAGAAAGGGATTTCAAGACGGGACGTAGTTCCCTTATTAGAATAAATGGTAAGGATGTAACCAAGAAAGACTTCGTCGCCGAGTTGGAATCTGCTATTTTCCCTGAGGTGAAGACTGAGACGCCATCGTTTAGGCAGATTATTGCTCACAATATCCGTATTGACAATTTGCGTTTGGAGAATACGCTGAAGACGCTCACAATGGGAAAGAATGAGGAGTATGAGGCGTTATATCTGTTTATGTTTGGTTGCCCTAATGACAGTGCTGCCAGAAAGACTCAGTTGGCACAAGAATTAGACACGGAGAAGAAATATAAGCGCAGAATGGAACGTAATCGTTCGAAGAATGAGTACAAAGCCGCTCTAAGCGTCATTGAGTCTGACATAGAAAAACTGGTTGAACGGAAGGACAACTTGAACATTAATGAGAATCTGCAACTGGATATTAATAGTCTGAATGCCTTGCGAGCCCAGATAAACAAAGTGACTTCAAGGACTTCGTTGTTGAGTCTGCGTAGAGAACTTATCAATGAGACGGTGGAAAGTTTTGACAAGCAGAATTTTGGGGAAGATGTAGTTCAGCTTGAGATGATTTACAAACAAGCTTCGGCCTACGTACCCAAGATGCAGCGAACTTTCAAGGAACTTGTGGATTTCCATAATACGATGCTTGAGAACAAGAAGGCATTTGTGGCTCAGGAACTCCCATCAATACAGGAAGAAATAGAATCCCTCTCAGTCGAGTTGGAGAGACTGAAAGAAAAAGAAACCGTGATGGCTGAGAAAGTGTTGAAATCCGACACTTACGAAGAGCTGGAAGTTATCATTGTACAGTTGTCGGAATTATCACGCAGAAAAGGTGAGTTTGAATCGTATATATCCCAAATAGAGTCGGCTGAAAAGGCGATTAAGGAGAAGTGTGAAGAGATGAAGAAGATAGATGACGGCTTGTTCACTGCAGATTTCGCACAGCGATTGGAGACTCAAAGAGATAAGTTTAACAAGATTTTCTCTGAAGTGTCTCATGAGATATACGATGAGCAGTACATAATCAGCTATGAGGTTGATACCCAGAAAGGTAAGCAATTGTATAAGTTCCATATCACAGATGTGGCAAATTTCAGTTCTGGAAAGAAACAGGGTGAGATATCTTGCTTTGACATTGCCTACACGGTGTTTGCCGATCAAGAAAGTATTCCTTGCTTGCACTTTATCCTTAATGATAAAAAAGAACTTGTGCATGGTAATCAGTTGAACAAATTTGCTGAAGCAGTTAATAAGTACAATGTACAGTTTGTTTGCTCAATGCTTTATGACAAGTTGCCACCGGTGCTAAGGAAAGACGAACACGTTGTTGTAAGGCTATCGCAAGACAGTAAACTGTTCCGAATAGAAGAATTAGCTCAATCAGAATAAAGAATAGGAATTTTATATGATATCATTAACCGCGGAACAAAAAACGATTGAGGGCATCTTTGGATCCCCCAATGAAACATATGTGATACCGATGTATCAGCGCCCGTACTCATGGGGCTTTGACCAGTTGTATGAATTATACAAGGACCTGATGAGTGCTTACAATGAGGATGAGCCTTACTTTCTTGGTAATATCATTATGGCACGGAGTAAAGACTATAGCAACGATGGAAAGAGTTCGGTGGTGGACGGACAACAGCGTATTATAACCATCTGGACGCTGATAAAAGTTCTATCGCTCTATCTGCCGGATATAAATTCGCTGCAAAGAGCGCTTTACGTAGTACCTTGGTCTGGCAAGGATCAATTGCCAAAAATAGAATCAAAAATATTTGAGAATAACGACGATGATGCAATAGATGCTATCTTTAAGTATGATAAGGAAAAGATAGAAAGTCGTTACAAGGCGGTGGCAACCAGCGATGGTATCAATGAGAGGAAATGTGAATCGAAAGTGGAATATGCCCTATTGTATTTCTATCAGCAATTTGTGGCTTTGAAGGATGACAAATTCGACCTGGCTGGTTTTGCCCAGTTCCTGATGAGGAGAGTAACGATGCTCCCCATTGTGCAGAGTGCAGACGGACAAGAAGATGCAGAAAATAAGGCTTTAACCATATTTGAGACCATCAACAACCGAGGTATGGACTTGGAAGATGCAGACATCTTTAAAGCCAGACTTTACGACAGCGCCTACACCAAAGAGCAGCGTGAGGAGTTTATTGCTATGTGGGTGGACTTCAAAGCAGACTGTGACGAGCTGAAACTTTCGGTGGACGACATTTTCAGGTATTATTCGCATATCATCAGAGGAAGACAACATATCACCTCGAACGAAAAGAGGCTGAGGGAGTTCTTCTCTAACGAACCGTTCTCGCCGCTGAAGACTTTGAATTACAAAGAGGTGCTGGAAGATCTGAATAAGATACTGAGCATCCTGAAGTATATGAACAAGGAACGTGGTGATAGTAATGATGTAGGAATCTGGCTACAAATTATCAATGCCTACACGAATCAGTATCCGACCTATGCCTTGGTGGTGTACCTGTACTATAATAATGTGGATACGGACGAGGAAAAACATCGTTTTATCTCGTTCTTGCAATCACTGATCAGGTATTGCTTCTATATGGGCAGTACGACTTCGGTGAAGTTCAACATCTATAACATGATTAAGGTGATAGCCAACAAGGGGGAAATAGATGCTAACTATACTGATGTTGCTCCAGACTATTTCTCGCATCTGGGAAGACTACAAAATGCTTTTGCACTGTTGGCCTACTATCTGGATTCGAAAGAACCTATACCTACGCGCTTCACTGTGGATAAGATAGTGAACTTGAGAGATGAGGACCTGCTAGGCGAGGACTGGTCTGGACACGATCTTGGTGAAATATGTAATAAAATAGGCAATCTAGTAGTGACGGACTTGCCTAAGCGGTATAATTCTGTGCTGGAAAAGTATGATTACTATAGGCATTCGAAGAGCGAATATGTGAAGAACGTCTTTTCTTCGCCTACTTTCAGTTATGAGAACTGGAAGGAACGCAACAGTCACTTGCAAAAAGTGCTTGCAAAGTTCTTTAACAAACCAGAAAACAACGTAGAGAATGATTAACAAACTGAAGTTGGAGCATTTCAAGGCATTCCGTGAGCCGGCAGAGCTGGTGCTTGATGGAAAGAACGTGTTGGTATATGGTGAAAATGGAGCCGGTAAGAGTTCATTGTATCAGGCGCTGAAGATAATATTCCATAGGAAGTGGATTTTTGATTCCCAGATAGCACCTACGGTGACAGACCCGCTAGACAGGCGTAATGCGGAAAAGGACGTGTTGAGCCAATATAACCATCAGTTGACGCCGCTTGTTGATTTCAAATTGGAGATTGACGGGATGGATTATAAGGCGTTTACCCCTACAGGGATAGATGTGACTATGATTTCGCGGGATGACATTCTTGCGGAGGATGAGATAGATGTGGTCAATCTGCTGAAAAAGTCCATTGTTGGAATCTCGGATGCGGAGACGTTTGTGGCGGCGAATAAGGACACGATAGAAACCTATATTAATCTTTTCTTAAAGGATTATTTCTACGAAGATAATCTCACTGTTTCGCTGAAATACAGCAGACCTAATTGGTTTCTATCTATCAAAGATTCTATTAGGGACAGCACAGGACGGTTCGAGAAACTGATAGAATACTACAATGAGGCAAAACTGCATGCAATTAAGTTATTGCTGTTGATGACTGCTGCATTATTAAATGGCTCTGAAGGACGCGGAGATGATAGAGTGCTGGTGCTGGATGACGTGATTTCTAGTATGGATGCCGCCAATAGAACAATGTTTATTGAGCTATTGGCAGACTTTTTCAAGGATTATCAGAGGATTATATTTACTCATAGTATTTCCTTCTTTAATCTTGCAGAATATGTTTTCTCAACGGTACACCAGCAAAGAGATGAGTGGAAGCGTTTTCAGATAGTTGAGCATCAAGGTAATTCAGAAGTTGTTGAGAGAGATTCGCAGGATTTTGCGAGAAATATAAAAAGAGATTATAGCCCAGGACGCAATGAGGGAACAATTGGTAACCGTATTCGCAAACGCTTTGAGTTTTTGGCTGGTGAGGTTTCTAAACTGATTTGTGCGGGCGGTATTGCTGAAAGTGGACAAATATTACGTTCTATTCTCGCTCCCAAGAAACTGTATTATGAGTATGATAGGGCAAACAAAAAGTTGCACACTATATATGATATGGTGGACGAATTAACAGCCATCATAGATGCAGACTCTGGGTGCCAACTTAAAACACGACTGGATAATGTAGTCGGAAGATATGTTTCTGGATCTGAATTAGGACAGTTGAGAGATACGCTTTGTGAAATGATGGTGTACCAAAAGGTTACTATGCATCCTTTGTCTCATGCCACAGGAGCGATGCCATTGTCAACCCAAACAGAGGTTGAGCGTTCCATTACTTTGTTATATATCCTTGAAGGTCAGTTAAATTCATTGATAGGAAGAGATTTGTATTCGATATAGGATGAGCAAAGAAGTATTGCAAATTATCTCCTTATAGTCATACCGTCATAAGACATCTGCTGAACTAAGAGCTACAAATATCGGTCAAGTTCAGGACGCTATTTGTGGCTCTTTCTATGAGCAGCAGGTTAAGATTATACGGCAACTGAAAGAACAGGGTAAGGAAGAGGCGGCAGACGAGGTCAAGAATAATCTGCACGACGGGACTTTCTCTACAACCTTCAATAACCTGCTTCGCAGTAGTATATACCAGCAGTACAACAACTTGATGGTGATAGACATTACCAGTAACACCTACTATACTATAGCAACAGCAGCTTTATTTATTATGGAACTATCCATAATATTGTGTAACTAGGTATTCAATAATAGCAAAAGCACACTCTTACCTATCTATTATTTTGGAGGGAGAGATACTAATCAATGAATTTGCCGTAGATTGGTAAAGTGTACACAATATCTTTATTATTACGGAGTACCACTTTATAACGACCTTGAAAGCTTTCTTCATTGTCCAGTCTTTTAACCCCGTACGGGTACAATTCCATACTTTAAATAACCATCTATACCCGTAAGGGTATAAATTAGGTACAGAATCTTCAGGAACTGTCCCTTTCACTTTCCTATCCAAGAACCTTCAGAGAGCTTGCTAGCACTTCCGTGAAGACCTTCTCGCATCCTGAAGCATCAATATATCGGTTGGTGCGAAGCCTTCCTGTCAGATGAACTATCGATCCTCTGGTGAGTGACTGGATATTGACCTCGCCACCTTCGAAGGCTGCAACACACATCCACGTCGCTTCAACGACCTTGTTTCCTTCAGACGTCTGATACATGTGTTCAGTCATCACACTGAAGTTGGCTACGATGGTGTCATGTACCGGCGAGATCCTCACTGTGCCGACCCTTCCCTGAAGTTCGACACGATTGATGTACTGTGTATTCATATCGGTATTGTAATTAGTGATATTCTTATTTGATATTATTTCTTGATCTTGAATGAAGCCTCATCCGCGAAGCTGTAGCACTCTTCCTTGCTGATTATCAGATGGTCGAGCAGGTTCACTTCAAGCAGCGTGGAGGCCTTCTTCAGGTTGGCCGTCATCTTGATGTCGTTTGGGCTAGGCATCACCGATCCGGACGGATGATTGTGATAGAGGATGATGTTTGATGCATCCAGACTCAATGCCTTTGCAAGAATCACCCTCGGGCTTATAAGGACATTGTCCACCGAACCCTTGAAGACCATCTCTACCGAAATCACGGTATTGCATGCTGTCATGTATGCCACCCATACCTCTTCATGAGCCAGATCCCTGAGCATTCCGTACACCAGGCCGGCGGCCTTTTGGGAATCGGTCACCGGTTGCGACTTGTCCGATGAATGCGACTTGTTGTACTGGGTCACCACCTGTCGGAGGGCTCTTACCTTGGCCGACTCTTCCTGAGTCATTCCGTACAGCGAACCATTGAAGTTCTCACTTAGAAGGATATCCAGAGGAATCTCCCCATTGACCTTCAGTCCTAATTGAGCTAAAGCTTTCATTATATCTCTGATTTAAAGGTTGTTAATGAATTTTAAGCAACCAGAAGGTCATCCGACATTCAGTACCGAAAGCACAAGGAGAATACTAGCCTTGGCTGGAGATTCTCTGCAGTGAACGAAGTGGCTTTTGGAACGAATACGAGGATGAAATACCTTCGCGAGAAATTCAGCTGCAACCTTATCAGAGATATTCATATTTCCATTACTCCCCTTCTTTTGTATTCAATTTCTCCCACTTGGAAAATCTCTTTCAAGCATGCTCTTTTCCATTCATATACGGCATTCCTGAGCAGTCGCATAATCATTCCCAACTAGGAGTTTCTGAATACTGTCAAGACGGTCTTTTTTACCTCAAAATTGTCAATCGCATAGGTAAAGGATAGAGAATCAATCTCTTGACCGGAAAACTCCCCTACACCGTTAAAAAAAAGTTATAGAATATAATTCTATAAAGGCTACCCGAAAAGAAAATTATTTCAGTTTTGTTTGGCGTTAAAATTAGTTTCTTTTAACTTTGCCCTCAGCAAGGTTTTAAAATTATGTCATACGAGACTGAAAAAAGAGGCTGTTTCAGGTCAGTCCTGATTGCCTGTATCGTTCTCTTCGCGTCCTCTCAGGCGGCCTCCGCCCAGAGGACGATGAAGGGACAGCTACACATCGGCGCGCAGGCGTCGCTTTCAGCAGATCCACGCGTTCCCATTGGAGGCGAACTCTCCTTCGGAAGCTATCTGCTGGACTCACACATCTCCGGATGGATCAACGTCACTCCGGACTACATCTCTCTCCCAACCGGTCATCAGCTTGGATACATCCCGATCAATGTCGGAGCCGATTACATGTACAGGGTCGCAGCCACCAGAGCGCGCAGCGTCAATCTGTACGTGGGCGGCGGCGTGTTCCTTGGCTGGGAGCTATACGACCCGTTCAAGAGGGTACCTTCCTATATCGACACCGGGTTTGGAAAGGGGAACTTCATCTACGGAGTGGCGCCCGCACTGGAATCCGAGTTCTTCATCACAAGGACGGTAGCTCTGACTCTAGGGGCGAGAATGCCGGTAAGCATATCATCAAAGACAGAAATACTGAAACTGCACCTGAAGGCAGGACTCAGAGTAAACATATAACAACGGCAAGGCAGCTAATTCTCAGAGTGTTAAACTCTTTAATACAGATCCCACAGGTCAAGTGGGCATTCAGCAGTAAGTATTCTTTAAGGCAGGTCCGCTGGGAAGTGCACCGGCCTTTCCTTCAGACAAATCAAAAAACATCATACAGCAATGAAAAAGACAATCATAATACTCATCGCATCACTGGGTCTGGCCCTGTCGGCATCAGCGCAGAACTGGGCCGTATCCACCAACGTGATGGACTACGTCAGCCTGGGAACTATCAATGCTCAGCTCTCAGCAGGCGTAGGCCGCAGGATCACCATCGAGGGCGAAGCCAGATACAATCCGTGGATCTTCCACAAGGGAGACGTATCGAAGCAGATGCAGAACAAGCATCAGACCTATACCCTGGGAGTACGTTACTGGCCCTGGCACATCTACTCGGGATGGTGGATCAGCTGCATGGCCCAGTACCAGGAGTACAACAGGGGCGGCATCTTCTCTCCCAAGACCGAGGAGGGTGATGCATTCGGACTCAGCGCCGGAGCCGGTTACTCACTCATGATTCATGAGAACATGAACCTGGACTTCGGTCTGGCCGTATGGGGAGGACAGAAGACCTACGTCACCTATGCCTGCCCTGCCTGCGGCAGGATCACTGACAAGGGAGGCAAGTGGTTCTTCATGCCGAATGAGATCAGGGTAGCGGTCCAGTACATCTTCTAATCACCTTGGATATGCTAGTAATCATCGACAAATATCCGATCGAGTCTTCCCTGTTCCGGAACTGCTGCATCAACGAAAGGCTTAATCTGGCCTACTTCATCCACAGACCGAATGGGATGGAAGGAGAGCTGCAGCTGCCTATTCTCTTTGAGAATGCCTGCGACACCAGGAAGTTCGTTACGGAATATTACGAAGCACTTTACAATAATGACCCTCAGTACGAATTCAAGGGCGAGGCATGGTTCAGCCTTGAGCTGTACATCAGACTGAGGGACGGACACAGAAACTAACGATCAACAGATATGAAGATACTTCTAAGACACACCAGCATCGACTTCAGTCACTATGACGCGGTCTTCCTTCACGACACCTTCGCCGTGATCAGCTTCCGCGTCAAAAGTGAGATAGAAGAGAAATGCATGCAGCTGCCTCTGGTCTTTGAAAGCGGAAGAGCTGCACGTGAAGCATACAAAAGGATACTCCAGGGACGCAACACGAGCGCAAGCAGCGTGAGCATCAGCGACTTCGACTGCAGCTGGCCGATGGAGACAGCCCAGAAGATCGAACAATATGCTCAGCATATGTACGACTTCGACAGACCTATAGAAGTTTAACGAATCAATTCAGCCATGAAGATCAAGACCTACTGCAAGGAAATAGACCTTGACGATTTCATGCAACTGCAGTTTGAACCTGAAGAATGCATGATAACCTTCATAGGAGTACAATGCACGGAGAAGCTATACTTCCCATCTAGAAAGGACGGATTCGAGTTTTACTTCGAGATTATCGAAGGCTTGTATTCTGAAAAAAGGGTAGTTGACCTAGAGCACATTCAAGTAAGCTATGGTCACGTTAACATAAATTCAATGAAAGAGATCATCCGAGATAGACTTAAAAACTATGAACCAGATGAAGAATAGACTGCTACATATGATGCTGATCTTCCTTAGTGTAATCAGCATCTGCTCATGTGTTCAGGAATTAGCGGTGATAGACTACTCCTTTGAGTTCGCAGCTGAAATCACCTACGACAGTCAGGCCGATGAACACAGGTTGACCCTGACACGCAAGAGCGGAGCAGAAGACAACCAGTACAAATTCGTTTTCACCCTTGACGGTGAGGCGAATGTGTCGCTGACTGACATGAACGGGATGACTCACGAGGGATCATTCAAGGATAGCTTCGGCGATGTATCTGCCAAGACCTACACCCTGTCAAAGGCAGTTCCGGGTGAACACACCCTGAGTCTGGACATCTCGACGCCGGAGTACTCGCAGTCTCTGGCCGTGACCTATCTTGTCGAGGACTTCTCCTTTGACTTTGACACTAAGGTCCTCTTCGACGAGAAGACCAAGACGCATTCGCTTGAAGTGACCCTCAAGGAAGGCGCACCGACAGACACATACACCATCTCGTTCACGATAGATAACCAGGAGCCCCGAAAGACCTACCAGGAGACATTCACCGACAGCATCGTCAAGACCTACCAGCTTTCGGTTCAGGAACCGGGAGAGCATACCGTGAACCTGGAGATCACAACCGGCAAGCACTCGCAGAAGGCGGATCTGCCGTATACCGTGAACGACTACTCGTTTCAGGTGAAGGCTGACATCGAATACGATAGGGACAACCTGTCGCATATCCTCTTCCTGACACTCATGAGAGGATCCAGGGATGAGGCATATACGGTTTCCTATACCGTTGACGGAGGACACACGGTGAAGCTCACAGATGAGAGCGGAAAGCAGCTTGGTGCATCATTCTCGGAGAGCTTCAAGGATGCCACTATCAGGTCATACGATCTCTCCCGCGCGGAGAAGGGCAAGCATAACATGCAGCTGATCGTAAGCACCAAGGACTATTCCCAGACCCTCGAGGTCCCTTACGCGGTGGACGCTCTCCCCTTCACCATACATGCCGAGATGGACACCAGCGGCAGCGGTTCGGTAATGATGCTTACTCTCAAGGAAGGCGACACTGCAACCGATTACAATGCCACCATACAGATTGATGGAAAGACGATAGCATCACCGAAGGTCAACTTCTCCAGGAATCCGATCTACAGGTACACGCTGCCGACAGTCAGACCCGGCAAGCACGACGTTTCTGTCCAGCTGACCGACACTTATACTATCCAGAAGGAGTCCGTCAGCTACAATGAGCCGGTGAGACATCCGTATCTGGACATCACCCTGAAGTACAACGAGAACTCCGGAAAGCATATAGCCGAGATCGGTGAGAACCCCTACGACATTTCCCTGAAGTTCGTGACCTCACTGACCCTGAAGGGACAGACGACTATCGCCATCTACGACTCCAGATACTGGGGCGAGACCAGATATGAGACGAAGACCAAGACCATGAGCGACAGCAATACGGCCTCAGGAATCTACGGCGGCAATTCGGTGACTCTGATCGACAGGGACGCGCTTGTCACCAAGCTCACCGGGTCATACGAGATGAGCGATGTCGTGGAGTACTTCTATGACCCCGGCTATGGCGGAGAAGACTCCGGCAGAGAATGGTACGAGAAGACCGGAACCGAGAGGAAGTACTACAACCTCAAGGAAGAGACCCTCAAGATAGACATCACAGGGGAGAAGGTCAGCGGTGTCACACTCAGGGTAAAGAACCAGATCGGTTCCATGACACTTAACGGAAAGTCTAATTCATCAGGTACAACTTCTATCAGCCTTTAGATATGAAAACAAGAGTAATTACCCTAGTGCTCACCTTCATAGCACTGACATCATGCATCCATGAGTTTCCGGTGTCCGACTACTCTTTTGACTTCTCGGGCGTGGTTGTGTATGATGCAGAGGCAGACCAGCATCGCCTGACCCTCACCTGCAACAAGCGATCCTGCGAGGACTCCTATAATGTGGCATTCCACGTGGACGGAGAGAACGTCATCACGCTCACAGACATGGAAGGACAGACATATACGGATTGGTTCCAGACCTCATTCGGCAATACGGACTCCCGCACCTATATCCTCTCCGAAGCACCGGTGGGAAGTCACCTCATACAGCTGACCATCAGTACCGAGGAGTTCTGCCAGAGCATTGAAATCCCCTATGAGGTCACCAGGCAGAAGTACGACATCCATGCGGAAGTAAGTACAGCCGGGACAGAGTCTTCATCAGTGCTGATGAGTCTTACTGAAGGGAATTCGAAATACACATATGAGGTTGATCTCCATATTGATGGAGACAGCTTCATCAAGCAGGCTGTCGACTTCAGCGAAAGTCCTATCTGCACGATTGACCTGCCCAAATCGCTGCGTCCACATGAGCATTCACTGACACTATGTGTAAGTGACGGCATGACTGCGAAGCAGTACAGCATCGATTTTCAGGAGCCTATCAGGCATCCGGAGATACCGGTCACACTCTCGCACGACCAGACCACCGGTTATCATGTCGCCGTCATCGGATACAATCCTTATGGCATCAGAATAGACTTCAGCGTCTTCCTGGAGCTCAAGGGCCAGTCTTCTTTCTATCACGAAGAGGAAGACTTCTGGTGGAGAAGACCTGAGTACAAGTACATCACCGAAAAGGACGAGCGTACTCTGTCTGAGAGCGGATCCGACTGCACGGTCAATCTGACAGACCGCGACGGCATAGCGAAGAAGATAACCTCGCAATGGGAGACCAGCTACATCTGGAGTTCACATTCTACTCCGGGAGGTGGGGAAGACTCCGGGGAAGATTACTCTTACATCTCCGGTTCCACACCTGCCTTCTATCAGATATGCCGGGAGGATCTGAGCATTGACATCAGCGGAGAAAAAGTCTCGGGAGTCACACTCAAAATAACGAACCTGATCGGAACGATGAATCTCAACGGCAAATCCAACAGTTCTGGAACAACTAACATCACTCTTTAAGATCATGATACTACTGATTTTCATACTCATTGCCATCATAATGGTGTTAATATTCCTTTTAAATATGAAAAAGTTCAATAGCAATATAGCCAGTACCCCGACTGTTTCAACTGAGATAACCTATATCGCACCCCACGGAAGCACTCTTCTTTCGATATCGGGTGACCTAGCTGAACCGGATGAAACCTTTGACGTATTCTTCGAGTTGACCAGCGGATACGACATCAACCTATATGACTCTGCAGGGAACAAATACGAATATTGGTTCCCGTGCATGATTTCCAAAGAGCATAAGCATGCCTACAGGATAGTCACAGCCAGCCCGGGCAAGGATCTTCTGACATTGACCATAATCGGAAGAAATCAGATCATAAGACGGTATCTGGAAATAGATTTTTCAGAAGACTAGAATACCCTCCAGTGCCGGGAGAGTTAGATTTCATAAAGCAAAGAAATAGTTTTTTCATAGGTTAAGAATAGTTAATAAAATATTGTTGTTACGGCAGTCCCGGAGACGGCACCTCCGGGCTTGCCAATCCCCTAGAAACATACCCAGATGAAGAGAATAGCTTACATATTCTTAGCGATAGCTATACCCTTTGCGGTCGTCTCCTGCGCCTCTCAGCGCAAGATGAAGACCCTCCAGAGCGGTACTATCCGTCCTTCTCTCGCCCTGACCAAGGAGCAGGACTTCATCCCTGACATCCGCAAGGATCTCAAGGCCCAGAGGGACACCTTCGTCATCAAGGACGGCGACAAGGAGATACTCATCATGAAGGCCATCAAGAACGAGGACGGAGAGATGGTAGCTCACGACGTGCTTGATGCGGCGGTGGTCACCGCACGCTTCCGCAACGTGGCCGAGAGGAACGGCCGTGTGGACATAGAGTTCCAGGTCATCGTTCCCCAGAGTATGCAGGACAGCAAGTGGCAGCTGAGGTTCCGTCCTCAGATGTACATCATGCAGGACACGCTGGATCTTGACCCGATCATCATCACGGGAGCCGAGTACCGCAAGGGACAGCTTAAGGGATATCAGCAGTATGAGAAGTTCCTCGCGACCATCGTGACCAACCCCGATGAATTCGTGAACTGGTGGCTGCTGGAACTCTTCATCGAGAGGAACATGCCTGATCTGTACGCATTCAAGAGCGACTCCACCTACGTCTCTGACGAGGAGTTTGCCTCTGTATATGGCGTAACAGAGCAGGAAGCCATCGAACATTACACTGACGACCTGGCACGTAAGGCAAACAACAAGCGGATATCAAGACGCGAGAAGATGTACCGCAAGTACGTCAAGGTTCCGATAGTGACAGATGGTTTAAGACTTGACACAGTCATTCAGACCTTCAACGGAGATTTCATCTACAGATACGTCCAGCCGATCAAGACACGTCCGAAGCTCAGGAAGGTCGACGTAGTCCTTTCCGGAGACATCTACGAGTCTGACACGAAGATCTACGACATCCCTATAAGCGATCCGCTCACCTTCTACATCTCGTCACTCTCGACGTTCGTTGACAACCGCGAGAGATACCTTACCAAGGTCATCGAGCGAAGGGTTGAAGAGAACACCGCCTGCTACATCGAGTTTGCCTCAGGCAGCTTCGAGGTTGACGAGACGATGGGCAACAACCCAGATGAGATAGGACGAATCAAGGATAACCTCATGTCGCTCATACAGAACGAAAAGTTCGATCTGGATTCTATCGTAGTCACTTCATCAGCATCTCCGGAGGGAACCATGAAGTTCAACGAAAGACTCTCCCAGAAGCGTTCGGAAGGCATCTCGGACTACTTCTCCAAGTGGATGAACCACTACCAGGACTCACTGGAAAGAGAACGCGGATTCGCCGTGGATGAGGAAGGAAACATCATCATCGAGAAGCGCACGCAGATCCCGATGATGGGACGAAGCAGCGGAGAGAACTGGCAGATGCTTGACAGACTCATTGAGAAGGACACAGTGATGACTGAAGATGAGAAGAAAAGTTACATCTCTTCTGCAGACATCAAGGACATTGACCAAAGGGAAAGGTCTCTTCAGAACCTTGGATGCTACCGTCACATGAGGGAGAAGCTGTATCCGCACCTGAGGACAGTCCGCTTCGACTTCCACCTGCACCGCAAGGGAATGGTCAAGGACACCGTCCACACCACAGTTCTTGACACCACATACATGAACGGAGTCCAGGCCATCAGGGACAGGGACTACGAGGTGGCACTCACTCTCCTGAGACCATACAACGACTACAATACGGCCATAGCCTACCTCTGCATGGACTACAACGCGAGTGCGATGCAGATCCTGGAGAGCCTTGAAAGAACAGCGCAGGTCAACTACATGCTTGCCGTGCTGTACAGCAGAAGAGGAGACGAGCAGAAAGCCGTCGAGTGTTACGTACGTTCCTGCTCTCAGGATCAGACCTACATCCACCGAGGCAATCTGGATCCAGAGATATCCGTCCTGATACGCAGATACGGGCTCAATGCCCAGCCGGAGGATGAATTCGAATACTCACTTTAATCAATACCAACTTTAATCACCTATACAATGAAAAGAAAATTTCTATTACTGGCGTACTCCCTCGGAGTACTCATGGCCTGCAACAAGGAAGGCGTTGCCGTGCCACAGAACCCTCAGGACCTTCCCGTAGTGGGCGAGGTGACAACCGGCAGCATCCCTGTCCACCTTTACATCTCTACAGGCATCCAGACCAGAGGCACATCGGTCAACGACAAGGAGGATGAGATCCTCAATGCCATCCTTACGGTCAAGGGATACGACGCAGAGAACAAGGTCAGCTATACTGACAAGTACGATGTCAGCGGAAGCGCGGACGTGATCATCAACCTCAAGCCATGCACCCGAGCTGCATTCACTGTGGAGAGCGGCAGCGTCAAGGACGGAGTCATCCTGACCGCACTGGAAGAGCAGAAGACACACTACTACGCGAAGGGAGAGATCAGCATGGGATGGGACGATCTTCAGGCAGAAGGTGCCACACACATCATCGAGCTCGTAAGACAGATCAACAAGATCACCATCGACAAGATCTCGGTTGACTGGAACAACGCGAACTACGACACCAAGGAGTTCCGTGTAAAGAGGATGTATCTGTGCGACGTGCCTCGTTACCCTGAGACCTCTTACGAAGAGGTACCGCAGTCCATCTACAAGGAAGGATTTACCGGAACAAAGGTTGATTTTAAATACTACAACTTCAACGGACTGGAGGTCTTTAGGTACAAGCCAAACAACGTTACGTACGTAGGAGATATCTTCAGATTGGATGAGCAGCTCCTGGATGAGATGGATGTGGTCATCAGCAAGGCAAAGCCTTACGACACGCAGCATGTCTTCTATTCCTACATCTGCAACAACGCTCTGACTGTTCCTAAAGTCGACTTCATGCAGGGAGACAGGTATGCATTCACCGTACCGATGACGACCATCGTTCTTGAGGCTGAGATGGACGGCTCTCTGATGTACTATCGCTTCCCTATCCTCAAGATGCAGGAAGGAGTAGCCTCGCCAGTTCCTGTCAACACTCACTTCCGCTTTAAGGAACTGATCATCAAGGATCTCGGATCACCGACACTCTACGGAGACAAGACCTTTGAGAATGTGAACTTCACTCTTGTCGACTGGACTGACGACATCAGAACAGACGCCTCTGAAAACATCTAAATCACTTCAATAACATGAAAAAGACACTTTTACTCATGGCAGCCGTCGCAGCGATGGCCTGCTCATGCGACAAGGACGGCGACTGCGTTCCTTGTCAGAAGGAGGAAGGTCAGGAGCAGACGGCAACACTGCAGGTGTCGCTGGATCTCGAGGGAGAACCTCAGACCAGGGTCACCAACTACGTGACCGCCCAGCCTTACGAGACCGCGGTCAATGACGTGCAGATCTTCGTGTTCGACTCCAAAGGAGCACTCGCCACTTATCTGGATGCCGACACCAAGACCAGCGGCATCAGCATCAACACCATCTACGGGCAGAAGACCGTGTATGCGGTTGTCAACGGCCCGGACCTTTCAGCAATCACCACGCAGGAGGATCTTGAGCACACTGCCATCGATCTTGGTGCCAACAGCACGACTTCCAGCAAGGGATTCGTGATGGTGGGATCGTCCACCTGCAACGTAAGCGGCTCTACCGCGACAGTGAGCATTGCCGTAAAGAGGCTCGTGGCCAGAGTCGCCCTTCAGAAGATCACCAACGCCCTTCCGGCTTCGTACGGGTCGCTGACCGTGAACAACGTCATGCTCATCAATGTGGCAGGAAACCAGAACCTCGAATGCACAGCTGCCATCTCGACCTGGTACAACAAGATGGGAAGAAAGGACGGTGCAACATCCACGTCACAGATCATCGACGGAACCACAAATCTCGCATCGCATCCTTCACTCACCTTCATAAGTGTGGGCAAGTCAGTGGCAAACGGAAGTCCCCTTGCTCCGGCGACGCCATACCTCTTCTACACCTATCAGAACAACTGTACCGCTGAAGGCAGCGGATGGGCAACCACCTTCTCAGCCAGAAAGACAAGGCTGGTCGTGACTGCTACGATAGGAGGCACGAAGTACTACTACCCTATCTCCATCGACTCACCGACCAGGAACACCGCTTACACGGTCGAGCTTACCATCACCGGCCTTGGATCGAGCGATCCGGACATCCTAGTCGAGAAGGGAGCTATAACCGCTACAGTCACCGTCGATCCATGGCAGAACGGAGCAGTCTATAGCGAAACCATTTAATCACTCAAACCACTATAAATCATCAAAACAATGAAGAAATCAATTTTCGCATTCGCAGCCGCCCTTGCAGCATTGGTGGCCTGCAACAAGAACGAGGCAACCCCTATGCAGCCTCAGAACCATCCGGAAACACTCGAGCCATGTGAGCTCACAGTAGGTATCTGCGGAGCCATGACCAAGGCTACTGCAGTCACTACTGAGAACGAGGCCAAGGTGAACAATCTCCAGATCTTCGTCTTCCGTGGCGATGACCTTGATGCATATGCATCGGTGGACAACGCCAAGGAGCTCACACTCTCATGTACAGCAGGAGAAAGAGAGGTCTATGCGCTTGTGAACGCACCGGACTACTCGGCAGTTCCAGGCAAGGCTGCGCTCCTTGCGAAGGTATCGGAGCTCAGTGCCAACAGCCTTACCAACTTCGAGATGGTGGGCAGCAAGAGCGTGACACTCCCTCAGACATCGACCGTATCGATCGATGTGAACCGCATCGCCTCAAGAGTAGTACTCAAGAAGATCACACGCAACTTCACTTCTGAGGCTCTTCAGGCTCTTGACTTCACCGTAGATGCTATCTACCTCATCAACGTGGCAGGTAACACCAGCTATGACCTCACAAAGGCACCGGCTGCATGGTACAACGTAGCCAAGAACAACAATGAGCTTGCAAGCCTTCTCTACGATGCACCAGCAAGTGCAGTTCCAAACGGTCAGAGTTATACTCCTGTACACACCTTCTACGGATATCCGAATGACCTTTCAGTGAACACAACACGTCTTGTCATCGAGACCACGCTCGGAACCACCAAGTACTACTATCCGATTAACCTCCCGGCGATGGAGTCAAACAAATCGTACGAGATTGAGGAGGTGAAGATTACCCGTCCAGGTTCGGACAACCCTGACGAGCCTGTATCGTTCGCAGATGCTTCGTTCAGCGTAAACGTAATCGACTGGACAGTGGTTCCTGTGACTGAAGGCACAACCATCTAATCTAGATCAATATGTTCAAGAGAGGATTATTCATGGCCTTCATGGCCATCCTCTCCTTGGCATGTACCAAGGAGAATCCCTCGGAGCAGACGCCGCAGCAGGTGCAGATGGCGACACTTCAGGTGAACGTCTCTGACGTGGTAACTACAATAGCAACATCTGTGAAGGACAGCCAGATAGGCGTAGGTGAGGGAGACATCCAGGTGTTGGTGTTCAACTCAGATGGCAACCTCGTTGCCTTCGGGAAGAACAACGCATCCTCAAGCAACCTCACTATCAGCCTGCCTACCGGCGTGGTCAAGTGCTATGCGGTAGTCAACAGTACCGAGAACCTGTCGACGGTTTCCAAAGAGAGCATCCTTCTGCAGAAGACCTCATACCTGAAGAACAACGCCACCTCCAAGATGGAGATGATCGGAAGCGCGACGAAGACCGTTTCAGCGGGAGTTAACAGCGTCACGATTGCTGTGAAGAGGTTTGCAGCTAAGGTGCAGATCGACAAGATTACACCGGCATTCACCTCGCCCGCTCACAAGGCGATGGAGTTCAAGCTGACCGGCATCTACCTTATCAACGTCAACGGATCATGCCCGTACAGCCAGGTATCCACTGCTTCGACCGACAACGGTCTGTGGTACAACAGGCAGAAGTACGTCAGCGGAGAGTGCAACTCACTCATCAGCGACAGATTCGACTCACCGGTAACCTTGCAGCTGTCAGCTGATACCGTGACACCGTACACCACATCGCACTACCTGTACTGCTATCCTAATCCGACTACTACAGATAGCTCTGCGGACAGCTGGTCTCACAGGTACACTCGACTGGTAGTTGAGACGACCCTCGCAGACAAGACCTACTACTATCCGGTCAACATCCCGACTCCGGCAGCAAACACCCTGTACCAGATCACCAACATGAAGATCACAGGACTGGGAAGCGATTCTCCTGACAAGCTCGTGGAGAAGGGAACGATATCAGTCAGCATCACCGTCACCGACTGGAGTACCGGATTCTCCAAAGAGGTAGAGTACTAGAATATTGGGGACGCGGGACAGGCGAAGTGCCTGGGCCAGGAGCGGGGCACGCAATTGCGGGGCCGGCCACTCCGATCAGGGGTTCGACTCCCCTCGTCCCTACCAATACCAAAACACACAAGAAATGGCAAAGACTAAGACACTTATCATCCTGGCGGCATTGCTGTCTCTGGCCGCCTGCAGCATCAAGGAGGACCGCACTCCTTGCCCGTGCTGGCTCTCGATAGACTTCACCAAGGTATCACAGAAGAATGTGAACGTAGCGGCCTGGGGAGACGGTGAGCTGTTCTCTGAGAGAATTGCAGTGAACGACTATCAGGAGACTGAAAGCTACGAGAAGACGGTCCCGAAGGGATACGTCTACACCTCGGTGGTGAGCGGAGAAAGGGACATGCAACGAAGCGGAGCACGGCTCACCATCCCCCTCGGACATGATGCGGACAGCATCTATGCACATGCAGCGTCAGTGGAATGCCTTGGTGAATTTGCCAAGGACACCGCCGAGCTGCATAAGCAGTTTGCAAGGGTCTTCATGAGCGTGGAGATTCCAGAGGGACATGCCTACCCGTATACGTTCACAGCATACAGTGACGTGGCGGGAATGGACATGAGGGATCTATCACCATTAGAAGGTGAGTTCAAGCATGATTTGCAACTAGGAGAAGACAACGTCTGCATGTTCTGCATCCCTAGGCAGAAGGAAGACGGAGGAGAGCTGAGGATCGTCATCTACGACAAGGGGCAGGCCATCGAGACCATCCCTCTGGCAGAGTGGATAGACAAGACGGGATACAACTGGCTCAAGAAGAACCTTGACGACATCTACATCGGCGTAGACTACGCCAAGGCCGAGGTCAGCATCACCGTTCAGGGATGGGACGAAGGCATATCATTCAAAGTGGAAATCTAATCTGAATCATGATGAAAAGAAAACTACTGCCAGCAGTGCTGGCCATTATTGCATTATGCGGCTGTCAGGAGAAGATTATCACTCCAGAGGCGATTCCATCGGATCCTGCGGTTCCTCTTGAACTTTCGATGAGCACGGCGGAGCTGACCAAAGGACTCATCAAGGATACTAAGCTTCCTGACGGATCATCGGTCGGAATCACGATAAAGGATGACTACGGAGTATACACCGGTGAACTCTTCACCAATGTAAAGTACACCGCCGAGATGGAATCAGGGAACCAGGTATGGTCCTCGGATTCCCCTGTCATGCTCTCGTCAGAGACAGGTACGGCATACGCCTATTATCCTTACGCAGAGGCATGCACTGATATCACAGCCATCTCCATCAGGGCCAACTCCACAGTCCAGACCGACTTCATGTGGGGCATCCCGGTATCAGTGAGCAAGGACAACAGGAAAGCGACATTAGTGATGAAGCACGCTCTGTCTGCTGTAAGAATAACCTATGTCAGAGGCACATACTCCGGAACTGGAAACGTGAGCAAGGTATCCTTCGGAGGTAACTGCATAGCGACTGCAGGAACCCTTGATGCTACTGATGGTTCGCTTTCGAACCTCACAGGAAAGGGAACAATTTTGACTCCTCCTCAGATCACCACTACACTCTCATCCACTCTTCAAGAGTTCGAGCTAATAGTCATCCCTACCGGGGAGAAGCAGGGAAAGATCGTCATCACCATCGACGGCAAGGACTACACGCTTCAGTTCGGAGATATCGACCTACGTCAGGGACAGATAACCCAGTTCCACCTGACGGTCAACGACGGAGAGCTCTCGCTCTCGGACATTACCGTCAGCGAGTGGACTTATGCAGACTCGAAGGATACCGCCATCAAGGTGACAGATAAGGTCACCCTTACCGGTAATCTGGATGACATAGCGATATATAACTCCGTCGTCAATGGAGTGGTTACCATCACAGCCGTTCCGAAGACCAAGGGAGGCTTCAAGGAGGTGGAACCGGTTTCAATCAACTCCAATGCGACTCTGTCGCAGAACTCAGATATTCACACCGGGATTCGTACAATCAAACTGTCTAACATAACAGGCAACGTGACCGTCACGTTCTACGGTACATACTGTTATGACCTCTTGGCAGAGCTGACTGTTAACGCTGGCGAGGCAACCAAGATGCTGTACACCTATGTCAGCACATCGACAAAGGAAAAGGTCCTTCGAATCCGTGAGGGAGACACTAATATTCCCGTGGAATCCACCCATACGTTTGACACGGGAGGCAAACACATGCTCAAGTACTCATTCACCAACCATACGATCGCATACGACATCTTCAATGGAGTCACTGCGGTAACAGGCATAGAAATCGGAGACTGCGTGAATTCTATCGAAGGATACGCTTTCAAGAGTACATCGATAGAGAGAGTGGTCATTCCTGAATCCGTAACTTCTTTCGGTTCTTCCATCTTCTACGACTGCGTCAAGCTCAAGCACGCGGTACTCCCAAAAGGAATAACGGAGATCTATGACTCGATGTTCAGAGGATGCGAGTCTCTTCAGAGCATAGATATCCCGGACGGGGTGACCAGATTCGGAGACTTCGCATTTGACGGGTGCTCGTCGCTAGCTGCCATCATCCTCCCAGCAGGAGTGACATACGTTGGCAACTACTGCTTCAGCGACTGCAGCAACCTTAGACACATCGTGTCTTTCCCTGTCCGTACACCAACCCTCGGAGGAAACTACAGATACAACTTCATGAGGGTTGCCAGCAACGGAGTGCTGGCTGTTCCAGAAGCAGCCAAGACAGGATCCAACTACTCTTACTGGGTATCTTCCGGAATCAACCTAGGCTCATACGGATGGACCCTTGTGTACATGGATGAATAACAACACTAAATCTCAGATATCATGAAAGCATTTAGAAGAATACTGAGCGCAGCAGCTGTATGCTCGCTGCTGGCATCTTGTCAGGAAAGACTGCCAAAACCGATCACCCTTGATGAGAAGGACAGTGCACCTCTTGAGCTGGAGGTCATAGCCAATCCTGCAGGTGTAACCCGAGGACCGCTATATGACACGGTCCTTCCGGAAGGAGCCCGCATCGGAGTGGCCATAGTCGAGAACAACCTCGACACATACAACGGGAAGACCATCATGAACATACCGTACGAGGCTAAGACCAAGGACGGCTCGCAGGTATGGGAAGCGGTGAACGAAGAGATTCTTCTCACGAATACATCAGGCAATGCATACGCCTACTACCCTTACTCAGAAGATATCACATCGCTGAAGGAAATCCCTCTCAAGGCATCATCCACCCATCAGGTCGATTACCTGCACGCCAAGAAGGTTGGCGGATTGAGAAAGAGCAATACTAAGGCAAGCATCTACTTCTATCATATTCTAGGAATCGTAAGACTCTCCGTCACCCGAGGCACATATACGGGAGAGGGAGTAATCACGTCGGCCTCTGTCGGAGGAGAAGGCATCGCAGGCAAGGCCATGCTCAACACCATCGACGCAAGGGTCACAGACTACGAGGATGTAGGAGTACATATAGGTCCTCCCATCGAGCCGTTCACGATATCATCGGAGAAACAATGGAGAGACATCATCGTGGTCCCTACAAAGACCGATTCGAAATTAGAGATCGAGCTCTGCATCGACGGCAGGAAAGTCATGGTCGAGACCAGCAGGAACACCACCATATCCGGCGGATATATAAACAACATAAACATAACCATCGACAAGGGTTCCGCATACGTTACCAGTACAGACGTTACCGAGTGGACTCATGACAAGTTCAGCAACAGGATCGAGCTGAAGGAACACACTGTGACCTTCGCAGGTAATACCGAGGCCCTGACCTTTGACTCCAGCGTGGACGAGGAAGGCAATGTAAATATCATCGTTGCACCGCAATTCACGATTGACTCGGAAGTGAAGCCGGTTACCATTGATGGGGAGGCGACTCTGGAGCAAAACGTGGATGAGGAGACCGGCATCATGACGATAAAACTCAGTGACATCAATTCGGATGTCACCATCAACTTCAACGGGTTCTGGCTGTGGATGACCTTCGTGCATGAAATCACCGACATCAGCCAGCCTACAAGAATCTACTATGGAGGATCTCCTGAGAGGATCAAGATGGACGGCGTGGAGATCAGCACTGAGATGTATCATCAGTTCGAGACTACGGGAGAGCATGTGATGAAGATGGCGATCAAGAACTACAAGGGTTATCAGTACAGCTTCATGCAGTACATACTGACGGTAAAGTCAGCCATCTTCCCGGAGGGAATGGAAACGCTCGGAGCATGGTGCTTCCTGGGCTGCTCGAACCTGAAGGAAGTATCTCTGCCGTCAACACTGAAGAGCATAAGCTACCAGGTGTTTGAACGCTCCGGCCTTACTTCCTGCGTCGTTCCTGACGGGTGCAGGATGAGCTATGGAGTATTCGACGACTGCAGCTCACTGACATACGTGAAGCTTCCGTCAGACATGACCGCCATACCGGACGGCACGCTGGCCGGATGCAGCAGCTTGGCTGAGTTTGAGTTTCCGGCTGGGGTAACATCCATCGGCCACAGCGCGTTCGAGGGAACGGCCATAACCAGCATTGCCTTTCCTGACGCTGTCAGCGAGCTGGCCGACGAGGTCTGCAAGAGCTGCAAATACCTCAAGGAGATACGTCTTCCTGCCAGTCTGACAAAGATAGGCAGACAAGCATTCAGCTTCTGCGAGTCCATCGAGAGGTTCATTCAGGCAGACGGATCGTATGAGGAAGGCGTGTTTACCATTCCGGAAGGTGTCACCGAACTAGGAGAGATCCCGTTCTACTTCCGCTCACCTACCATAAAGACAATGAGCATCCCGTCCACTCTGACCACTGTCGTAGACCGAAGCTTCAGCTGCCCGAACTTGGAGCGGTACATCATGCCTAACGGGAACCCGTTGTTCGACATTCGAAACAACTCTATCGTCGAGACGGCCACCAATCGTCTGATTGCAGGAGCAATCCTCAGTTCGAAGATCCATGAGAGCGTGACCACTATCGGCAAGGAGGCGTTCTATGAGTCATGCATTGCTAGCGTGGACCTTCACGCAGGTGTAACTATGATCGAAGACTACGCCTTCGACTACTCGGACATCACCCAGATCATCTGCAGGGCCACCACACCTCCGACACTTGGGGAATCGCCGTTCAGACTTACCAACTACAGCGGCAGAATGAAGGTTCCAGAAGAGAGCATCAGTCTGTACAGGAGTTCTTGGTTTCTTACTGATGTCGGATACCTAGGTTGGACAAACTACAGATGGGGACTCGTTGCACTTGCTGAAGGAGAATAAACAATCCTCATGAATATGAAAAGATACATTAAGCCAATGCTTGCCGCCGCTTTCCTGTCTGCGGCGGCATGCTCCCCTATCGATGATCCGTGTAAGGGTCCTGATACTCGTCAGGGAGAACTCTCGATAAGTGTTTCCATGGAGGAGTCTACAAGAGCAATGATTACTGACAGCATGCTTCCGGATGGATCCGAGATAGGATTAGCACTCTTTGATAGCGACGGGAGCATCTACATGGGAAAGAGATATGAACATATCCGCTATGTCGCAGAGAATACTCAGGATGGGCAGATATGGAAAACCAATAGCTCCGTATTCCTAGGGGCTACAGAGGCGACACTATACGCATATTACCCATACTCCAGTTACTCATACGACATCAGGGACATCTATGTGCAAGCTAACAGCAATGAGCAGTATGACTTCATGTACGGTGGACCATACACAGGTCTGACTGCCGACAACAGACATGCAAGCATACATCTCAGGCATGCACTCGGAGCTGTGAGAGTATGTACCCGAAGAGGAACGTATGATGGTGTAGGTAAGATCAGCAGCCTGGGAGTCGGAGGAGATGCGACTGCCTCAAGCGGGCAGTTTGACGTCACCCAAGGGAAATTCACCAGTTTATCGGTCGGAAGCACAATCTACCCCACCACCACGTTCCAGCTATCAGAGGAACCTAATGTACAGGATGTCCTGCTTATACCGACCGGTGAGCCAGGCAGTTTGACAATCAAGATGACGGTCGACAATGTCTTTTTGGAAACAAAAGTTCCTGATTTTCTCCTTGAAGCAGGAAAGATATCTCAGGTCAACGTTTCGGTTGATTGGGGTATGCTCAAGGTTACCGGAGTGACTGTCCAGCAGTGGTACAACTATGAGCGAGGCACTGCGAGTGTTCCTACCGATCACAGGGTTAGCCTGGAAGGCAATCAGGAAGGTATCTCAATCGGCATTGTCATCGGCAATGACGGTAGTGTTACGGTAACGGCCGTCCCGTACATATCGAAGGATGCCAAGATCAACCCGGTTACCTTTAAGGGTGAGGCCACCTTCTCCCAGCAGATGAACAAGAGTACTGGTGTGCGGACGATCAACATCGAGGACATACAATCCGGCGTGACGGTGACATTCGACGGAGTATCACTCTGACAATCAGAAAGACACATAGTTAAACATAAATTACGTTGTTTCATCATGGGCTGTCCGGCCGAGAGGTCCGACAGCCCTTCATCTTAAGTATCAACCATCTAAATCACAATATCATGAGACGAATCATTTCATTCATCGGGGCAGCTCTGCTCATGTGCTCATGCATCTATGAGGACCTGAGCGACTGTCCGAACTACATCCAGGGCAACGGAAGACCCGTGGATGTTGAGTTCAGCGTCAGCTGCAGCGACTCCACTGAGACGAAAAGCAGTATCTCGGCCTCAGAGACGGCCGTGACCAACCTGAACCTGCTTGTCTACTACGACGGTAAGCTCGAAGCCTCATCCTACATAGAGTCCCCGACATCCTTCTCCATGAGTCTTGTCAAGGGACGCACATACAACATGTACGCTCTGGCGAACATGGGAAAGGTGACGGCTCCATCGACAGAAGATCAGATGCTGGGTTATCAGTACTCCATCAGCAAGATCACCGACATCAAGCAGGGTTTACCGATGTGCTGGAGCATAGAGGAGAAGACCATCAGCGGGACATCCCCCAGCATCAGCATCATACTGGAGAGGATGGTGTCGCGGATCAACTTCAATATCGACAGCTCTGAACTGGAGGACTTCACGGTGACAGCCGTGAGGCTCCGACAGGGAGCTCTGAAGATGTACCCGTTCTTTGAGAACGGCAGCGGAGGAAGCCGTGCGAGCAGTCCTTCAGATGTGGGTGACGGGGACTGGGCCAGCAGTTCGGACCTTACGAAGCTGAATGCCGGAGGGAAGGCCACCTTCTACGCCCTTGAGAACTGCCAGGGAGTGCTTCTTCCGGGCAACAAGAGCGCTGAGTCAAAGATCCCGAGCGAGATTCCGTCCAGCGCCGATCTGTGCACCTACCTGGAGATGACAGCGTCATACTCGGGAGAATACGAAGGTGTGCCCGTGTCTTCGGACAATGTGGTCTATCGCTTCTACATAGGAAACGACAACTGCTCAGATTTCAATGTCAGAAGAAACAATAGCGTGGATATCAGCCTGACTGTAACCAGGGACAGGATCTTCGATGAGAGCTGGCGGGTCAGCTACGGAGAGGAACTCCCGAATATAGCCTATGGCCTCACAAATTCCGAATCATCTGTCAGCCTTAACGTAGGAGGTAGTACTACCCTGTCCGCCACTTACTACAGAACTGTCGACGGGGGAAGGGACAGCGAAACGGATGTGACCTCTTATGCGGCATGGACTTCAAGCAACCCGTCCATAGCGACTGTCGACGGTGGTAAGATTACAGCTGTATCAGCGGGAACGGTCACCATCACAGCCACCTACAACGGATACAGGGCCACAACGACCGTGACAGTCAATAACACTATGGGATATGGCCTTGTAATGAGCAAGTCTTCACTCAGCGTCCATGTAGGTTCAACTGAGGAACTGTCCGTCTACTACGTGACATACACCAACGGTGTGGAAACATCAAGGACAGACGTTACTTCATCGGCCACTTGGAAGAGCAGCTACACTTCAATACTCACGGTATCAGAAGGTACAGTCACAGGAGTAAGCAAAGGCCAGGCAGTAGTAACTGCATCATACCGAAGCTACAGCACCTCATGCACGGTTACAGTGACTGAGAACGTGACATACGATTATCAGCTCACCCCGACAAGCACGAGCCTGGTAAACGGAAGAACCACAAAATTCACAGTCGTGAAGCGTACCTTCACCAATGGAACCCAGACCAACGGCCAGGATGTATCTTCGACATTCACATGGACATCAAGCAACACATCCGTTGCTACGGTAGGCAGCAATGGTGTGGTAACTGGAGTCGGAAAGGGAACGGCTACCATCACTGCAAAGTACGGAGAAACGACACTTACAGGTACTGTCACTGTAACACCTGCGTATACTTATGAGCTGGTACTGAACAGGACCAGCATGAGCATGGCCAAGGGGTCAACAGCTTCAATTGTCGCCACATACAAGACATATGCAGATGGAGTGTTGGAATCTTCGACCGATGTAACCGTCTCGGCCACCTGGTCATCCGGCAACACCTCTGTTGCCACTGTAAGCGGAGGAACCGTTACAGGCAAGGGAGCAGGAACTGCAACGATCACTGCGACATACAACGGCAAGAGTGCGACATGCAGCGTCACCGTAGTGGGATCAGCAACCCTCTCGCTCGGATGGACATCCGCTACCTTAGAGAAGGGTTCGGTAAGGACCAATGCGGCAATCTACAACCCGAACAACGGAACAGCCTCGACCAATGTCACCTCAAGCGCAGTATGGAAGACCAGCAATGCAGGAGTGGCCACTGCAGGCAGCGGTACCATCACCGCCCAGGGCAAGGGGACCTGCACCATCACGGTGACCTACAACGGTCTGAGCGCCAGCTGCACCGTAACAGTCACGGATAATGACACGCCGCAGCCGAACGCATATGTGTCAAACATGTCGGTTCAGTCTGTCAACATACCTGGCACAAGCAATTACAAGCTGCAGCTTTCGATCAGGTTCAGCGATGGTACAGTGATCGAGGATGCTCCGTACACATGGAGTGTGACATTCGCTCAGAACAGCGCCATCGCGACAGGCACCAGCGGAACAGGTCCACTTGTATATATGGGTGGCGGATCGACATATACTATGGCTGTTGCCATACAGACGCAGGAATACTATTACAATTCCAGCGGCAACAAGCAGCAATTCTCGACGGGCACGTCATTCTCGCACAACACTTCTTGGAAACCTTAAATCCAAGGCATAATAAAGGGAGGATCGCAATGTCCTCCCTTTATCGTACCTATCAAAATGAAAATCCCATCTTTACCTTGAGTGAAGGCTCAAGTGAATCCCAGAAGTCAGGAGAACCTGCTGTTCTAACTATCGCGGAAGATCCACCGCTTCCGTCATATAGGTAATCGCTTCTTCCGAAATTAATGATCTCTCCTTCAATGGTAAGGAATGAGGTTCCAAGAAAGATCTGATGCACTCCTGCAGACAGGCCTATATTCATTCTGCAGCGTCCGACAACATGCAGGCTTACACCCAGATCCAAGGCAGAGAACCATCCGGCATTTCCATACTGGATGTAGCTGTCCTCCATGTCTATATACTCGAAGCGGCCATTGGTAAACCTGTCTTGAGAGTACTTCACTCTGCCGGCATCCTCACGTGTGTACATCTCCATGAATGAATAACCTAGGTCCATCTGAATGTACGGGGTCACTTCACTGTCAAGGAAGTCACTGCGAAGACGGATGAAGACAGGAACACAGGTATTCTCGACCTTTCTTCTGACTGTTTCGCCACAGGTGAGGGTCTTGTTGGAGTAAGAGTGTGCGCCTGTTCCGAAGGCGAGGGCAAACTGCGGCAGGAACCTGTAGCCGATGGCGATATCGGTTCCGTATGAGGAGTTGGATTCGTTGTTACCTCTCCTGCCGTTAAAGACGGTTCCGGGAGCAAAATCCATAGAGACATATACTCCTCTGCGGAAATATTCTGAGTCACCAGACTTATCTGTGGCAAGCAAAGCCGATGACGAGATCAGCAGACTGACTAATACGATAACTATTCTTCTCACGACGAATGAATTTAAGGGTTGACATTAATCCGGACAGCTGCCCAGAACGAGCATGAAGATGATGCCGATGAACCAGAAGATGGCTTTGAATGTGAACTTGATCACACCGAACAGAAGGTTGAAGACAGTTCTCATGATTGACAGTATTTATTGTTGTTACTTGATGGCTTGGTCAAGACCATGACCGGAGAACCCATCTATTTTTGTGCAAATATATACATTCAGTTCTATTTAACAATATCTTTATTTTGTATTAACTAATTCACTAGTAACACGTAATATCATTACTATCGTTATTACTAATTTGGGTGGCCCTCAGGTGGAGCTTTCATTCATATCGCCAGGAGAGTGAAAATGCAAGGGAGTGCGAAAGAAAACGCAGTTTCGTGCGCTTTTGTTTACGGCAAAGTAGTATTCAGATTCGATGATCCCGACGGTCGCTTGCGGTTCACTGGGGCGATGGAATTTTGCGCAACACTGAGGCCCACCCAAAGAGTAATGGCTATGGCAGCAGGTCTCCCCGTCCGTATTCCCTCAGCAGTTCTCTGGTCTTGTCCATGTCATTGATTGTTGATGCGCTGGCCAGATAGAAAAGTGCATCCTCGGCACTGTTGATTGCAGCTTCAATGTCTCTGAGACCTTTCTCACCTTCTTGATCTGTCAGTTCATGTTGCCTGATGATCTTCTCAAGCGCAGATGCCGTAGTATCAAGGGCATCGATTCTGGCATGATGAAGTTCCTGGTTTCCGCAACCGGTAAGTCGTGACACGCTGTCACGGTTTGGTCCAATTGAATTTTTCATAAAACGGTTTATTTGGTTAATGATATCAGGTGACTGATCTCTATGGGCTCGATGACAGGGACCACGATGCGTCGCATGGATCGGCTTCGGATGTGACGTAAGCAATGGCGGATTTCATCATCTCCCCCGGGCTGCGATGATGAAATTAATCACATCTGAACAGCTGTGCTGAGATCTCTGCGAATACGGGGATGTCATCGAGCCGCTACGGGATCAGGAACTGTTTCTCTAAAGCCATATTGATGATTATTAAATTCGGGACACAAACTTATGTGGGGAGAGTGCCATCTAACGGCACTCGATGTTAAATTGATAGTAATGATATTACTCAATACATATAATCACATTATTGCCGATTTTGAATGCAGTGAAGGATTGATTAGGGAAAAATATCTATATTTGTCAAACATTTGAAATAATGACGGACAACATACTTACGTAGTTGCTGTTGAACTCCCTCCTAAAGTACGACATTTGATTAGCATGAGTTCAACGGGCATGTACGTCTGCGCTCTGGCGTGGACTATGCCTGTTGATGCTGAGGCAGTCGTACGCCAAGGAGGAAACGGTCATGGTCCGCGCCTTTTTTAGAATAATAATGTAAACGATACGGGGCTTCATGAAGAAATTCATGGCAGCCCCTTTTAAGTAACTCAAAATTTCTAAAGGAATGGATCACGGAAGAATCGTAAGGCTCCTCAAGCTGATGGAACTGCTATCCAGCAATGTGGACTACACTATTCAGGAACTCATGGACAGACTGGAGACATCCAGAAGAAGTGTCTTCAGATACATCGATTCTCTTAAGCTTGCCGGCTTCACTATGAAAAAGAAAGGCACTAGCGTTCACAAGCTCCTGACCAACTCATGCCACAAGATCGAGCTGTCCCAGCTCATTCACTTATCTGACGAGGAAGCGTACTTGCTTCACAATCTTCTCGGCGCACTCACCAGCGATTGTCAGGTCGCGATCAATCTTGAAAAGAAGCTCACCGCCCTGTTCGACGCAACTAGCGTAACGGAAATCATCGGCAACAAGGTCGCCGGTGAAAACATCATGCGGCTCAGGCAAGCTATTGATGAGAAGAAACAGGTCACACTTGTTGGCTATGAGTCCGGAAACACCATGAGCATTTCTGACCGTCTTGTCGAGCCAATAAAGTTCTCGACCAACTATACCGACGTGTACGCATATGAGGTATCCACTGGCATCACGAAAGTATTCAAAATATCCAGGATCAGTCAGGTTGTAGAATCTCTTACCGACTGGCAGCATGAGGACAGGCACGAAACAATCGAGACAGATTGCTTCAGGATGACCGGGAAAAAGGACATACCTGTCACCCTCAAGATGACACTCAAGGCCAAGAACCTTCTCATTGAGGAGTATCCCTTATCATTAAAGTATATTTCATATGACGGACACACTTGGTGGTTCAAAGGTAATGTGAAGGACCTTCATGGAGTCGGTCGTTTCGTCATAGGACTGGCTGATCAGATTAAGATAATAGATTCTCCTGAACTAAGTAATTATCTGATGAATTTCAGAGATGCATATATTCAGGAGCTGATTTGATATCTTAAGAAGATTATAGATAATATTAGAAATAATTGTATTTTTGCATGTAGCATTTACCCAATCAAATATTTGAATTGTCTGTTTTACGTCATAGAGTCACCTTTGACCATATAACTTCCGATAATTCGACATTATAAGAACTTATCGTATGACACCCGAAGATAAAGCCAGAAAAGTCATAGATAAACTGTTCAGAAATGCCGGTTGGCAGGTACTGGACCGTGATCATTACGCACCTAACATATCGGCTGTCGCCCTTGAGGAAGGACTTCTGAATGGAAATTTAGAAGCTGACTATCTGCTCTTCCTTAACGGAAAGGCTGTCGGCGTGCTCGAAGCGAAAAAGGAAACTGTTGACGTGTCGGCAGATTGGGTAAAAGCTCAGGCAGAAAACTATGTAAAGAAAGTCC
Organism: Candidatus Cryptobacteroides sp.; assembly: GCA_045127905.1. Lineage (GTDB taxonomy): Bacteria > Bacteroidota > Bacteroidia > Bacteroidales > UBA932 > Cryptobacteroides. The sequence continues at coordinate 54,751 of JBGVQX010000051.1, forward strand.
CCGCAACTTATCAGACTATCGCGAAGCCTCTTCCTCTGTTATACCTCTCAAACGGAAAGACAGTATTATTCAGGAACGGAAACATACCTGATTCAGAATATGAAGAAATCAATCGCATCCATTCCCCGAAGGAGATTACCAGGATGCTTGGGTTGGAGGATGAGTTTTCTGCTTTACCGGCACTAAAGAAACAAGGTCTTCGCGACTGTCAGTTCGAGGCTATCGCTGAGTTGGAGAAGAGTTTCCGATCAGGACAGAACAGAGCACTGATGGTGCTTGCCACAGGATCCGGCAAGACTTATACAGCATGCCTGGCTGCATACCGTTTCCTTTCATATACCCCGATGAAGAGAGTGCTCTTCCTTGTAGATAGAAACAACCTCGGCAAACAGGCGGAAGGAGAGTTCGGGATGTTCAGGCTCACCGAGAACGGAGACCCGTTCAACACCATTTTCTCTGTGAACCGTCTGCGTTCAGCTAAGATTCCATCAGACTCTAATGTCGTCATCTCTACCATTCAGCGCCTGTTCTCACTTCTCAAGGGAGAAGACATAACAGATACTGACGATGACGAAAATTACAACGATAGTAAAGAAGACAAGATCATTGCACTTCCGGAGAATCCTAATCTTCCGCCCGACTTCTTCGATCTGATAATCATTGACGAATGCCACAGATCCATCTACGGATCTTGGCAGCAGGTACTCAATTATTTCAGTTCGGCCAAGATGATTGGTCTTACAGCAACACCGGCACCTGAAACCCTGGCATTCTTCAATCATAACAGGATCGTCAACTACACGCTGGAAAAATCCATTGCCGACGGAGTCAATGTTGACTACCGTGTATTCCGAATCAAGACACAGGCAACTGAAGATGGAGGAGCGATACTTGAAGGAGAACGTGTCAACCGCATAACGAAGTATACCGGAGAAGTCAAGAATGTCAAGGCTGAATCCGCAAAGACATACACCAATACAGAGCTTAACAGAAGCATAGTCAATCCGGCTCAGATAAAACTGATTCTTGAAACCTATCGCGATTCTGTCTATACGCAGATGTTCAGCGATCCGCCTCGTGAGGCTAATTTTGACTACCTTCCTAAGACGCTCATCTTCGCACTAAATGATGCTCATGCTACTAATATTGTAAAGATAGCGAAGGAAGTGTTCGGTAAGGAAGATGATGACCAGTTTGCACAAAAAATCACATACTCAGCAGGAGACAGCAATGAACTGATCCGTCATTTCAGGAATGACAGGGAATTCAGAATAGCAGTAACAGTGACACTTGTTGCTACAGGTACAGATGTGAAACCGCTTGAGGTAGTAATGTTCATGCGAGACGTCGAGTCAGAAGCGCTCTACACCCAGATGAAAGGACGTGGAGTTAGAACCATCGGAGACGAGCAGCTGAGAAACGTCACTCCAAACGCATACAGCAAAGACATGTTCTACCTGGTTGATGCCGTTGGGGTTACAGAACATGAAATGAGGGTAACCCGTCCTGGAACAGAGCCCCAGCCTCACATGATATCTCTCAAGGAACTCCTTGAAAAGATTACTCATGGCAATGTGGACGACGACTACCTCAGAACTCTAGCAGGCAGGCTGTCACGCATCTACAACAAGTGCAATGAGAAACAGAGAGTGCATTTTGAGGAACTCGCACAGGCTGATATGAAAGCCATTGCAGTCAACATCTACAATGCTCTCGAAAACGGGAAGCTTCCAGAATACAAGGACATCAACGATCCCAACAATGAAAGGAAGGGACTGGTTGCTGCTCTCGCAAACTATCCTGAAGCAAGGGAATACATACTCATACTGAATGCAGGATTCATTGAAATCCTGCAGCCTGGAGAGGACACGCTTATCTTCAGCGGATTCTCTCAGGAGGAAGCAAACGACACAACAAAAGCATTTGAAACATATGTCAATGAGCATAAGGACGAGATTGAAGCCCTGAGAATAATCTATAACAATCAGGGAGAGCCTCTGACTTATGCAATGCTAAAGGAGCTTGAGCTAAAGTTGAAATATGCTAACAGCAAGTTCAACCCTACTCTTTTGTGGAATACATATGCCATCATCAAGCCTGAGCTTGTAACTAAATTTTCCACAAAAGAAGAGAAGGAGGCTCTGACTAACCTGATACAGCTTGTGAGATTTGCATACAACCAGATCCCACGCTTGGAGAGTCTCTATCCTACTGCAAATAGTTTCTTTAATCTATGGTGCGGTAAGAGAGGACGTGACATAACCGAAACTCAGAAAAACATTCTCAAGCAGATAATAAACTACATAGTATCAAATGGAACGTGCACGATAAAGGATATCCGCGAATGGGATCGCACTTGTGCGGCACAAATCATTCAGGCATTCGACAGCAAGCCCGAAGTTGTAAATGAATCCCTTGCATCCTTATCCCAGTTCCTCATCTATAGAAAATCAGCTTAATAATGGCACAGAAGACATCAAACGAACAGTCACTGACCAAAAAGGTCTGGACACTCGCAACAACCCTGGCGGGTCAGGGAATCGGATTTACAGACTATATAACTCAGCTAACATATCTCTTATTCCTCAAAATGGATGACGAGAACGTGAAACTCTTCGGAGATGACTCTGCAATCCCAGAAGGATACAGATGGAGCGATCTTATCAACCTTGACGGCCTGGATCTAATCGAACAGTACGAGAAGACCCTCAAGGAGCTCAGCGAGCAGTCTAATCTCATAGGTACAATCTACACAAAGGCGCAGAATAAGATAGACAAGCCAGTCTACCTTAAGAAGGTCATCACTATGATTAATGAAGAGCAGTGGCTTGTTATGGACGGAGATGTCAAAGGTGCCATCTATGAGAGCATCCTTGAGAAGAACGGACAGGATAAGAAGAGTGGAGCTGGCCAGTACTTCACTCCCCGCTCACTTATCTCCACAATGGTAGATGTAACTCGTCCTCAGATTGGCGAGACTGTATGTGACCCAGCATGTGGTACAGGAGGATTCCTGCTTGCCGCATATGACTATATGAAAGTACAGTCATCAGATAAGGAGAAAAGTGAGTTCTTGAGAGAGCATGCCCTTCATGGCTATGACAATACAGCTCTTGTCGTGACTCTTGCCTCCATGAACCTGTATCTTCACGGAATCGGCACAAGCCGAAGCCCTATCCTCTGCCAGGACTCGCTTGAAAAGAGTCCATCAGTTCTTGTTGACGTAATTCTCGCCAACCCACCGTTCGGAACCCGTCCATCAGGTTCAGTCGAGATCAATCGAGAGGACTTCTATGTAGAGACAAAGAATAACCAGCTCAACTTCCTCCAGCATATGATGGTTATGCTCAAGAATGGTGGACGTGCCGCTGTCGTTCTTCCTGACAACGTCCTCTTTGAAGGTGGAGCCGGAGAAGTCATCAGAAAGAAACTTCTTACCGAATTTAACTTGCACACTATTCTTCGATTGCCTACAGGTATCTTCTATGCTCAGGGAGTAAAGGCAAATGTACTCTTCTTCAGCAAAGGAACTCCTACCAAGGACATCTGGTTCTATGATTATAGAACAGGTATCAAGCACACACTTGCAACCAACCCGATGCAGCGCCAACACCTTGATGACTTTGTAGAGTGCTATAAGTCAGAAAACATACTTGCACGCAAGGAAACCTACGACGCAGAAGCAAATCCTAACGGTCGCTGGCGTAAATATAACGTCGAGGATATTCTAAAACGAGACAAGACCAGCCTCGACATAACCTGGATCAAACAGTCAGATGACGACAATGATTACACTCTGGCAGAACTCATGTCAATGATTCAGGAAAAGAGCGATAACATCTCAAGGGCAGTTGCTGAATTGCAGAAATTAATGGCAAACATCGAGGAATAATGGATACAAAGAAACTTCGTCAGAAAATACTTGACCTCGCAATCAGAGGAAAGCTCGTCCCACAGGATCCTAACGACGAGCCAGCATCCGTATTGCTCGAGCGCATCCGTGCGGAGAAAGAACAGCTCATCAAGGAGGGGAAAATCAAGCGAGCCAAGAAGTCCGCTGCTTCGGATACATCCCATTATGAGAATGTGCCGTTTGAAGTGCCGGAAGGATGGATGTGGACAACATTAGGAAATATTGGTATCTGGCAAGCAGGAGCAACGCCTAGTAGGATGCGAAAAGATTATTACGGTGGTAAGATTCCCTGGCTCAAAACAGGTGATTTGACTGATGGATATATCTACGATATTCCCGAAACTATCACAGATAAGGCACTAGATGAGACTTCTGTGAAATTGAATCCATCGGGTAGCGTTTTAATCGCTATGTATGGAGCTACAATTGGCAAAGTTGGTATTCTAACTTGTCCAGCAACAACGAATCAGGCTTGTTGCGCATGCGTTGGATACAATGCTGTTACACAAAAATATCTTTTCTATTTTCTCCTTTCACATAAAGAAGAGTTCGTAAAAATGGGAGGTGGAGGAGCACAGCCTAATATATCAAAGGAAAAAATCACAGCTACGCTAATACCAATTCCTCCTATAGCAGAACAGAATAGAATAACTAATGAGGTTGAACATCTAATTGCACTTATTGAATCAATTGAATTTAACCGTGCCAAGCTTGATCAATCTATAAGACTATGTAAGGATAGTATTCTTGATTTAGCGACATCGGGTAAATTGGTGACTCAAGATAGCTCTGACGAACCGGCATTAGAGCTACTCAAACGCATTAAGCCTTCATTTGAACCTTGTGATAACCGCCATTATAGGAATGTCCCTAAAGGATGGGCAGTATGTAAGTTTGAAGACATATTAGAATATGAGCAACCGCAACAATACATAGTCAACTCGACTGACTATTCCGATGAATATGAAATCCCTGTTCTGACTGCTG
>JBGVQX010000052.1:0-7438 GCA_045127905.1 Candidatus Cryptobacteroides sp.
TCGTATACTCCGGCAGCGGTGATGATATAAAAAGTCCCGCAAATGTATATCTTTGCAGGACCACGTAAACTTATATCAGGACATCAAAGTCCTAATAACTTATTGTTCAATAATCGGTAAACCTATCTCAGGACAAGACAAAATAAAAAACACCCGATATATGTTACCATTATACTCGGTCTTCAACTCATACAATCCGTCACGTACGTGCTTTACAAACTTTGCCGGCAAACGGTCCTGCGTCTAAAGCAGCACCAATCCATAGTCCACCTTCTCTCTCTCCTTGGCAGTCAATCCTCCCATAAAATCGCTAAAATATCTGCCAAATGTTATGATCCGCCGTTTCATATTGCAAATATACAATGGGTTTCAATATATTGCAACCATTATTGCAAAATATTAGACACATTATAATTGTAAGCTTGCGGATGAACTTTACACTTTTGTAAAGAATCTTTACAGTAGAAAATCCAGAACGAATAGACAAACAGTTGAACTGCAAGACATTGTATTGTCTGGCACGCAGTGTGTGCGTATATTTGCAGAATAACCCTATCTACAACAAAATGAAAAGCTATCTGAGATTCCTGTCCAGGAACAAACTATACACAGCCATTGAGGTGGCAGGATTGAGCATTGCATTGGCATTCGTACTGATCATCGGCAGTTACGTGTGGCAGGAGTACCGCATCTCTCGAGAGAACCCGGAGTATGACAGGATATATGTCCCGACTCAAACTATGCCTTATGGAATATATGAACCGCTGAAAGAGCAGATTCCGGAGATCGAGAAGATCACATTCATAAACTCTTTCGATGACGAGATTATGGAAGTCGGGGACGAGAGGTATGCCACACGTGGTCTTGCTGTCAGAGGAGACTTCTTCGATATTTTCGATTATGATTTTCTTATCGGTGATGCCGGATGTCTTGAATCCGATACCGACATAATCGTGAGCGAGTCATACGCGACCAAACTGGCAGGAAAGCCTGAGCTGGCGATAGGAATGCAGATCGTGCCGATAGATTACACATCCCAGGCATATACAGTCACTGGTGTGATCAAGGATTTCGACCGTAACTATTGGAAACCTATGGACGTCATCTGCAAAGGTGAAAGTCCGATAAATGACGGAGCTCAGAAGAATGCGATATTCACTCTGTCAGGAGTGACATTCATACAGGTAGCCGGATATGCTGATGCTGAGGAACTTAAAAACAAGGTCCAGGGTGTATTCAAACATCTATGGAGCGACAAGATGCCGGAAGACAGGGTGGACCAGTTCGCAGACAGGATCGGCATAGAGAGGTTTGACAGGTTTTATTTCTCGGGACAATATCTTAACGGCTACCTGAATATGGGAGACAAGAGACAGATCATAATACTTCTCATCGTAGCCTTGCTGCTCCTTATTTCCGCCGTCATAAATTATATCAATCTTAATCTTGCCCTGACCAACAAGAGAGCGAAGGAAATGGCGACAAGAAGTCTCGTAGGTGCAGACAAGACTCATATAAGTGTGAAGTATATTCTTGAGTCTATTGCATTCACTGCTGTATGTGCTCTTTTCGCTACCGGTATCGGCATCGCCCTTGCACCATATATCGGACAGATCATCGACGGACTGACCATTGCTATTCCGTTTAACGCTGGAAGCATCGCTATCTATGTCTTGTTCATTGTGGCGGTCGGAGGTCTATGCGGTCTCATTCCGGCATTGAACATATCCTCGATAAAGCCTATAAACATCGTCAACGGCACATATCGTAGAAAGAGCCGGACAGGTCTGAACAGGGCGTTCATTCTTATACAGAACATACTTGCTGTCACTTTGATCGCATCTGCCATAGTTCTCAGTATGCAGATGAAGCATATGATCAATATGCCTCTGGGAGCGGATATCGAGGACAAGTTCGTGATTTCTACTGAAGCCGAGACTTCAGGGGATGTCATTCCTCTTATGGATGAGATCAGACAGCTGCCGTTCGTAAAGAAAGTGGCATTATCAACAGGTTATCCTACCGGAATGAATCTCAGAAATCTCATTCAGAAGGAAAACAGCACAGAAATGCTCCCTGTCAATATGCTTATCTGTGACACCGAGGCATTCGAAATGTGGAATTTCGAGATAAAGGAGAGTACCGGTGCACCACTCGCCCACTCGGTATGGTTCTCCGAAAATTTCTACAATTATCTTGAGACAAAAGAGGCTGCCGAAAAGCAGGCCAGACGGCTGGACGGCAGGTTCAACAGGTCAAGGATAGACAATTTCGGAGGTGTTCTTGGCAACATTCCCGGCGACAATGCGATGAATGAAAATATCGACCAGGCTATGGTGGCAGTAATTGTTCTTCCACGAGATGACTTCGGGAGGTACAACAGTGATATTCTGATAGAGACCGATGACGATCATAAGTCTGCCGAGGAAGCCTTCGAAAGGATATACAGAAAGTTCTCTGAAGAATATAACGGAGTGTATATCGAACCTTGGACTTTCGGCTATGTCGAGGATATGATGGTGAATGAGATCAGGGAGAACAATCAGACCATCACCCTGCTGAAGATATTCACTATCTTGTCTGTGCTGCTGTCCGTCCTAGGTCTTGTCGCGATGAGCACCTACTTCGCCTCGGAAAGAGAAAAAGGAATAGCAATACGCAAGGTTTTCGGCGGCACAATGACAAGCGAAACAAGGCGCAACATCAGCGAATATATGATCATTACAATCTGTGCCAGCGTGATTGCAGTCCCTGTGGCTTGGGTGTTCTGCGGACGCTATCTCGAAGAGTTTGCCTACAGGATAGACCTCAGCATATGGCCGTTTGCGACAGCTGTGGTACTGGCCCTTATCATCTCCTTAGCATCCGTACTCTGGCAGACGATCCGCGCCGCCAGGACTAACCCGGCCGAAGCCTTGAAGAAGGAATAAAGTATCACATTCAATCATCACCTAACGTCGCAACTATCTCTCTGTATTTCCTTGATACAGGAATAGAAGTGCCATCCTCCAGTGTCAGCGAATCATTGACGGTCTCCTGAATCGATTCTTTTCTGACAACGAACGATCTGTGGACTCTTATGAAATCTTCCCCCAGAAGATTCTCCCACTGCGAGATGCCGGTCTTGTTACGGTAATGCCGTCCTTGCGTAGCATATACCCATACTTCTGTATCCCGGGATTCGACATAGATGATCTCCGACAAGTCAAGGGTCACTTTACGATATTCTGAGGTAAAGGTCACCGGATGCGGTTCATTCCGGAAACGGGACTTCAGATAACAGGACAGGACATAATCCCCTCCTGTCAGCACGATCATAACAAGTGACAGGAAAGCAGGATTTACCAGCAGGGTCGGGAATCCTGTATCAAAAGATGCCTGCAGACCGTTCATCATTATATGGCACCATATCACCAGAAGCATATCGGTCAGAATAACGGCAAGGACTACAAATAGCAGGTGGGCGATTCCCTTCTTCAGATCAGTAAACGAAACATACGGCAGAAGCCATCTCAGAACAAGACATCCCGGCACGAAAGACATACTCACGAACAATGCATCTGAAAAGCAATATCCCAGACTCATAAGCATAAGGGATATCATCAGAACAGAGGCTGCCCAGTATGTGACAGTAAGCAGGATTCTTTTCATCTTGTATCGATTGACGATGTCAAAAATACTAAAAAAACCGCATATAGAACAGCAGAATCAGGATTTAATGGCTTTTAACCGAAGGTTGAACGGATTTGAATTGGCTTTTTTCATATCACCTGAATACCTTTGCACTATGGAATTCCACAACACACAAGTTCAACACGATTAAAACTACATCAAATGGAAACTACCGAAATTCTAGACACAAGCTACAATCTTGTGGACTACTTCTTTATGGGCGGTTCAGGTCCTATGACCGTACTTACTATATTTCTTATAGGCATACTCATTGCCGCTTGGAAAGCCCCGAATTGGGTGAGGGATTTAGGATTCTCAGCTGTGATAGCCTCACTCTGCTGGGTATCCATAACCGTCGTACAGATGTGTACGGCATTTATGACACATCCGGATATGTCTGCAGATGTCATCTGGGGAGGACTTCTATGTATGTCGCTGCCTATAGTATATAGTATGTTCATATATTTGATCGCACTCCTGATCAGCACATTCCAGAAACCTCGGATCTAAAAGGTGAGGCTGGCTAAAAAGTACTTGAACACTGTCATATCGAGCGACCAACGGGAGCCGGGATATCTTTCCACATATCTGTATTGAAGATGTCTCCATTCACTACGCTCAGTCGAAATGACAATTCAGGACTTTTAGCCGGCTCCTCAGTCATTCCCGGAACCTGCCTATGTCATTGGCGATTGATTTCTGATCCTGATTGAGCTTCTGCCCGCTGCCGAATTTGTAGGTGAGACGGAATCTTACGAGCTGGGTGACTGATTTGGTGTATCTGTGTCGCTCTGCTCCTGAATAGAAATAGGTTCTGGTGTGGTCGAGTTTGTTTGCAACATCTTCTACACTCAATGAAAGGAGAAGATCCTTTTTCTTGGTTAGATACCAGTCAGCCGAGAAGTCAAGCCACCAGTATGGTTTCTCTATGTATTGTGCAGTCTTCTTTTTCGGATATACGGCAAACTGACTGCTGAGGGAGAATCTGTCGGTAATGTCGTACTGAACGAATCCGGTGATCTTTGTGGTCCAGAATCCCTTGCCGTCATATGGTAGTTCATATCCGTTTCTCGGGTTGACGAACTGCGACCAGTTCACATCGATCTCGACATTTCCATAGAGTTTCCTCTTGAATGCCGCGAACGGTATGGTGAATTCTGCAAAGTACATATTCCTGTCTGCGTGGTTGAGATATGTATATGAGGTCAGTCCGTTGTCATCCTTCTGCAGTATGCTTGTATAGAGGTCGTTGTTCCTCTGATAGCCTATCGAGAAGCGTGCATACGTCCAGTAATATCCTACATATTTTACTGAATATGCCCTTGTCGGATTCAGCAATGGGTTTCCTATTGAATATGAGTTTTCTGTGTCATATCTCATTCCCGGATAAAGGCAATCGTAATCGGGACGGCTTATTGCTGATATGAAATATAGTGTCTGCCTGATGTTTCGTGCCGTATGGGTGAAGTTAAGGGACGGGAAGAGATTGAAGTACGAGTTCTTTCCGTCAAGGTCTGCTGTAGCATTATGAGTACGGTAATCTGTGTATTCTCCTCTGACACCTGCATTCATCAGGAAACGGCTTCCCAATTTCTGACTGACATTCGCATAAGCGGCATATAGGTTCTCACGTGCCTGGAATCTGCTCTGAGGCTCAATCCAGGATGGTATGTCACCGGAATATGCTACATCATTCTTAAGGTTCCCGATGTCGGCTCTCAATCCAGCTGCAACAGTTGTCCTGTCGAATTTCTTCGTTATATCCGAACGGAAGATGTGCTGGGTTCCTTCGGTATTGACAAGTGCCGCCATAGACTTTTCTGCAGGAGCTGTGAAGTCATATGAGTTGTCACTGTCAGTGCCTCCGTATATGAGTCCGTAACTTACCTTGAGATTCAGGTCGTCCTTGAACTTTGCGTTATATTCCAAGGTTCCCGACAAAAGGTCGTCGTCTGTCTTTCCCTTATTGGTTGATATTGTTGCATCAGGACTGAATGAATAAAGGGAATTGTCCGACACATCAGAACGGCCTTTCTCCTTGTATGCATACAGATTGAGGCTCACAGACTGATTCGGCTTGAATGACCATTCAACATTTGCCATTCCTGAGAATGTATTGCTTCTGCCGTATGACTCGCGATTCTCCATAAGGGTGCTCATACTGTCATACAGGGTGCTGTCCTTCTGTACGTATTCCGTCACTCCATTGGCGTACTCCAGCATTCCGTATATGTTCACATTTCCTCGCCTGGCCATGAGATAGGTACTTGCTCCGCCATCCCAGTTATTATGACGGTCTGCAGTTCCTGCTCCGCTGACAGACATGTTCCAGCCGTCATCCTTTCTCTTGGTAGTGACTATATTGATGACTGCTCCTGTTGATGCCTGATAGCCTGAACCTGTATATGAATTGAGTTCGATGCTCTCAATGCTTTCTACAGGCATTGTTTTCAACAGGCTGACGGCTTGTGATCCTGAGAGTTTCTGAGGACGGCCGTCGATGTAAAGCACAGCGCTCTGACCGTTCAATGTAAGGCCCTGTTTCTGGCTGGCTGTAACACCCGGGAGTCTGTCAAGGATGTTGGTGATGTCAGCGCCGGTGTTGCCTTCGATCTTGCTTACGTTGAATCTGAGGTTTCCTTCGTCTGTCATTGATGTCAGGGTGACGCCTGTAACGACAACTGCATCCAAGGTAAGGGTATCGGCGAGAGTGTAGTTCTCCTGTGCTGCTGTCCTTAGCATAGCCGCAGACAGCAGTAATAATGTCAATATGTAGCGCATTTTAGAGTCCTCCGTCGTTTATCCAGATTTTCCAAGGATTGTCTTTTCTCATAGCGATCACGAGGTTTTCCTCCTTTCCGTTTGAGAGTTTTACTTTGCACGGTACATAGACTCCAGTATAGACACCTGAACGGAATGATTCACCGCATTCAATGAGGGTGCAACCGCGATATGTCTTTGATATGGCACCAGTCGGTGTGCCTCTAAGGACGAGTTTCAGAACATTCTCTTCCCAACCGTTCATTGCCTCGAACATCTTCTTTACTGTCTCTTCTGCAGAAAGCCCTGCAAACTCATCGACAGGAAGCCCTTCAACTGATTTCTTCAGACCTTCTGTAGTGTTGTCTGTCCATCTGATGTCTTCAGGAACATAGAACAATGTCTGAGGTATTGATGTGTTATATTCGATATTTGTGAGTTTGACGACACATCTTGTGATTCCATACGCCTTTGCATGGATTTCCAAGGTCATAAGGCGTCCGTTCTGCTTGTCGAAGGTATATTCTCTTCTTGTGTCAGACTCAAGTATTGATGTATTGAGACCTACATTGTCAACATATTCACCTTGGGCCGGAGATGTGACTACAAGAGTAATGGTGTTTTCATTCTCTGATTTCTTTGCCACAGCACCTTCGCTTGAGGCTGCTATCGCTTCTTCTGACTTGAGAAGTGCAATCGGGTCGAGAAGGAATGCAAAGTCGTCGATTACACCGACATCGTTGCTGTCAAACTTCCAGCCATATTCTACTTTGGGCATCCACTGCCATATATACTGTCCGTCATTCACGGCCTTTCTGCCGGATTTCTCAAGAGACCATCTTCCTGTCTGAGGATCTACGGCCATAGTATGCCTGATGAAGCGACGTCTCATATCAATGTATGAGAAGTTATCATGTGATCTTGTGCGTACGTCAAGAGTCGCAACAAATGACGGATGTCCTATGAAATACTCTATTGCCGAGTGGAATAGGTCGGATGCGGCATA
>JBGVQX010000053.1:0-43326 GCA_045127905.1 Candidatus Cryptobacteroides sp.
TTTCTTGTGCGAGATCTTATGCTCAGCACAGTACTCCTCGATCGAGAGGATTTCTTCACGTGTCATCATAAGCTTTCCTTTTTTATGCAAAAGTAGCGAGCATCGCTGCCCGCTACAATATGCATTTCATCGGATGCTTACTAAGCATCCGACCTCAGCATAGCTGAGACGTGGAACGTGCTCTGCCACTAAAAAACAAAGCAGCCTTGCCACAGAACGTGACGAGGCTGCTAGAATATTTGCCCAAGGTTCATCATTGCATCGGGCAGTCTTGCTTAATTTGAAGATGTACTCTTCTTCGTGCATTTTACTTCTATGCGATCGACGATGATGTATTTACCTGGTTCATCTGGATTCGCATCATATTTATATGTATGAGAGTAACTTGCAAAAGTTGAGACAAGATAATCTGCTAAAACTAGAGTTACAGAGCCATCTTCATTAGGAGTGCCACTCCACTGCTGCCATTTATTCGTATCATCATAATCCATTCCTTTCAGTTGCAATGTCTCATTTGATCCAAAACCATTTATTGTCTGTTCCTTAGGCAAACCAATCCTAGCTTCAACAAAGCGGGCATATAGATGTCTTCCAGTACCCAAAACCTCACCGCCACTGATTTTATTACTTCCCGAATAATATACCTTCACTTTGGAAATCTCATAATTCGGATCAGTGCACGTTATCGTAAAGGAGTTACCGCAATACATTCTTAACTCATCTGCTGTACGGCCTGCACCAGTAGATTTTGGACTTCCAGGATTCTGGTTACCCCAGCATCCTGTTCCTGTTGTTTGCAAAAATAGAGTTTTACTTCCTGGCTTTGTGATGGTAACAGAAGCTGTTAAGTTTACTGTACAAGTAATTGTAACCTCCTGCATATATTTTATCCATCGACCGCCCTCAACTTCTTTTAAATTACTCCATATAACATAAGGTTCAGGACTCTCCCATGTTAACTGAGTATAATTGTATTCTCCATAGTTCCATCCATCACTTTCTGGATAATCTTTTAAAATATTATCCAATTTTGCTGTTGCATCATCCTTTGCTTTATCATATGCCCCATCAACAAAACATGTAAGAGTACTCCAATCTTGGCTTCCATCAAAAGCAACCTTTTTTGCACTTTCCTTACTTGCTTGTTGAACTGATGAAGTTCCAGTCGATTTTCCGGTCTCTGTTCCTGCTCCACCCGCACTCTTATCCTCACGTTGTTCTGGAAGTGTATGTGGCGTACCTGTGTATCTCGCTCCAATCCATTGCCATGTAGTGTCTGTGCTCGTCTTCTGTTCGTCCTTGTAGATAAACTGCGGCTCAGAACTGCCATTGCTAGTAAAGGTAATATTGAGTCGTTGGTTCTTCGTGTAATCCAAAGGCTCCAGTTCTTGATATGATGACAGTTTATTATCTAAGGAGATAGTCGTTGTTATGGCCTTGGATATAGTTTTTGTCTTTGGAGAATTGCTATCTTCCTTATAAGCATTTGCTGCAGACGCTTTAGTCAATGTGTTAGAGACCAATCCTGGGAAGGTTGCTAAAGTATAATAATACCCATCTCTTAAACTATATTCTTTCCAATTGGCAGTACTATCAGGCTTTATCTCAAATCCTTCTATTGGGTTACCAAGTTTGTCTTTTGTGGTAATATACTTAAACTCACCTGGATTGCTTTTAGTGGGATAAGGATAGATACCTGTAGTCGAATCATAAAGAGACTTATTACTAATAGTCATAGTAATGGTGGTGTCAGCTGGAACTGTTTCTGGCAGCATGTAGTTAAAATAACCTTCACTCGATCCATTCCAAGCCTTCATCCAGAAAGTAAAGTTACCACCTATGCCGTCAGGGATACGCTCACTCATATCCGCCTGAATTGCATCAGCTGAGTAAGCGCATCGTATCCTATTCTGCGTGATACGTGTCGTGTCAGAAATTCCGTTGACAGATACAGCTCTTGCATTCTCCTTGATTTCATCTTTCAGAGAAAGCTTTGTTCCCAAAATCTCAATATTTATCTTCGAATCAATAGACGGTTGGGACGACCAATAATATGAATCAGTATTTAAATCAGCTAAAGCATCACCATTATTAGCAGCATTTATTATACTCTGTAATTCGTAAGCATCTGGTAAATACCAATGAATATCTAGAGTGTGTTTTCCGTCAGCAGCTTCTTTAAACTTATTCTTACTTAAGCAATACTGATATGCATTGCTTGGCATAGTTCCCATATCTTTAATCGTAATGCCCTTATTGGCTGAAGCGCGATTGGTAAATATGAGTCCTGTTCCAAAATCAGCATTATCCCAAGAGCCAGTCTCGTTTGAGAACAAACTAAAAGAAGAGCCATCAGACTTATGGAAAAAATCGTAACAATATGTCTCAACAATCACATCTTTCAATGTAGAAGTAGGCACATCAGTAGCATTAACAATTATATGTTGAGATACTTTTTGATTCTGAAAACCCCAAGCAAGTCCCTGCTGCGTATAATCTACCGGACTAGTTGAAAGATTATACTTATCTGCTGAATCATAAGTGTGGAGATACTCCTCAAATGATTCAATTGCGTATCCTCCTACAATGGAAAGTCCACGCTGTTTGATTCTATATTTTTCGGTCTGAGCTTCTCCTGAGCGAGTATAGAATTCAAGATTAATATCGGCCTCTCTGTCAGATGACAATGCATTTTCATCGAAATATATCCAGGCACACTCTTCATTCATAAGATAAATAAACTGACGATTACCTTCTGTCTGAACACCAAATTCGCCGCCTTTAGTTTGGAGTTCGGAGATTAGTGCAGTTGTAAAATATTTCCTCTTACCCGTACTCTTACCACCAGCGTAACAATAAATCGAGCCATCTCCGTTGTTTTCACCTGTAAATCGTTCAATTCCGATCCAATTGATAAGATTTCCAGTGGAATCTGTTGGGAGATACACACGTACTCCATCGTACTTTCCCTCTTCCCACTTCACCCTCAACGGTCTCACCTCAATATGCGAGTCAATGAGGGTTTCACGGGTGATGGTGACGTGCTTTGATGGGTCGTCGGTTGAGACATTCACACGATGATCAACCCATACATCATCCTCGCCATAGGCTCCATTGTTACGGATTCCTTTAATGGTGATGGTGTTGCTGTACTCTGAATTGCGGTCTACCTCGAAGTTCTGGGAGTTATCCTTACCGAGGTAAATCTTATACTCTACATTCCAGACTGTGCCGCGATAATCAGTATATACACCGCTAAGGAGGGCATAAGTTGCCTGACCTGCGCCTTTGGTTGCGAGTATAGGCTTGTACTGCTGGATAAGGTCGTCGTAGAAGTACTTCACACCGTTGAGCTTGTCGTTATCGGCCTCCCCCGCGTAACCTTTCACATCCTCAGCAGGAACAGTAGTCAGCCAATCGTCGCTTGGATAAATTCCGCTAAGACTCTCGCCTGGGTTATAACGGTTCTCAGAGACATAGAAGGTGTAGGTTCCGTCGGTCTTTTTTTCTACGGTTTTTCCAGCAGAAGTATATGTGCTAGTAGCATCAGCATAAGTCTCCGCCGCAATCTCTGTCGCAAGGGCAGCATTGTGAACAGAGAGACTATTCATAGTGAACGATCCAGTTCCCTGATTCTCAGTTCCCTGAGCAACGCCTATCGTAAAGTTAACCTTTGCATAGAGGATTTTCAATGATACGGCCAGAGGGCCTTGCGATGTTGCTGTAGCTGTCAGGTCTACGCCCTCAAGTCTTCCCATCATAGGAAGGCCTGCAAATTCTGTGGACGAGATTTCTGCTTCCGTAACAACGGGAGAGATATTTCCTATCGCGTAGGTTTCCAGATTTTCAATGGTCAGATTTGTCGCGCTCTTGAGTGCTGCGATATCTACATTAGCAAACATTACCAATGTTGTCCCCTCAATATTCAGCATCGACTTGTTGAGTGTCAGATTGGAAGCTCCTGAAGCCTCCTCAATATGAACAAGACCACCTTCACTATCGAATACCAATACTGCAAGACTCCTAATCTTCTTCTCTGCATCCGCATAAGGATCATACCCTTCTGCCTTAGTTACATACTGATTTGCAAAACCTGTGACACGCGGAACAAGAGTAAGGACCTCTGACTCAAACACAGGCTGTGGAGCCTCCATCTCCTCTAAGCAGGAAACTGCTAAGAGCGAAGAAAGGGCAACTGCCAATATATATTTGAAATATTGTCTCATAATAATTTTCACTCAGTTAGTTGAACGTATCCTCTACGTCCGGAATGTCTATCCATCCTTCTGTTGAAACTTCTCCTCCCACCTCTACTGTCGAATCTTTAAAGTTTAATGAAATCATATGTTTTTTACCCGTCGTAAGGTTTGAGGTAAGAGTATACGGTTCAGATGTCAGCAGGCTGGAAGGCTCTCCATTTCCAAACTGACGTTTGTAGGAAACTATAATCCTAATCGAGACCTCAGTATTACTTTGAGGTATAAGTATTACTTTATCAGATAGCTCTTTAAATGATCCAGGAGCTAAAGAACTTGCATCGCTGACTGACAATCCGTAAAGGGAAATATCAAAAGGATCTGCCACCGGTGGAAGTGTTGACCCATCCAAAGGCAAGACAATCTGCTGATATTGGATGTCTTCAATATCCAAATATATGCCCTGAATCATAATGTTGCCAGCGCTGGAGTTCTGTATCTTCACGCCAAGGCTTGATAGGCAGTGGACGAACTCAAAGAGGATCTCGCCGCTGGAGAGGTTGTTATCAGAGTCTGAATGCCAATATTTATTCTCCTGAGGAGTAGCAATCATAACGTCAACCATTGACGCCTTAGGATTGTCTGTATTAATGCTATATTTTATCGCCGGGACACCTCCGCTGTATGCTTTACTGTCGGCGGTGTTTACCAAAGTCACATGGTCATTTTCTATCGGATAATACGCAAAGAAACTATACTTCTTGGAGTTTGACCAGCCTTGGAGGGGTGCGTAGGAGGCGTTAGTGCCGTCTACACGACAAGTTTCGACGTCGACACGAGCTCCTGCATCATCAAAGAAGACATTCGGCTTCTGAGTAGGATTCTCTGAAATAAAATCTGCAAAATCCTCGTATTGGTCCTTATCATACTTAAATCCCACGACTCCGAACTGGCCCATAGCATCCCCAGACTCAATCAGCTCTGCCTTGGTCTGGACCTGCTGAGAGAAGAATATATATCTGTCAAACTGCTCAGGGACCTTTGGAGAAACAGGATGCTTGCTGCATCCGGCGAAGAGCAGAACTGACAATGTTATCAAATATATTATCTTTTTCATATAAGTCATCTTTAGATAATCTCAATTGGGGTATCAGGATCATTGACGTCTACCTCACCCCAAGGAGCAACTTCAACCTTAAATGAAATAGCATTCTTCGGCCCGATGGTGATATTCCAGTTATAGACTTCATTATAGTTGTAAACTGATGGATTTTTACCACCGAAGCTAAGAGCTGCCTTAAAGTCATCGAAAGCAACCCCGTCACGGACAAAGTCGATATATAATTCAAAGTCAGTGATATCCTGTGGGATTAGATGGAGAACATTATTGGTAGCACTATTGCTAAATGTAAGATTCTTTGTCTCTGTAGGAGTGCTGCATGAAACATTAATATCATCACCTACGCCATAGATAGTGTAATCTGCTTTCGATCCCACGTTACACAGACGTATCTCAGAGACATTGTATGTATCTGCTCCTGCAGCAGTGCCATCGGCATTAACAAAGTTCACATTGATTATGATCTTAGCAAACAGATGCCAGAATGTCAAGGTTTGAGTCGATGGATCACTCTTGGTATACTCCTCATTCTCAGCAACGGCACCAAGGAGATCAAAGTCATAGTCTGACGATGTATATTTTGCACCCTGATCAAAGGTGAAAGTCAGGGCATCTTCAGATGAAACCTGAGACGTTCTCATCTCCAAACCACTTACGCCATCTGTATAAGGAGCGACAGCGATAAAATTGTATTTATATCCGACAAGCCAATAGGCGTCAGCTGCAGGAGTATAATTTGATCCAGAGCCAGTAACTTGATTCAAGGTATTGCCTGGCCAAAGTATATAATCTTGGTGATCCGCCTTTCGCGCAATTCCCCAGACACCAAAATCAGTTGTAAGAGGTGTGGTGGCTTTTGTCGGGATCTGAGACAATGCAGTGAAGCTTAGAGGAACACGCTGATTGTCTTCATCTGGGGTAATGACATTCTTATTGCACGCACTCATAGTAAGGGCTGCGCACAACGAGAAAATCACTATTTTGGTCATATGCTTCATAATGTCTCTATTTTTTTCTTGGCTCCCAAAGCGAGACATTCAACTCGCTCTGGGAAGATATAAAACCCGTTGGGGTTAGATTAGTTCTGGTCAGAAAGGTTTTCTGCCTCATCCCAAGGCTCAACGCTAGGATCGAAAGTAATCTTGTTTGGAGAAAGATTGATAGTATAGATTACTACCTGATTAATCTTCCACTCTGCAAATGCTTCCTTACCTTCAGTAACAACTGTTTCACCGTCCTTCACTTCCTCAACAGCAGGTCTTGTAAGAGCAAATGTCTGCTCAAAGCTTCTTGTACCAGTTGTTGAAGTGATATCATATGCAATTGTAACTGTCTTTCCTGTGATTACCTGTGGAAGAACCAACCAAGTTGCAAACTCCTGGTCATTGTTAACTACAGTAGTTGTCTCTCCTTCTGTTACTGTCTCAGGAGCCTTCAACTCAAGATTTCCATCATAATCATCAGTAAATTCTTCAGGAGTATCCTGGCCTGTCCACTCCAGTTTCACTGGTACTCTACCGTTGTTTGCAGCAACGTTACCGTTCTCATTAACTGTCAATGTACCAGTTGTACTCAAGCCAGCAACTTTGAGGCTCTTTACTTCGATCTTATCATCACCAGGATTTGTTGTGAATCTGAACTGAACCTTAGCAAGAGCATGGTTGAAGTGTAAGTTTACCTTCTTATCGTTCATACCCTGATGCTGTCTTACAAACTCAGCAACCATAAGGTCATCATTTGGATTAGAAGCATCCACTGTATAACCGCTAACTGTCAGCTTTCTGTTTCCGATTTCCAAACCAGCACCTTCAATACCAACGGTTACGCCAGCAACAGCAGGTGTAGTTACATTGCCTGTCTCATCCTTTACCTCTGCTACAGGCCAAAGCTTTGTTGAAACAGCAAAGAAGTCCAAAGACTTGTCAGTTCCTGGCCAATAGTAATCCTTTGTGGTAGTCCACTGGGTACCATAGGTCACATCAAGTGCCGTCATTTCGTCATAAACCTGACCTGGAGCGTCTCCATTTACTTCATCAGTAAAAGCCTTGTAAGTCCACACCTTGAAGTCCTGCGCCTGGAGATTAAGCATACCATTAGTCTGATCAGCATCAGCTGTACCAACAGCCTTGGTAAGCTTGCTCATTGCAGTTGTGAATGTCATAGCATCACCTGACACCTGATTGATGATTTCAGTCTTCTGACAGCCTGCTGCCAAAAGAGTAGCAGAAATAGCTACGAATAAAATCTTTTTCATAATGTTTAAAAATTAAGTTGTTGTTAATATTGTTGTTTGTTTATAATATTATTTCAATGTCTGTAGGGTCATCCCAATCTCCAACACCCGGCTGGAAGCCTCCTGAAGGTCCCTTGATCTCGAGCTGTTCCTCCACTATAATCTCACCTCCTCTGGTCAATGTCTTGATCTGACTTGTAAGGTCCTTGAGTTTCATTACGATCACGTCGCCGTTGACGAAGTACAGGGTGATCGAGTTCACTATGTCTTCTCTCTGGTTCGGTCCGAACGCCCAAAATTCTCCGTAGAGTTCACCTTTCCCTAATTCTTCTGCGCTAGTTGGCTTGGTTCGGATAATATCCATTTCCACCGTCTGCGTTCCAGATTCATTCATCCTATGGTCTTCATTTGTGAGGTAGGCCTGAGTGTACATTCCGGAAATATTCATCTTCGCAGTGTGAATATTCTGTAGTCCAGTCGCCTTGATTGTCAAATAGTACTTGAAGCTCTTCTGGACAAACTCGACCTCGACAACATTGTTTTCTTCTCCGCGGAAAACCACAATTTCTTCTTTGAGTACACTGAAGGTAGGGTCCGGCTCAACCATGTACATTTCAGTCACATCGTTGCGGGCCCCCTGCTCAATCGGTGTCTGACGGGTATGGGTCTCGGCTGTTTCCTTCTGACCCATATTCCGATAGAAGTTCGCATCGTACTCATGGAAGTCAGACGTGTACAAAAGTAAGTCATAAACACCTTCCTGTACGTACATACCGCCTTCGAGCCCCTTAAAGTCACCTCGATATGCAACCTTTTGCGTATTCTTTTCGTAAAGGACATAGCTTGTTGACCTCGGTTCGCCTGGTTTTGTATATCCGTCGCTCTTATGGGATAGGAGCTGAGCAAGGGCAAGAGAATCAAATTTCGCCTTTATATATAGGTTGTGGTGATCATGCGGCTCAAGAAGGTCCTTACGCTGACATCCTGTAAAGGCAAGGAGGAGGGCTAGAGCCAGAGCCATCAGAGTTTTAATCCTGTTCATCGCTCACCTCCTTTTTTATTTATATACAGCAGCCATACCAGCGATACCTTGGCCTGAGTAGGACCGAAGATAGAGGTCTTCCAGACCTGCTGGCGAGGAGCATCAAGCACGTAGTCGAAATCGTCCCAGTGGTATTTCCTGTAATTGGTCTGCATGTATCCGAAACCGAGAGCGTACTCGAGGCGCACCCTGTCATTGCTGCTTATGGAGTGTGCATAGCCGGCGCTGAGGCCTGCCATGATATAGAATTCTCCCTGGATACCGGTCCTCTTGTTGTTGAGCATGAAGTCGTAGTATCCTCCGCCGACATTTGCTCCGGCAAAGAATCCGGTCATTACAGGGCTGTCCTTCTTCCTTCCGAACCAGTACCTTCCCTCGGCATTGACCATCATGAGCTGATAGTAGAGACCGGTGGCGAAACTGCTGCTCCAAGGAGCGACATAGTCGGCACAGATTGACCATCTTTCATTGAAAGGATACTCGATACCGAAGTTCGGTGCACCGGCCACCCAGAAGAGAGCGTTGCTCTTGAGCGCGAACAGGAGTGTCTTCCTGCTGTCGTCAACCGGTTTTTCGAATCCCTGGTCCACAGACTTAAGACGGAACACGAATCCCGCAGAAATTGACGGTCTTACATATTCCATATTCAGCAATGTCACCTTTGGCTCGACATAAAGTCCGGCAAGGGAGCCTATATTATATATTGCCTTGAAAGAAGTGTTGAGGCCATATGTAAATTTATCGCCTGCTCCGACATCGACTCCTGCCTTATAAAGGAAGTCAAATGTATTTGCCCTGTCGTGACGGTTGGTGTAATTGGTTATATTGAAGACGTAATTCGCCTCAAGGCCTATGTTCTTGATGATGGTATTTGCAATGACCGGCTGGCCAAGGAAGTTCTCACCCCAATAACCATATGGCATCATGCTGTAATCGAGAGAAGCTTCAATACCATGTATCGGTGTTATCCAGTAGCCCATTCCGACATTACTGCCGATGGCGTAACCTGGGCTCTGCGGGTGGTTGCCGACCTGATAGAGGCCTTCTATTCCTGTTCCGGCAAAGAGATATATGCGCTCGCTGAATGACCTTGGTGCTGAGAAGTCCACCTGTCTGCTCGTCTTATCCACGTAACGGTATCGGAGCATGTTTTCATCGGCCTTTGGCGAGTCCGGCTTCTGAGCATAACAGAAGACAGCGCTAGCAAAAAATGCTACCGCAACTATAAAAAGTCTTGTTGTCTTCTGGTTAAGTCTCATTCGTCGTATATATTATCAATAGCCTATGGCCTCTGCTTCGGGCGGTCTGATCAAATCCACAACATCCATCACATCACTGTCAAGTCGGGCGATGGTTTCCAGTTCGGGATCCAGTCCGAAGGCAGTCTCAAGACTTATCATGGCAGTGAACACATCTTCCGTACGATTGGCACATATGGCATGCACATACCAAAACTTTGCATTCTGACTATACTCCGGGAGCGTCATCAGCTCATTGCACTTATTCAGCGCAGTGGCATTTCTTTCCATACATAGCAACAGGAGTATTTCATTGAGTCCGCCACGCGAAGCCAGCATAGGATATGCACCTTCATAATCACCTGCAAGCGCTGCAGTTATGGACTTGAGGTAAGCCGAGGCATCATCTGTCGGAAGGAGTCGCGCAAGCGAGTCCGCCATAGCCACTTCACGTGCTCCCAACGCCATCAGCGCCTGGTTATAGATCACAGGAGCAGGAGCCTTTCTGCCAAGTGACGGCTTCAGAATTTCAAGGTTTACAGAGTCCTTTCTGATGAGTTTCACCGCTAGTTCATTGGCTACATACGTAAAGTTCGGATATTTTTCCAGACCCTCATTGATGAGATTGTACCTTGTCAATGAATCCGGAGCGGTATCAATCAGGCGCCAATATTCGTAACGTGAAATCTCCTCGGTCCTTGCATTGTAGCGGTCCCAGATTTCAAAGTCCTTGAGCTTCCGGAA
The DNA here is from genome assembly GCA_045127905.1 of Candidatus Cryptobacteroides sp. GTDB lineage: Bacteria > Bacteroidota > Bacteroidia > Bacteroidales > UBA932 > Cryptobacteroides. Next base: position 10,574 of record JBGVQX010000053.1, read on the forward strand.
CTCGCTGTAGTTCAACGTATATTCCACCTTACGGAGAGACGGGAGCACCTCCTGAAGAAGAATACCGCGATATTTCTTATGCTTCCTCATATGAGGAATGATCATATCATGGGTGTCGGAATACTTATATACAAGACCATCAATATATGTGGCAAGCTCCGGATCGCCATCTCTTACCATATCCGCGACCTTGCTCCATGGCTCGACGACCGACTTGGAGGTAAGATCGACATACTTGGCGATGGACGGATCAAGACTGCCGGCGACATCCTTAAGGATGAGGTCCGTACGGGACTTGGCAAGAGAAAGGTTCTGTTTGTAGGATCCTTCCGGCGAGGCATAACCGACAATTTCTATAGACTTGAGGGTCGCAAACTGGTTATTTATGATAGCCTGCAGCTTCTCCTTGATGGTGTTGATATTCCTGACTGACTCAGGATCTTTCTCATCTACCTTAGCCTTACCTAGAACGAAGTTGATTTTAGACACACCGGCATCCATGAGGAGTTTCATCTCCGGTTTAGGTATGAAGGACGTGTCTGTAAGGTCCTGAGGTTCGATATTGTAATCCAGGAAGCGGAGAGGATTCACCGTACCCTTAGCGATCTCAAGGGTGTCGGTGTAATCGGTCTTGCCTCCCAGTATGCTTGTTTCCTTGCGGAAAAGCCCATTAATGCCGATATAGCAGTCCGCCTTGTAGTCATGGTCCAGATCTGTAGGAGCGACATATAATGAGTCCTTATAAGAATAGATATTATCTGTCTTGCCGAGTTCGTTTGTCACAATATAGTCGGCAAGTCTGTCTTTTGATCCGTCGAAAGAGAAGTAACGCTGCTGATTGATGTGGTAGTTCTCGCCATCAATCACAACCGGACGGAAGAATGTTGTGTCTTTGAGTGTAGCGTTGTATAACGCCGGCTGGAATATGAAGCGGCTGTTGAGGTCGAACTGCCTGGCGGGGATACGTACATTTGTCTTAAGCACAAACTGGTCTCCGACGATCTGAAGGTCGGAAGGCTCCACATAGACAGTCGTATTGCTGTAACTTGCTGTGACGACCGCCTCCGTAAGCTCGATTGTGAGCTCCTGCATCTGGACATTGATGACCTGGCGGTTATCCACCTTGACCTTCACCTCTTCATGCTGGCCTGAATAATATATGAGTTCGGCACTGCGCGAGACAGTGCAGGAATAGTTACCGTCGATATCAGAATACGTAACGACATAACCATCCTCGATTACGTTTACAGCAGCTATAGGCTCTCCTGTCGCTATATCGGTAATCTTACCCTGCACGCGAATCTTATCCTGTCCGCTAGCCTGAAAACCGGCTGCGCCCAAGAGAAGACACAGAAGGGAAAGAAGAAACCCTGATAATATGTTTCTACGAGAGAGCATCTGTTATTTTAAAACGTATTGTAAAGTTACCGAGAGTCTGGTAAGCACAGGCTTGAATCCTGGAGTTTCCACCGCTTCAACAGCCTGACCAGGTCCGCTCATATGGTCATGGCCCTGATAGCTGTTTCCATAAGCGAATCCGACTCCTATTCCGGGCACAATGTTCAGCTTTTTCCCGATAATGAAGGAATAGCCGTACCCGACACCGATTCCTACATATTGATCTCGGAAATCATATCGTCCCACTCCCATGTCATAAGATGAAGCCACAGCATCAATCCCGATATAATGCGCATAGAGCGCCTGACTGAACCAGTACTTATATCCGGCCCTGAACGTCATGCATTTATTATGGAACTGCTCAGACAGCTTATAGGGAGCGAAACTTGCATCAAAAGTAAGAGACTGCCTGTCAGCCACGACTATTTCAATACCGAGGTTGGGAGTCAGGATCACATCCTCAAGGGCATTGGTAGTTATAGCCATCCTCTGGGCATGCACAGATGTCTTAGCCGCAATCATAAGAATCACGACCATCATAAACTTTATTTTTATCGACATCTTCACAAGTAGTCCTTACTATTATCGAGTGAAAACGGGCCCGGCAACCATAAGATTGCCGGCCCCGGTAATCAAATTATCTCAATTGCTTACTTAGCAAGTTCGTAATTGGTTGTCCACTCTACTGTCACATCAGGAGTAAGACCACCGAGAAGTGCTGCAGCACCCTCAAGAGAAGTCATTCCCGAAGGATAGTACTTTATAATCATTGTTGCAATCTCAGGAAGCTGCTTGAGAGCAGTGTGAAGCTCTGTAAGACCGAGCTCTGCAAATGCCTGCTCAGCCTCCTGTGAGACAATGATGGAAAGAACTCTACCAAAGATTGAGTCATTGAACTCATCGACAACGGTCTGGTTAAGGGCATTGTAGTTTGCAATAAGATCCTTGATTGCCTCAGCAGAAGCAACAACCTTTGCGTCAGCCTCAGCTACCATCTTCTTACCTTCCCATCCCTTCTCGGCAATTGCATTTTCAAGGTTCTTGATTGCCTGTCCTACCTCTGACTCAGCAATATAATCCTTTGCCTTCTGGAAGAGTTCCTCAGTGTACTGATCAATCTTCTCTCTGATGCCATCTATAACTGCAAGAGCATCATCAAGCTTACCTTCCCACTCGCGGACTACAATCTCGCCGGCAGCTACAGCAGCATCAGCAAGCTTCACCTCAGCTTCCTTAAGACCAATCTTGATTGCATTTGCTCCTTCTGCCTTAAGCGCGTCAAGTTCAGCGTGAAGGGAAGCAGCCTTAGCCTTCAGGTCCTCAAGGTCGCCCTTTGAGTTCTCAAGCATTGCATATGCGTTATCACGAACAGCCTCTGCGCTGAAGAGCTTGTCCTCAAGACCTGCAAGGATTGATGTAATATTACCAAGGTCAGCGTTGTTGTTTGCAAGATTCTTAAGAATCTCAACAAACTGAGCTCCCTGCTCTCCGCCAAGGCCTTCTGCCTTTCCAAGGAGTGCCTCAAGCTGAGCCATAAGGTCAGAGATTGAGGATGCATTCATCAGGTCTTCATAGAGAGTCTCAGCTGTCATAGTCTCTACCTGTACGGTATGAGAGCCGACACCTGTAACAACAGCCTGCTTCCTGGTGATGATACCAGGAACGCTTCCAAGGGCCTCAACAGCACCATACATATTTCCTGCAGCTACAGCCTCTGAAGCAGCCTTGATTGCATCGATGTACATCTGATAGTTCTCAATTGCGGTACCTGCATTCTTAATAACCTCTATAAGTGAAGAAAGTGAAGTGATTGTAGGAACATCAAGTGCAATACGCTCAACCTCAACAGACACAGATGCCTCAGCTGTCACAAAGTTGACCTCGTCCAGGATAGCTGCATACTCAGAGTAGATTACAGAACCGTCAGCAAGAGTAACCTTGAGCGCAAACATATTTCCTGCACCCTCGGCACGCTCGAAGAGGAATGTAACCTTGTCACCCTCCTGAACAGGCTTGCCTACGATTTCGATAGCTGGTGCAGCAGAAGCCTTTGTCATAAACTCTACACTCTCAGCCATAACCTCATACTCAGCAGAAGCGATATCGAAGTTAGACGGATTGAAGTGGAAGCTTACATAAGCAAAAGTCTTGAGAACATTCTCACCTTCTACCCTATGGAACTTGACAGCCTTTGTACCGTTATACATAGTCTCAGGTACGAGCACTACGCTTCTGAGTGCTGTCACGCTCTCTTCGAGATCCTCGACCCTACCAGTAAGGTTTGCTATAGCCTCCTCGCATGCATCGAGTCTGTCAGAAAGCTCCTTGTATTTATTTGTAACTGTACTGAGGACAGACTTGATCTGAGCATAAACTTCATTGAACTGCTTAGTGATGTTTGCTGAAAGAGCCTCGTAAACACCCTCAAGCTCAGCGACTGCAGCTGCAATCTCCTTATCCTTTGCAGCGAGCTCCTCGTCCTTAGCAGCAAGATCCTTATCTGCCTTTTCAAGAGCAGCAACCTTTTCCGCAAGAAGAGTATTCACATCAGCAATAAGGCCAGCAAGTTCCTCTGTCTTCTCTGAAACGATAGTTGAAAGATCCTTGTCTGCCTTTTCAATGTCAGCAATCGCTTTCATGACTTCAGCAAACTTAGCAGTCATGTCATCAGATACCTTTTTAAGGTCATCCTTGATTGCCTGAATCTCAGCATCTACCTTTGTCTTATATTCCTCGAATGCCTGCTCAAGATCAGAAAGTCCCTTAGTCAGAGCCTGAACATCAGCTACTGTCTTTGCAAAATCATTAGAGAGAGACTCTACTGAACCGGTGAGATCAGCAAGCAACTTAGAAAGCTCGGCAACTTCGGTCTGAAGATTAGATACATCACCAAGCAATTTATCTACCTGCTTTACAAGACCTTCGAGAGACTTCTTCATTGAGTCATTGTCATTCTCGAGAGCCTCAATTCTTTTAGTCAAGCCCTGAATAGTTGTAGTAAACTCTGTTTTTGCTGCTGCAATAGCAGATTCGAGGGCAGTCACAGCACTCTGCAACTCAGTCTTATCAGCTTTATTCGAGAGTGATGACTGAACATTTGCCAAAGCTGTCTGAAGATTACTCTGAAGTGTCTCAATAGTGCCAGCTATTACAGCAACTTCCTGTTTTGTGGCATACTGATTAGTGAGCTTAGTCTGAAGAGCCTCAACCTCGGACTTAAGAGCAGCCAACTCGGTCTTTGAGGCAGCAGAATTAGTCAAGTCTTCAAGTCGTTTGTTGACATCCTGAAGATCGGCTGAGAAATCAGTACATCCAATCAAAGCAACTGCTCCACATAAAAAGAGCGTGCTAAGCTTTGTGAAAATGGATTTCATACGTTTGAAATTAATAAGGTTAATATTTAATAAATTTATTTTCTAACACAGAGGGTACTTATTTAACAGTACAGATGATCACACGGTTCTGGTCATTTTCAACATATGGCTGAACTGTATCACCCACATAGTCAGTTTCAATGCGGTCAGCAGGCGCTCCAAGCTGAATCATCTTAGCCTTGACTGCATTTACACGCTCCTTGGAGATTACAAGGTTTCTTGCACTGGTTCCGGTAGCTTTGTCAGCATAACCTACGAGAGACACGCTATAGTCAGGGTTGGCCTTAAGGAATTCGACAAGCTTGTCGATCTTAGCCATCTCAGACTTGCGGATAGAGTATGAACCGATAGTAAAGAATACATTAGTTGACTGCTCAGCACATATTCTTGCTCTTTCAGCAGCAGCCTTCTCAGCGGCAGCCTTTTCAGCAGCGGCTTTCTCTGCAGCAGCCTTTTCAGCGGCAGCCTTTTCAGCAGCAGCTTTCTCTGCAGCAGCCTTCTCAGCGGCAGCTTTCTCTGCAGCAGCCTTCTCTGCAGCAAGCCTTGCGGCCTCAGCAGCCTCCTCGGCAGCCACCTTGTCAGCATAAGCCTTTGAAGGGCGGGTATTTCCACCGAATCGGAACTTAAGACCTAAAAGGGCATTGAACTGGAAATCAGGGTTAAATCCTGACACAGCGCCCTTGGAATTGAATTTATCGCTATATCCGTTTGCATTTGCCTCAAGACCCAGGGCTACATTCTTAGCAACCCAGAAATCAACTCCAAGACCTGCGCGAACAACAAAAAATGGAGCTGTCTCCCAATACCTTGAAAGGACATCACCAAATTCTGCAACATATTTACCAGCCTCCTTATTGTCAAAGCCATAGGCGCCACCGATTCCGGCAAAAACATAAGGAGTCCATATTCTATCATGCTTGAATCCTCCGAAGAGGCTGGCAAGATCAAGAACATAATCAGCATTAAGCTGAAGGAAACGGAATGAATACATTTCATCTGTAACGACTACAGTACCTTTCCCTTCCCAGCCACTAAAGCCGAAGCGAACTCCCATTGCATGATGGAAGTTATATGTAGCGCTCAACTGTGCTGCTGGCGAAAGAAGCTTTGAAAAGTCAGCTTCACCAATTGTAAATGAAGCACCTCCCTGAACTTTAAGTCCCCAATTAGGACGGAATTCCAGTTTTTCATCACTCCTGCTCTGCTGAGCTGATACGACATTACTCATAACGAGCAACGTCATAACGGTAATTAATAGTTGTTTCATATTAATATAAAATTAATTTATCTTCGAGCCTATAATGGATTAATTTGCAAATTTACAAAAATTATTATCAATATTCAATATATAATATCCCCCCCCCCCAACATAAAAAAAGAATCCTCTATACGTCAACTAACTGACATATAGAGGATTATAACTGATATTTTTTTGAATTATTTCAAAAGATTTCCGATAAGTTTCCTCATCGACTTTTCATCTACAGCTTGTCCATCCACCAATTCGCCATCTTTAATGATGAACACTGCCGGAAGAACAGGCAAATTATACAGGCCTATGTATGGAGAACTTGCTCCACGGGCATCACACACGTTGATCCAAGGAAGCTGCTGCTCCTTCACTACACGTGCCCAACGTGCCTTGTCAACATCAAGAGACGCCTGATAAATCTGGAATCCCTTTGCATGATAGTCGTCATACAGCGATTTGAGGAAATCAAGATTGAACATCTTCTGGGATGCATCCGCAGAATTCCAGAAGTACAGCATGACTACCTTAGAGTCCACTTCGCTGAGTTTCTGCTTTACACCTGTAATATCAGGGAGTTCCACATCAACGAATCCGACCTCCTGAGCAGACTTGATACGCGATTCAAGCTCAAGATAGCCGAAACGTCTGTCTGCCTCATCCTTGAGGGACTTCACATACTTGGACTCAGGATACACGAGCGCAAGTGAATCTGATATGCTTCTGAAATGGATGGCATCAGTAGCCTGAGAAAAGACTGGAAGATTTTCTCCAAGGTTCTGGAAGAATACTGGAACAACCGTAAGGGAGGTGCTGTGACCGAGCACATATCTGACACACTTCCTATAATAATCCACATACTCCTGTCCAAGTTCCTTTCTGAGCTGAAGAAGCTTTGTCTCGCTCTTTTCAGATTCCATCTGAGATGAAATCTCATACATGCGGGCCATGACATCGGCATGATCCTTCTCTACCTGTTGGAGAAGAAGCGACTCCTCAGAGCCCTCGACAGACCAGTTACCAAGGGTATCTGCACTTATGGTCACCTTGTCACCTGCCTCTACAAGCAGGGATGCCACCTTTATATCTCCATGGTAGAGATACACAAACTCCGGCTGTCCTTTAGCCACGTCCACCTTGAACGAGAAGGCGCCATCAGCATTTGTCTGCACTGTGTCGATGACATGATTCAACGACTTCACAACCAGTTTTGCAGAAGGTGCCTGAGCAAGCGTTCCTTCCACTTTAGCATTGTCACCGCATGCTGCAGCCATTGCAAGGGCAGCTGCGAATAGGATTATTTTACTGAATCTTGACATATTCGTTATAGATTGCAGAAGCTATTGCAGTGAATTCATCACCGGAGAGCTCCAGTTTCTTTTTTCTGAAATCCATATCACCTTCGCTCTGAAGAGGCACAAGGTGAATATGAGTGTGAGGGACTTCCATTCCGAGGACAGCGACTCCTACCCTCTTGCATGGCACGGCAACCTTGATAGCCTGAGCCACCTTCTTAGCGAATGCGCACAGACCGATGTAAGTCTCATCCTCAAGGTTGAAGATATAATCATCCTCCACATGCTTAGGAATGACGAGAGTGTGCCCCTTTGCCATAGGAGCGATGTCGAGGAATGCATAGAAGTCCTCGTTTTCCGCTACCTTGTATGAAGGAATCTCACCCTTGGCTATTTTTGTAAAAATTGTTGCCATTACAATGTGATTTCCAGGATTTCGAACTTTATGACGCCGGCCGGAACCTTAGCCTCGACCACTTCACCCACACCATGGCCCATGAGAGCCTGTCCGATAGGTGTCTTCACCGCCAGCTTGCCGGCCATGAAATCAGCTTCCTGCTCGCTCACGAGGGTGAAATTCATTATCTGGTTGGTGTTGAGATTCTTCACCTTCACCTTATTGAGCATCTGCACCTTGTCCGTTCCGATCTGAGACTCGTCGATAACGCGTGCATTTGCAACAAGATTCTGAAGTTTTGCGATATTGAGCTCCAGAAGGCCCTGCGCCTCTCTTGCAGCCTCATACTCGGCATTCTCAGAAAGGTCACCTTTGTCTCTAGCCTCTGCTATGGCAGCAGAAATCACAGGACGCTGGGCGATCGCTTCCGCAAGTTCCTTCTTTAGTTTGTCCAAACCCTCCTGGGTCATATACTGAAGTGACATAATTATTTGGTTTTAAAGTTATTTTTCGTTGTACTTGGGAGACATTATCTCCGAATATATTATCATTTTCTTAAGGTCTATCTTCTCCTTTTTCGTTCTCACCGGCTCGTTAAGTATAGGCTTTCGTGCCACAGCTTTAGGCGCAGCAGGCTTATGAGTGGCCGCTGGTTTCTTCGGCGCAGCAGGCTTTGCGGGAGCCACCTGGCGAGTGACATTTTCCGTATACTCAGGCACTGACGGCGACGGTTCCTGCTCTGCCTCAAGGACAGTTTCAGCAGCCTGTCCTGCATTTTCCAGTTTCTTGCCAACAACCTTGAATATAAAGGTGGCGACAATGATCAGCAAGCCTATAATCTCTTCCATAACTCACATTGGCGTTTGTCATTTTCCAATTGGCGGCGCAAGGCCTCCAGAGATTCGAACCTGACTTCTTCCCTGATCCTGCGGATGAAGGAAATTTTTATATCAAGCCCATATATATCTTCATCAAAGTCAAAGATATTCGTTTCTATCGTACGGGCATTGCCCTGACCGACTGTAGGCTTGCAGCCGATGTTGCACATTCCGTACATAGTTCTTCCCAACGCCTCCACCCGAACGTAATAGACTCCGTTTCCAGGAACAAGCTTAAGCGGTTCGTATAGCTGCATATTCGCTGTCGGAAAACCGATTGTCCTTCCAAGCCTGTTACCGGCAACCACAACGCCGTGGAGGGTATATGCATACCCAAGCATCTCTTCCGCTGTCTCAACATCCCCTCCCTCGAGAGACCGACGTATTTTGGTGGAGCTTACTGCATAGCCCTGGGCAGACGGTATCATTTCAGTCCTGACGACCTCCAATCCCAAGCCTTCCGCTATCCTCGCAACCTCATCCGGGTCTGTGGCATCACATCCCATCCTGTTATCATAGCCGAGCAGAATGGTCTTCGCGCCATAATATTCAATGAGCATACGGAGATACTCCTCCGTTGTCATGGAGCTGAAATCCTTCGTAAAGCGAAGCACTTCAACCTTATCCACCCCAAGTCCGCGAAGCAGAGCCTGCTTTTCGGCAAGAGTGGTGAGAAGCCTGAGCGAACGGGCTTCCTTTTGCAGCACATTACGGGGATGTGGCCAGAAAGTCACGACCATGCTTTCATCCCCGCGTACTGCTGCAGCTTCCACAAGCTGCGATATCACATGACGGTGCCCGGTGTGGACACCGTCGAAAAATCCGGTTGCTACAACCATCTTACAAGTTCGAAGTCCTGTCTGTGAGGGAGCTTGCCGTTCTTTGCGTAGATACGTCCTGCCACAAGATAGAGACCAGACCTGTCAGGGTTGATTGAAGCCACATACTTCGCCACTCCGTCTGCAGCCTCTGCAGGAGTGAACTCATATCTCTCCTGGATGTGGAGACGTCCCTTCTTGTCTGTTGTAGCAAAGAGCACCTCTACTCCGATTTCCTCTGCATTGAGGTCACCGATGTTGAGAACCACCTCTGCCTTGAACTCCTTGCCGAGAGCTACGTTATCGCTATTGCTGTCTGGCATGACTGCAGATACAACCTCGACGTTCTTCCACTCGCGACGGAGTCTCTTCTTCCATGCTGCGATCTCACGAGCCTCTGCGAAGTCGTCAGCAACGATGCCGTCAACACGTGCAGCCTGTGGAACATAGTACTGGTTGATGTAGTCAGTAAGCATGCGGTTGGTTGTGAAGTTGCAAGCTACCTGAGCCACGCAGTTCTTGATGATTTCAATCCAGTCAGTAGAGCGTCCGGTAGAGAGACTCTTGTTGTAGAAGGTAGGAGCAATCTCGTTCTCGATGATGTTATAGATTGTAGCTGCGTCGAGCTCATCCTGATAGTTCTGGTCGTCATAAGTGCGCTCCATAGGAAGTGCCCAGCCGGCGCCCTTCTTGTAACCCTCAACCCACCAGCCGTCGAGTACGGAGAAGTGCATTACACCGTTCATGGCTGCCTTCTCTCCTGAAGTACCGGAAGCCTCGAGAGGACGAGTAGGGTTGTTCATCCATACGTCCACACCCTGAACGAGATACTTCGCTACAGTGATATCATAGTTAGGAACGAACACAATCTTACCGATGAAGCGAGGCTGCTTTGAAATCTCCACGATCATCTTGATGAGGTCCTGACCTGCCTTGTCCGCAGGGTGAGCCTTTCCTGCAAAGAGGAACTGTACAGGCTGCTTAGGATCGTTCACGATTTCAGCGAGTCTGTCAAGGTCACGGAACAGAAGATGTGCTCTCTTATATGTCGCGAAACGACGTGCGAATCCGATAGTGAGTACGTCGTCGCGGAGGTTTTCCTTGATTGTAACCACCTGCTTAGGAGAGTAGTGGTTTGCTGCCGCAGGGTCAGAGAGTCTTCTCTTAACCTCGTCGATGAGCTTCTTGCGGAGGGATGTGCGGATGTTCCACACTTCCTCATCAGACACCTTGTAGATGCCGTCAAAGCAAGACTTGTCATAGTGGTGGGTCTTGAACTCCTCACCGAACACCTTTGAATGCACTTCCTTCCACTCCGGTGCTGTCCATGTAGGATAGTGGACACCGTTGGTCACATAGCTGACATGAAGTTCCTCAGGAAGATAGCCTGGCCACATATGTCCGAGGATATCGCGGCTGACCTCACCGTGGAGCCATGACACTCCGTTCACCTCCTGTGAGATGTTTGCAGCAAGAATGGACATAGAGAACTTCTCGTTCACGTTTGCACCGTCATTCTTTCCGAGGCCCATCATTGTCTCCCAGTCAATCTTCAGACGCTGTGGATAATGGCCGATGTACTTGCGGAGCATTCCTTCATCGAATGCATCGTGTCCTGCAGGCACCGGAGTATGGGTTGTGAAGAGTGATGATGCCCTTACAACCTCGAGTGCCTCCTGGAATTCGAGGCTCTCCTCTGCGATGAGTTCGCGGAGTCTCTCCAGACCGATAAATGCTGCGTGACCCTCGTTGCAGTGATATACCTGAGGGTTCAGACCGAGCTTGCGGAGGGCGCGGATACCGCCGACACCAAGGAGAAGCTCCTGCTTCAGACGGTTCTCCCAGTCACCGCCGTAGAGGTTGTATGTGATTGACCTGTCCTCAGGAAGGTTTTCAGGGATGTCTGTATCGAGAAGGTAGAGCTCTGTGCGTCCTACGTCCACTCTCCAGAGACGCGCGTTGAGGTTGCGGCCAGGGAAGGCTACACTGATGGTAACCCAGTTGCCGTTCTCGTCACGAACAGGAGTAGCAGGGATCTTATTAAAGTCCTGTGCCACGTCCTCAGCCACCTGCTCACCGTGAGCGGTAAGCTTCTGGTTGAAGTATCCGAAACGATAAAGAAGACCTACTGCCACAAGGTTGGTATTCATGTCTGATGTCTCCTTGATGTAGTCTCCTGCAAGGATACCGAGACCGCCTGAGTAGATCTTGAGGGATGTATCCAGACCATACTCCATGCAGAAGTATGCTACTGAAGGGGTTGTGCGCTCTGACTTGAGAGCCATATATGCGTTGAACTCCTCCACTACTGCCTTGAGGTCTGCAAGGAACTTGGTATCCTTCTCGAGCTGCTGATATCTCTTGCGGCTCACCTTGTCGAGCATAGCGATAGGATTCTGTCCTGACGCCTCCCACGCCTGTGGGTCAACTGAAGCAAAGAGGTTCTTTGCTGATTCGTTCCAGCACCACCAAAGGTTCTTGGAAAGTATTTCGAGGTCTTTAAGAGTCTCTGGAAGATGGCGTGTTACAATCACGCTGTTCCATGTTGGCTGATTTACTTCAAATTTTCTGTATTCCATAGATTTATCATTCCTGGCCGCAGGGTATTCACCCTTGACCGACATTAATTTTTCAAGTGATTTTGAATATGCTTCCTTATAGTATATAATGTTATTCTCCCAAAGTGCGATTTCAGACACATCCTTGGCATTCTGCATATATTTCTTTCTTACATCCTTGCGGAGTGAAGCTATCTCGCTGATACGCGCAGCAACTCCCTCAACGACTTCGAAGTAGTTCGAGTCGCTTCTATCCAGGACTGTGATGCCCGGATGTTTTCCCTCATAGTGCGTACGTACCCAGAGGCCGAAACCTGCAAGAGTAGTGGAGAGGGTAGGCACCCTGAACGCAAGACTCTCCAGCGGAGTATATCCCCATGGTTCGTAGTACGAAGGGAAGAGAGTGAGGTCGAGTCCGCAGAGCAGGTCGTAATATGGCATATTGAACACTCCGTCATTGCCATTGAGGTATGAAGGAACGAAATATACCTTCACCTTGTCCCCTGCTGCGTTATTGAACTGGAGATCATTGAGTCTTCTTGTGACATTGTCATATTCCGGATTCATCAGATAGTGTGAAGCTCTTGTCACATATCCGGAAGGATTGCCGGCAAGCTTCGCAAGGAGCTGTTTGTCAGGACCGTTATGGCCTGACGGTATCATGATGAATGCGTGTACCTTCTTGCCCTTGAAGTCCGAGCGGTTAAGCTTGTCGAGAGCATCGATAAACACGTCTATTCCCTTGTTCTTCCATTCATATCGGCCACCGATACCTACGAGAACTGCATTTTCAGGAACTTCCTCTCCACACATGGCAGAAGCCACGGTCATGAGTTTTTCCCTTGCCTTTGCACGCAGAGCATCATAATCCTCGTCAGTTGCAGGGGTGAAGCTTGGCTCAAACCCGTTAGGGGTGACCACATCCACAGGCCTTCCAAGGAACTGGCGGCATTCCTGAGCAGTGATGTCACTCACAGTTGTGAACACATCGCTGTTTTGTGCAGCCTTTTTCTCAAGCGAATGTCTGGCAACAACATTGAAGTGTCTTGCCTTCTCGTCCGCATCATATCCATGAAGACCATCATAAAGAGGTAAATAATTGCCTGCTATGCATCTTCCGATAACTGTAGCATGGGTGGTGAACACCGTGGCTATAGGTGCATTCACAGACTTGAGGTAAAGGAGTCCGGTTCCGGTCATCCACTCATGGAACTGAGCCACAACCTTGTCTGAGGACTCCAGATTGAATCTGTAGAAGCTTTCAATCACCCTTCCGGCAGCATATCCGAAAAGGGCAGATTCACGATAATCCCAGTTTCCTGTAAGGGAATCCACTCCGAATTCCTTCCAGAATCTGGTAAGTATCTCGTCCTGACGTGTGAGGAACTGCTTGAAATCCACAAGGATGGCAGTAGGTTTTCCGGGCACGTTCCAGCGTCCGATACGGACTCTCAGCCCTTCGGCTGCAGCCTGCATCTTCCAAGACCTGTAAAGTGACGGATCCTCAATGAAATCAGGGTTTGTCTCTTCGTTCATCCACACATCAGGCCCCACCATAATGTGATGCCTGTTGAACTCACTCTTGAGATAAAGGGACTTGGTCGCGATCACAGTATAGATGCCGCCGACCTTATTACACACTTCCCAACTAACTTCAAACAGATAATCCGGCTTGATAAGTTCTGTTTTCATCTGTCTATTAATAAATTTACTTAGTTACCCCGGCCGAGATCTTCATCAGGTCTCGCCCGGGGAAATATATCAGATTTCTCTACCCGCCCTACAGGCAGTAATGCCATCGGGATAAGATTTTGAGAAATACTATTTCTTTGTAGTCTTCTTGGCAGCAGGCTTCTTAGCTGGAGCCTTTTTAGTAGCCGCCTTCTTTGCAGGAGCCTTCTTTACAGGAGCCTTTACCTGCTTTTCGGCTGCAAAGTTAACATCTGAAACGGAAATTGCATCATCAACTCGCAAAATAAAATCACTTAAAACGTTCATATAGTTGATAAACGCCTCATATGGAGTGTCATACGGGTTGAAATATTTATGCACAGCTCCGTCCGAGAAGAACTTTGTACACATATAATAGAAGTGGTCGCTCTCCTGAAGATGTCCGAAATCTGCCCAAAGAGCCTCATCGTTCAGAAGTCCAAGCTTCTCTGTCTGGTCGTAAAGCTTGTTGAAGGCGTCGTTCTGGAGCTCGTTTCCAAGCCATGCAGTCACATCACGCTCCTCATCTGCCCACGAGATAGGGTCGAACACATCGAGTTCTCCCACAGGACGATGCTTCTTGACAGCCTGTGAAGGAGTTACGAACTCAAACTCACCGTCAGCGATTACTGCAGCAGGCAATGCGCGCATGAACTCAAAGATACCGCTGGCAGCCTTCTGATGCTCACCGAAAGTCTCATAATCCATGAAAAGATTAACTATGTCTTCATTCTGAGCTGCAGCCTTCACCCAAGAGAGATACTTCTCGCTTGTAAGAGGCCAGTCAGACCATGTCCTGTCAGAGAAACGGAAAGCAATATCATCGCTAAGACCGGAGTTCTTAAGCAGGAGCTTAAGACCAGGAGCCTGAGCACCTGTATATACGAAGTTCGGACTCTTCCATCCAAGAACGTGCTTTGCACCCTCTGTAAGCATAGTCTTGAATCCCATTTCGTATACCATCTCTCCGATAGCATCCGAATAGATAAGCTCTGTATTACGGAAAGCCTTAGGTGTCACCCCGAAATAGTGCTCGATGGCTTCCTTGTGCTTGAGCACCTGATGCTTGAATTCAGCCTCAGAAGCAAGAGCTGCAAGAGAGTGATAATAGGTTTCTGAAAGGAACTCGACGTGACCGGTCTGAGCGAGCTTGCGGAAGCTCTCCAACACTTCTGGAGCATATCTGTCAAACTGCTCAAGGACAGTACCCGAAATTGAGAACGCCACCTTGAAGGCACCCTTGTTAGCCTCGATAAGCTCAAGAAGAAGCGCATTCATAGGGAGATAGCACTTCTGTGCAACCCTGCGGAGAATGGTCCTGTTGGCGAAATCATCGTAGTAGTGAGAATCCTTTCCGATGTCAAAGAATCTGTATAGTCTCAACCTTGCAGGCTGATGAACCTGAAAATACAGACAAATACTCTTTTTCATGATATTATGGTTTTTATTTGTTCTTGTCAATAACTTCCTGATAGATACCCTTGATCTTGGCTGCAACATCATTCCACTTGATGCTGTTCACCTCTTCATATCCGCAACGTGCAGCAAGCTGCGATATTGCAGGATACTGGAGCAGACCATAAATTGCGTCAGACATCGCATCCACATCCCAGAAGTCCACCTTGAGGGCATACTTCAGGATCTCTGCACATCCTGACTGCTTTGAAATGATCGAAGGCACATTTGTCTGCATAGCCTCAAGAGGCGAGATACCGAAAGGCTCAGATATAGAAGGCATCACATAAACGTCCGAAAGGGCGAACATCTTGTGCACCTCCTTACCGCGAAGGAAGCCGGTGAAATGGAATCTGTCCGAAATTCCCAGACGTGCGACATGACGGATACATCTATTGAGCATGTCACCGCTTCCAGCCATTACAAAACGCACGTTGTCGCATCTCTTCAGCACCTTGGCGGCTGCCTCTATGAAATACTCCGGACCCTTCTGGTAAGTCACACGTCCGAGGAAGGTCACGACCTTCTCTTTCACGTTTCTCTCCACTTCAAGCTTCTCGCGACCGCTGAAATCCACTGCGTTATGAACAGCAACAACCTTCTCAGGCTCGATTCCATAGCGGTTGATGCAGATGTTTCTTGTAAGCTCGCTCACAGCCATCACCTTGTCTGCAGCCATCATACCCTTGGTCTCAAGATCCACCACGCGTGTATCAACCTGGTCGTCGCTTGCGCGGTCATATGAAGTAGCGTGCATATGTACCACCAGCGGCTTGCCGGTGAGCTGCTTTGCTGCTATACCTGCAAGATATGTAAGCCAGTCATGCGCATGGATAACATCGAACTGGTCCTTGTACTGCATGGCGATGGTAGCTCCTACCATTGCATAACGTGCCACCTCTTCCATAAGGTTTGCACCGTATTTTCCAGAGAACTTATACTTCTGGCCGTACTGCACACGGAAGCTCTTGATCTGTCTCTTACGCTCTTCCTCGACCATGGTCTTGAAATCCTGAGGATCCACGTAAGGAACCATATTGGTGCCGATATGTACGAACTGCACCTTTCCGAGGAACTCATCTACTGTCGCACTGACAGTATCCACGGCCACATCACTGGCGTTGATGATCTTCACTGCGCTTTCATCCTCATCACCTGAAGCCGAAGGCATCACGAAAAGGACATCCACGTCATTATAGGCAAGACCCTTGGTCATACCGTAGCAGGCAGTTCCGAGACCTCCTGCAATATGTGGAGGGAATTCCCAACCGAACATCAGAACTCTCATTACCTATCCTCCTTTTTATACTGTTTCATAATATACCCTATATGCAGAAGAGCTGCAGTGCTCGTTGCCGAAGCGATGGCTCCGTGAGGCTCATGAGGTGGGTCTCCGTCATAAAGTTCAGAGAATGCACCCACGCCGTGCTTGCTGATATCCTCGAAGAAGCCCTCGATAAGATACTTTGCCCTTCCATAGAACACGTCTCCCATCATTCTGAAGCAAAGGTCGATATATGGAGCAAGCAGATCCGGGAATGCACAACCCTGATGATATGCAAGGTCGCGGTCGATCTGCGATCCTTCATACACTCCCTTGTAAGCCTCATTTCTTGGAGACAGCGACCTGAGTCCCCTCTTTGTAAGGAGCTCGTCATTGATGGTCATTACAATCTCAGAAATGACTTCATCATCAAGAGGACAATATTCCAGATATGCAGGAATAAGCATATTAGGTCTTACAGCCGGGTCGACCGGACCGTTGCCGACATAATCCGCGAGATAGCCCCATTCAGGCTTCCAGAATGTAGGCTGGAAGTTCTCACCGACGAGGTCGCGGACCGGAGTCCAGCGGGCAACGAATGCATTATCCTTCTTAGGACCATACTTGTTCTCCATATCGATGGCAAAGCAGAGAGCATTGTACCAATATGCATTTGTCTCCACCTGATAGCCGGCTCTTTCGGTCACCGGACGGCCATACACATATGCATTCATCCAAGAAAGCGCAACTCCGTCCATCTGAGCCCAGAGAAGACCGTTAGGATGCATTGCAATCTCCTTGCGGCATCCCGGAGCATAGCTTTCGATGATGTTCTTGAGAACCTCACCGTACTTTTTCCAGATTTGTCTTTCTTTGCCGCTGAAGCGGATATACTGCTGGATAGTCTCGGTAAGTCTGAGAGGGGCCTCGCACTGAGTAGTGCGGCGATAGAGTCTCTCCTGCTCGTCGGAGATGAGTGTATCAAGGATTTTCTCAAACTCCTCACAGTCGCCGTTGGCATAAAGCGTCAGACCTGGAAGAGAAGCGATTGTCTCTCTGAGAAGTCCTGTCTCAAGCCATGAGAATCCGGCATTGATACGGGTCTTGTCTCCCTGATGGCACTTGAACATCTCGGCATTGTGAGCTAGAAGGTCATGATATGACTCGATCTTGCCCATCTTCTTGAGACAGTCTGTGAATTTTCTCTTAAGTCCGCGAGGGTTGATTTCATTGACAGAGGCAGAGAACACCACAGACTCGCCAGGCTTGAGCTCCATAGAGAATGCTCCAGGCACGAAGAGATCTTCCCTGCAGTCGAATCCACGGCGATATTCATCGGAATATGTTACGCCGCTATACCAATATGGCTGATACTTGAAGGCTGCCTGAGAAGATACCTGCATGTTGAGATAAGGAAATCCCTCGTACATGCGGAAAGCGACTCCTCCGTCCAGCTCGTCGTATCCTGTATATGCCTCGCCGTTCTGACTTGTAAGGCTGTGGACACTACGGAATGCAAGGAAAGGCTTCAACATAAGCGTAAGCTTTGAAGGAGCCTCAAGTAGTTCATACTTGATGAGGACCTGATCATTGTCAGGAACCACCAGAATTGTCTTAGTGAAGATGATTCCACCCACCTTATAGGTCACTACAGGCACCGGATTGGCATCAAAGTCTACAATATACTTATGTCCCTTAGGATCATAAGTGTCTCCATAGCAATGAATGCCGAGGTTGAACTGTTTTCCTCTAAGGACCAGACTCTCATCCAGCGCAGAAAGCAGCATATACTTTCCACCGCCCAGCTCGTCCACAGGGACAGCGAGCAGTCCGTGGTAACGCCTTGTATTGCAGGTCACGATGGACGTGTTGCAATACGCTCCAGTGTTGTTCGCCGCGATGATTTCACGCTTAAGCGAATACTCCAGATTCACAAGCTCGGACTTGTTGAATTTAAGAAAAGCCATATATAACGCAATTAAGTTAATCTATTTTCTTAAGTACTATTGCTGTGCGGCTTGGAAGATAGATCGACATGCTGTCCTTGTATTTTCCGTTGCCGTTGGCGCTTTGTACCGGTACACTAAAATGCACTTCTCCAGTCTTAAGTCTGGAGAAGCCGTCAAATTCGTTTTCATCTGTATTCAAGACAGTCTCATATTTTCCTGCCGGAACGGCAAAGCCATAGTCAGCGAAAGAGGCTGTGGGGTTGAAATTCAGCGCAAAGATACAATTTTTTCTTTTGAAAATAAGAATCTTTTTCTCCTCATCCTGGACAAAAAGTTCAGGTTTCTCATCAAGAATCGACTCTGACCTGGCCAATTCGACCATAGCCTTGTCAAAATTCCTCAAATACCTGTATCTCAGGTAATCAGGCTCCGCCAGAGACCACTGCCTCCTGGCATGCTTGTAAGACCATCCGTTTCCTTCGCGAGGAAAATCTATCCATTCCGGATGACCGAATTCATTACCCATGAATGTAAGGTATCCGTTACCGCATGTGGCCATGGTCACGAGGCGTATCATTTTGTGAAGCGCCATTCCCCTGTCCACGACAAGAGACTTGGATTCCTTATTCATGGAAGTATACATTTCTGCATCCATCAGGCGGAAGGCTATGGTCTTGTCACCCACCATGGCCTGGTCGTGACACTCGGCATAACTGATGGTCTTCTCATCCTCACGCTTATTGGTAAGCTGCCACCATATCTCTCCGACACTCCACTGGTCGTCCTGAAGCTCCTTTATCCACTTGATCCAGTTGTCGGCCACGCCCATGCTCATGCGGAAGTCGAATCCGACTCCTCCCATTTCAAGAGGAGCTGCCAGACCGGCCATTCCGCTGACATCTTCAGCAATCGTGAACGCATCAGGATTCATTTCATGTATCAGGACGTTAGCAAGAGCAAGATATGCAATAGCATTATCGTCCACTCCCTGATTGAAATAATTCTCATAACCTACGAAAGCCTTTTCCAGACCATGATCCCAGTAAAGCATGCTGGTCACTCCGTCAAAACGGAAACCGTCAATATGATACTCCTCCATCCAATATTTGCAGTTGGAAAGGAGGAAATATTTGGTCTCGTCCTTGCCATAGTCGAAGCAGCGCGATCCCCATGCAGGGTGATGTCCCTGCCATCCGTCATAGAAGTAAAGAGTCTCCTTGCCGTCGAATAAGCCAAGGCCTTCCGCTTCATTATCGACGGAATGCGAATGCACGATATCCATCACCACAGCTATTCCGAGGCTATGCGCCTGGTCAACAAGGGCCTTGAATTCCTCCGGCGTGCCGAAGCGTGAAGAAAGGGCATAGAAGTTCGACACCTGATAACCGAAGGAGCCATAGTAAGGATGCTCCTGAAGAGCCATTATCTGAAGCGTATCATACCCGAGGTCGGCCACCTTCGGAAGCACATTCAGACGGAATTCCTCGAAAGTACCCACCTTCTCTTCCTCGGCAGCCATTCCGATGTGGCATTCATAAATGAGAGGATGCGGACGCTTGCCCGGATTAGGATGTTTCCACACATATGGCTGCGCAGGATCCCACACCTGAGCGCAGAATGTCTTCGTCACTGGATCCTGGACCGCTCTCGTAACATAGGCAGGAAGCCTTTCTGCTCCGCCTCCCTTCCACTCGATATAAAGTTTATACAGATTGCCATGATCAAGGAACATCGACGGCAGCTTTATCTCCCAATTGCCTCCTCCGATAGGCCTGAGTGCATAGGCTTCGGTGCGCTTCCAGTTGTTGAACTCACCGATAAGGTATATTTTCGTGGCATTCGGAGCCCACTCACGGAAGATCCAGTTTCCGGAACCATCCTTATGCAGACCATAATAGACATGGTTGTTCATGCCTTTACTGAGAGAGCCATCCACAGACATCCTTTCCTTCAGGTCCATTATCATCTTATGACGACGATCAATGACACTCTTGTAAGGAGCAAGCCACTGGTCATGGTCATAAATCATCTGTTTCTTCTTTGCCATAACGTTTCGCTTTTACTGATTCAGTTTTTCACGCGCGCCACGAAGGTAGTCACGACATGCGGCCACAAGTTCTTCCGAGCGCTTAATATACTTATCGATATCCTCGATTCCCGTCTTGGGATCCTCTACTTTTGCAGCAATAGCTTCAAGTTCCTCTATTGCCTTTGCGTATTCGAATTTATTTTCCATAATCAATCTCCTTAACGATACAGTTCATGGTGCCGTCGGAAAACATCACCGAGACAGTGTCGCCCGGCTGCCTTCCGTCCACCCCCTTAAGAACCACTCCATCGCCATCCACTGCCAGAGCATAACCCCTTGCCAGAATCTTACGCGGATCCGCCGACTGAATTCTTGCCTGAAGCACTTGCAAGGAAGATTCCATAGCAGCAATCTTCAGCGAAAAAGCGCCTTTGACACGGGAAGCAAGGGAATCCAGCAGCGATTCCTCACGATACAGACGATTGGAAGCCGCGAGCCTTATTCTTGCCTGGCATGAAGATATTCTCTCATCCTCACACTCATATATATCCATTATGAAATCTGCAAGAGCCGTGGGAGTCTTAAGATATTCGTATGCAACCATGTCGCACACATGAAAATCCTGGTCATGCCCAACTGCCGTAAGCACCGGCAGAGGGTACTGGGCAATGACTGCAGCAAGATCATAGTCATCATAGCATGCAAGATCAAGTCGTGCTCCACCTCCACGAAGGATCAGCACCGCATCCCATTCTTCGCCGGTATCAATCACTGCATCCATGGCAGAAATTATGGACGATGGACAATCTGAGCCCTGCATAAGTGCCGGAAACAGCACTGAATTCACAACAAAGCCATATGGATTATCCTCAAGATGACGCATGAAGTCACGGTATCCGGCTGCATCTTCAGCCGAAATCACAGCAAGACGATATGGCAGCAGCGGCAGTTCAAGCTCCTTCTGAAGCCCCATAAGTCCTTCTTTCTGAAGCCTTTCTATAGTGCGCTGCCTCTCCAGCTCCTTTACTCCGATGGAGAACTCCGGATCGATGTCATCAATTATAAGCGACATACCATAGAGCTCACTGTAGCTCACCTGCACCTGCACAAGGACAACCATCCCCTCCTGGAGCGGAGACCCTGTGACCGACTCGAAATAGGGAGCTATGAAACGGTATTTCGAACTCCAGATTATGGCATTCACCTTGGCTTCAAGCCCCTTGTCGCCGCTCTGGGACAGCTCTAAATAACAATGGCCTCCGTTACGCGCCTTGACGGCGCTAACTTCGGCCTTTATCCATATCCGCTTCGGAAAAAGCAATTCTATCCCCTTCTTCAGCCTGCTCTGCAGTTCAAAAAGGTCAATGAATTCTTTTTCCATATCCATCTTCTTTCAATGGATACAAATCTAATAATTTTTTTTGTATCCTCCTACTTCTGTCTCAGGAAAACATGCACCGGACAGCCGAGGAAGTCGAATTTAGATCTGAGCTTGTTCTCAAGGAATCGTCTATAAGGCTCCCTGATGTACTGAGGGAGGTTGCAGAAGAATGCAAATGACGGAGAACGGGTCGGAAGCTGGGTCACGTACTTGATCTTGATGTACTTGCCCTTCCATGCAGGCGGAGGGTAGTTCTCTATCTCCGGAAGCATCTCCTCATTAAGCTTTGATGTGGATATCTTTCGTGAATAGTTTTCATACACATGTGCGGCTGCATCGAGCACATCCATTATCCTCTGCTTGTTGATGACAGATGTAAAGATGATCGGAAGATCGGTAAACGGTGCAAGGCGCGCCTTGATAGCCTCCGTGTACTCCTTCATCGTATTGCTGTCCTTCTCGATGGTATCCCACTTGTTCACTACCACAACGCAGCCTTTCTTATTGCGCTGTATGAGATTGAAGATGGCCATATCCTGCGATTCGATTCCGGTCTGAGCATCAACCATAAGGATGCAGACATCAGAATGTTCGATGGCACGGATTGACCTCATTACAGAGTAGAACTCCAGGTCTTCATGCACCCTTGTCTTCTTTCTCATTCCGGCAGTGTCAACGAGCATGAACTCATGGCCGAACTTGTTGTAGAGGGTTGCTATCGAATCACGCGTAGTGCCGGCAATAGGGGTCACGATATTCCTCTCCTTGCCTAGAAGTGCATTGGTAAGTGATGACTTTCCTACGTTCGGCTTTCCTACGATGGTGAAATGAGGCAGGTCAGGGCGTTCATCCTTGTCAGGATCCTCAGCCGGAAGTTCCTTCACGATGGCATCCAGAAGGTCTCCTGTACCACCTCCGTTTGCAGCAGAGATGCTGTAGATCTCACCAAGTCCCAAAGAGTAGAACTGGAAAGCGTCATACATCTTGTCTCCTGAATCCACCTTGTTCACAGCCAGGATCACAGGCTTGCCGCTGCGGCGCAGGATATCTGCAATCTCTTCGTCATAATCAGTAATGCCGGTACTTGCCTCCACCATAAAGAGCACCACATGAGCCTCTTCGATGGCAAGAACCACCTGCTTACGGATTTCCTCTTCAAAAATATCATCTGAGTTAGATGTGTATCCGCCAGTGTCCACTACAGAGAACTCTGTTCCGCACCACTCGCATCTTCCATAATGCCTGTCACGGGTTACACCAGCTGTTTCATCTACGATTGCCTGGCGCATTCCGACCAGACGGTTAAAAAGCGTGGACTTACCCACGTTCGGGCGTCCCACAATAGCTAATAAGCTCATAATAAGTCTGTTTAGTTATTAAAATCCCGCCTCTCGGCGATAATTGCTCATCCCTCTCCGGGACCGGTATATTTAGTGGCAGATGTCACGGGCACCGCAGCTCCCGCATCCGCTGTCGTCGCAGGATACGGGTCTGCCGTCCTTGTCTTTCTTACCCCAAAGCTTTATTTCCTCTTCCTTTGCGCACTTGATACCGCGCTTGCGCATCTCGATATTGTTCTCTATCTCCGTCTCAGGAAACTTTCCGTTCTTCCTGAAGATGATATTGAAGCATAGTCCGAATACGCAAAGCCCGACAAGCGTCAAAGCCGCTATAAAAATTTCCATAAACAGATGTCAGACAATTACCGTTCCTTAGTTGATGAAGCTTGAGCTTATCTCCTCGTAATTGTACACCTTATTGATGATGTCCGCGAACATATGCGTCATGGAGAGCACAGTAATCTTGCTCTTATCCTTTGCAGGATCGCTGCTGAGAGGAATGGTATCAGATACGATTACCTCTTCAAGAGCAGACTCTGCAATCCTGTCATATGCAGGGCCCGAGAACACAGCGTGTGTCGCACAAGCACGAACACTAAGTGCGCCCATCTCCTTGAGTACATTTGCCGCCTTGGCAAGAGTACCGGCTGTGTCGATCATGTCATCAACGATTACGACATTCTTTCCTTCAACATCTCCGATAGCAGTGATGGATCCCACTACATTAGCCTTTTCGCGTGACTTATGGCAGATAATCACAGGGCACTGCAGGAAACGCGCATAAGCATTGGCTCTCTTTGCTCCACCCATATCCGGAGCAGCAATAGCAAGATTCTCGATATTAAGGTTCTGAAGGTATGGAAGGAATACCGCACTTGCATATATATGATCCACAGGCACATCGAAGAATCCTTGAATCTGGTCGGCATGAAGGTCACATGTCATCACACGGTCGCATCCTGCAGCATGAAGCATATTAGCGACAAGCTTAGCTCCAATTGAGACTCTAGGCTTATCCTTACGGTCCTGTCTTGCCCATCCGAAATAAGGCATCACGGCTATCACTCTATGAGCCGATGCCCTTTTGGCAGCATCGATCATCATAAGGAGTTCGAAAAGATTGTCAGTAGGAGGGAATGTGGACTGTACTATGAATACCGTCGCACCTCTGACACTTTCATTATAACAAGGCTGGAACTCGCCGTCGCTGAATGTAAGCACATCCGAGTCTCCGAGCTCAAGTTTAAGTTCCTTTGCTACCTTCAGAGCGAAATCTTTTGACGCCCTGCATGTAAAGAGTTTGATTTTGTGTTCGTGATGCATATTGTTGAGGGTTTAGTTCTGTTCGTTTTCGAGAGTATTGAGTACCGATTCTATGTAGTCCAGGATTTCCTCTCTGCCAAGCCCGGTCTCCGATGAACTTACAAATGTCGGAGGAAGTTCTTCCCAAAGTTCAAGAATCTGAGCTTTCATCTTGTCGATCTGGGCATTAAGCGCATTAGGACCGCTCTTATCGCCTTTTGTGAAGATAATGGCAAATGGTATCTGGCTCTGTCCCAGTTCGATAAGGAAATCCATATCCACCTTGCCGATGTCATGTCTTGAATCAATCAGAACAAACAGCATGACCATCTCCTGAGAGAGATTGATGTAATTTCTGATCACCTGCTCCAGCTTCTGCTTTCCAGTAGCGGAAATCTTTGCATATCCGTATCCTGGAAGGTCCACAAGATACCACTGTCTGTTGATGAGGAAATGATTGACGAGACGCGTCTTGCCAGGCTTGCTGGAAGTCATCGCAAGCTTCTTGTTGCGGCAAAGCATGTTGATTAGAGAAGATTTGCCGACGTTGGATCTGCCGATGAAAGCGAACTCAGGAAATTTCTGCTTTGGCTTCTCGGAAATTCTCGTACTGCTGCCGGAAAAAAGGGCTTCGGTTATCTTCATAATTTTCGATTCTCAAATCAGTCGGCAAAGATAGGAAATCATTTTAATGAAAGCAATCGGAATTTTTAATGATGCAATCCTATTTTTGTACCGAGAACAGGATATTTTCATAAAGGGTTACTAATTAACTTATTACATAAAGCCTCCGACACAGATGTCATGACAGCACCGGAAGAGTCAAAGAGGGAATGACTGGCTTTCAAAGTTTTTTTCTAAATTTGCTTGATGCAAGAAGTCATAATCTTATGAAGACAATAATATATAACATAGGCACCTTGGCGGGAATTCTGCCGGAGGGGACACTGAAGCTGGAAGGCTCTGAGATGAATCATGTGGAGTGCATCGAGGATGCATATGTGGTGATTGAAGACGGGGTCATAAAAGAGTTCGGGCATTGTCCTGCAGGTACGGGAGTCCAAAACCGTGCTACCCCCCTGGCCGCAGGGGGAGGGACCCGCAGCTATGCTGTGGGAGGGGTCGTTCTGGACTCCCGCACCTGCAGGGCAGACAGTTCAACAGATAGCAGACCAGATGGTGCAGACGAGTACATCGACGCCAAAGGAGGAATCGTGATGCCGGCCTTCTGTGATTCACATACACATATTGTCTATGCCGGATGTCGCGACGGAGAGTTCCGGGACAAGATTGCAGGACTCTCATATGAAGAGATTGCTGCACGGGGAGGCGGAATCCTCAACTCCGCAGATCTTCTGCATGAGACTTCAGAAGACGAACTCTACGAACAGGCTATGGTCCGGGTGCATGAAATCATGGCCATGGGTACCGGAGCTGTAGAGATCAAAAGCGGATATGGACTGACTGTCGAAGACGAGCTGAAGATGCTGCGCGTAATCAAGCGCATTAAGGAGACCGCTCCGATAACTGTCAGAGCCAATTTTCTTGGGGCACATGCAGTAGGACGTGCCTACAGAGGGCGCCAGAGCGAGTATGTGGATCTGGTGTGCAATGAAATGCTGCCGGCCGTAGCTGCAGAAGGGCTCGCTGACTTCGTGGATGTATTCTGCGACGCGGGATTCTTCACCGTAGAAGAAACCGACAGGATCCTCAGCAAGGCTGCAGAATATGGCATCACCCCTAAGATCCATGCCAACGAACTTGAGGTGTCCGGAGGAGTACAGGTGGGAGTGAAACACGGAGCTCTTTCCGTAGACCATCTTGAAAAGACCACAGATGCTGAAATCGAGGCACTTAGAGGCAGCAGGACAATGCCTACAATGCTCCCCGGATGTTCGTTTTTCCTCGGGATACCATATGGAAATGCCAAAGGGTATATCGAAGCCGGACTGCCTGTAGCCCTGGCATCCGATTATAACCCGGGTTCGAGCCCTAGCGGGAACATGCGTTTCGTTATGGCCCTGGGATGCATAAGGATGAGGCTTACTCCGGAGCAGTCCTTCAACGCCTGCACCATCAACAGCGCCTATGCCATGGGAGTAAGCGATATCCTCGGCTCCATCACGACAGGTAAAAAGGCTAATCTGATCATCACTAAGAAGGTTCCGTCACTGGCATTCATCCCTTACAGCCATCAGACGCCGGTTATTGAGAAAGTAATCCTGAATGGAATCGCCATCTGAGACAACAACTGCTTTTTCAAAAAGATCTGACCGGAATAACAATCATTTCGTTTTTTTGCTACCTTTGTAAGGATAACGTGTTTTTTCAACATAAACCAAATAAAACTAATTATGAAAAAGATTCTTCTTATCGCAGCAATGGTGCTCGGATTTGCAGTTGCTGCAACAGCTCAGACAAGAACTATGGGTGCACGTTTTGGCGGCGGTACAATCCTCGGAGCAGACTTCAGCTACCAGCACTCAATGGGTGAGGACTTCATCGAAGCAAACGCAGGTATCGACCTGAATGCTGTTACAATCAGCGCTACAGGTATCTATAACTTCATGATTTCTAAGCCACAGTGGACAAGTCAGGGAACTTGGGGATTCTACGCAGGTCCTGGTGCATCTCTCGGAGGTATTCTCGGAACAATGCATGCGGCAGTTGTAGGACAGGTAGGTCTCGAATATTTCTTCGAAGGCTTCCCTCTTCAGCTCTCTCTTGACGTAAGGCCATCAGTAGGTTTCAGCTTCGCAGGTGGACCACTTTACTGGAGCGCAGCAGCAGGCCTCGGCGTACGCTACGCATTCTAATAAACAGTCCCGGATAGAATCCAAAACAGATAATTTATGCGACGTTCATGTATGTGGGCGTCGCATTTTTTATTTATATTTGTGTCTTAAACCATAAAAGACATGAAAAAGACAATCCTTACAATCGCTATTCTTATAAGCACAGTGGCCGGTGCATTGGCACAGACCCCCGTAGAAACAGTTGCTGAAACTCCTGAAGCCCAGCCTGCACAGAAGCAGTTCCTTCAGAACATAAAGATCGGAGGACAGCCGGAATCCGTAGGTCTAAGGATAGGAGCCATGGGAGTGGATGTGTCATATAATCATTCCATCAACTCAACAGAATTCATCCAGGCTGACCTTGGAATAGATTTCGGTTACAATGTTTCCGGAACTCCAGGTCTGAAGGCGACTGCCATATACAACTGGATATGGGCACGTCCAGCATGGACAGACACAGGCAGATGGGCAATCTATGCAGGTGCAGGTCTTTCATTAGGATATGTTGAGGATGCCGTACCATACTCTATCGCAGACAAGCTCATCACAGGAATCTATGACTCGGGATTCATGATTGCAGCAACGGCTCAGGTTGGAATAAGCTACACATTCGACTTCCCTCTCCAGCTGGCTATCGACATCAGACCATACATCGGAATCCATTGTAACGACGGTAAGGTACGCATGGGCGATGTGGAATATGACTACGGTGGAAAGACAGGATTCTACGACAACGGACTTATGGGATTTATTCCTACAATCTCGGCAAGATACATGTTCTAACCTTATACAGAAATAAAACACCGGCCCTATGGATTCATAAGGTCGGTGTTTACAAAACCGTTAATCTCTTGCATCAGTTCTATGGATGCGAGGGATTTTCTTTTTATCTCCTCATCGGCATCTGGAGCCTGAGCTGCAGCACGAAAAGCATTTATAGCTTCTCCGAAATTGCACTGCTGTCTAAGAATCACCCCAAGATCATACAGATCCCGGGGTGATTTATCAAGATAAGCATCTTTCATTTCAATAAGACTATACCAGTCCTGAGAAGCCCATGAAGGCCATGGCAAGGAGGCTGGCTGTCACAAGAGCAATAGGAATACCCTTGAAAGCCTTAGGCACATCGTTCAAAGCAAGCTGCTCGCGAAGTCCCGCAAAGAGGACCATTGCAAGGCCGAAGCCGAGAGATGTAGAGAACGCATACCATGCTGCCTGACCGAGGTTGAAATCCTTTGTAACCACAGTGAGAGCCACACCGAGAACGGCACAGTTGGTTGTGATCAGAGGAAGGAAGATTCCGAGAGCCGAATAGAGAGACGGGCTGATCTTCTTGAGCACGATCTCCACCATCTGCACAAGGGCGGCAATCACGAGGATGAACGAAATGGTCTGAAGGAACTCAAGGCCAAGAGCGACCAGAAGCATGTTCAGAAGGTAGGTAACGACAGTCGCAAGGGTAATCACAAAGCATACAGCCATTGACATTCCGGCTGCAGTGCTGAGTTTGTTTGACACTCCGAGGAATGGACAAACCCCGAGGAACTGCGACAACAGGATATTGTTTACGAATATCGCTGATATAAACATTATTGCAAATTCTGCCATAACAATTTCACTATTATCTAATTAGTATTACTCAGCCTTCTTTGAAGTGAGCTTCTTGAAGATTACGATAAGATATGCAAGCGCCAGGAAGGCTCCAGGGGCAAGCACAAATGCAAGGATGCCGTCGCCTTCAATGAACTTGAAGCCGAATGCAGAGCCGCTTCCAAGCATCTCACGCACAAGACCGAGAAGCGTAAGCGAGCATGTGAATCCAAGTCCGATGCCGATACCGTCCAGAGCCGAATCGACTACGCTGTTCTTGTTGGCAAAAGCCTCCGCACGACCAAGCACAATACAGTTCACGACGATGAGCGGAATGAACAGACCGAGGGTCTCATATATTGCAGGAGTATAAGCCTGCATGATGAACTGAAGCAAAGTCACGAAGGTTGCAATAACAACGATGTACGAAGGGATACGCACCTTGTCAGGGATATAGGCCGCGATGGCAGATATCACAATATTGGAGAGAATGAGGACAAACATTGTGGCAAGTCCCATGCTCATTCCGTTGATGGCCGATGTGGTAGTAGCCAAGGTAGGACACATACCAAGCAGAAGAACAAATGTCGGATTCTCCTTTACAAGGCCTTTAGTTATAAGCTGAAATTTTCCCATTTTCCTTTCCTCCATTAATTAGCTGTTGCACCTGTCCATGCATCAAGGGGCATCGGTGTTCCGACGATTTCGCCAAACACCTTTGCAGCCACAGCAAGACCGCTTGCATAGGCCCTTGATGTGATGGTAGAGGCTGTGATTGCATCGACGTCACCACCGTCTTTCTTTACGGCGAGCTTCTTCTCTGCAGGATTGAAACCCTTGAACTGATCTGAGAACGATGCCTCTACGCACTTGGCTCCAAGACCTGGAGTTTCTGCCTGAGAAAGAACCTTTGTATTCCAGATGACACCGTTCACATCAAAGCCCACCTTGATGGCGATAGGGCCGCCGAATCCGAGAGCGCTGACATTGACCGCACATCCTACGGTGTTGCCCAGGTCATCGAAAGCGCGGTTATAGGTGTATGTCTGACCATCCACGGTGATGGATTTTTCCTCTTCTATTGTCACAGCTGACTCAGGAAGTACTTCCTTGATGGCAGCTTCGTTCTTTGCCTGTGCAGCTTTTGCGATAGGGTCCGCTGTGAGAGCATAGACTCCTGCAAGAAGAGCCGAGCACACAAGACAGATCACAAGCAGACAGAGGGACATGTTTCTGAATGATGATTTTACTGCCATAGCTTACCTCCCGTATTTTTTAGCATGGCACCACTTGTTGATAAGCGGAACCACAGAGTTCATGATAAGGATAGCGAATGACACACCTTCCGGATAAGCTCCGAAATAACGTATCAGCATGGTAAGGAGACCGATTCCGATACCGAAGATTACACCACCCATGTTGCTCATAGGAGAAGTCACATAGTCGGTAGCCATGAAGATGGATCCGAGAAGGAGACCTCCGGTGAGAAGGTTGAATGCAGGGTCGGTATAGACCTCCGGATTGATAAGCCAGAAGATGCCTGAGAAGACAGCCACTGTAGCCCAGATAGAGAGAGTGATATAAGGACGGATTACCCTGCGCACAAGCAGATATGCGAATCCGAGAAGGAGAGCGATGGCCGAAAGCTCACCTGCAGATCCTCCGATATTCCAGAAGAGCATATCGAGATAATCCAGGCCTTTGATTGCCTCTACACCGCCTTCACCTACGAGACCGAGAGGAGTCGCACCTGTATATGCGTCAACAGCAGCATTGCTGATGAAACCAGCTGGCTTGGTCCAGTCTGTCATATAGGTAGGGAACGATATCAGAAGGAATACACGTCCTGCGATTGCAGGATTGAATACGTTCTGTCCAAGACCACCGAATGTAAGCTTGGCAACGCCTATAGCGACTACCGCTCCAATAAACACGACCCACCAAGGTGTCGTTGCAGGAAGGTTCAGAGCGAGAAGCACACCTGTCACCACTGCGGACCAGTCGCCGAGGGTGCAAGGCTTCTTCAACAGGTATTTAGTAATCAGGAACTCCAGCAGCATGCATGAAGCCACACTCACTCCCAGCACGAGAAGCTCGGACCAGCCGTAGAACAGCACGGATACGACAACTGCCGGAAGCAGAGCGATTACAACGTCACGCATCAAAGACTTTGTGGAAGTCTTCGTATGAAGATGCGGCGACGGTGAAACCAAAATTTTATTCATTTCAATTTTCTGTTATTACATTATTCGATTGTAGATTCTCACGGCGGGACCTTGTCCCTCCTCAGAATGACGTACAGGGTTTTTATTTCTGTCCCCTGCCGCGTATGATTCTGATGACGTCGCCCTTTGCAAGACGGATGATGTCCAGAAGAGGAATATTAGCCGGACAGCTGTAGAGGCAGCATCCGCACTCAATACAATCCTGAATGGCATTCTCCTCGAGTTCATCCATCATATTGTTGCGTGCATACTTATTGAGCAGGAACGGCTCAAGTCCCATCGGACAAGCCTCAGCACATTTGCCGCAACGGATACATGCCGACTCCACACCGCGCACTGTCTGCTCTGCAGTCAGATAAAGAAGTGATGAAGAGCCCTTTACAGTCGTTGCATCAAGGTTTGCTATAGCCTTACCCATCATAGGACCTCCGCTGACGATCTTCACAGCATCTTCAGGAACGCCACCTGCATACTCTGCGATATACGACAGAGGCATACCGATGCGGAACTTGTAGTTATGCTGCTTCTCCATAGGAAGACAATCGCCAGTGATAGTCATCACATTTGTCACAAGAGGAATGTTCTTCTGTACAGCCTCATATACTGCAAGAGAAGTTGCAACGTTCTGCACCACTGCTCCCACGTCTATAGGAAGGCCCATAGACTTCACCTGGCGGCCCATCACAGCGTCGATAAGCTGCTTCTCACCACCCTGAGGATATTTTTTCTTGAGGGTCATCACAGAGATGCCGTCATATCCCTTTGCTGCAGCCTGGAGTTCTGAAACAGCAGCGGTCATAGCCTTGATAGCCTCCGGCTTGTTCTCTTCGATGCCGATCACTGCCGGACATCCGCCGAGGACCTGCTTCATGATGGCAGCTCCGACAACGATTTCCTTGCTTCTTTCAAGCATGATGCGATAGTCAGAAGTAAGGTAAGGCTCACACTCAGCACCGTTCAGGATAAGGCAGTCAGCCTTCTTGCCCGGAGGAGGGCACAACTTCACATGTGCAGGGAATGTAGCTCCTCCAAGACCTACGACGCCACACATCTTTATCTTCTCGAGAATCTCCTTGTTGTCCTCAGGAATTGCAGTGACAAGTGTGTCAGTAAGGTCTGCACCCTCTATCCACTCGTCTCCCTCGACATCAATCTCGATATGAGTCATATTGTTGCCGGCGAGGTCCTTGCGAGGTCCGATGGACTTTACGGTACCAGACACCGACGAATGTACATAAGCCGAAATGAAACCTGCAGGCTCTGCTATCACCTGACCTACCTTCACCTGATCGCCCACCTTGACAACCGGAGTTGCTGGTGCACCAAGATGCTGGGCTACAGAAATGAATACTTTTGAAGGAACGGGCAGGATCTCTATCTTGCAGTCTTTCGAGATCTTGCTGTCGCTTGGGTGGATACCACCTATTGAAAATGTCTTCATCATAGTCCTATTCCTCCTTTGGTTTGGTTTCTGCCACAGGAGCTTCTGCTGGTGCAGGAGCAGCCTCCGGCTTTACAGCTGGTGCAGGCTTCGGAGCTGCAGGAGCTGCTGGTTTGTTGATTACCGGGAAGTTCACAGCATGAATTGCTCCTGTAGGGCACTCTGCCACACACTTCTTGCAAAGCTTGCACTTCGTAAAGTCGATGTATGCCAGGTTGTTCTCCACTGTGATTGCTTCGAAAGGACAAGCCTTCGCACACTTGCCGCATCCGATACATGCAGCCTTACATGCCTTGCGTGCGACA
>JBGVQX010000054.1:0-35039 GCA_045127905.1 Candidatus Cryptobacteroides sp.
GTCATTGTTGGGATACTACGAAAAGTATCATCGGATGTAAGGAACCGCCGTATGCGGACCCGCATGTACGGTGGTGTGAGAGGTCGGTAAACGAAAGTAGGAGATAAACTCCATTACTTTCGTTTACCTCCTACTCGATTATTTAATCTCTAAATTATTTAAGCTGATGACCTGAGTTGAAGCAGTCTGCGTTCTTAAGAGGCCATGGAGTGTCACCATAACCCTTGCAGCCCTCGTACTCAAGACACATTACGGCGCTAAGGATAGCAGCCTTATTAGAATCTCTGAAGTATACTGCATTGTACATTCTACCATCCGGGCCGATGATAGGAGTTGTGAATGCCTTACATCTGTCACCTTCGTTGAACACATGACCAGTCTCCTTATAAAGCTCGAAGAGTGAAGTCTTGGCAACAAGTGTAGCAGTCTTCTTGGCGTAGTCCGGCTTAACAATGTAATACATTCCGTAATCATCGAGAATGTGTACGTTGCCGGCCTTGTCTACTGCAGGTGTACCACCTACTTCTGCACCGACCTCATACTTCCAGGCCATTGTATTTGTTGCAGGATCGATAGCATATACACCACCAGGAACAGTTGTATTATGCTTAAGAGCTACGATGATCTCATTTCTTGGACCGATTACAAGACCACCCTGATCCTGCTTCTGAGTACCCTTAATTTCGTGAGTTGTCCAGGTCTGGTCTTTGTTTCCTGTGTAATAATAAGCAAGGCCAGCACCCTTTGTAATAGGAGCCCAGATCACAGACATACCTGCGTTTGTCGCTCCGAACAAAGTGAAGTAATCCTGTCCGTCAAGAGTGAAGCAAGCGATGTTTCCGTTACGGGTTGTCAAAGTACCGTCACGATACTGTGCTGAGAATGGAACGAAGCCACCGAATGTTTCATGAACATAATCAGTACCGCCTACCAATGATGTCTCGAATGAGAAAGTACCATATCCTGCACGGAAAAGTGCAAGACCGCTCTTCGAGATTGATACTCCGACATTACATCCACCTGCAGGTCCACCTGTTCCGTCAGCCTTGCTGCTGACATAAGCAGCTCTCGCACCTGTAGCCTTGTCAATAGCAATCGCAGTACCTGTTGTACCGCCATTACCGATGTAGATATACTTTTCATCTATAGCAGCATTGACTCTGTTCACAGTTGGCTTAGGTGTACCTGAAGAAGCCCAGAACTCATTTGAAGTGAAGTCCCACTTGAGAGATCCGTCTGATGCGTTGAAAGCATAGAAAGCACCTGTTCCGGCAGTCGAACCGCCACCGGCATATACTACTGAACCGTCCTTCTCAAGAGATGCTACTGAAAGCTGGCCGTCGAATGTGCTCTCATCAGCGCCTTCCATACCGATCTTCCATACGAGGTTACCGTCAGGACCGATCTTGTAAAGAAAATTTGTACCGGTCTGAGTGATATAGATATTTCCGTTTGCATCTACTGCCGGATGGAGAGCCTCCATCTTCACACCGTCACCGATCTTGTATGACCACGCAAGCTTGATGGATGGATTGAGCTGCTCACCATCTACAACAACTTCTGCAGTCTGACCAGCCGCCATATCTGCAGCAAGCGCAGCCTTGACAGAAAGGTTCATGCCCGCAATCTCGATAGCAACTTCAACCTCATCTCCGCTCTTAAGAACAGGAGCTGCAGCGAACTCGACTGCAGTTTCAGCTGAAAGTACTGTGTTTTCAGCAAAAACCACCTTGACTGCATCTGCTGCACCTTCGCCCGCAGTAAGTGTCTGCGCGCTGAGATCTGCAGTGAAAGCACCTGCAAAAGGCTTGGCAGCTTTAACTGTGAGTGAAGTGACAGCTTCTGTAGCGTAAGTGAACTTATCGAGATTAGTGAAAGTAACCTTGATTGCAGAAAGCATCTGCACGAGAGCTACATTCTCTGACCCGTCAGCTGCGCCAGCATAGAAAACCGGTAAAGCTGCACCTGCTGCAACTTCTGCTGGAATAGCAACCGGGAATGCATTAACTTCAGCCTGAGCACCTGATACATAAGGATAGTATGCTGCAAGAACTTTTGAGTTTTTAGCAATCTTTCCCACGAAGCCAGCCTCTGAATTCTTGAATTCAAGATTCTGGTTGGCTGTTGTATAAACTCCGACTACGTCTTCTGCAGTCCATTCAACGCCAGTTACCTGAATTGTCTTGTCGACATCAGCAGCCGGAGTATCCTGACCCTCCTTCTCCTGGCATCCTGCCATAGCAAGGACAGCCAGTCCGATAAATAATAGATTTTTCTTCATGATGTTAGTGTTATAATGTGTTATCTTAAACCTTTCTTTTTAAGGTATTCATCTACGATTTCGACGTAGTCTGTCTGGATGAAGTCTGTCTCAGAAGCTATGAATCTGTCAAGTGCAGAATAGTTGCCTACCTTCATCTGGGCATCGAAATCAAGAATATTCGAATATGTCAGGAAACCTGCCGCTCTCATTTCTTTTGCGAAGACAGGATTCTCCATGTCATATTTCTGATATGAGTACTGGAAAAGCAATGCGCTTGGATACTGCCTATATGATATTGCATCCTGAACACTATGCACGAACGGATGGATAATGATATTCGGATCTATTGACTGGTAGTCAAGAAGTTCATCCTTTCCCGAATAAATCATTACCTGGTCTGTCATTCCGAGTTCCTGAATAAGAGCGGCACACTTCGCAACGGGTACACTCTTATTTGCTATGTCAAGGTTGATATATATCTTTCCCTTGCAGGCAAGGAGAGCTTCGCGCATTGTAGGAACCTTCATTCCTTCGGAAACAGTTGTGCTTCTCTTAAGATCATATTTCAGAATTTCCGCATAAGTCATCGACGACACCTTTCCCTTGCCGGTAGTGGTCCTGTCGATTGTCTCGTCGTGCATGAGGATCAGTTCGCCGTCCTTGGTAGGACGTACATCAAGCTCCACCATATCAGATCCGGCTGCAATAGCCAGCTCTATCATCTTGATGGAGTTCTCCGGAACATAATCCTTCACTCCCTGCAGTGTGTTTGCTCTGTGAGAAACAATGTAGACCCTCTTGCGAGGTACGTCAGCGCTCTGCTCCTCCACGAGCTGATAGAGCAATGTCATCAGATCGGAAGGAGCAGCAGGCTGCTGAGTCTGCTCGTCCGGCTGTTTCTCAGAGCATCCGCAGGACGCGAATACCAGAGAAACAGAACATACGAGCAATACTAACCAATTTATTGATCTTTTCATCATATGGTACTGATTACTGAGCATTTGTATGACGACGGTCATGACCCATCATAGGCCACTCTGTCTGTCCTGGAGCTGTACATCCCTCAACTGAGAGACATACAAGCGCTCCGTACTCTCTAAGCTTTGCAGAGTCGTTGTTGGTGAACTGGATGTAAACCTTTCCGTCATCACCGATAATAACTGAGCTCCAGACCTTGGCAGCGTCAAGCTTGCCGAATGTTTCAGTATAACGAGTATCTGTAGCGACAAGGTCCTTAAGATCTCTCTTGACAACAAGCTTGCATTCGTTGCCCTCGAGCTTCACAACATAGTACTGACCAGCCTCTGAAGCGAAGTGGATATTGCCTGCAGCATCGATTGCAGGTGCACCAGACACCTTCTCCTGCACTCTGTAACGAGCTACCATTCTGCCGTCCTCTGTGCTTGGATCAACGATGATGATTCCTCCGTCGTCGTGTCCGTTAGTGAAGTTGAGACCTGCTACGATATAGCCTTCCTTTGTCACTACGACACCACCCTGGTCCATAAGCTCAGCGGTATCCTCTACATAGTGCTTGCAAACTATTGTGCCGGTCTTCGATTCAACAGCGTAGATCTTTGTACCATATCCGTCTGTCGCAAGACCTGCTACGCAAACCTTTCCATTCACAGTAAGTGCAGCGATAGAAGCATTTGCCTGCTTGATGGCCTTATCCAAAGAGTCACCGTTGTTCCAGATGCCCCATGACCATACAACACCTGAGTTAGCAGCTCTGTCTACAGAAGTCTTGTCCCATCCCCAGAGACCCCACTCTCCACCATACCAGTGGAGCATGTTGTCCTTTGTAATGAGGACTCCTGTACGTACACCGCCACCAGGTCCGCCTGTACCGGCCTCATTCTGGCACCATGCCACTCTCTTGCCGTCTGCCTTGCTGACAGCGATTGCAGAACCTGCTGTTCCGGTGTTACCGAAATAGATGTTCTCCTGGCCGATTCCGCAGATTGCATACTGGTATGAAGGAGCTGGAGTAGAGCCTGCAGGAGCCCAGAAGTCCTTAAACTCCCACTTGATGGATCCGTCAGGATTGAATGCGATCACCTTACCTGAACCATTCGCAGTACCGGTTCCGATATACACGGTACCGTCAGCGTCTATTGAAGGAGTGCCCTGAGTCTTGGCACTTACGTCAGAATGGCCGAAGTTCTTCTCCCAGAGAAGCTTACCATCCTTGTCAAACTTATAGAGAATGTTTGACTGGCTCGTTGCATAAACGCTTCCGTCATTTGCAATGGCTGGAGTCGAAATGGCATTATAACCTTTCACCCAACCTGCCCAGTTAAGGGTCACGTTTCCAGCCTCCTGAACAGGAGCCGGGTTGACTACAAGATTCTTTCTCTTTTCAACCTTATTCTTCGCAGCATCGGTTACTACCAGCTTTACGATATATGGCTGGTTCTTTTCAAATGTGTACTTTACATTCTGACCTTCGAGAACAATGTCAGTTCCCAGTGTCCAGTTGAAGCTGTATGGGGCTTTTCCTCCCTGTACTGTTGCATCAAAGGCAACTTCCTCACCCACTACGCATGGGTTTAAGGATATTGTAAAATCAGCAGTAAGGTTGGATGTTGTTGTTCCTCCCTGCTCTTTTTCACATGCGGCAAAAATCAGTGTAGCCGCCATTAGAATAGAAATAATTCTTTTCATTTTAGAGTGTTTTTATGTGTTAGTTATTTTGAGTATCCCGGATTCTGAGGGTATACGCTGTGACCTACAAGATCCCTTTCATCCTGAGGGATAGGCCAATAGAGAAGATGGTCTCTTCCTCCCCAGCATTTGATCAGATCTGTACGTCCGTTTCTCTTGATGTCAAACCATCTGCGGCCTTCAGCGTAGAATTCACGGTTGTTCTCATCGAGAATCAGGTTCTGGAACTCCTTGTCGGACATGGTGGTCGGAAGGTTTACAGAAGCATATCTCTTCTCCATGAAGGTCTTCATTGTTGCCAGACCTGCTGACGCTCCCTGAGCTTCAGCTTTGGTCAGATATACGTCAGCAAGGCGGAAGATCTGTATTGGCGATGCTGACGGCTCGTCATTGGCTATGAACTGCCCGAAGCCCTGTCCGCCGTTAGGGAATTTGATGATTCGGTCTGGAAATGCCGGATTATATGTAGGATTCTTACGGATGTCTCCAGTTCCATTTGCATCAGCAAACAGACTTGTACGTAGATCCACAGCCATCGAGTAGTTGAATGAAGCGTCAGTGTCGTTCATTTTTTCAAACAGGCGGAGGAAGCTGGTTGAGCGTTTGTTGGCAAGAGCGAAGACCACTTCCTTGCTTGAATTACCTGCCACGAACATCGATGCATAATCCTCGCTTGTCGAAGCAAGCGTGAATTTGCTGCCAATAACCTTATCAGCATAGATGACTGCATTTCCCTTATCACCTGTCCAGAGATATACCTTTGAGAGGAATGCCCAGCATGCCTCGTCGGATGGACGATATACATTTGACACGGGCTCGAGGTATTTCTCTGCTTCGAGAAGGTCAGAAACTATCAAAGCCCATACATCCTTCTCGCTTGAGATAGGAATGACATCCATTGATGGAGTCTTCACAATCGGAACACCTCCGAACCTTGTGACGAGGTTGTAATAGATGAAAGCCCTGCAGAAATAAGCTGTTCCCTTTGCCTGCTTTACCGCAGCGCTCTCTGCATCGCCGGAATTGGCTGACTTGAGCAATTCATTCACATGCATAAGGGCTACAAAACCGGTCTGCCATCTGCTCTTTGCCCAAGCTGAAGATGTGGACACAATTTCTCCCATGAAATCATCTGTGTAGTCAAATCCCGGACCCTCGGTGAAGTTCTCTCCAAGGTAGTCTCCGTCGCACCAGAATGACACAGCGAAACTCTCCATACGGTTAAGCACACCGTTGGTAAGCTTGCCCAGGTCTGCCTCGTTGACAGCATCGGATGCAATCTTATCCTTCGGACGGATGTCATCCAACTGTTTTG
This sequence comes from Candidatus Cryptobacteroides sp., assembly GCA_045127905.1. Classification (GTDB taxonomy): domain Bacteria; phylum Bacteroidota; class Bacteroidia; order Bacteroidales; family UBA932; genus Cryptobacteroides. The sequence continues at coordinate 6,246 of JBGVQX010000054.1, forward strand.
CACAGCCCGCAAGCAGGAGCATACATGCTCCAAATATCATTATTCTTTTCATCATTTTCATCGATTAAAATTTGAACTGTACACCAAACATATATGAGCGCATTGTAGGCTGGTATCCGAAGTCTGTACCGTATGCACCCGACGCAGGGCTTGCATTCATTGACGCTTCTGGATCATATCCTGAATATTTTGTTAATGTAAATGCGTTATCTACAGAGAAATAAACTCTTATACCATCAATGTTGGCCTTTTTCATCCATGCCTCCGGGAAGGTGTATCCAAGTGTGATAGTCTTAATCTTGAAATATGATGCGTCTTCGAGGAAGCGTGATGAAGTAAGGATGTTGTAATCGACATCATATCCTGTGTGAGCTCCAGCAAGCATTGGACGTGGATAGAAATTAGATGTACCCTCTCCTCTCCAATAGTTGAGAGCTGCATCACGGCTGATATTGAAATATGATGTTACGCTTGCTCCATCGATTTTTACGCTACCTGATGAAAGTCCAAGGTGGTCTGTTCCTTCCTGACCGGCACCTCTCCATGCAGAGAAGATTTTTCCACCGACCGAATACTGGCAGAAGATGTTCAGGTCAATACCTTTCCATGACATGGTTGAATTGATACCTCCGAAGAAATCAGGGGTTGCCTTACCGCAGATCTGACGGTCATTTTCATAGCTGATGTCTCCGTCGCCATTCAAGTCATGATAAATCACATCACCCGCACGTACGCCCTTTGCATAAAGCTTTTCAGGGACATCCTCGTCTCTCTGATAAATACCCTCAGCCTTCAACATGTACCATGTGGAAATAGGCTGGTCGATGATAAGGGCATGCTTGTTACCACCATAAAGAGTAGCATGGTTGACCATGATGATATCCGTTCCGTCAAGAAGCTTTACAAGACGGTTCTTTCCCCAAGAGATGTTTCCGCTCAGATCCCACTTGAACTCACGGTCGATAATGCGTCCTCCAACGTTAATTTCAAGACCGACATTATCGATTGAACCGATATTCGATGTAAGTGATGTCCAGCCGGTAGTTGCGTGAACAGGTTTTGCGTACAGCAGATCGTCAGTGCGCGAGTAGAAAGCATCTACATTACCATAAAGTCTTCCGCTGAAGAGTTCAAGGTCAACTCCTAAGTTGTACTTGGTCGATTTCTCCCATCTCAGGTCCTGAGCCGAAGATGAAATCGAGAAACCTGATGCTCCGTCGTATGATGCACCTGCTCCGACGAGTGACATCGCGGCCCAGTTGCTGATTCCTGCCATCGAACCTGTCTGTCCCACAGAGAGACGGAGCTTGAGTTCGTTGAGGACGTCTGATTTCGGCATGAACTTCTCATTTGAGATAATCCAAGCAAGGGAGCCGGCTGGGAAGAAACCGTAACGGTTATTCTTAGGGAAACGGCTTGAACCGTCGGTACGGAACGAGAAGTTAAGGATATATCTGTTATCCCAGTTTGCCGCTCCGCGGAAGAAATAAGACTCCAGCGCGTAAGCATTGTAGCCGATGCTGCCGGCATAAATCTGAGTACCGGATGTTATAAGGTCAAAAGACGATGAAGGGAAAGCCTCGTTGGCATAGTTGTCGGACTTTGCTCCGAATGTCTCATATTCATATTTTTCAAATGAATGTCCGACCATAGCTGAGTACATCAGCTTGTCCCACTCTCCATTGTATGAAAGGATATTGTCGATAAGATAGCGGAAGCTATGGTCTTTCTGCTCTGAAAGAGCTGCCCAGCCGTCCTTGTATCCTCGGTCAGTGTTGTTCTCTGTCAGCTTCTTGATTGTCTTGTCATAGATGCTGTAGCCGCTGATGGATGGAGTCCATTTAAGGCCCTTGATCGGTGATACCTCAAATGAGAGGGTTCCCTGAAGCTGGGTCTTGTTGATATAGTAATCTTCCTCAAGGATAGCATTGAGAGGATTATGACGGCAGATACCATGCTCAGTCATCACTCTCCAGCTGCCATCTTCATTATAAGGTCCGTAGAAAGGCTGCTCTTCACGTGCTGCACGAAGAATCTTAAGTGAGCCGTCCTGCTCTTCCACTTTATTATATTTAGAGAACGAACCTGAAAGGTTGAGGTTAAGCTTGATCCATGGTGCAATCTTGTGAGAGAATTTTGCACGACCTGTGTATTTTGAGAAGTCAGTCTTGAGGATATATCCTTCCTGAGTCTCGGCACCGGCTGATACATAGAATGTGGTCTTTTCATCACCACCCTCGATGCTTGCTGTCGCGCCTCCTCTCTTAGCGAACTTGCGTGAAATGATTGAAAGCCAATCGTAGTCAGGAAGTGGCTGTCCGTTTGCCAATGCATCGTTCACGCTCATCGGAAGGTCAAGCGTCTTGAGCTCATTCTTCTGGACGTTATAGTTGTCAATGGCAGTCTGCATAACGTCAATCCACTGCTGAGTGTTTGCCATCGGAATATCCTTGGCAATCTGCGCGAAACCATATTGTCCGGAAACATTTACCTTGGTCTTTCCGCTTTTACCTGACTTTGTAGTGATCAGGATGACGCCGGCATTTGCACGGGAACCATAAATTGCAGTAGCAGATGCGTCCTTAAGGACTTCCATACTTTCGATATCAGCTGCGTTGATGTTAGGGTAAGACTCGGCAGGAATACCATCCACAACATACAGAGGGGCTGAGTTGCCCGAAATTGAGCTGACACCTCGCACCACCACCATAGGAGTAGAGCCCGGGATACCTGATGAGCTTGAAATTGAAACACCGGTTACACGACCCTGAAGAGACTTCATCGGGTCCAGTTCAGCACCTCTGTCGATATTCTCCATTTTTACAGACGCAATGGATGAACTGACGAGTTTTTTCGATGCCACGCCGTAACCGACTACAATTGCATCTTCCAGGACTTCTGTATCTATGGCGAGGTCGATATTCAATGATGTGTTGCCTGCGACAGCTACCTCTGAGTCCTTATATCCGATATATGACACCAGAAGAATCGAATTTGACGGAACGGTAATGGAATACTCTCCGTCAAGACTTGTGATCACACCGTTTGCAGTGTTTCCTTTCTGAAATACTGCAGCACCGATGGCAGGTTGTCCGGTCTCGTCCCTGACAATACCTGTGACAGTGATCATCTCGACTTTAGCAGCTGGCTTTGATTTCGCTACTATTATGTTTTTGCCGGAAACGTTCACTTCTACGTCCTGACCGTCAAAAATTGCAGCAACGATTTCCTCGATGCTTTTACCTGTAAGGTCAATGGAAATCGGTTTGGATATGTCAATCTCGTTGGATCTGACAACTACAGAATATCCGAACTTCTTCTGCAGTTCCATGACAGCGTTCTGCACTGTCATGTCCTTTACTTTAAAATCTATGCTCTGGGCAGCTGCAGCGATGCTGAGGCTCACCACCATTCCGGTAATGAGGACCAGTTTGCGCAATGCTGTGAGCATTGTTGCGGTTTGTTTCATTGTATTGTAGGTTGGTTAATAATGTCAATGTGTTATATGTATGATTTTCCCGTTGCGGGTTATCTTCATGTAGTTCTGTGCGTTAAGCACCTTGAGAATCTCATCTACACTTTCATTGTTTATGAATGATGCGAAGTAACGTTCGTCAGCTATAGAATCATCATCAATGTATATGGTTACTCCAAAATGCCTCTCGAGTGTCGAGGCAATATCGCCTAAACGCTGGTTGACGAACTGAAAGCCTCCTTTTTCGAGGATGTCCTTATAATAGCCAGCCGCAAAATTTTTCCTTATGAAATTGCCAGTGGATTTGTCGTAGCAGACGATATCGCCCGGACGCATGTTTATATCTCTGTGGTCTGTCTTGTTGTGAAGTTTTACAGCACCTTCAACCAATGCAACCTCGACTTCTGAATCGCTCTCGTAGGAATTAAGATGGAATTCGGTTCCATATACAATTACATCCAGGACGCCGGATGATACCACAAAAGGATGGTCAGGGTCAGTCTCTATGTCTGCGTAAACTGATCCCATTACGAAAACCTTGCGCTGATCACCATTGAAATTGGATGGATATATGATTTTGCTTGATGGACCGAGAGTCATCTCCGAGCCATCCGGAAGCATTATCTCAAGTTCCTGACCGGATGAAGTGTTTGCCTCCAGCCATTCCACATCGGAAGTGCTCCCTCCAAGGTAAAACATCAGTGCACATAACGGTAATATAAGAATAGCCGCAACATGCTCCGCTTTCCGAATTACTTTGCCGAGACGTTCTTTCCTGCAGGTCCGTTCGTAATCCTTTATCTTTGTCTTGAATTGAGAGTATCCGTGAGACGAAATCACCGGATCGAAATATTCGGTTTTATCCAGAAGATCCATCATCATGCTGTCGAGCTCGGGTGAGTCGCAATTTGCCAATATCCAATCTTCCATTTCTGAAAGATTGGTCTCAATGTCGTTGTAGGAATCCTCAAATCCGATGTCTGTCTTTTCTTTTGACATATTATCTATTTGTTTTATTGTACACATCAGCATGACTGATTACTAAACTTTATCAGCCAGCCGTATCTTAAATTACTTTTTGAATTCTTTTTTCAGGCTTGTAAGGGCAATGTTTATATGTCTGTCCACGGTTCGTACAGACAATCCGAGCATTTCGGCAATGGCTTTGTTCCCCATACCCTTGGCCCTGCTTAATAGAAATACCTTTCTGCGCTGCTCAGGCATGGATGCAATGAATTTTCGGATCCTTACGTCAAGTTCCCTGATCTGGAAGTTGTCATCACCTGTAGTCAAGTCGGAATGGTAATCCGACATTATGAGTCTCTCAATCTGCATATACACCTTTCGGTCCCTGATGTGGTTAAGGACCTCATGTTTGGTGAGCACATAGATGTAATTATGGATTGATAGGTCTGGATGCAGCTTTTCCCTGTTTATCCAGACTTTCATAAATGCATTCTGAACAATATCTTCTGCAGATTGGGAATCTTTTATGAAATTGCGGACAAAATTATAGAACCGGACATAATACTGCTGGAAGAGGATCTCAAAACTTAAAGTATCCCCTTCCCGCAATGATTCTATCAGGTTGCGTTCATCCATCTTTCCTATTGCTCCGTATTATGAGTTTCGGCCCAGAAATGACCAGCATAATTATACCCCATGAGGTCATATATCTTTCTCATGCGGTCGAGACCTTTGCTGAATCGCTCCCAATCCTTGTTTTCCGGCTGACACCACTGGACTTCAGCCACAGCTGCCATGCGTGGGTTCGCCATATATTCAAGATGGGTGTTGCCGGAAATATATTCAGTCCAGATGTTGGATTGCACTCCTATGATGTGCGACTTCTCTTTTTCGGTCAGCTGCTCTGCATCCTTGTCCTCGGATAAGTACGGGTCGCATGACCATACCATGTCGACCGGTAGATAGCTGGAATGTGCGAGAGGTTCATTCTCCTTATCCTCAGACTGGTATCTGTCAAGATAGAGGAATGTACGCGTAGATATGATGGCATCATGGCCGAGCCTTGCAGCCTGATGGGCATATTTGTTCTTTCTCCATGCCATTACCGTCGATCCTTCAGGCAATTCTCCCTGAAGCATTTCCTCCCAGCCGATTATCTTCTTGCCTTTGCCAGCAAGGAATTCCGACATTTGTCGCATTATATGGCTCTGCAGATAATGCTCTGCAGAATGCTTCTCGTCATCCTTGAGTCCCAATTCTGCAATCTTTGCCTGACAGTGAGGGCATTTTTCCCATCTTACCTTAGGACATTCGTCTCCTCCGATATGTATATATTCGGCAGGGAACAACCCGCAAACCTCTTCCAGTACATTTTCGAGGAATGTATATGTCTCCTGCTTTCCGGCACAAAGAACATCGTTCGAGATGCCCCATCGGCGGAGGACTTCATAAGGGCCGCCACTGCAGCCAAGATGAGGATAGGTGGCGATTGCTCCCATCATATGTCCGGGCAGGTCAATTTCAGGAATCACAGTTATTCCTTTGGACATCGCATATTCCACAACATCGCGAATCTGCTCCTGAGTGTACCACATGCCCTCTCCATAAGGAATGCCGTCGTACTCTTTGCTTGTATGGTGGTGTCCTACGAGTGTCTCCCGTCTTATTGAGCCGATTTCAGTAAGTTCCGGATATTTCTTGATTTCTATTCTCCATCCCTGGTCGTCTGTCAGATGCCAATGGAAGACATTCATCTTGAGGATTTCCATCATGTCGATGAATTTCTTTACCTCATCCACTGTAAAGAAGTGTCTTGCTACGTCGAGAAGCATTCCGCGATAACCGAAACGGGGAGTGTCGCTGATTGTACAGCATGGAAGGTTCCAGTCGGCATCAGGAGCCGGTTCTGAGCCATATATCTCCACCGGCATCATCTGCTTGAGAGTCTGAGTCGCATAAACGAATCCGTTAAGAGTCGATGCTTTGACCCGTGCTTTTCTGCCGGTTATTTTAATAGTGTATTGTTCGGGGCCCAAAGAGTCGTCTTTGGAAAAGATGATCCTGGTCTTGGATGGGGCAGGGCCTGAAACTAATGCCAGATGGCCGGCAAATTCATTGATATAGTTGCAAGTCAAGCTATCCAGGTCAGAACTGCAGATTACATCTGCCCCTTTAGCACAGAAAATGCCGTTGCCTGTTTCAACTTTTTCAGGAAAAGGAATTATCTCAGGGAAAGGAATTTTTCCCGCATTATGGCTGCACGCAGTGGTGGCCAGAATGGTAATTAGTGTTAAAATCAGTGTTCTCATTATTTCTTGTACACACGAAGGCAATTGATTACCCAATTGCCTTCGTAATTTATTTCATATAACGATATTCTCTATGTATGCACTTGTCAGAATTTAAGACGGCTCACTATAGGATAATGGTCAGATATGTATGGAACAGAATCATATGACTTGTCAAGAATCTTATACTCAGGACAATACGAGAATCCGGAGTGATAGATATAGTCTATGATGATTGCCCGGGATCCCCATCCGTTGAAAGTCGCTTTGTCGCGGGAGTCCAGCGCAGAAGTCCTGGCGCTGCGCATGCGCGAGTCAAGCTCATCCAGCACAGGGTTCTCCGGCTCCACATTGAAGTCTCCGGTAAGTACCATAGGTAAGCCTGCAGGATTCATTTCTGCAATCTTTTTCACTATCATGTCCAGACCTCTTCTCTGCGACTCAGCTCCCTGATGGTCAAGGTGGGTGTTGACGTAGAAAAACTCCTTTCCACTATCTTTAAGCCTCATCTTCGACCATGTTGCGCAGCGTGGATAAGCCGCATCCCATCCTTTGGAAGGGACATCAGGAGTCTCGGAAAGCCAGTATGTACCCCAGTCAAGAAGTTCTACACGTTCCGTGTTGTAGAATATAGCCATACGTTCGCCTTTAGCTACTCCGTCGTCGCGACCGACACCGATATTCGCATACTCCGGCAGATTCTCCTGAAGATAATCTACCTGGAAATCCAAAGCTTCCTGAAGCCCGAAGATGTCCGGCATCTGCTCCTTAAGCATAGCTATACTGGCAGGGCGTCTATATTCCCATGAATTGCTGCCGTCCTTGCCTTTGCCAACCCTTATATTGTAGGAAATCACTTTAAGGTCCTCTCCACCTACCGGATTACTGCTACCTTGAACTTTTATTGTCTTCTTTAACGAACAGTCAGAAGCGTCCTCAGCAGCGATGAACACATATTTCCCGGCATCGACAACCCAACTGGCAGTTTTTTCATCATACGAAGCGAGGCTGCTTTCGGGGATAAAGACAGAAACAGTGCAGGTCTGCCCAGGAGCTATTTCAGGGGTCTTGACAAAGCCCTTCAGTTCTCTTTCCGGCTTATCAAGTTTCCCCTTAGGTGCCTTTACATATATCTGAACTACATCCTTTCCGGCCACTTTTCCTTTATTTTCTACAGTCACGGACACATTCCATCCGCCATCAACTGTCTCGACATCCATGCTCTTGTAATCGAATGTCGTATAGCTCATACCGAAACCGAACGGATACGCCACCGCCTTCGGGGCAAACGTGTTGAAATATCTATATCCGACATAAATACCTTCCTCATATTCCGTATAGTCGATGTTCTTCACTGTGTGGAGAGGAAGCTGCTTGTGCTTGAGCTGACGATAGTAGGAGTAGTTGAACGGCTTATCCGCATACAGTAATGGGAAGTTTTCTACAGTAGGCTCCAACGCATACTCAGTCGAGATTGTCGCAGGAAGGTGACCGCTTGGATTGACATCACCCCTGAGAACTGAGGCAACTGTGTTTCCTCCTTCCTGCCCCGGCTGCCAGCAAAGAACTATGGCATCGACCTTATCCTGCCATGAGACCATTTCCACAAGTCCTCCTATATTCAGAATGACCGTCACTTTCTTGCCGGCAGCATGGAACGCCTCAGACACCTGGTCGATGAGCATCTGCTCACGGTCTGACAACAGGTAGCTATGATAATAATCACGATCCTTGCCTTCGCCGAATACTCGGCCGATAGTTATGACTGCGGCTTCAGCATTTTTTGCCGCATGCCTTATCTGCTCCTCAGGCACAACTTCGATAGCTCTCTCTCTGTCGATGAACCACTTGTTATCTCCATTGATTCTTTGACATCTGAGCTCCTCGTCCTGCATGTACTCCTTGTAGAATGAGTCAAGAGCCGGTTCCAGACGGTATCCGTAATTCGAAAGGCCTTCCATGAGGTCTACGACATACGGTCTGTTGACATTACCGGATCCTGTACCACCGGCGATGAAATCATAAGAAGTGACTCCGAACAATGCTATCTCGTTATCAGTGCTGACAGGTAGAGCAGAATCCTCATTCTTGAGAAGAACCACACCCTCGTCTGCAATCTTCTTGCAGACCTCGGCATGAGCCTTGAGATCAGGAGCCTCCGATGGTTTGTATCCTTTGAACCTTGGCGTCTGGACCACAAGCTCGAGTATTCTGGTCACCGCACGATCCACATCCTCCATGCTCAGACTGCCGTCCTTTATCGCATTGAGAAGATTCATATAGCGTTCATCGCTGCCAGGCTGGATCATCTCATTGCCGGCCCTCACAATAGCGGGGTCATCATATCCACCGCCCCAGTCAGTCATCACGGCACCTTCAAATCCCCACTGGTCACGAAGAATCTCAGTCAGAAGCCTATGGCTCTCTGCCGCATGTTCTCCATTGATGAAGTTATATGATGTCATGATTGTCCACGGCTGCGACTCGCGTACTGCAATCTCGAAATTCTTGAGATATATCTCTCTGAGAGCGCGTTCAGACACAATGGCATCATTGGAAAGCCTGTTGTACTCCTGATTGTTTACAGCGAAGTGCTTGAGAGAGGTGCCTACACCGTTTTCTTCGATACCGTTGATCATGGCAGCAGCCATCTTTCCCGAAAGAAGAGGATCCTCCGAATAGTACTCGAAGTTGCGGCCGCAGAGAGGGTTTCTGTGGATATTGGCACCAGGGGCGAGCAGGATATCAACGCCATACTCCAGCACTTCGTTACCCATGTTACGGCCTGCCTCTTCCACAAGGTCAAGATTCCATGTAGAAGAGAGCATTGTGGCTATCGGAAAGCCGGTGCAGTAGAATGTACGCGGATCCCCCTCGCGAGTCGGAGAGATTCTAAGACCCGCAGGGCCGTCTGCAAGCACTACCATAGGGATACCAAGACGAGGAATCGCATTGATGACGCTGGCAGCACCTGGAACGCCTGTATTGGTAAATCCGATACCATTGAAGTTAGCTGCGCGGCCTCCGATAATGAGAGTGCACTTCTCCTCCGGAGTCATCGCCGCCACCACTTCCGATATATTATCCTCACGCAATTGCGGCACTCCATCCGAAACCGGACTGGAGGCCGCAAGTATTGCTGTAACTAATAATGTCTTGATCATATATGTTATTTCTGAGCTTTGAATGTCAGGTCGCAATAGATTGCATAATGATCAGATGCCTTTGTGACATCTGCTGCAGGATTGGATGGCACGGCGTGTGAAGCACCCACTTCATATTCAGCACCATTGTTGAGGACGAATATGTAGTCGATGCATGTATTCTTGCTTGGAAAAGTCGCTTCCTTGGCAGATACCATCGTCCAGTTCTTCTTGAACTCAGTGATTGTCGCTTCTGCAGGGATGCAGTTCATATCACCCAGGAGGATTACCGGTTTGGTAGTCTTGTCCGCACCATAGTTGGCAAGAGCCCAATCCGTGATGATCTTGACGCCATCCTTGCGCGCCTGTGACGACTGGTGGTCGAGATGAGTCACGCAGAAAACGAAGTCCTCATATTCGATACATCCCATGGAACGACGTTCGCCGGCATCTGCAGTCTTAGGAATCATCGTTGCAGGCCACTCCTTGACTATCTTATAATCAGGAGATGATACAATAGCATTGCCGTATGTCGTATTGGCAGCATAAGCAAAGTATGAATTCCAGCCTGTTCCCAGCTGCGTTGCCAGTTTTTCCGGCTGGTTGGCTCCAGAATCGACGCTGTTCGCTCCTTTGAATATTTCGTTCAGACCGATCACTTCTGCAGAAAGATTATTTATGATGGCAGCGACTTCGGGATATGAATAATGTCCGAGTTCGTTGTAGAATTTCTTGAAACCACCGATATTGTAGCTCATGAAGCGTACCGTCATCAATTCTCCAGTAGGCTGCGCAGGTTTATCTCCCGGCTTTTCGCCACCGCCTTGGTCATTACCACCTTCATCCCCCTTATTGTCTTCCTGCTCTTTATCCTGAAGATGAGGAGGTGTGTCGTGCTGAGGAAGATCAACCTTGCCACAGGCCAATGCCGCGGCAAGGAAGAAAGACATTAATATAGTTTTTACCATGGGTAGATTTATTTAAGTACAGGTAATTCCTCTGAGAAGTCCCATACAGACTCATCCCAGCCCAAAGCCTTGGCAAGAGCCGACACTGTAACGCCTTCACCAGCTGCTTTTCCATGATATGGGTATGCATGGTCGTATGCGTATGGACATGCCGTGTCAGCCTTTGTACCTGTAAAGAGTGAAAGCTCAGGAGATGTATTGTCCTGATCCAGAAGAGTAACCTCTATTCCAAGTTCTGCAATAGGGCAGCTGAACTTAAGATCCGGCTTGCGGAAGCAATCGATGAAATACTGATAGATATTGCAGTAACCTATAATTGCTCCAGAAGAGTAATTGCCCTTTGATGTCTCCTTTGCCTCGATCTTGTCATTCCAAGCTACACAGTTCATCACGATATCCTTTGCTATATCGAGTTCTGTAGTGGCATAGCTACCACCATAAGAGCAACCGGAAGCGATTCCTCCGGCATTACGGAGCGCAGTGACTGTCATTGTAGAATAACAGTTCCTGATGAGTGATGCAGCTACAGAGTTTGCATTCTTACCGTTCTCGAACTGAGTCTGACCGATGATACCTCCGATATTCTGAGTACCGAAGATCGTACCAGCAGACCAAGAGTCCTCAATGCGGACGAATGCTCCCTCGTGAGTACAGTTATGATATCCTACCAGACCACCGGCTCTACGTCCGTTTGTGTTGTCGATATCGACATCTGCTGAAGACCTCTTTACGATAGTGTTCACGGCAACTCCTACAAGTCCGCCGACTCCTGCTGCCTTTGCCTTGATTGTTCCGCTTACATGAACATCATAGATGATGGCCTCACACATTCCCTGCTTGTTTCCTCCATAACCGGCAATGACTGCACATGGCTGGCTACCTCCGCCAGCTGTACCATCGATGACAGCATCCTCAAATGTCACGTCATACATACGTCCGTTCATAATACCGTAGAAAGATCGGTATGATCCTGAGGTACATGTAAAGTTGCGGATTGTGTGGCCCTGACCGTTGAATTCGAGACCCTTGCTGTAACCCTCACCGGTATTGATAGGAGTCCAGGACTTGCCTGACATGTCGATATCGGCATCGAGGACAACATATTTGGTCTGGCCGTTGACGAGGATTTCAGGAATCTTCATCATGTCGTCCGCAGTCTTGATGACAAGATCCGGAGTCTTTGATGCATCGGCAGGGAGACATGCGTCATCACGAAGTCCTGTCAAATCCACCTGTACGCTTCCGCCAAGAGACAGGCTGACTCTGATATAACATTCCGGAGTCTCTGTCAGTTTGTATTTCCCGCCCTTCACCTCAGCGATAGTGACCGGAAGAAGATAATTCTTTCCGACCTCAAGGTTGTTTGCTGTCACGGTCAGCAGCGCAGTGGTAGAATTGACGCCATATCTGCTTATTGTAACCTCCTTTGTAGAAAAGGAATAACAGTCACCAGGAAGTGAAATGCAATTAGTCGAATTGGCTTCATTATACGCTGCGATAAGAGATGCATCCTCCTTAATCGAGAATGTCAGATTAGCCTCTGAACCTACTGTCTCCACAGCCTTTACGTTAAGCCTTACATCTTTGGAACGCTGATCTGCAAGTTCGATAACCTCAGTCTCATCTGCAGTAAGGTAATAAGTTGCAATGACAGGATCTGCATTCTCTGCCTGAGGCTTCTCGCACGATGCTATAAAAGCAATCGGCAGAACTGCTGCCATTGCAGTAAAAAATCTTCTAATCATAATCGTTTTAGTTTTATTTTGTTAGTATTAATAATCAAGTCCGTCTACCCATCCAGGGTTCTGTGTCAGGTTTGGATTCAAGCTTCTTTCCACGGAAGGTATCGGGTAGAGGTAATCACGAGTTTCATCCCATTTACCCATTTCCTTATGCATGTGGATATATCCATATGTTTTCTCGCTCAATATCACATCCTTCCCTGCTTTATAGAACACCGTAGCCTTCACTTTGGCCGGTTTGTTTTCCTGATATACACACAGGTCATTGCTTCCGTCACCGTCAAAATCATATACAACATATCCGTCTACAGGCTTATCGATATAAATTCCATATAATGGCTGCTCGAATATCTTGCCCTCTTTCCAGCGGATTATGTCATAATATCTGTGTCCCTCCTGTGCAAGCTCAATCATTCTCTCACGACGGATCTCAAGGATTACACCCTCATTTCCTCCAGTGGCAACATTCTGATAACCACCCCATTTCTTGTTCTTGAGGAACGGATCCGGGTTCGCATTTGCATCAGTAAGGTTCAGATGTGGCATTCCTACTCTGTCACGGAGTCTGTTGATTGAAATATCAAGGTCGTTCTGAGTGATACCGCCTGAAGAAAGTTCAGCTTTTGCCTCTGCATAATTTAGGTATACCTCTGCCGCACGGAAGATAATCAGGTCGATGTCCGATTTGTCATATCCGTTATGTTCTACAGTTGTAACATACTTTGTAGGGTTGTAACCGGTTGTCGAAAATGTAAGGTTCTGTCCCACAGAAACGGTCTCACCAACGAACTTGAAACCAGGGGTTATGATTGACTGGGCAAGACGAGGATCCCTATCCTTGACTTCCTCCATGAATGTCATAGTCTCCCATCCGGCTATATCCGTAAAACGGCTTCCGTCCTTCATCAGGTAGCTTGCGACAACCTTCTTGTTCATTCCATAGCGTCCCATGGTTGCACTGTTGAAAGAGTTTCCGGAGCTATGAGTGAGTCCCAGCTCTGCATTATAATCACGTGCCAGAATAACCTCTGCATTCTTTGCATTTATAGATGTGAACAGACTTCTGTAATTCTTTTCGGGATCTCCAGGCTCTGCTGCTATCGTATAACCACTCTCGGTTATAAACTTATATGATGCTGCCGCCGCAAGGCTGAGATAATAATCGGCGCCATTGTCATATTTGGTGATCGAATGGTACTTGCGGAATGTTCCCTCAAAGAGACAGAAACGTGACTTCAACGCAAGAGCTGTCCACTTTGTTATCTTATATACATTCTTCTGTGAAGGAAGATTTTCAATAGCGATATCGATATCTCCTATCATCTTCTGCATGATAAACTCCCTGCTGTCACGGGGTTTATAGAGTTCCGGATCATTGGATCCGAGTTCTCTGTCGTACCAAGGCACATCACCATATTTCTGAATCATTCCGAAATAGAAATATGCCCTGAAGAAACGTGCGAGTGCATCATAATACGTCACAGCCTCTTCGTCTTTACAATACTGAAGGTTGCCAAGGAGTGTATTTATATTCCGCAAAGTTCCCCAGCTCCATGTAGTCGGGACGGTTCGTCCGCCACGCATCTCATCAGACATCTCGGTAGAGGCATACAGGTCCCAAGTCTCGGCATAAAGTCCGGTTGCAGGAAAGGCGGTGTAGAAGTTATTGCTGAACGCCTCCAGACCGCTTGGGTTGGAGAAGAATTCCTCCGGAGACAGTGATGACAACGGATCCTGATCCAGCGGATCTACTGCGCAGGATACGCTGAGGAGTGCAGTTGTCGCCAAAAATATGCTTATTATCTTTTTCATAAAGGTCATGTAAAATTAGAAGGTAAGGTCAATTCCGAACATGAATGTCTTCTGCCATGGATATACTGCAAGGTTACCGGCTGTCATAGCCTGCTCAGGGTCGACATATCTGGTGTTCTTCTTCAGTGGAGAAGCATACGCAAGGTTCTCACCGGAGAAGTAGACCCTCAGCTGTGAGATCTGTGCCTTCTTCATCCATTTTTCTGGAAGGGTGTATCCGATGGTAAGGTTCTTAAGACGGCAATAACCGATATTCTGAAGATATTTGTCATTCACTGCACCTAGGGTTCGGTTCGTCTTCATGGCAATATATCCGCGAGGACGTGGGAAGTATGAGTCAGGATTCTCCTCTGACCACACCTTATCAACGAAGTCTGCAGGAATGAATGACGCATAAGGTCTTGAATATGGTCCCCAGAACGGAAGAGCCTCCGGATTCGGATACCAGTCGATGTGGCCTACACCCTGAAGGAACATAGAGAAATCTATTCCCAAATAATTGAAGCCGAGGTTGATACCATATTGGAAACGAGGCTGGCTGTTTCCGAGAAGCTTGCGGTCTCCAGGATTATCTACCGTATTGGTTCCTGTCGAGATCTTGCCGTCACCGTTCAGGTCTACATATTTTAAGTCACCGGCTCTAAGTCCGTATTCGTCACCCGCTGACGAGTAAATTATGTCGCTGATTGACGACTGGTCTACCTTGTAGTTCCTTGCCTCTTCGTCAGATCTAAAGAAGCCGTCAGTAACATAACCCCATATCTCGCCATACGTCTGTCCTACATAATAATCGCTGAGGAGTTTGTTGGGATTATCGTATTTTGTGATTTTGGTCACGTAGTCACTGAACACTACCGATGCGTTGTATGCAAAAGGTTTGTCACCAAGCATGAACTGATCCTTCCATGACAGCGCAAGCTCATATCCCTTTGTACGCATGTCTGCCGCATTCATCTTCGGTGATGAGGTTCCATATACTCCTGGGAGAGCCTTACCCTTTGTGAGCATGCCCTTGGTGTCACGGATATATGCATCTGCTGTGAATGAAAGCCTGTTTGCAAACATCGACAGGTCCACTCCTACATTATACTGGTCGATTACCTCCCAAGTCAGGTTGGAAGCTACCGGTGGATCGATAGTCGCATAGTTTGGTTTTGAACCGCCGAAAATATAGTTCAGCTGTCCCATATTGATCTCTCTGATATAGGCATAGTCATCTACCTGATGGTTACCGAGACGGCCGAATGATCCGCGCAACTTAAGATTCTCCACATATCTTTTAGCTGATTCGAAGAATGACTCTTCCGATATTCTCCATCCAAGTGCAGCAGAAGGCACCATCACCCATCTCGTACCTTTTGCAAAACGCGATGAGCCGTCATATCTGGCATTGAGTTCGAGAAGATAGCGTTCCTTATAATTATAGTTGAAACGACCGAATCCGCTCATGGAAGCGTATCTTGACTGACCTCCTGTAACATTTGTAACCTTCTCTCCATCAGCATTTGTTCCGACAAGGTCAAGGTCATTGAGCGTCTCAGACATGAGATTTTCACCAATTGCGGCAATATCCTTTATATGACGCCTTTCAAAAGAATAACCCGCCGTAATATTGAAATTATGACCGCTCTCAAGGTTAAGGTTGTATGTAGCGTAAGCCTCAGTCTTGATGAAGTTAGTCATAGAGATGCTTTCAGAAAGTTTGTCGAGGAAGTAGCCTGTATTCAGCGTTTCGACAACGCCCGGAGTCTTTGAATAGTCACCATTGATCTGACGGTTCATTGAGTTGGACACTGTGTTGTTATAGGTAAAGTTTGCCTTCACCTGGAAGCCCTTGAACGGCTTGATTGTCAATTCTGTCATCGTTGAGAGATAGTTGACCTTATCAATGTTCTTATGTCCGCCGTTAGTAAGCATGACCATAAGGCCGTCCATGATGGTCTCGCTTCTATACTGTGTATTTCCGATTGCTGTGCCGTCGGGGTTTGTGACAGGATAAGATGCGAGTGCATGCAATTGTGAGATTCGTATCGAATTGTTGATTCCTGAACGTCCTGGATAATTATAGCTGCTGTTGTAGAAGCTGGTGTTGTTTGATATGTTAAGCCAGTCCGTCACATCGAAAGATACCTTCGATCTGATGTTATATTTTGAGAACTTGTCCGGATCTATGCGGAAAGTACCGGTCTCCATGTTGTATGAACCGGAAATCATGTATTTGACCTTATCTGTACCACCGCTGAATGATATGCTATGGGATGTGGTCGGCTTAAGGTCATTGAAAATATGGTGATACCAGTCAGTGTTGGCGTAATAATTATATACATCCAGTCCGTTTTTGTTGCTTACGACTACCCATGGCCTCATCGGATTCTCTACGATGTCATTCCTGCGAGCCCAAAGCTCCATCATGTCTTCGTCAGAATATGGAGCGTAAGGTACTCCTGCATATGCATTGTAGAATTTGTTGTTCAGATATACTGAATAATATCCTCTGGTTTCATAGTCAGTTGAGGTGGTAGGAGCGGTGAATCCGAAGCGTCCGCTATAACGGACCACTGCTTTGCCATCCTTATCTGCGCCGGACTTGGTTGTGATAAGAATTACTCCAAACGAGCCCTTGGCTCCGTAAATCGCAGCAGAGGATGCATCCTTGATTACCGAAATTGACTCAATGTCTGCAGGATTTATCCTTTCCAGGTCTCCTTCAGCCCCATCTATCAAAACAAGCGGGGAGCCTCCGTTGATGGAGTTCAAACCACGGATGTTGATAGTTGCAGACTGGCCGGGACGTCCGGAACGGCTGGTAATGTTTAGACCCGGGACAGAACCTTGAAGCATCTTGGATGCAGATAGGGCAGACCTGTCCTGAAGGTTCTCGGACTTGATTACCGAGACTGCTCCAGTCAGGTTTACTTTCTTGGTAGTGCCATAACCTACCACAACCACCTCGTCCAGAAGCTGGGTGTCTTCTTCCATCACGATATCGATACCTGTGGACTTGGGGCCAAGAATAACCTCGCGGTCCTTATAACCGAGAATCGTTACCTTGAGCGTTTTGCCTTCATTGGCCTTTATCGTGAATTCACCGTCGAGCCCGGAAACTTCTACGGTGTTTTCACCATCAACCATAAGTACAGCTCCCGCGATTGGGGCGATCATATCTCTTACAACTCCGGTGTATGTATGGAGGTTCTCTTCCTGTACAATAGCGATAATATTACCTTGTACCTTGATTGTCATGCCAGTCCCGTTCAGAATGTCGTCCAGGACTGATTTTACGCTGGTTAAGCCATCTGTGACTTTTACGAGGCGGCTGACGTCGAGACTTTTCTCGTTATACGCAACCGTCATGTTGGTCTGTCTTTCAATCTGCCCCAACACCTCTGCTATGGATACAGGGCCATCAGATTGAAGTCTGATTTTCTGCTCCTGAGCATACGTAAAGAGTGAATAGAACAGAATGATCATTAATAATAATGGTCTTTTCATAAAATAGTTAGTTGTTGATTATAAGCTAAGTGCCTTATTTAATGTAGACTGCATGATTCGCAATCTCGTATTTCATGTCAGGAATGATAAGACGCAACGCAGATAGCATTTCATCGATTGACTCACCATGAATGAATTTGGCGGTAATAAGTTCTGAATCGTATTTTTCGGTGGTAAGATACACCCTCATGCCATAGTATCTCTCTATGGTTTTGACTATTGAATGAATGCTGGATGATCTGAAACACAACTTACCGTCCTTCCATCCGAATGCCTCGGATACGTCTGATTGTTCAATGCTTATTTTATGCGTTTCTCTTGAGTAAGTCAATGTCTGGTTAGGGCTTAGAAGCCAGGCATCCTTCCCCTCAGCACTGATACTCACACTTCCTTCCTTAAGGGTGGCCGTTGCATATTCGGCATCAGGATATGAGTTTACATTGAAAACTGTTCCCAGAACTTTTACATAAAAGTCAGGAGTCTTTACTATGAAGGGGTGGGATTCGTCTTTAGTAACATTGAAAATCGCTTCGCCTGAAAGATAGACCTCCCGGTTGTTGGCGCTGAATTGCTCCGGGTATATAAGCAGGCTTCCGGAATTGAGAATTACGGTTGTGGAGTCTGCAAGCATTATCATCTGCTTCTCGCCATTCGCGACATAGCATTCGGTCATGCCCTGATTCATGACCTCGACAGATGACTCATCTGACGGCCCGGCTGTCAAGATAGACCATAGCATAGCTATGCTGACCACTGACGCGGCACCGGCCCAGATCCAAGGGAGATATTTTCTTATGAATGTGGATTGCGGTCGGGCAATCCGCTTCATGATGGACTTGTAGGATTTGTTTACGTCCTCAGGAGAGATATAATATTCCTTTTCCCATTGCTCCTGAAGAACAGCATCCTTCAGTTCCGAATCAAACGGAGAGTCCAACCACTTGGCAAATAGATGCTGTGTCTTGCTGTCTGCGTGTTGTGAAAAATATTTCCGGATTATTTCTTCTATGCGTGTCATATAGTATATGATTAATCATACTATAGACACAAAAGTCGGGATGAACTCCCGACTTTAATTCAATAAAAATATTATAAATGCAAGCATCACTTCGCGTAACTCTTTTAACGCTAAACTGATGTTGTTCTCGACCGTGTGTCTTGACAGACTTAATTGCTTGGCTATCTGGTCATTGGAAAGCCCCTGATACCTGCTCATCATGAAAATCCTTTTCCTCTGCTCCGGCATCTGATCCACAATCAGCTTTATCAGCAGTTCCTTTTCCTTGCGGTAATATTCATTTTCAACATCATTTTCATCCAGTATCTGAACTTCATTTACCTCTAAGGAAGCATGCCTGTTTCTTAAATAATTAATGGCTGCATTCCTGGTCATGCGGTATAGGTATGTGTTGAATGACTTGATTGTCGGTAGGGTCGGACCGAGAGACCATAGCTTGACGAATATATCTTGGGCAATATCTTCTGCTGCCTTATCATCTTTCAGAAACTTGACCAGAAAGACCTTTACCTTGGGATAGAACATCTCAAACAAAGTCTTGAAGGCTTCGTTGTCTCCTTGTGCGATGTTTTCCAAAAGGTTTCTGGAGTCTGTTGTCATGGCTCTTTTAGTTATGCTTTATTGACATTTGCAAAAGTAGGAAAATATATTTATTAAGTCAAACTTTCGCCTCCGCCGCCCTGTCCAGCCCTAGTTCCGGATGTCTGCGGGATGATATGAGCAACATTATGGCAACACAGATTGCAACTATCCCAAGCAGGATGAAGATATATTCCGCATGTATTGCTGCAGCCGTTTCCTGCGCCTTGTTGCCTGCTTCGGTGATTTCCGAAGTGAAGATGTGTCCTATATATATAGGTACTGCCCACATGCCCATGTTCTGCACCCAGTAGATGAGGGAATATGCGGTTCCGAGATTCTTTTCCGGAATGATCTTAGGCACAGAAGGCCACATCGCCGACGGAACGAGGGAATAGCCGATGCCGAGCAGGGCTATTGCTACGTATGCATATGCCGGCACACCTTGAGGCGCGAAGGTTATTATCAGATGCGACACAAGCACGAGTCCTGCACCCACTACCATCCATGTAGTTGCCTTTCCTACCTTGTCCACGAGCGCTCCAAAAAGGGGAGTGAAGAGGATAGTAAAGAACGGAATCATTGCAAGGAGTACGGTCGCTATGTCCAGGTCCACTCCGAAAAGCGGAAGCAGGATGGATACTCCAAATTTCTTGAATCGGATCACACAGCAATAAAATGTGACGCACAGTATTGCTATCATCATGAAGCGCGGATTGCTCAGCACTTTCCAGATGTCGGAGAACCTGAATTTGTCCTCTTCGGCAGTCTGGACCTTATCTGAGGTGCCTGCCTCCTTGTCGAAGCGTGCGTCCATGGCCACGAACACCGCCCAGAGGATTGTTCCCACCGCCAGGACTGCCAGTCCTATGAGGGCAGGACGGTTGGTCTCCGCCAGGGTGTATATCTCCCCGACCGCTTTCTGACGTACTATCATCGGTGCCACCAGAATGGCTGTAGCTGTGCCGAAGCGTGCGATGGCAAGCTGAAGCCCCATCGCAAGGGCCATGTTGCGTCCCTTGAACCATTTCGCTATGGACCTGGTCACGGATACACCTGCTATCTCGCTGCCCAGCCCGAATAGCATGCATCCCACATATGCGATGGTGAGTGAGGTTGATGGATTGAATCCTGCTGAGATAGCGAATGTCACCAAGGCCGCACCGCCGGTCATCATTCCGACAAATATGGAACCCACGAGCCTTACGCCGAATTTGTCCAGCAATGCTCCGCAGACGATCAGTCCTCCCCATATGCACAGGAACGAATATCCGCTTGCATAGAAGCCATAGTCAGCCATGTCCCAGCCCAACTCAAGGGTTTCAGGATTCTTGAAAAGCTCCGACAACGACGAAAACATGTCGTCGAAGAAATACGATGCAAACATTGGAACAACAAGGCATGCCAGCGCCAGCCAGCATGCCCACCTGTTGTCCTTGAGAGTATTTTTCAGGGTTGACATATTATTCTGTAATATTTGGCAATTCCAGCCCAAGTCCCCTCTTCTTGTCGACCCTCTTAAGGATTATTCCGAGAATCAAGGCTGCGATGCCAAGACACGCCAGCATCAGAAGAGGAGCAGTATAATTGTATTGTGTAGCAGCCGCCTCAGGAGAGAGCAATCCGGCATTTACCTGTGCCACAAGGTCCTTGTTTGTCGAATCGAGAATCTTTCCAATAAGCATAGGAAACAGCCACAGACCGATATTCTGAATCCAGAAAATCAGAGAGTAAGCGGAACCGATGACCTTCTCATCCACAAGCTTCGGAACGCTTGGCCACAAAGATGCAGGAACAAGTGAGAATGACGCTCCGAGGACCAGGATGGTAATATAAGCAACAATTACTCCTCCTATTGCGTTACCCTTGAACAGAGGAAGCACGAATGCAAAAGTAAGATGGCATGCTACAAGAAGTATTGATCCGAAGATAAGCATTGTCGCAGCTTTACCCTTATGGTCAACTATCTTTCCAAGAATAGGAGTGATGCCGACCGCCAGCAGAGGGAATACTGCAAATATTGTTTCTGCAGACTGACGCATATATCCCATGTAGCAATATACTACAAGGAAGATACAGGAAATTACCAGCATTATCTGCTTGAGAGGCTTCTTTGAGAAGTTGCTGGTAAATGCAGTTGCGGCCACAATAAGCATGATGATGTACTGTACTATTGTCACCGCCTCACTCGCCCAGAAAGAGCCT
This sequence comes from Candidatus Cryptobacteroides sp., assembly GCA_045127905.1. Lineage (GTDB taxonomy): Bacteria > Bacteroidota > Bacteroidia > Bacteroidales > UBA932 > Cryptobacteroides. Next base: position 27,934 of record JBGVQX010000054.1, read on the forward strand.
GCAGGCACCTCTGTGAACGTAAGGTTGCACTGAAGCATGTTTACTGCATATTTCTGAAATGGGAATATAGCGGAATAATACAACACGCACAGCAGGGCAACCAGCCAGAATCCACCGCTTTTGAGGATTGTTCCTACGTCAGATATCTTGAATGGATCGTCCTTTTCCTCAGCTTCTCCAGTCTGTGCATCAAGTTTCTTGTCCATGAAGAAGTACACGATGAACATGATCAGAGCGATCATTAGGAGGACAAGTCCGAATGCTACTGAACGGGACACATCTATGGTACCACCCAACTTTGCAAAGAAAGGAGAAAAAATCATACATGTTGCAACTCCCAGACGGGCCAATGCCATTTCAGAACCCATTGCAAGAGCCATTTCCTTTCCTTTAAACCACTTTACGATACCTCTGGACACTGTGATTCCGGCCATCTCCACTCCACAGCCAAAGATCATAAATCCTATGGCTGCCACTTTTGCGGATGCTGGCATTCCATGATAGAACGGCGAGATTCCAAGTTCATCGAAACCCGGGATATAGTTAAGATGATTGGTGAACCATGTCTCAAGACCGCTTCCGATGAATGCCTCGGTAACTGCGAAATATTTGATGACCGCTCCGACCAACATCACCGCTCCAGATAGGACAGCGGTAAACCTGACTCCCATCTTGTCCAGAATGATACCGGCAAATATAAGGAAGAAGACAAAGACGTTAAGGAAAGTCTCAGACCCCTGCATTGTTCCGAATGCAGTGGAATCCCATCCGCGGGTAGACTGCATCAAGTCCTTGATAGGAGACAATATATCCATGAAGATGTATGAACAGAACATGGCGAGGGCTAATAACAGCAAGGCAGTCCAACGTACTGCCGGGATGTCTCGCATTACTTTTTGCACTTGTACTTTATTCATAATTATAAGGTGTTTGTTATTATCCGTATACACCTGCGACATTTTTTTCTTGATATTTGCTACAGGTGTCCATAAATAGGCTATTGTGGTGTGGCTTATACTACACCTGTGACATAAAATCGTGAAATTACGTCACAAGTATTCGGAAAACCATGCGAAGATAGCGTTTTTTTAGTAACTTCGCGTGATTTTGCTCTGTAATTATGGAAGAAGGAGATATGACGTACAGACTTTTAGATAAAGTAAATTCACCGCAGGACATAAAGAACCTCAGCATAGAGGAGCTTCGTGAACTGTGCTCTGAAATACGCCATTATATGATAGAGTGCTGTGCCGTCAATCCCGGCCATCTTGGCTCAAGCCTGGGTGCTGTGGAGCTTGTGGTGGGCCTTCACTATGTCTATGATACGCCCACGGATAAGATTGTCTTCGATGTCGGCCATCAGGCGTATGCGCATAAGATAATTACCGGCCGCCGGGAAGCGTTCAGGAAGAACCGCATGAAGGACGGAATAAGCGGTTTCCCGAAACGTTCCGAGAGTGAGTTTGATTCATTCGGAGTCGGTCATTCCTCCACTTCCATTTCAGCTGCCCTCGGTTTTGCAGAGGCGGCAAAGCAGCTTGGACAGAACAATAAGGCAGTTGCTCTCATTGGTGATGGGTCTCTGACAGGTGGCCTCGCCTTTGAAGGGCTCAATAACGCAGGAGCCAGCAAGGCTGATCTTCTTGTAATTCTTAACGACAACAGGATATCCATCGACCGGAATATCGGGGCTTTGCACGAATATCTTTTGAAGATTACTACCGATCCTCGCTATAATAAGGTCAAGAAGCGTGTCTGGGATGGCCTTGGTGATGGTAAGTTCAGAAATATGCTACATAAGGTAGTCTCTACAACCAAGTCCCATATGGTCCGCGAAAGCGGAGGACACCTCTTCCAGGCAATGGGATTCCGTTATTTCGGCCCTATTGACGGCAACGATATACAGCAGGTTGTGGATACCCTTAAGAAACTGAAGGAAATAGGCGGTCCTCTGCTTCTTCATACATTGACAAAGAAAGGCAAGGGCTATGAGCCGGCAGAAAATAACCAGACAGTGTGGCACGCGCCGGGAATGTTCGATCCGGAAACAGGCGAACGTCTGAAGAGCGATAAAGGCGTAAGCCGCTATCAGGATGTTTTTGGAGAGGTGCTCGTGGATCTGGCAAAGCGCAATGATAAGGTAGTGGGCATAACTCCTGCCATGGCTTCCGGATGTGGAATGAATATGCTGGCCAGGGAAATGCCGGAGCGTTTCTATGATGTCGGAATCGAAGAGGAACACGCCGTAACATTCTCTGCGGGTCTTGCGGCAGGAGGAATGAAGCCGTTCTGCAACATATATTCTTCGTTCTCCCAAAGGGCGTACGATCAGATAATGCATGATGTGGCCCTTCAAGGGCTGCCTGTGGTCCTGTGCCTTGACCGCGCCGGACTGGTGGGCGAGGATGGTGCCACGCACCATGGGTGTTATGACATGGCCATATATCGTGCTCTTCCAGGCGCAATAATCGCTGCCCCTTGCAACGAGATTGAGCTTAAGAATCTGATGTATTCGGCTATGCTGTCTGAAACCGGTCCTTATATAATAAGGTATCCGAGGGGATATGGTGAGGGCGTTCCATGGCGCGAGACGGATTATTCCGCTGTCGAAGCCGGCAGGGGAGAGATGATTCTCGAAGGAGAGGGACTTGCGGTGATATGTGCTGGTCCTGTGGTGAACAGGGCTCTCGAGGCCGCGCTGCAGCTACGTGAGAAAATCGGGTGGAATCCAGCTATATATAATATAAGGTATATAAAACCTTTGGATACGGAACTTCTGGATGAGATAAGCCGTTCCTATGAGAGAGTCATGACGGTGGAGGATGGCTGCGTCATTGGAGGTTTGTATGGAGCAATCGCAGAATATATGTCCATGCAGCCAGTACCAGTGCCGATAAGGCCTGTGGGTATTCCTGATGTATATATAAGTCAGGGGTCCCAGGAGGAATTAAGGGAGGAATGCGGCATCACAAAGGGTGCGATATCGGCTGCAATGCTGGAAGAAAAAGAATTTTTGCTGAAAAAAGATTAAAAAGTTTTGGAGATAAAAAATTAATATCTATCTTTGCAATCCCAAATCAAGAGAGGCATCTCTCAAGATGCGGAAAAACAATGCCGATGTAGCTCAGTTGGCCAGAGCACGTGATTTGTAATCTCGGGGTCGTGGGTTCGATTCCCTCCATCGGCTCAAAACCTGAAAAGGTTTTTCGAAGTTTGTTTTTGAGGGATTTCGAGGCGAACGAGCGAAGAAGGAGGGAGTTACCTCTTGGTAATGACCGACTGATGATGCGAAGTTCAACGAAGAAATCACCAAAAAGAAACGAGAAAAAGGGAGAATACCAGAGTGGCCAAATGGGGCAGACTGTAAATCTGCTGGTTTATACCTTCGGTGGTTCGAATCCATCTTCTCCCACACGAAGCCCGAAACAACCGGATCGGGCTTTTATTTTGAAAATTGCGGAAGTAGCTCAGTCGGTAGAGCATCAGCCTTCCAAGCTGAGGGTCGCGGGTTCGAACCTCGTCTTCCGCTCCAACTACGCCAGTGTAGCTCAGGGGTAGAGCGCTTCCTTGGTAAGGAAGAGGTCGTGAGTTCAATTCTCACCACCGGCTCCGCCCAATTTTGTTGTATATAATACTTTAAAAACATAAAGATATGGCTAAAGAAACCTTTAAAAGAGACAAACCGCACGTTAACATCGGTACTATCGGCCACGTTGACCACGGTAAGACAACTTTGACAGCTGCAATTACAACTGTACTTGCTAAGGCTGGTCTTTCAGAGCTTCGTTCATTCGACTCTATCGACAACGCTCCAGAGGAGAAAGAGCGTGGTATCACTATCAACACTGCTCACGTAGAGTATCAGACAGCTAACCGTCACTACGCTCACGTTGACTGTCCAGGTCACGCTGACTACGTAAAGAACATGGTTACTGGTGCTGCTCAGATGGACGGTGCGATCCTTGTTTGTGCTGCTACTGACGGTCCTATGCCTCAGACTCGTGAGCACATCCTTCTCGCTCGTCAGGTGAACGTTCCAAAGATCGTTGTATTCATGAATAAGGTTGACCTCGTTGATGATGAGGAAATGCTCGACCTCGTTGAGATGGAGCTCCGTGACCTTCTTTCATTCTACAACTTCGACGGTGAGAACGCTCCTGTAATCCGCGGTTCAGCTCTTGGTGCTCTTAACGGTGACCCACAGTGGGAGGCTAAGGTAATGGAGCTCATGGCAGCTGTAGATGAGTATATTCCACTTCCTCCACGTGATATCGATAAGCCATTCCTTATGCCAATCGAGGATATCTTCTCAATCACTGGCCGTGGTACAGTTGCTACAGGTCGTATCGAGACAGGTGTTATCCACGTAGGTGACGAGGTTGAGATTGTAGGTCTCGGTGAGGAGCCTAAGAAGACTGTCGTAACAGGTGTTGAGATGTTCCGCAAGCTCCTCGATCAGGGTGAGGCTGGTGACAACGTAGGTCTCCTTCTCCGTGGTATCGACAAGAAGGAAATCAAGAGAGGTCAGGTTCTCGCAAAGGTAGGCATGATCAAGCCTTACCAGAAGTTCGAGGCTTCTATCTACGTACTTAAGAAGGATGAGGGTGGTCGTCATACTCCATTCCACAACCACTACCGTCCACAGTTCTTCATCCGTACTCTCGATATCACTGGTGAGATCTCTCTCCCAGAGGGCGTAGAGATGGTAATGCCTGGTGACAACGTAGCTATCACTGTAGATCTCATCTACCCTGTAGCTATCAACGAGGGTCTTCAGTTCGCAATCCGTGAGGGTGGTAGAACAGTAGGTGCTGGTCAGGTAACTAAGCTCATTGACTAATTATAAGTCATAATATCAGGTGGGTGTCCTGAAAAGCACACCCACTTTTTTAGGGGAATAGTATAAGGGTAGTACAGAGGTCTCCAAAACCTTTAGTCTGGGTTCGAATCCTGGTTCCCCTGCCAGAAAAATATCAAAGGTTACGATTTGGTAATGTTTAACAGACTTTGCGGACCGCTTCCAAACCGCATTGTCCATTAAATGTAAAGATGAGAAAGTTTATCAACTACGTAAAAGAGTCTTATGCTGAGATGACCAAGAAAGTGTCTTGGCCTTCATGGGACAAGTTGCAGAATTCTGCTATCGTTGTGATGGTGGCTTCTGTGATTTTTGCCCTTGTTATCTTCGCAATGGATTTCTGCTTCCAGCACCTGATGTCATTTATTTACACACTCTAATAATCTACCGTATTTATGAGCGAGAGCACAAAAAAATGGTATGTATTGAGGGCAGCAGGCGGTAAGGAGAAAAAAGCCAAAGAGTATCTCGAAAAGGAGATTGAAAGATGTGGCCTTCAGGATCTGGTTTCTCAGGTTCTTGTTCCAACAGAAAAAGTCTATAAGATCAGAGATGGAAAGCGTGTCTGCACAGAGCGTCTTTTCTATCCTGGTTATGTGCTTATAGAAGCTGAACTTACAGGCGAACTGCAGTACATCATCCGTAACGAGGTTCCGCACATGTCCGGTTTTCTTACTGAAAAGCGTGATGTAAAGCGCGGAGAAGGCAAGCCGCAGGAGGAGAAACTTCCTATTCCTCTCAGGGATGACGAAGTCAGAAGAATCCTCGGCGAGCAGGATGAGATGGCTGATGTAGAGGCAGAAACTGTTGTTGATTACAAGGCAGGTGATGCAGTTAAGATTACAGATGGTCCTTTCACCGGATTCGACGGTACTGTTGAGGAGATCGTAGAAGACAGGAGCAAGCTCAAAGTCATGGTCATGATCTTCGGCAGAAAGACCCTTTTGGAACTCAACTTTACACAAGTAACTAAAGAATAATCAAGAATTATGGCAAAAGAAGTAGCTGGATTTATTAAACTCCAGATTAAAGGTGGCGCAGCAAATCCATCACCACCTGTTGGTCCAGCCCTCGGTTCGAAGGGTCTGAACATCATGGATTTCTGTAAGCAGTTCAATGCCCGTACGCAGGAAAGCGCAGGTAAGGTATTGCCAGTAGTGATTACTGTCTACAGCGACAAGTCTTTCTCTTTCGAGGTTAAGCAGCCGCCTGTAGCAGTTCAGCTCAAGGAAGCTGCAAAGATCTCTTCTGGATCTGCTGAGCCAAACAGAAAGAAGGTAGGTACTATCACTTGGGATCAGGTGAAGGCTATCGCAGAGAGCAAGATGCCGGATATGAACTGCTTCACTCTCAAGTCAGCAATGACAATGGTAGCTGGTACTGCAAGAAGCATGGGTATCAAAGTGGAAGGAGAATTTCCTGAACTCTAAAATTCACAAGCGAAATGGGTAAACTTACAAAGAATCAGAAGGCTGTGATCGCTAAGTACGATGCAGCTAAGGAGTATAAGCTTGCTGAAGCATGTGAACTTGTAAAGGAAATCACTTACACTAAGTTTGATGCATCAGTAGAGCTTCATGTAAACCTCGGCGTTGACCCACGTAAGGCTAACCAGATGGTTCGTGGTGTCGTAACCCTTCCTCACGGAACAGGTAAGACTACACGTGTCCTCGTACTCTGTACTCCTGACAAGGAGAACGAGGCTAAGGAGGCTGGTGCTGACTTCGTAGGTCTTGACGAGTACATCGAGAAGATCAAAGGTGGATGGACTGACGTTGATGTCATCATCTGTACACCATCAGTAATGGCTAAGGTCGGTGTTATCGGTCGTATCCTCGGTCCACGTGGCCTCATGCCAAACCCTAAGACAGGTACAGTTACTATGGAAGTAGGAAAGGCTGTCAAGGAGGTTAAGGCAGGTAAGATTGACTTCAAGGTTGATAAGACAGGTATCGTTCACGCAGCTGTAGGTAAGGTATCTTTCACAGGTACTCAGATCTACGAGAATGCAAAGGAACTCCTCTCTGCAATCATCAAGCTTAAGCCATCAACTCTTAAGGGTACTTATATGAAGGCTGTTTCAGTGTGCTCTACTATGAGCCCTGGTATCAGTGTAGATGTTAAATCAGTAGAATAATCAGTGCTAAAACGTTATGAGAAAGGAAGAAAAACTCGATATTATCAACGCGATTTCAGCACAGTTGGAGGAGACTCCTAACTTCTACATCACTGACATCGCAGGACTCAA
>JBGVQX010000055.1:0-61979 GCA_045127905.1 Candidatus Cryptobacteroides sp.
TCCACAAACGCATCTGCGGAGTCTTTCAATGCCAAGATCAAATCGTTCAGGGCACAACTTAGAGGTATACGAGATGTAAAGTACTTCCTCTTCAGACTAAAGAACATCTATGCTTAAACACAGGGTTTTACCCTTGAGCCCTTTTTTATAGCTCCAAAAATGAGGGAAAGATGTGGGAAAGTCTAAAAACGAAAAATGCCCCTCAGCTATCTGAGAGGCATTTTTGAGAGGTGCCTAGCGGAATCGAACCGCTGTAGCAGGTTTTGCAGACCTGTGCCTAACCGCTCGGCCAAAGCACCATTTTTGTTTTGGGATTGCAAATATAGGAACAATTATTTGAATTCCAAATTTTATTTTGAAAGATTGCCCCATCTTAAAATCGAGTGGGACAACAAATATCGGATCAAATGTTTACTCTACATAAAGGAGCAGTCCTTTCAAGTACTCCCCTTCCGGATGATAGATGTTAACCGAGTGATCACATGGCTGGTTGAGACGGTCAAGGATGCGGACACTGCGACCGGCCTGAGCGGCTGCAGAGAAGACTGCAAGTGCAAATGCTTCCTTATCTACTACCTGCGAACAGCTATATGTGAACACAAATCCTCCTGGAGCAACCTTTGATATTGCAGCAGCATTCAATCTCTGATAGGCGCGAAGAGCGTTCTTCAAGGCACCTCTATGCTTTGCAAATGCAGGGGGATCCACAATCATCAGGTCATACTTACCCTCTGGTACATCACGAAGATATTCTATGGCATCGCAGCAGAGACTTGTATGCTGAGACTCATCAAAACCGTTCAAAGCAACATTTCTATCTACCATTATCATAGCTTTCTTAGAGCTATCCACAGAATCCACATGTTCAGCGCCCGAAGCTAAAGCATAGATAGAGAAGCCACCAGTATAACAAAAGAGGTTCAACACGTTACGTCCACGGGAAAGACTTCCCACCAAGGCCCTGTTATCACGCTGATCGAGGAAAAATCCGGTCTTCTGACCCTCGGTCCAATTTACAAGGAATTTGTGTCCATTCTCAAGAACGACCTGTTCATCATCCGAGAAATCCGGCCTGCGGTACATATATCCATCAACTAATTCAAGACCTGCCTTAAAAGGAGCAGTACCGGAACTCTTGTCATATACAGCCTTTAGATTTGTGCCATAGACTTTCTGAAGCGCATCGGAAATCTGCTTCTTGGCACGGAACATTCCCACCGAATGGGCCTGCATCACACACACTCCGTCATAATAGTCAATGATAAGTCCTGGAAGGTTATCCCCCTCTCCATGGACCAGACGGTAGCAGTTGGTAGAGATTGACACGCCGCTATGCTCCTCGCAATGACGTTCTGAATGAAGACCGCATGATACACGTACTTGAAGTGCACGAGACAGCATCACCTCCCAGAAATCAGGACGAAGAGCCGAGTCATCAAAGCTGAGCACGCGGACAGCAATCGAGCCTATCTGATAGTGACCGTATGCAAGGAGACTGCCATCGGCAGCATGTACAGCTACCATATCTCCCTCTGCAGGATTACCCTGAATTTCGGCTATGGCGCCGGAAAAAACCCACGGATGAAACCTTCTCAGGGACTCATCCCTACCTTTTCTCAATATTATCTTTATCATATCAATGCATTACTCTGAATTATCACTAGTTATTTCCTGTAGAGGATTCTTTTCTGAAGCAAGAAGTTTCAGATACATTTCACGACATACCCAAGCATCGGTAGCAGCATATCTGCACTGTGACTCAGACAACTTTTCCGCCTCCCAATTGGATAACTGCTGGGTCTTTGAGATTCTGATTCCAAGTATAATGGCAGCCATCTTCTTCACAGCCTTATCCCTTATTCCCCACTCCCAGCCAATTTTCTGAAGGTCAACAAAGGCACCCGCCTTGAAATTGTGCAATCTCTGCAGTCCTCTTATATCGTCATGTATTGCCGCTCCGACCTTCACAATCTTCTCATTTGCAAGCAGGTTGCATAGCCTGCGATGCATACCTATCTTATTAAGCCGAAAAAGGAAAGCCTTGTCTGGTCCGGATAATTGAAGCAACGAGACCTCATAGCGAGGCTGATTCGGAGAAAAGCACGGGCGCGTCTCCGTATCAAAGCCGATCATCTTCTGGGCACGAAGATAATTGATGGCTCTATTGAACTCGGCACCGACGCTATCTATCACATATATGTTTCCCGGGAAGGAAGCATATTCCAGCTTCTCAATCTCCTTAGGAGTTATACTTTCACTATACATAAACCCACTCAAGCATCTAATACTCAACACTAAAAGAATAACAATTCCCTATATTTAGGCAATGGCCACATCTCATCATCTATAAGCATTTCAAGATGGTCTGCACTATCACGGACTTTGTCCATCATGTCCTTTACTTCATGAGAGTACACCTTGGCCCGTTCTGCAATATCTTCAATGCGGTTGGCCTTCTTACGGGCCTCCACAAGGGCTTCTACATATGATGACACATTATTTATATACATAGATATCTTCTTCAGGGTAGCTACTTCAGACGAGCAATAAGTCATAAAGTCATCACCGAAGATATCCTTCACTCCCTTCACGTTTTCGATAAGTATATTCTGGTATTTGACTGCTGCCGGAATAACATGATTCAGACACATATCACCCATCACACGAGCCTCAATCTGAAGTTTCTTGACATATGTTTCATTCAGAATTTCAAAACGTGCCTCCACCTCATTAGGAGCCAGAACTCCAAGAGCATCAAACATTTCAACAGTCTTCTGCTCGTGATATACTTCATAAGCTTCAGGAACATTCTTCACAGCTCTCAATCCCCTCGCCTCAGACTCCGCTTCCCATTCCTTGCTGTAACCATTACCTTCAAACATGATGTCTTTAGCTTCAGTGATGAATTTCCTCACCACAGACATGACTGCCGATGCACGGTCTTCTCCTTTCGATTCCAGCAAGCCAACCTCGCAGCTGAATTCATTCAGGCTCTCAGCCACAATAGAGTTGAGCACATAAACAGAAGAAGCCACATTCTGCGAAGATCCTACGGCTCTGAACTCGAAGCGGTTACCGGTAAAAGCAAAAGGAGAGGTCCTGTTGCGGTCCGTATTATCCGGGAAGATCTCAGGTATCGAATTAACAATACGGATAGATTCCAACGATGAGGACACATCTTCCTTCACATCGCTCATATTCATTATCGAACGGAATACGTCATATAGTGTAGACCCGGAAAATACTGACATAACAGCTGGAGGCGCCTCACCTCCTCCAAGACGATATGAATTGCTAAGTGTGGCCACAGAAGTCATAAGCAGGAAATGATGCTTATGGACAGCCCTGAGCACAGATGCATAAAACGACAGGAATTGAAGATTCTTTGTCGGGGTTTTTCCAGGAGCAAGAAGATTCACTCCTGAATCAGTGACCAGGGACCAGTTGCAATGCTTTCCTGACCCGTTTACTCCATCAAATGGCTTTTCATGAAAAATAACCTTAAGATGATGCTTTTCTGCTACTTTCTGCATGATGATCATAAGCATCATGTTCTGATCGATCGCCTTTGTCGCTTCACAGAAAAGAGGTGCGCACTCGAACTGGTTTGGAGCCACCTCATTATGTCTGGTCTGAAGCAGGATACCAAGCTTGTATGCTTCGCTTTCAAAATCCTTCATGAACGAACTTACCCTCGATGGGATTGCGCCAAAATAATGATCCTCAAGCTGCTGGTCCTTGGCGGAAGTATGACCTATTACAGTCCTTCCGCAAAGCATCAGATCCGGACGCGCATTGTAAAGCGCCTCATCAACAAGGAAATATTCCTGTTCAATACCAAGATTCACTCCTACTGACGCAACAGAATCATCAAAAAGATTCACAACCTTCACAGCTGCTTCGCTGAGAGCATGCATTGACTTAAGATCCGGCACCTTCGTATCAAGCGCCTCTCCAGTATAGGACACGAATACCGACGGGATACATAGGGTACCATCCATCACAAAGACCGGTGATGACGGATCCCATGCTGAATAACCACGAGCCTCGAATGTATTTCTCAATCCTCCGGTCGGAAAACTTGAAGCATCCGGTTCCTGCTGCACCAGTGCACTGCCGTTGAATTTCTCAAAAGCCTTGCCATCGCGGATAGAAATAAATGCCTCGTGTTTTTCTGCGGTCGAATCCGTAAGAGGCTGAAACAGATGGGTATAATGAGTAGCTCCCATTTCAATGGCCCACTCCTTCATGCCTGATGCAATCTCATCTGACATGCTTCTATCCAGCTTTGCACCATATTTGACGGATGCCAGCACAGCATCATATGCCTGCTGCGACATATAGCTTCTCATCTTCTCAAGGTCGAGAACATTAGTGCCGAAATACTTTGACACAGGTCCTTTCTCCTCGTAAAAACGTGAAGTCTTGTGCATAGCCGCTTCGTTGAGCGCTCTCTGTCTGAATATAGCCATATGGATTTTGTTAAGTCGGGCGCAAAGATAATAAATTCGAATGAGAGTTTCTTTTAAAAATATGGTTATCTTTGCGCGGTTTTTAAATACTACGTATATAAAATGGCTAACATCTCTATCAAAGCGCAGGCTATGCCTGCATCAGCTATCAGAAAGCTTGTCCCACTGGCTGACGCTGCCAAGAAACAGGGGACAAAAGTATATCACCTCAATCTCGGTCAGCCAGACATCAAATCCCCCGGATGCGCCCTTGATGCTATAAGGAATTATGCCGGAGAGAATGTTTCATACTCGCATTCAGCCGGACTTATGGAACTACGAAAGGGACTCGTAGATAAATATTACAAGAAGATAGGTATTGACATAACTGTTGATGAGCTCATCACTACAGTCGCAGGTAGTGAAAGTGTCAATCTTGCACTTGAAATTGCCTGCAATCCAGGAGATGAAGTAATCGTATTGGAGCCATTCTATACGAATTACAACACTTTCGCATTCATGAACGGCCTGACACTCAAGGCCATACCTACTGACATAAGAAATGGTTTCCAGATACCTCCTATTGAGGAGTTTGAAAAGGCCATAACAGAGAAGACCAAGGCCATACTCGTATGCAACCCCGGCAACCCTACAGGAACACAATATTCCAAGGAAAGTATGCTGGCACTGGGCGATATCGCCCGCAAGCACGACTTGTTCCTTTTGTCTGACGAGGTATATCGCGAATTCTGCTACACAGACGAGCCTCATTTCTCCGCAATGAACATTCCTGACCTTGATCAGAACGTCATCCTTATAGACTCTGTATCAAAAAGATACAACCTCTGTGGAGCACGCATCGGATGTATTGTATCACACAACAAGGAAGTGATGGCTGCGGCCATGAAGTTCGCTCAGGCACGTCTCTGCCCTCCTGTGATCGGCCAGCATGCTGCCATAGGCGCTCTTGACACGCCTGATTCTTACTTCGAAGCTGTTAAAGAGGAATATATCAAGAGAAGAGACTTCATGATAGAAGGCCTCAATAAGATTGAAGGAGTATTTACCCCGCTTCCAATGGGTGCTTTCTATACAATTGCAGAACTCCCTGTTGACGATACGGAGAACTTTGCAAGGTGGATGCTGGAAACATTCCGAATCGACAACGAGACAACAATGGTAACACCTGCCGCTTCATTCTACAAAACTCCCGGTAAAGGAAAAAATCACGCACGTATAGCATATGTGCTGGAGGTAGATGAAATGAAGAAAGCACTACACATACTTGAAGAAGGACTCAAGGCTTATCCTGGAAGAACCATCTGAATATAGGGTATAAAATATCCCGAAATATATTGAATATAGTATAAAACATAAATGTTACGCATGATAACATTTATGTTTTATTTGTTTATACATAATATATTCAAAGTTTTATCGGTTAATATTGTCCGAACGTACTCTTCTTCCATGAAATGTGTGCCATCATAGACAGTAAAGGACTCACCAAAACGTTTTTTCCATGATCTGACACTTACTATTCCACTCCTGCGGTAATGGTCACGGGTGCCGAAAAATGCATAGATCGGCAAATCTGTATTTCGCGTCATACTGACATGCAAAGCGGCTTTTCTATGATGGAGATATTTGCGGAGTGTCCTGAATGTAAAATGAAGTGACTGACGGTCGCCTTCACGAGGCCTATATATCCGGTCAAATATCCATGTAACTCCTGGGATAAGAGTAAGCCAGGCAAGTATCTCAAAATATAGCGGTGCATTAAGCGATGGAGACACAAAGACGAGGGGAATATTCCTGACCCTTAGGGCATGCAGAGAGCCAAGAGACTCCCCTATAACCAGAGCTGGAGATATTTCCTCAATCCATGATGCGATCTGACCGGCAGCAATATCCGGATCAAAATCATATGTACGCACGACCACATTTACAGGAATGTCGCGAAGGCGGAATTCGTCTCGAAGAATTGATGGAATACGCGAATCCGATCCGCCCCCCATACCGTGTATATATAATACATTTTTCATATAGATGGCAAAGTTACATATTTTTCGTATCTTTGTCTGGATTGCGATATGACAAATCTTATTATAAATCATATGAAACTTAAATTCATCCTTTCTACAGCTTTTGCACTCATATGTGCGGCTGCATCTGCACAGGAGAAGGAAACTCCTGAATATGAGTTTACCACAATCGTGGAAAATCCTGTAACATCCATTAAGAACCAGTATCGTTCAGGTACATGCTGGTGCTTTTCTGCACTTTCATTCATTGAATCTGAAATACTCAGAACCAAAGGAGACACGACTGATCTCTCTGAAATGTTCGTCGTAGGAAAATCATATCATGACAGGGCAGAAAAATATGTCAGACTTGACGGCCACCTTAATTTTGCGGCAGGAAGTTCTTTCGGAGATGTCCTTCACGTGATAAAGGACTATGGAATCGTTCCTCAGGATGCAATGCCCGGCTTCAATTACGGTACTGACAAGCCTGAACACAACGAATTGGATGCTGTCCTCAAAGGATATGTATCTGCCGTAGCGAAAAGGCCTAACAGAAATCTCACTACTGCATGGCTTAAAGGCTTCGACGGTATTGTAGAGGCATATTTCGGGGAGTACCCTCAGTCTTTTGAGGTAAACGGAACTTCATACACACCTGAGTCATACAGAGATTACCTCGGTATCAACAGCGATGACTACATCAACATAACTTCATTCACTCACCATCCATTCTACGAGCCTTTCGTAATCGAGGTTTGCGACAATTGGAGATGGGACTCTGCATACAATCTTCCTATGGAGGAAATGATGCAGGTTATGTACAATGCAATCGAGAAAGGCTATACAATTGCCTGGGGTTCTGACGTAAGTGAAAAGGGATTCACCCGCAACGGCCTTGCAGTAATGCCTGTTGAAGAAAAGAAGGTGGAAGCTGGCTCAGATCAGGAAAGATGGGTAGGCAAGGATACTGAAAAGAAAGCCGAAAAGAAGGCAGACAAGCAGAAAAAAGGTAAGAAGGAAGAAGTAAAGCCTGAACTTCCAAAAGAGCAGGAAATCACTCAGGAAATGCGTCAGGACGGATATGACCGTAAGACCACTACTGACGACCATGGTATGCATATCTATGGCCTTGCACATGATCAGAACGGTACAAAGTACTTCATGGTCAAGAACTCATGGGGCGAGACTGGAAAATACAAGGGAGTATGGTATGCTTCAGACGCATTCGTCCGCTATAAGACTCTCAACATTGTTGTACACAAGGACGCCATTCCAGCTGAAATCCGATTAAAGCTCAGAATCCTCTAAGCACATATAAGATGAATATCATCAAGCACATACCAAATACTATCACATCCATGAATCTGCTATGCGGTGCAGTGGGTGTGATATTCGCACTTCAAGGAGAACTATCGGCTGCATTCTACCTGATGCTCGCAGCTTCAGTATGCGATTTCCTTGACGGTATGGCAGCAAGAGCGCTGAAAGCGTATTCTGCCATTGGCAAGGAACTGGATTCACTTGCAGATCTGATCAGTTTCGGCCTCCTGCCATCACTTATGCTTCATAGAAGGCTTCTTGAAGGAGGATTGACAGGATTCTGGTCATACATTCCACTTATAATATGCGTTTTCTCCGCATTGAGGTTAGCAAAATTCAATGTTGATGAAAGACAGAGCGAAAATTTTCTAGGATTGGCAACACCGGCATGCGCCCTCTGGTGCGGCTCATTGATTTACGCAGCAGACCACAGCGTAATGTCTATCGCCAATCTGCTTCACGGCCACTATTTCATCCCTATTGCATCTGTAATACTGGCTCTCATGCTCGTAAGCGAGATTCCTATGTTCTCATTCAAGTTCAAGAAGGATTCGCCATACAACCAAATCAGGAAGTATTTCCTAATCATAGTTGCTGCAATAACGCTGGCTACGCTTGTGCTAAGAATCAACTGGGCATATATAATTCTGCTTACAGTCACATCCTACATCACTCTGAATCTTCTTATGGCACTTTTCTCGTTGAGAATAGTACGGAAGAATAAATAAAGAAAATGGCGGGTCCCATCAAAATGAAGGCCCGCCATTATTTTTAGTATAAATCAGATTAAAAGTTAGTTGGCTGAATCATGAAATAGCTCTTAGGATGCTTGCATACAGGGCAAAGCTCAGGAGCCTGCTTTCCGATAACAACATGTCCACAGTTTGAACACTCCCACATCATGTCGTTGTCACGTGAGAACACAAGTCCCCCCTCCACATTAGCAAGCAGCTTGCGATAACGCTCCTCGTGCATTTTCTCGATAGCAGCCACTTTCTCAAAAAGGATAGCAATTTCCTCGAATCCTTCCTCGCGAGCCTCTACTGCAAATCCGGCATACATATCAGTCCACTCATAATTCTCGCCTTCAGCTGCATCCAGAAGGTTAGCAGGAGTGTCTGGCATTTCACCACCATGGAGAAGCTTGAACCAGATCTTTGCATGCTCCTTCTCATTATTGGCTGTCTCCTCGAAAATCTTACCAATCTGCACGTAACCGTCCTTCTTTGCCTTTGAAGCATAATAGGTGTACTTGTTACGAGCCTGAGACTCACCGGCAAAAGCAGTCTGAAGGTTCGCTTCTGTCTTTGTTCCTTTCAAATCTTTCATAATATTTAATTTAAGTGTGATAAAGCAAATTTAATAAACTATTTCTGTTTTCTGACAATTTTAAAGCCAATTGCAGCAACAATAATAGACATTAGTGGAGAAATCAGATTAAAGAAGCAATATGGGAGATAAGTCATCGTGCTGACCTTCAGCACAGTAGCCTGTGTCATACCGCAAGAGTTCCAAGGTATCAGCACAGATGTCACCGTCGCAGAATCTTCCACAGAGCGGCTCAGGAGCTTGCTCTCATACCCTCTATCGTGATATAGCTTCTTATATAGGCTTGAAGTAAGCAGAATTGAAAGATACTGGTCTCCTGTGATCATATTCGAGAAGATACCGGTACCTACTGTAGCAGTGACCATGGTCACACGTCTTTTTACAAATCTCACAAGAGCTTCGGTAAGGCTCTGAAGCATGCCGCTACCGATCATCGCACCTCCGAAAGTACCGGCAGCAATGACGAGAAATACTGTATTAAGCATACCAGTGATACCACGGGTAGCCACAAGATCATTCAAAGCAGCGTTTCCCGTATTAATTGCTGTGGCGCCATAATAGCTCTGCAGCAGTCCTTTGAATCCTTCCATAAATGACAGTCCACCTTCTGCCACCTCTCCTCCAGCTGCCACTTCTGCCAGGATATGCGGCTGAAAAATCAGTGCAAATACACCGGCAATGACAGAAGCCGCAAAAAGTGTTATGATTGCAGGTACTTTGCGGGCAATGAGAAGCCCCGTAAGGACAGGAGCAAGCAGAAGCCAAGGTGAAATATTGAATGTATCCTTGAGATCTTGAGCGAAATCTGCTGTCATAGCCAAGTCCGGAGTTTCATGTAACAGACTGGCAACCAGAAAGATAACAACTGATATCAGGAATGAAGGAACAGTAGTTATCATCATGAACCTGATATGGGTAAATAGAGGGGTTCCGGAAGATGATGAAGCAAGTACGGTAGTATCGGACAATGGGGAGACCTTGTCGCCGAAATAAGCTCCGGATATAATTGCACCGGCTGTCCAGCCCGGATCGAATCCTTGAGCTGTACCGATTCCTACAAGCGCCACACCAATGGTAGCAATGGTAGTCCACGAACTGCCGGTCATAACTGCAATGACCGCGCTAATTACACATGTCGCAAAAAGGAAGATGGCGGGGGTAATTACTTTCATACCGTAATATATCAACGTAGGTACGACTCCGCTTATCATCCAGGAACCGGCAACGGCTCCGATAAGTAGTAGTATTATTACAGAGGTTGCAACCGAACTGATGTTATCGACCATCGCGTTCTCAAAATCCTTCCAAGGAATGCGGTAAAAGACCATACCAATAGCCACAGTCACGCCTGCAGCAAACATCAGCGCCACCTGACTGCCTCCGGAAAGGGCATCTGCTCCAAAGCCCTTGATCACCAGGACGAGGACAGCGACAAGAGCGACAAAAGGAATCAGGGATACACCCCATGATGGTTTCTCTCCCCTATTGAAAATTTTCATACTTGCTTACTTAGTGTTTTCGGGGTGCAAAGATAAGAAAAAAGTCGCCTCCCCGAAGGAAAGCGACTATTAAAAGTGTCTGTAAAGTTCAGATTACTTTGCGATAACGCGAGCCATCTCGAGAACCTTGTTTGAGTAACCCCACTCGTTGTCATACCATGAAACAACCTTAGCGAAGTTAGCGTCGAGGCTGATACCAGCCTTAGCGTCGAAGATAGAAGTGTTAGCGCAACCGCGGAAGTCAGTTGAAACAACTGCGTCCTCAGTGTAGCCAAGGATACCCTTGAGCTCGCCGTTAGCAGCCTCCTTCATAGCAGCGCAGATCTCAGCCATAGTAGCCTCCTTCTCGAGAACTACAGTGAGGTCAACAACTGATACATCTGAAGTAGGAACGCGGAATGCCATACCGGTAAGCTTACCGTTGAGAACTGGAAGAACCTTACCTACTGCCTTAGCAGCACCTGTAGATGAAGGGATGATGTTCTCGAGGATACCACGGCCACCTCTCCAGTCCTTGCGTGAAGGACCGTCAACAGTCTTCTGAGTAGCTGTAGCAGCGTGAACTGTAGTCATGAGACCCTTAACGATACCGAACTTGTCGTTGAGAACCTTAGCGATAGGTGCAAGACAGTTAGTAGTACATGAAGCGTTAGAGATGATGTCCTGACCAGCGTAAGTCTCGTGGTTAACACCGTATACGAACATTGGAGTAGCGTCCTTTGAAGGTGCAGACATGATAACCTTCTTTGCACCAGCCTGGATGTGCTTGCGAGCCTTCTCATCCTCAAGGAAGAGACCAGTTGACTCAACAACTACCTCAGCACCAACCTCGTCCCACTTGAGGTTAGCTGGATCCATCTCTGCAGTGAGGCGGATCTTGTTACCGTTTACAACGAGTGCGCCGTCCTCTACAGCAACCTCACCCTTGAACTGGCCATGAACTGAGTCATACTTAAGCATGTAAGCAAGATACTCTGGCTCGAGGAGGTCGTTGATACCTACTACCTGAATGTCGTTTGAGAAGTTCTCAACAGCTGCACGGAAAACCATGCGACCGATACGGCCGAAACCGTTAATACCAATTTTAATCATCGTTTAAAAATGTTTATGTAAAGTTATACTTTAAATTGTCTTTCAACTTAAGACGGACCGAAATCCGCAAAAGCGGTGCAAATTTAGAAAATTTTATGGATATATTATATATCTTTGTAAAAAATCAACATAAAGCAAATGCGCATACTTTTGACAAACGACGACGGATATAAGGCAAAGGGCATACAGGTCCTTGCAGAAATCATGAAGGAGTTCGGCGAAGTAACAGTTATCGCCCCTAAGCATCACCAGTCAGGCATGTCCATGGCTGTCTCATTAGGATTCAAGCAGATAGCACATAAGGATTTGAGAAACGGATGGCATTATGTGGATGCCACACCGGCAAGCTGCGTGAAGTTCGGGCTGAACACCCTGTTTCTGAACAATTACCCGGATGTTGTGGTATCAGGCATCAACCACGGGTCCAACGCATCTACAGCATCATGTTATTCCGGGACTCTGGGAGCTGCAGCGGAAGCTGCATTAAACGGCATTCCTGCCATAGGAGTATCGCTTGACACCCTTCATCCTGACGCAGATTTCAGTTGCGTCAAGGAATATTTCGGAGAAATTTTCGGCAAGCTGATGGAAGAATGGCCTTCAAAGCACGGAATCTATTATAACGTTAATTTCCCTTACATTCCTTCAGAACAGATAAAAGGAATTCGCGCAGGAGTCCAGGGAATGGGACGTTGGATACGTGAATTCAAGGAATGGGACCTCAGCCATTACTCGAAATACGGCATCACTCCGGAGATGCTTGGACAGAGTTCGAATCCTGTGCTTGACGAAGGTGAAGACCTTTACATGATGGTCGGAGATTTCGAGGACGACCCAAGAAATGCCGATAACGCAGACCACCGACTCGTTGCAGGAGGTTACATATCTGTCGTTGCACACAATATCGACTGTACTGACTACGAAGAGGCTAAACGGATGTCATCAAAAATAGAGCGTAATTTTTAATTCAACATATATCAATCACTTACGCATTTACGGGTAGTCAATATCTACAACTTTATATAAAACCGCATACGAAAATCTTTGATAGCATGAAATACTACATCATAGCAGGCGAAGCATCAGGCGACCTCCATGGTTCCAACCTGATGAAAGGTATATATGCAGAAGATCCGGAGGCACGGATACGATTCTGGGGCGGTGACGAGATGACCTCTGTATGGAGTTCCCAAACCGATGCAAAAGTCGAAGACGGCCTGGTCCGTCATTACAAGGACGGAGCGGTAATGGGTTTCGTAGAAGTCCTTGCCAAGGCACGCAAACTCCTCGGGAACGTTTCATTCTGCAAAAAGGACATCCTTGCATGGCAGCCTGATGTAGTGATTCTCATAGACTACCCCGGCTTCAATTTCAAGATAGCTGAATTCGCTCACAAGGCGGGATTCAAGGTATTCTATTACATAGCTCCAAAGGTGTGGGCTTCCCGCGAAGGCAGGATACGCAAGCTGAAGGCATATGTAGACAAACTCTTCATAGTTTTCCCATTTGAAAAGCCGTACTTCGATTCAAAGGGCATTGTGTACATCTACAAAGGGAATCCACTCGTAGATGCAGTGGACTCTTCAAGGGCAATGAACGAAACCCGCCAAGACTTCGCATCAAGGACCGGCATCGAAGACAAACCATTCATAGCTATGCTTGCAGGCTCACGTAAGGGGGAAATCAGCACCATGATGCCTGTACTCGCCTCATTCGCCGCCCAAATCCACACAATACCGCAATACGCAGATTACCAATTCATTATAGCAGGTGCTCCTGCTCGCTCAATGAGTGATTATCAGGAGTGGATCACTGATGAAAACAAAGAATATGTCAAGATTCTCTTTGGAGAGACCCAGTCAATCATCCGTCACGCTGAAGCTGCTGTCGTGAACTCCGGAACGGCTTCGCTGGAGACTGCATTGTTCGGCACGCCTCAGGTCGTAGGATATATTACCAATCCTATCACTTATTGGATTGCAAAAAGGATAGTTAAGATACGCTTCATCAGCCTAGGCAATCTCATTGTGGACCGTCTCGCCTTCAAGGAGTTCATACAGGACGACTGCAATCCTGATGCACTTGTGACTGAAATACGCGACCTCATCGAAGACAACGAACGCAGGGAAAAAATGTTATCTGAGTATGCAGAAATCCGTTCTCTCCTGGGAGACAGAGGGGCATCCCATGCTGTTGCACGCGCGATGATTGAAACGCTCCGGAAATTATAGGTTCCGGAGCTTTTCTTTAGCCATCGTGTCTCCGTTATCAGCAGCTTTCTGATACCATCTCTTAGCTTCCGGGATATTCTTGGTCACGCATCGGCCGAATTCATAGCATAGTCCCATATTGTACTGAGCCGACGAATGTCCTGCATCTGCAGACTTCTTGAACCAACGGAAAGCCTCATTGTAATCCCTGGCGACAACAGTACCATTATAATAATAACATCCCAAGCTATTCATTGCGTCGATATTTCCGTTTTCTGCAGATTTACGATACCATTTCATGGCTTCAGAATCATTTTTCGAGACTCCTATGGCATTCTCATAACATCTGCCTAAACGGTATTGTCCACGGTCATTCCCGTTTTCTGCAGACTTGCGATACCATTTAACCGCCTCATAAACATCCTTAGTCACGCCTCGTCCGAATTCATAGCATAGGCCTAAGTTGCACTGAGAGGTACTGTTTCCAAGATCTGCCGATTTCCTGTAATACCTCAGAGCCTCATAATAATTCTTTGAAACACCCTTACCTAATTCGTAGCATACTCCAAGATTATTCAGAGCGATTCTATGATTCTGATCGGCGGCCTTCCGATACCAATATACAGCCTCAGCATAGTCAACAGATGTTCCAAGGCCATGATAATAACAATACCCGGTCTCAAACTGTGCAGATGCATCACCTTTTCTGGCTGAGTCAATATAATCAGCCAGTTTCTTGGAAGATTTCGTAGAAGATGAAGTAGTCCCTTTCTTTAGAGACGCCTTGATTTCAGCTGTCTTGCCCTCAGAGACCGTCACTGTAGTCACATAATCCTGATATCCATCCTTTTTGATACGAACCTCATGGGTTCCTACGAGCATCTTCGAGATGATTACCGGGGTCTCACGCGGATTCATTCCTGAAATTTCAACTATAGCCATAGCTGGGGTAGAGTCTATCACAAGCTGGCCATAAACAGGCTCAGGAGCTGGTAAATCTATTGTGATTGGGGAAGTGGAATTCAAATCCCTGGATAGATAGGCAGTGCGATGGCCAGCCTTACGGACTTCAAATCTGCAGGCACCTTTCGCAAGATCACCTGTCCATGAATCCACGCCCTTATATACACCATTCACCCATATTTCACTGCCGGGAATAGCCTTTAAAGTCACCGTCACAAAATCAGCCTCCAACTCAGGAGAGATTGCTAAAGTCTTGCCTTCATATATAGTAATATACTGTTCATAAGGTTCATACATAGGTTTCACAAACCTTATCTTATGTGAGCCGCTTGAAAGTCGGCTTGTAGTAAGTGGAGCTTTTCCTATATATTCGTCATCCACATACACGTCAGCCCCGTTAACAGACTGGTTATCCATTATCTCCAGGACACCCACTGCTGGTTTCAAGATTACATCCACCTCACTCCTATGTTCAGTGCTGTTCACCGTCACTGTACCCTCGGCAGGATGATATCTTGGAGCATAGACCCTGTATCTATATGTGCCGAAACGCATCATCTTCGACGCAGTGCCGTCATTTACCGGAAGCACGGATCCGTCGAGCTCCACTGTAGCATCAGCAGGGTCCACCCTGAAAAGCACAAACTGCTGGAGAGACGACGAATCCTGAAGAGCTATACTGAAATACACATTCGAACGCGTCACTTCAATAGACATGCTTGCCTCATCGGAAGAATCTGCAACATTGATCTGGTGCAGTCCTGTCGTCACATCGGGAATAACAAGCACCCCCTGGTCACCTATAACACCTTTATATCGACCGTCAAGGAACACACCGGCACCGATGCGGTCACATGCTACTGTAATTGTCTGAAACAGATTGCACCAAGCCTCGATCTTATATTCCTTATTACCCTCAAGGTCTACTGTCACCACGTTGGACTCCCCGAAAATATCATGATGGAGGTAGAATCTCACACCGGGACGAGCAGTCATTTCCACAATAATTCCGTTTCCGCCTGCAGCTATTTCCTTCCTCATCACCAAAATATTTCCCCCTACTGTCCTGACACTGATTCCGGCTATATCCTCAGCAGTCATGCGAGTCACATGAATCTTTACACGTGCACACTCTCTATTGGAACGGTCCTTTGCAATAGGGTCTATATTAAGTCCTGTTATAGCATCCTGATTCACAGGAGCAAACGAAGACTCATCAAGCACAAGTGTACTGCCTCCTTGAGCGTACATAGTGATAGAAGCTACCAGAAATGACAATATAAAGATTATCCGCCTCATATCCTTCTATTTTAAAGACTTGAAGAAATCCACATCATCCATAGTGAATTCGACTTCACAATGGGGTCTGTCCATCAACACCCACATCAGGCATTTATATATATCCCAATATTTCCTATGGTCCACTACATACGATATTATCTTGTCAGAACTTTTGAATTCTTCAAGAAATCCCATGAAGTCATCTGTGATCAAGGCATCCTGACCGCTGTCAGCATCGCAATAAAGTAAAGATACGTTCTCTGAAGGCAGAATTTCCAAAGAAGCACCTTCGGAAAGAGTATACGTAAATTTATAGCCACTTTTGTCAGCATATTCAAGAAAAAAATAGGCTGCTGCCTGCAATTCATCCCTTGTGGACAGGTTATAGTCAAGGTTCATATAGTCACCGGTAGAATTCGAAGTAGTGACTTCAATCGGCTCAGGCTTGAGAATCTTCTGTTTCCTAGTTGACATATGGATAACTTTCAGAACCTGGCGCGGATTATCCCATCTTATAACAGCATCCGATTCAAAGGAATCTCCAACATGAAGACTCTTACCATCCACAATGACCTCAGATGTATTTATATATATTATCTTAAGCATATCGTCCGCCGCAATGCAATATGCCGGACAGATGAAAAATGCAACAATAAAACATAATAATAGTTTTCTCATATGAATAAAGAGGCTATATAAAACAACGTACCTATTACGATTGCATTGACAAATACACCGCATGTAAGATAAATGAATTCGCACACAAGCACAAGAGGAGTACTATAAGAGATAAAGGCAAGCACATTCTTAAGGAGTCGTCCTACATTAAAGTGTCCTATATTTACTCCAGAAAGTCTTCTGAACCATCTTACAATTTTCCAGTCAGGAGCCTGGAACTGCCAATAGTCCTTGAGCATAAACATCGACTCAACGAAAAAAGTCAGCAATAACAAGACATATACCCACCATGGCAGGATATGTTCTCCGTTCATTATACAAAGGAACGCATTATACAGAATGGAAACTCCCGGCTGACTGCTTCTGACCGTCATATGTAGATCATCCTTAAGCCAATCACCTATAAGGACCATCTTATCAGTAAAAAGTTCCTCGACATACTCTTCCGGATAATCTGTTATATCAGTCCCCAATTGATAGATAAGTTTATCCCCATCAGGAGAATAGATATCGTAAATAGCAAACCTGATATCCGGAATTATAGAGTTTACGCAAAGCTGACCATTAGACGTATAGCCCCACCAATGTTTCTCGTACGACCCGCCAGTAAGATCCTTCCACATCTTTAGGGCTATCCCTTCATGGCCGTCAGAGATAAAATTATATTTCATGAAATCGTCTCCAGCCATCCTCACCTTATATCGGGCAACTGCAGCTTTTTCACGAATCTGTTCAGGAGCGGCTTCTGGATTCTCTGTAGCGACGACGATGTCTCTCATGGATGCAATGCATGAAAACAGAGCACTGTCATAAGGTGTCGCCAGCTGTGCGTCGTCAAAACGGATATCGCACAGGATGTATTTATAGTTATCCCACTTCTTGAGCCTTGTCATTAACTCCAGAAGTTTTGCCCGGTCCGTAATATCGATCGCACCAGCCGGAATGCCTTGCGAATCATTAAACGGAATAAGATCCCTGTCATACGAGACATTCACTGCGATCACGTCATCAGCCGGTTCCGAAGGTCTAAACATATCCTTCAGGAAAGACATCTGATTAATCGTTGCATCGCCATATCCATAAGTATATGACATATTCATATACACATAGCATACAATCATCAGCACCAGCGAGACTAATGCAGAAATGGCCAGTGAATATAAGAATCTCTTTCTATTCATGAGATTAAGTAATTTGTAGAATCTAGACACTATATGCCTGTAGCGACAGATATAGTCTCTTCAATCATAGTTTCGGCGCTATAATCATCATTCTTCTCCTGCTGCCATACCCTCACCTTAATAAGAGGGTCCTTATCCTGTCTCATATCAATGGCGAGTGTAAGCCAGCCCTGGTCAGCATAATTATCCGAATAGTAATGCTGACGCATCTGCACGGCATACATTCCTTCCTTCTCCTTGAAACCCTTTGCAGCATTACACTCATCGAACTGTATGTTCACGAACTCCTTGCCTCGGAAACTCTCCCTTAATGAATGTATATATTCACCTTTCGACTTTCTCTGATATACAACTGTTTCCTTAGCCATGACGACATCAGCCCTATCGCCTTTCTTCGAAGGACGAGGACGAAGAATCTTTCCTGTAACGATATAGGCGTCATTCGCAAAAATCTTTTCGATATAGTTGATATCCTTAAGACAATATGCTGTACGGTAATCTTCAAGGAAATTTATGAGAAGGATACGTGCTCTATCTTCCCACTGCATGGACATAATCATTTCCTGAGTCCGTGCGGAAAGTGTATAAGCGACATTGACAATCTTATCAGAGTTAGCACTGATACGGAAACAAACATCTTCAACAAATGAATTTCCACCCTTGAACCTCAGTTTCAATGGAATGCTCTTACACATCACCAAAGTATCAAGCTTTATCATCTTATACTCAGGAGTACGGACAATACGAGGATTACCACTTGCTACAATATCATTAAATTCTTTCCATGCGACAGGGGAGAAATAATCCTTGAGAGAGGCCAGATTCCCCTTGCGGAGAGCAGTTTCAACATTCTTCATCATTTCCAGATACTGTTCCTCCTTAGGAACATTCGTATCAATGGTAAACATGAACTGATTGTTGTGAGCTGCTTCAAGCTGGTCATCCACGACAGATTTGACCTTGGAAGAAGTATTATCAAATGTCTTGGTTGTAGCTTTTACCCCCTTAGGCTTGGTCTTTACCTTCTTGAATGCACCCTCGAAACTTCTCAAACTTTCATGGGACTCCAATATGGCAGAAACTCTCTGATCAAGCATACGTGCGAGATTCATATAGACACATTCCACCTGAAAATCCAAAGGATCCACAAGTGACTGCATTTCAAGCACTACACGACCATCCTTAACCTTCTGGTCATTTACGAAACCGCTTCCGTCAAAATAATGATATGTAAGAGACTCTACAGGTGATCCAGCCCATGTCACATCGGCGAAAACCCTATATGGATAAGTCTGCTGATCGGTATCCTTCTCGATTCCAATCACTTTGACATCTACCTTAGAAAGGATATTATTGATCTGCTCAATGCAATACTGAGGCACGCCTGACTCAATACCTGGCATCTTGATATCTACAGGACACGATTTTGTCAACGCAAACGCCCAGGCAAAGTTTCGTATTGCGGCTTCAATCTTCTTATCGGCCAGGTTGTCCTGAGCTGTCCTTACATAATTCTTGATCTGCTCAATACATTTATCGAACCTATGGGCAAAGTCTTCCTGAGTCATGTATCTGACTACCTTGCATGCGCCTTCAACATCAGACATTACTATTCTGCCGACATTTTCCAGATATACATTACTGATGACCGCAAGATCATCCTGACTTATCTCCTCATACTTTACACCTTTTTCTGTAAAAACTTCCTTTATGTGATTGAAGTCGTTTACCAGTATTTCTGCCGAGTGAGTTGCCAAAAGTTTCAAGGCAGCTTTATCTGCTTGTTCCAAAGTCTCGCCTTCCCCTATTTTACAAACATAATTTTTGTCAGTCATCACCTCTTCCAAAGACGGCTGAGCGCCGAGGTGATGAACTGACAAAACTATGATGAAACAGAGTGTAGACAAGACTGCTTTTGAATGTTTAAGCATATCTTATATCTACTGTATCTGAATTATTGATTCTGCTGCTTACGGTTACGGAAATCTGCAAGTTCCTTCTCGTACACTTCTCTGAACTTGTTCTCTTCAAATTTAACGCGAACTGCATCATCATCAGACATAGCAGCCTTAGAAAGAGCAGCCTGAACTTCTGCAACAAGAGCGTTATCCATGATAACCTCTACCTCGCACTCGAAAATACCATCAGAAGTCTTGTTGAACTTAGGCTCTCCAGCAAGCTTTACAGTCACAACCTTCTCATCGATAATACCAACAAATCTTGATGATCGCTCGCTAAGGCTCTGGAGCTTTGCACCATTTTCTGTGTCCTGAGCGAAGTCTGTATCCACTGCACTTACAACACGATAAAGTCTTGTAGCGATGTTCTGCTGAGCATTTCTGAGGGCGTCAGTGTAAGCCTTGCCCTTGTTAGAGCTTCTTGAATAACCATAATCGAAAAGACCTGACTCATACTTTGAAAGGTCAGTTGTAACGCTTGTTGTTGTAGTAGTTGTTGTCTGAGTAACCTTTGGTGAACCACATGATGCTACTGCAAGAACCGCAAGAAGAATGAAAATCTTTTTCATAATGTTAGTATAAATTAAGTTGTTAAATTGCGTTTAAAGTGCACATACACATGCAAATGTAAACAGACTCATTCACTTTTCAAAATTTTTAACAGACTTTTTGGAACTGGATAACAAAAACGCATGATTATCCGCGTTCTCCGAAAATCATAGAGCCTATTCTGATGATAGTCGCACCCATAGATACAGCAAGAGGATAATCACCGGACATACCCATCGATATTTCCGCACATCCGCATCCATCTCCGGAATAAGGAGGGAGAAGAGGGCTCTCCCCTATCCAGTCGGCCAGCATATCATGCATATCCAGAAGACGCTGAAAATCACCAATGACTACACTCTCATCCTCAGTAAACGAAGCCATGCCCATAACTCCTCTTACCCTCACATTCGGGTAAGCTTTGCCGGATGAAAGCAAATCAAGCAGTTCTTCCCTGCTGAAACCCTGCTTCGAATCTTCAGAGGATATATGACACTCAACAAGGATATCGGTAACTTTATTGTTACAGGCACCCCAATTATCAATAGCCTCCAGAAGACGCAACGAATCAACAGACTGTACCAGAGATACATACGGAAGTACCATTTTCAGTTTATTAGTCTGTAGATGACCTATGAAATGCCATTCAACATCAGCCATATAATTCATGTCACCTTTTTCGGTACGGATTTCTTCAAGCCTGGATATTTTGGCAAGAAGTTCCTGAGGACGGCTTTCACCGAAGCATTTCTGTCCTGCATGATATGCTTCCTGAATCGCTTCAAACGGATGGTATTTGGAAACTGCCACCAACTTTACAGTTGCTGGCAGTTCCGTTTTCAATCTATGTATAGTCTCCTTTATCATAAGTGTTAGCGTCTGTTTTTCTGCTGACGCTGCATCTGCTCCTGCATCTTCTGAGCCTCTTCGAGCTTCTGCTGCCATTTTGACTTCTTCTTCGGCTTGTTTGAATTCAGAAGCATCTCAGCTCTAACCTTGTCCTCCGTCACAACAAATTTACGGATGATCCAAGTAGTAATCATGGTGATGATATTCGAGAGGAGATAATAGTAGCTGAGCGCCGCAGAAAGACTGTTACAGATGAAGAACATCATGATAGGCATCAGATAGAGGCTCATGAACTTCATGCCTGCCATATTCGGATCATCCGACATCTGACCAGACGTCATCTTAGAATAGAAGAACATGGTCACAGCCATCAGAAGCGCAAAAAGCGAGAGGTGGTCTCCGAGAAGCGGAATATTGAATCCGAAATCAAGGATAGAGTCATATGAGCTCAAATCATCTGCCCACAGGAACTTCTGCTGACGAAGTTCGATTGAAGCAGGGAAGAACTTGAACATAGCCCAAAGTATCGGGAATTGAAGGAGCATAGGAAGACAACCTCCCATAGGGCTGATACCGGCCTTATGATAAAGTTCCATTGTGGCCTGCTGCTTCTTCATTGCATCCTTCTGGTCAGGATACTTGGCGTTAATCTTGTCCATTTCCGGCTTGATCACCTGCATCTTTGCAGATGACTTGTACGACTTGATGGTAAGAGGCATGATAACCGTCTTGATGATCAGAGTCAGAAGAAGGATGATAAGTCCGTAGTTGGTGATGAACTTGCCGAGGAAGTCGAAGATTGGAATTATGACGAAACGGCTGATCCATCCTACAAGCGAACCTCCCAAAGGGATAATTCTTTCATAATGCATGTCGTATTCCTTGAGAGTACGATAGTCATTCGGACCGAAATAGAACTCATAAGGAAGTACAATATTCGACGAGCCTGCCTGGAAATCCGAGCGTAGTCTTGCAGAACATGCCATCAGATTGCGTGAAGGGTCATCTTCATTAAAATACTTTACAGAGAAATCCGCAGAAGCGAACTCAGAGCCTGATGTCATTATCGCAGAGAAGAACTGCTGCTGGAATGCGAACCACTTCAGCTTAGTGTCGATACGTTCGCTATCATCCTTTCCTTCAGCCATTTCCTCCGGAGCCTTGTCTCCAGAGAAATAATAGTCAAGCTTAGAGTATTGCCTCTCATACTTATAACCCTTCTCAAGGCGTGGAATAATGACAGACCAGTCCATATCCAGCATTGAAACGTTTCTCGGGATAACATTCTCCATGCCGACAAGAGACAACTCATTCTGCATCATATAGCTTCCTTCTGTAAGCCAGTATTTCTGCTGTATGTATCCGCCGCCTGAAAAAGGCAGTCTCATGACTATGGACGAATCGTTATGCTCCGCTACCTGGAACACAAAGTCCTTGGTATTTACATTCTCACCGGCAAATACAGAGATTCCCATCTGGCTCATTTCCGGTTTGATAAGATAAAGGGCAGTGCTGTCGTACGCTTTGTAATCATTGATCTTTACGGAATAGACCTGCGCACCCTTAGTCGTAAAACCTATCTCAACCTTGTCATTTGCAAGCATATATACTTCCGGGGCAGCAAGACGTGCCTCTGTGAGCAAACTATCCTTATAGGCAGGCATATTTATAACTTTCACGCCTGCACTCTCCCCTTCTGTTACAATTCCTTGAGCTCTTTTGAGGGAGTCCATTGCCATCGCGGCCATCTGCTCCACTCTTGCGATGGAGTCAAGCTGCGCCTGAGCTGCCATCTGCTTTTCTGTCTGCTTAGCCTGAAACCACATGAAACCAAACATGATAAGGCCAATCAGAACAATTCCTATAGTATTACTTCTATTCATCTGAAATTAATGTTTTACTCCTGTTCTTCAGCAGCGTTAAGTTCCTGTATCTGGGCTGCGATTGTCTTGAGTTCCTCTTTGACCTGAGCGATTCTCTCCTGCATCTGACGGATTAGAGGCTCAGAATTCTTTGACATTGAGAAGAAACCGATATTGTTTTCATATGTAACAACATCCTGTTCCAGCTGATTATACTTCTGGATAAGACGTTCCTTTTCGGAGAGTTGTGGCTTTCCTCCACGTCCTCTGCGGTTATTACCACGGTTTGGAGAAGGGAACTTGGCCATGGCCTCCTTGTAAGCCTGAGCGACCTTATCCTTTTCCTTGAACGGAACGAAGCCAATTTCCTGCCATTTCTTCTGAAACTCCTGCATAGCAGCAACATCAGAATCATCTCCTTTCAGCTCATATGCCTTGATTTCTTCAATCATGCGCTGTTTCGCCTTAAGGTTGCCGTAGAAATCATTCTCAGGCTTGGCATTCTTGTCCCTTTCAGCAAAAAATTCATCACAAGCCGCACGGAATCTCTTCCAAAGCTGCTCGGATTTCTTGCGAGGGACTGCTCCTATCTCCTTCCATTGCTTCTGAAGATTAATGAACTGATCAGTAGCTTTCTTCCATTCAGTGCTTGACTTGAGCTGTTCAGCTTCCTCGCAAAGAGCAATCTTCCTCTCGAGATTTGCATTGATGCTTTCCTTATATGTATTGTAGAAATCCCTCTTTCTTCCGTAGAAACTGTCGCATGCCGCACGGAACCTGTCGTATATCTTCTGATTATCCTTCTTTGAAGCAAATCCGATTGTCCTCCATTCCTGCTGGATATCCTCGATCTCCTTGGAGAAAACATTCCACTCATTCGAGTCCTTCACTTCCCTGGCAGCAATTTCCTCTACCTTCTCGCAAAGAGCAGTCTTCTTAAGCAGATTGTCATTCTGCTGCTCCTTAAGACCTTCGAAGAATGCCTGATACTTCTTGTTTATCACAGCAGTAGCAGCCTTGAAACGTTCCCAGATCTGCTCACGATACTCCTTGGCAACAGGTCCATATTCCTTCCACTGTTCGTGTAATTTCTGAAGTTCATGGAAGGCCTCCACAACATTATCATTCTCAGCAAGTTTCTCTGCTGCATCGCAGAAGAGTTCCTTTGCCTCAAGATTCTTCTTGAAATCAAGGTCACGGAGCTCACGGTTGATTTTCACCATATCGTAGAACTGCTCCACATAGAGCTGATAGGTCTCATTCAGATTCCTGTAGTTCTGAGCCGGTACAGGACCTGCAGCTCTCCACCTGTTCTGAATCTCACGGAATTCAGGGAAGGTTGCATTTACATCTTCCTGTTTCTCCAGCAGAGCCTTCAGGTCGGCAATAACAGCTTCTTTTAGAGCCAGATTGTGCTCACGTTCCTTTTCAAGCTGCCTGTTATACTCGGCACGTTCCTTTTTATATGAAGCATAAATCTCCTTGAAACCTCTTTCAATCTCAATGAAAGGATTGGTGGTGATAGAGTCTTCCTCAAGAACATCCGCTTCTTCACTTTCCTCTGCCGCAACTTCAGCAGCCGCTATTCCTGCATCTGCTTTTTCCTTCGCAAGTCTCTTATAGAAAGCTGCCTTGATAGCCTCAGCTTCCTTGGCCATCTTCATCCTTTCCTCATTGCCTGCAAGTTCCTCAAAAAGAGCGACAAGCTCAGCAAGGGTCTTTTCCGAATAATTTACAGCCGGTTCTGTGATTTCAACAGCCTCGGCCACTGCTACATCTGATGTAATTTCCACATCAGGGATAATTGGATCACTCATAAATATTGGAGTTATTGGTTTATATTTTATACAATCCGCAAATATACCATTTTTTTAGTAAAAGCCGAATCTTATTGCTATTTTTGCACCCGTTTAATACAATACAGCAATGAGAATCGATATTCTGACAGTAGTTCCGGAGCTCCTTGAGAGTCCGCTCAGCCATTCAATCGTAGGCCGTGCCATAAAGAAAGGACTTGTGGAAATACATGTCCACAACCTTCGCAAATATGGAAAAGGGCCTCGTCAGCAGGTGGATGACTACAGCTATGGCGGCGATGCCGGCATGGTACTGATGCTTGAACCCGTCTACAACATGATTCAGGAGCTCAAGTCAGAAAGGGATTATGACGAAGTTATCTACATGTCTCCGGACGGTGAGATTCTGAATCAGAACATATCAAACGAACTGTCCTTGAAGGAAAACATAATAATATTATGCGGCCACTACAAAGGAATTGACCACCGTATCCGAGAACATCTCATAACCAGAGAGATTTCTTGCGGAGATTATGTCCTGAGCGGAGGCGAACTCCCTGCAGCCATTCTGGCGGATTCCTTGGTAAGACTCATTCCGGGAGCCATCAGCGACGAGACATCCGCCCTCAGCGACAGTTTCCAGGACGGCCTTGTATCCCCACCTGTATATACCAGGCCAGCTGAGTTCAACGGATGGAAAGTCCCTGAAGTACTGCTCAGCGGAAACCCTAAGCTTATAAGGGAATGGCAGGACGAGCAGGCAATAGAAAGAACCCGCATTTTACGTCCGCATCTGCTTTCAGAATAGATTTTCGTGCCCGGACACGTAATTCAAAGACATTTTCTCCAAATTTATTTGGATGTTACATTTTTTTGCATAAATTTGCATTTGACATAACAATTTTATGTCATCAAGACGTTTCTAACCACTAATAATTAATCATCCCCAAAAGGGAATACACTACACTACTAACTAACCAAAAAAGCTCGCAGTGATGCGAGCTTTTTTACTGGCCTGAGGTGCAGTATACACCGCTTTGACGCACCTTATGGGGAAACCGATGAAAATTACTACATTTGCATTTCAATTTTAAAACAAAGACCATAATGGAAGAAAGCATACAGTATTACGATCAATATGAAGAGAATCTCCAGAGGGAGATACTGAAGATGTGCACCAGCCTGGGAATGCTGGATGGAGAGCTGCTGAACTCAGAAGACATCGACCAGAAATGGAAAGAATGGGCACCGGAGTATATTGCAGAATCACTGCCGGAAGTAAACAGCTATCCGGATTTTGCAATTGCATGTGCCGGATATGCCGGTATGGCAGTAGCTCACTGGTGGGACGAGGACTGGGGACGTCACCACAACGAAAAATATGAGGCGCTACACGGACAGCGGGGATTCGATGACATGGATGAACATATAGTTCAGAAAATCCTCGGGCTTACTCTCGACTCTGTGGAGGCCAGACAGATCATGAACATTCTGTTATGCTGCGCCCAGAAAGCCGCAACATTCATCCAGCACGAACAGATCGAGCATCAGACAGTAAAGGCTTTCCATATTTTTGCACGTACTGTCCGTGTGATGTACAAGACAGGTGCAGCCCTCGAGCTTAAGCGTCTGGGATACAAATTCCACAAAGTGGACCTTAACCGCGTCGGTAAAGGGAAACTAAGCTAAACGCCTAACGTTTTTCAACAAGTTTAATCTCGTAAAGTTTCGGCCAGTTTTTGCCTGTAAGGTAAATCTTACGGGTATCCGGATTGTATGCGATGCCGTTCAGCACATCAGTAGACGGCTTGCGAAGTGATTTAGGAAGGAGTCCACGGCAATCCACCACACCTTCAACCTTGCCGGTTTTAGGATTAATGATGACAATTTCGTCTGTGGTGTATACATTTGCCCAGACTTTTCCGTCAATATATTCAAGTTCATTCAGCCAACGGACAGGACGGTTTTCAATAGTCACAAGTTTCTTGTCCTTCTGGGCGAAATTTTCATCCAGAAAATACAGATTTGCTGACCCGTCGGACGCAATAAGCTGCCTTCCGTCAGTTGTCAGTCCCCAGCCTTCGCGCGGATACTTCCACGATGATTTATACTCAAGCGTCTTTGCATCATACACAAATGCAATCCGGGAATCCCATGTAAGAATGTAGATATTATCCTTGAATCTGACAGAGCCTTCAACAAAGTATTTCTTATCGAAATCAAGGCGTTTGATAACTTCACCGCTTTCGAAATCCACTTTTCTGAAGGTGGATTTTCCATGCAGACCAGTGCTTTCGTACAGCTTACCTTCATCAAAATAAAGGCCCTGGGTATAGGCATCCGTATCATGAGGATATTCCGCCACAACCTCAATTCCATAAACCTTCACCTTTGCATCAGAGCACGACAGGAGAAAGAAACTCATCAATACAGCTGCAATAACACTTCTCATAGAACATATGACATATAAAGTTGCACAAAAGTAGAGAAAAAAAACAATTTGCGGAAATAATCATTACCTTTGCACTCCTTATACTTTATGTAAATGAATACATACTATATAATAATGACAAGTATGGCCGCAATGGCCGTGATAGTATTTGTCGCCCTGTTCTTTTTCAAGGCCGGATATGGTTATCTGTCATCATCGAACTGGGGTCCAAAGATAAGCAACAAGCTTGCCTGGGTTCTTATGGAGGCTCCGGCATTTGTATTCCTGCTATATTATACAGTCAGATATTCATTATCAGGAAGAGATACAGGTAATTCAGAAATTGTCCTCTATATAATGGCCGGACTTTATCTGCTTCATTACTTCCAGAGGTCGTTCATCTTTCCGCTGATGATGCGAGGCAAGAGCACTATGCCGATCGCGATTATGCTCATGGGACTTGTATTCAACACTTTGAATGCATATCTCATCGGTGGATGGCTTTATTCGGAGGCTCCTGCCGGAATGTACGGAACAGACTGGCTCACAAGTCCTCAATTCATCATAGGAACTGTCATATTCTTCATCGGCATGGGTATAAACCTCCATTCCGACCATGTAATACGCCACCTGCGCAAGCCAGGAGACACGAGGCATTATATTCCTCGCAAGGGATTCTATAAATATGTTACGTCAGCAAATTACTTCGGTGAGTTCATGGAATGGATAGGATACGCCATTCTTACATGGTCACCGGCAGGAGCGCTCTTTGCAATCTGGACTTTTGCAAATCTCGGTCCCCGTGCAAAATCACTGACAGAAAAATATGAAAAGGAATTCGGCGAAGAATACAAGAAACTTAATAAGAAGCATATTATTCCATTTATCTGGTAATGAGCGAGTTGTTTACACCATATAGAATCGGTCCCATCGAGCTGAGGAACCGAACCATCAGATCTGCGGCATTCGAGGCTATGTGCCCCGGCCAGAGGCCCTCAAAAGAGCTTTTCGACTACCACACAGCCGTAGCTCGCGGAGGCATAGGCATGACGACTGTAGCTTATGCAGCCGTATGCAGAAGCGGTCTATCATTTGAAAACCAGCTATGGATGCGTGAGGAGATAGTACCGGAACTTAAGAAACTGACGGACGCCATTCATGCAGAGGGAGCAAAGGCATCGATACAGCTTGGACACTGCGGAAACATGTCTCACCGAAGCATATGCGGATGCACGCCATACGGAGCCAGCCGTGGATTCAATCTCTACTCCCCGACATTCGTTCAGCGGATGAATATGGAGCAGATCAATGAAGTGGCTGATGCGTATGGAAAGGCTGTTGAACTGGCGATAGAAGCTGGATTCGATGCGGTGGAGCTACATGCAGGCCACGGATATCTTATATCGCAGTTCCTTTCTCCATATACCAACAAGCGACGCGACGAATTCGGCGGCAGTCTTGAAAACAGAATGCGTTTCATGCAGATGTGCATCAGCAAGGCTGTGGCTGCCGGAAAAGGTAAAGTGGCGATTTTCGCCAAACTGAACACGCGAGACGGCTTCAAGGGCGGCCAGGAGGTGGAGGAACTCATTGAAGTTGCAAAGGAACTCCGGAATCTAGGAGTGGAGGCGATAGTTCTTTCAGGAGGATTTGTAAGCCGCCACCCTCAATATGTAATGCGCGGCCAGTTCCCTGTCAAGGCAATTGTACATTATTTTCCATGGAGCAAATGGTGGCTTAAGCTAGGCGTGCTGCTCGGAGGAAAGATTGTTGCGCCGACCGTTCCTTTCAAGAAGCTTTTCTTCATGGAGGATGCACTCAGATTCCGTGCGGCAATGCCGGACTTTCCTTTCGTATATGTAGGTGGCGTTGTATCACGCGAGACAGCAGATGAAGCTCTTGACAAGGGATTCCCTATGATACAGATGGGACGTGCAGTTCTGGAGGACACAGACTTCGTCAACAAGATGAAGGCAGACGAAAAGCACTGCAGCGGATGCAGCCACAGCAATTTCTGCATAGGAAGAATGTATTCCAAGTCAATGCAGTGTCATAAGCATTGCGAAGACATCACTCCTGCCCTTGTAAAGGAAGTTGAGAGGATGAACAGACAGAATGACAGAATGGAGCGAAAGCTCGGATATAAATAGTTCATTGACATATAGGTAGAATGACTTGTCGCTGATGCTCCGCATCAGAGGAAAGTCCGGACTGGCTAGGGCATCCTGCTGTGGAAAGCACAGATGGGAGTAATCTTATGAATGCCGTAACAGAAAACAGACCGCCCGCAAGGGTAAGGGTGAAACCGCGAGGCAAGAGCTCACGACGTCATATGGCGACATATGGCGGTGACGGCACCAGGACCAGAAAGATCATGTATACCGGAATGTCCGCACGGACAAAAGGGCTGCCCGTTCTTTTCCGGGGGGTAGATCGAGAAGATAAATGACAAGATAAAACAGAAACCGGCTTACGGTTCTACCTATTTTACAAAGAGACTGTCCCGAAAGGAATAGTCTCTTTTTTATCATATATCCATAGGAGGAGGAAGTTCTTCTTCATCAACCAGGCGCCTCAGGATTGCGATATAATCAGGATTACCTTCAGACAAGCCGGCACAGAACCTCTGATTCACATCAGCAATAGTGTAAACACCTGACTTCTCATCACATATGAAAGACTTTAATTCAGCCTCCGCATTACCTGTAGAGGTCGATTTTCTTCTACCTGCACGACAGACATCGCATGTACCGCAGTCTTCGCTTTCTTCCTGCCCGAAATATTCCAGCAGATATGCACTTCGGCACACTTCAGTCTGACTCACATAATCAATCATCTTCTGCATGCGGTCATGAGCTGAAGTTCTGAGCATTTCATAACGTTCCGGCTCAAGGTTTACGTTCTTGGGACGAAGACGGTCATGATGCAGGAAAAGCACAGTTGCATGATCGCAAGGTATATATCTGATGACATGCTCAAGAGACAGTTTGTAGAGAAGCTGACGGAGCATCGGCACCTGAACTCCAATTCTGGATGCGACATAGTCTTCGTCGATAGGAACCGGATAAGAAAAAAGCCCTGTATGACGGCGCATGAGCACCTCGAGAAGTCTTATCAGGCGGGGATCCCCGAATTCCACATCATAAAGTTCATTTCTGGAGAGAGTAATCTGAACTTTTGTAGAGATATCCACATCTTCGGAGAAGGTCCAGTGACCTGTACGTTCAATATAGACGATAGAATAGTATGCAGACTGGCGCTGAAGCTTGAAATGTCTGCAAAAGGCTTCAATATCGAACTTAAGTTGTCTTCCGGCACCGGCATCATATGGAATCTCATAGAACTGATGCACCTTGTGATATATATCCTCAATATAATCGAGCGAAGGGAAAGACACAGTTTCGAGCTGGCGCAGACGCTTCGCGTCGCTGCTGTTCCACAGCAGGACGGCAAAACTCCTTTTGCCGTCGCGCCCTCCCCTACCGGCTTCCTGAAAATATGCCTCAGGAGAATCCGGCACATCGAAATGCACTACAAAACGCACATCCGGCTTGTCAATACCCATACCGAAAGCATTGGTGCACGCCATCACCCTGATCTTATCGGTCTTCCACTGAGCCTGCCTTTCAGAACGCGTATCCGGGCCAAGTCCGGCATGATAAAAAGAAGCCGACACACCGTTTGCTGTAAGAAACGCAGCAAGTTCTTCGGTCTTTTTACGACTTCTCACATAAACGATACCTGTACCCTTGACTCCCTCACAAATACTCAGCAGCTGGCCGAGCTTATCCTCGCATTCCCTCACTATATAAGACAGATTCGGACGCTCGAATCCGCTTTTGATCAGACATTTTTCACTGAACTTCAGCCGTTCCATTATATCTTCCGCAACATCGGGAGTAGCGGTTGCCGTAAGAGCAATCACAGGCGCATCAACGAGTTCGCGCAGACGGCCAATTTCAAGATAATCCGGACGGAAATCATATCCCCATTGAGAAATGCAATGAGCTTCATCCACTACGATATAGCTTACATTCATCTCCTGCACATAACTCTGAAAAAGACGAGTCGAGAGACGCTCCGGAGAGACATACAGGAACTTGAATCCGCCATATGCCGCATTATTCAGGGTGAGTTCCACTTCCCTCCGTCCCATGCCGGCATTGACACAAAGTGCCTTGATGCCACGGTCGCTGAGATTCTGCACCTGATCCTTCATCAACGCAATCAGAGGAGTCACCACGATAGCAATGCCTTCACGGATCATCGCCGGCACTTGAAAGCATACAGACTTACCACCTCCGGTAGGAAGAATGGCAAGCACGTCCCGTCCCTCAAGGGCTGTACGCACTATTTCCTCCTGCATGGAGCGGAAGGAATCATATCCCCAATATTCCTTAAGGATGGTTAAAGGGGTGATCTTGTCATTCTCTACCTTTTTCATCTGCATTATCATATGCCAAGGCATATATTATTCAGCAAATGTAGTCAAAATATCACTGCAATGTTTGCTGAATCGTAAAAAAATTCTATTTTTGCATGGATATAGAAAAAAGAGTTAAACCTTAATATATTTTTAAAAATTATGAGCAATATCGATTTGACAAAGTACGGTATTACTGATGTGAAGGAAATCGTTCACAACCCGTCTTATGAGGTTCTCTTCGCAGAGGAGACCAACCCTGCCCTCGAGGGATACGAGAAAGGCCAGCTTACAGAGCTTGACACTGTCAACGTAATGACAGGTATCTACACAGGCCGTTCTCCTAAGGACAAGTTCTTCGTAAAGAACGAGGCCAGCGAGGACACCGTATGGTGGACTTCAGAAGAGTACAAGAATGACAACAAGCCATGCTCTGAGGAGGCTTGGAACGACCTTCGAGCAAAGGCAATCAAGCAGCTTTCAGGCAAGAAGCTCTACGTTGTAGACACATTCTGCGGTACAAATGAGGCAACTCGTCTTAAGGTTCGTTTCATCATGGAAGTTGCATGGCAGGCACACTTCGTAAAGAACATGTTCATCCGTCCTACAGAGGAGGAGCTTGCAAACTACGGTGAGCCTGACTTCGTATGCTACAACGCATCAAAGGCTAAGGTAGAGAACTACAAGGAGCTCGGACTCAACTCAGAGACAGCGACTGTATTCAACCTCAAGTCAAAGGAGCAGGTTATCCTTAACACTTGGTATGGTGGTGAGATGAAGAAGGGTATCTTCTCACTCATGAACTACTATAACCCTCTCCGCGGCATCGCTTCAATGCACTGCTCGGCTAACACCAACATGGAGGGTACAAGCACAGCTATCTTCTTCGGTCTTTCAGGTACAGGTAAGACAACCCTTTCAACTGACCCTAAGCGTCTGCTTATCGGTGACGACGAGCACGGATGGGATGACGAGGGCGTATTCAACTACGAGGGTGGATGCTACGCAAAGGTTATCAACCTCGACCCAGTATCTGAGCCAGATATCTACAAGGCTATCCGCCGCGATGCTCTCCTCGAGAACGTTACTGTAGACGAGAACGGCAAGATCGACTTCGCAGACAAGAGCGTGACTGAGAACACCCGCGTTTCTTATCCTATCGACCATATCCAGAACATAGCAGTTCCTTCAAAGGGTCCTCACGCTCAGCAGGTTATCTTCCTTTCTGCTGACGCATTCGGAGTTCTCCCTCCAGTTTCTATCCTTACTCCTGAGCAGACTCAGTACTACTTCCTTTCAGGATTTACTGCTAAGCTTGCAGGTACAGAGCGCGGTATCACTGAGCCGACTCCAACCTTCTCAGCATGTTTCGGTGCTGCATTCCTTTCACTCCACCCAACCAAGTACGGTGAGGAGCTCGTAAAGAGAATGGAGAAGGTAGGTGCTAAGGCATACCTCGTGAACACAGGATGGAACGGTACAGGAAAGCGTATCTCTATCAAGGACACCAGAGGAATCATCGACGCTATCCTCGACGGTTCTATCGACAAGGCTCCTACAAAGCAGATTCCTTACTTCAACTTCACAGTTCCTACAGAACTCCCTGGCGTTGACCCTAATATCCTCGACCCACGCGACACTTACGAGTGCGCTTGTCAGTGGGAGGAAAAGGCTAAGGATCTCGCAGGCCGCTTCATCAAGAACTTCGCTAAGTTCACCGGAAACGACCTCGGCAAGGCTCTCGTAGCAGCTGGTCCAGCTCTCTAATCTGACAAATACAGGTTATTATAAAAGTCAGCCACTTCATTTGAGGTGGCTGACTTATTTTATATATATTGCAATCCAAGAAAAGATAACTGTGAGTGACATCATGATATGAGGTAATGCTACCCCATCCTCAAGACATTATCACAGTAGTCTATGATTTTGTCACGGTGGGTGATGAAGATCATTGTATGAGACGGGAGGCGGGTGGTAAGGCGCTCCAGCAGAAGAGTCTCGGTCTCAGCATCAAGTGCCGAGCTGAATTCATCCAGCAACAGGATGGTGCCGGGGCGAAGAAGTGCTCTGGCAATGGCTATACGTTGAGCCTGTCCTTCTGAGAGACCGGCACCTGCCTCGAAACATTGGGTATCGATCCCGGAAGGAAGGTCAAACACAAAATCCGCTGCTGCAGTAGAAAGTGCATCACGAAGCTGAGTTTCAGTAGCTACAGGATTGCCCATAAGCAGATTTTCACGGATGGTTCCGCTGAACAAGGTATTCCCCTGAGGTACATACACCAGATTGCCACGAGTCGCTGGAGAAACTGCAACAGCACCTTCTTTTCCGTCAGTTCCGTTATAAAGAGATATAGTACCGGAACGGGGACGGAGCAGAGAGAGCAACAGACGAATCAGAGTACTCTTTCCGACTCCGGTAGGGCCTACGACTGCAGTACGGCTTCCCGGACTGAAATCAAAAGAGAAGTCATGAAGGACATCTCTGTCAGAATCAGGATATGAGAACGACACCTTCTCAACAGATATTCCTGCCATGCCTTCCATAACCACAGATTCTCCAGAGTTCTCCATAGGAAGATCTTCAAGTTCGAGAAGCCTGTCTATTGATGCCGTCGCATGGATTATGGAAGGAATCTGCGAGCTCATATCCACAAGAGGCCTCTGAATCTGGCCTACAAGCTGAAGGAAAGCAGTCATCATTCCATATGTCACACTTCCTGTACTGATTCCGTACACACCCCAAAGAAAAGCTATGGCATGCCCTGCCTGAAACGCAAGACCGATGAACATACGGGCTACAATGCTGAACTTGGTCCTACGTATCTCATTATCATACAAAGTATTCTGAAGAGAGGAAAGTTCAGCTGCACTTGTATCAGTGTATTCCAGAGATTGCAGAAGAGTCAGATGCTGGAGACTCTCCTGAAGATGGGACTGAACCTTGGAGTCACTGTTTCTGATATCAAGCGTAAGATTACGGATGCGGCCTGTTATATATTTGCCGATTATCAGTCCGGCTGGCACCACAACCACTATTACCAGTGCAAGCCTTGCATCAAGCACAATCAGGAAGACAAAGGCAGCAAGGAACTGCAAAACAGTACCCAAAAGATTCGGAAGAGATACAGCAAAGGCGGAAGAAACCACACGCACATCTTCCTGAAGACGGTTGATCACATCACCGGAATGGCGCCTTGCTCCCCCATCATTCTCCACATGAAGCAGGATGTGGAACAGGCGGCTGCGAAGACGGTTCTTAAGACGTATTTCAGTTCTGGTCTGAAGGAAAGAACGTATGGCATTCAGGAATATGCGCAGCACTACTATTCCTACCATGGCTGTAGCCCAGAAGGTCAATCCCCTTACTGCGGAATGGCCTCCCAGCAAATCGACTGCTACATCCACCAACATCTTGCTCACATAGACGAAACCTATTGAACAGGCTGCCAGCAGCACATGGCAGGCCATCATGGCCGCGATAGAACCTCTATAAGGGCGAACTGCCCTGCCAAACCATTTCAGATACTTCATATCAGATAGTTACAGCATCATGACATACATGCGCAGCATCAGCATCAGGCAAACATTCCAGATGCCATCCGCGTACCTTCATTATCACATTCTCCACAGTCTTATGAAGATAGCCGGTCGAAGCGCTGTCCCACCTCATGCACGAGCATGCAGGCATCAGCGATGCATAGGCCTGCAATGGAGGGAGCTGGGCAATTTTGTTGTACGGGGCCTGAGACAGACGCACAACAGCCTTGAGAGGCAGCGACTCGTTCTTATAACAAGGCGTCTTGCCGCTCCATGGAGTGCCATAAACGATTGCTTCACCATCAATCATCCTTATGACTGGATTATCATCATTCAGTAGAACTGAATCGTCAATGTTTTCAAGCCAAAGACGGCTATGAGTACTCTTTCCGGTGCCGCTGCGACCAAGAAACATATATGCGTTTCCTCCATGACTTATCACTGAAGCATGTACCATAAGAGTGTCGTATGGATGCGTACGGAAGGTATAAAGCAGCATCATGGCATTGCTTAACGCAAACTCCGCAAGTCTGGAAGCATATGCAGACGGCACATACACAACATTATCGGCCATATCTGCCGAACACATAACGATACAGTCAGGATGAGACTTGGTGTAGGAAAAACCGAAATTATATGGATAACCCTCACCTTCAGACTTAAAGAGCCAGAAATATGGAGCCTCATCATTCATACATTCAAGGACTTCACCAGGATTGAGGCTGCGGAGACTTTCTGATTCTTCAAGCCTCAAAGTAAATAGAGAAGCTGTTTTGTCTGACTCCTTGAAAGGGAGATATGGGGACAGATAGTCTTGTTCAAGGTATCCGTCAGGCAGGGATACTGCAAAAGTATGACCTGCAACCGTGTATTTGTATAAATTTTCCATAAAACATTCAAAGATAGCAATATTTATCCGTATTTTTGTGGTGGAAAGCATGATTTTACATAAAACGCAATGACAAAGACCATAGTAAAGGACAAAGGCTTGATGATGGAGGAAATCCGGACACTTGTTTCGGAAGGCAAGACCGTAACCCTTACCGTAAAGGGGAACAGCATGAATCCTTTCATTGTCCATCTGCGCGACCGTATGACCATAGGCCCCTGGAAAGACGAAGATATAAGGAAAGGGACAGTAGCCCTAGTAAAGGACACACGAGGGAGCTACGTGATACATCGCATCATAAAAAGGGACAAAGACAGGGTGGTTCTGCTCGGCGACGGCAACATAGGATTTACCGAAACCGCAACCCTGGACAACGTCATCGGAATCATGCACAACATTGACAGGAAAGGACGGATATGGACACCGCAAAGCACCTTATGGCGCCTATATTCATGGTTCTGGATGACACTTACTCCACTCCGACGCTATCCTCTCGCTCTTTGGAGAAAACTTTTTCTGAGATCATACGTATAACCATCGGTCCGATAACGGACACTATTGTCACGCATGCAGCTGCTACGGCAAACACCACCCCATTATTCAATGGAATAGAAAAAGCCTTAAGAAGCGCCAGACATGCAGCTATGAAGACAGGATGGAAAAGATAAATCGTATAAGACGCTGAAGCTACTGATGAGAGCCAGTTCATCCGACCATTCTCAACCGCAGGAACCAGGCCGGCAGAAAGTCTGAGGACTGCCCATATTCCCGAAACAGCCAAAAGAAGACCTAACTGCACGCCTGCAGCAAACTTCAAAGACGCAAGCGTCGCGAAAAGGATATATACAAGTGCTGAAGGTACCTTCGTTGCCCATTGCAAATAATTCCTATAATCATAAGCCACGACTCCTAGCATGAAATAACGGAACATCTCATGCACTTTCGG
Source organism: Candidatus Cryptobacteroides sp. (assembly GCA_045127905.1). Taxonomy (GTDB): domain Bacteria; phylum Bacteroidota; class Bacteroidia; order Bacteroidales; family UBA932; genus Cryptobacteroides. The sequence continues at coordinate 37,274 of JBGVQX010000055.1, forward strand.
CAAGGCAAATACATCAGGAAGACCGAGAGGGATCCACGCCACTAAAACAGAAGCAAACAGCATCATTAGACGTGAGCCCTTGGATCTGAGCAAGGGCACAATCATGAAGAGCCACCATAAAGCCCAAAGATACCAGAAGGAAACTGCTGCCTCGGGATAGTAGAAAACTTTCAGGAAAGATGACAATGTCACCGGATTCTTGACATATATAGATAAAGCCTGCGGCACAAGCTTGATTGCTATAAAGAGGAAGGATACTAGAAAATAAGGAATAACAATCCTGTGCACCTTCTTCTTGAGGAAAGCCCCGTATGATATATCACGCCGCGTATGCATATACACGAAACCGCTGACAAAAAGGAAAAGAGGCATATGGAAGGAATATATGACCTGACGGATCACGGCATACCAATGCGGAGCCCCTTCCGGAAAGAAGTGTCCCAGCACAACCAGGATGATGCCTATGCCTTTAGCCAGATCGAATTCCCTAAGTCTCATTACTGCAGCAGATATTTTTTCCAGAACTCCTGGTTTGCCTTCAGGAAATGTACTCCCTGATAGCCTCTGTAACCATGCATTCCGTCAGGATAGATCATGAAATCGAACTTCTTGCCCTTACGATGAAGTTGATCCAGCAGCTGAAGGGTATTCTGATGGTGAACATTATCATCACCGGTACCATGAGTCAGCTTCAGCATGACGGTATCTTTAGTGCATGCTCCGCCAGCGCTGATGGCGTCAGTTCCGTAACTTACAGGATAACCGTCCACATAATTCATCACCTTGGACACCTCATATCCTTTGGGATTATTCTTTGGAGTATCCATATATCGCTCGGTATAATGCGAATCATAAAGCGCCCAGTCATATACACCTCCTCCGGCAATGCCGTAATGGAACTTGTCCGGCGCCTGCATAAGAAGCATGCAAGTCATGGTGCCGCCAAATGAAAAGCCCTCAACACCGATTCTGTCTGCGTCCACATATGGTGTATTCTGAAGCAATGTAGCCCATTCGCAGAAATCTTTAACCTCCCATACAGTAAGTTGTCGATAAATCATATCAAGACCTGCACGACCGTTATGTCCAGCAGCGCGAGGATCAATGGTTATCTGGATTATGCCATTTTCCGAATACCACTGGTTTGAAGCACTTGGAGCCACCCAACGGTCACGTACCAGAGGAGTATCCGGTCCGCCGTAAATATCCACATGGACAGGATATTTCTTCGAAGCATCGAAATCCTTAGGATACACAATGACTGACGGTAATCGGAAACCATCGGAAGTAGTCATATACATAAGCTGTCCTAAAGCATACTTATTCTCATCATAATCGGGTCCTTTCATATCTGCCACCACTACATGGCCGAACTCTTTTCCGGTCACCTTGACCGGAGCTGCCGGATTATAATAATCCTTGGCACATACATTATGAACACCAGTAGAAACTACGCCGTTTTTCACGTCGAAGACGGCAACTTTTGTCGGAGTCGACAGATTTGAATATGAGGCAACGAAATATTTCCCGTCAGGAGAAAAAGAAATACCTGCAGCATTATATGCAGGGTCTGTCAAAGCCTTTACTACACCTCTCCTATCTACCTTATACAGAGCCTGTTTGGCAACAGCATCGCGTTTGGCAGTGAAATACACATCGCCTTTCTTCTCATCAACCCGCACAATAGAAACATTCCAGTTAGGTCCGTCTGTCAGACGACGGAAAGTCTTTCCGTCATAAGAAAGGAAATAGATCTGCTGCCATCCAGTCTCGAACTCTCGTGACATATAAAGTCCTTTATCTGTAAAGACCACACCATCAAACCAGTTGAGCCAGGTCTTGTAGGTCTCGTTATAGACATGACGTTTCGATCCGTCGGTAGAATCTACTGCATACAGGTCGATGGTATTCTGGAGACGAGGCATGCGCGATATGAAAAATTCACGGCTGTCAGGTCCCCAGAAAGGAATACCGAAATATTGGTCAACAGCAGGATCGAAATCAGCCCAGATGACATCTCCGGATGAGATAAGTCCATTTCCGGTCTGAGCTGCGACCTCCACAATACCGATGCGTACCTGAGGGTTGGTCTGTCCGGCCTTAGGATAACGTGTCTCACTTAGAGATCCTCCAAGAGCGAAATCTGTCACGCGAGGACTCTGAGACTGGGATGAAGCCGCCGCTGGATTTGCAAATGCCGAATATATCGGAAACATAGGAACCTGACTGTTGTCGAATCTATAGAAGCCTATTTTCCTGCTGTCAGGAGACCACCAGAAGGCCCTGTATCTGGACGGACGACCGAATATTTCCTCATAATATACCCATGAAGCATAGCCGTTCAATATTACATCCGAACCGTCAAAGGTAAGTCTAATCTCACGTCCATCTGCAATTTCCACGACATAAAGGTCATTATCGCGAGTAAACGCAATCTTTGTGGAGTCTGGAGAATAAGTCATATTGACCGCCCCTTCCGGGTGTATCGGAAAATCCTGATATTTGTGGGGAGCTGACACTCCTGTGCGCTTTTTGCCGGTCTTTGCATTAACAGCAAAAGCCAGACTGTCGACAAAAGTGCCGTCGTAGGAAAAAATCGCCTCCGAATTCCCTATCCACTTCCATGCACGAGGAACAGGATTGAATTCCTGAGCATAAGAACAAATTCCGGAAACCGTCAATAACAATAAAAAAAGCTTCTTAATCATATAAACAATTCATCCTTGAAATTCACAAAAAAGACCTTATCCGTAGCTCGTGTAACGGCCGTATATAGCCACTTCAGGTCATCCACAGTCAGTTCATCCTGCCAGAAAGGATTATCAATAAACACACACTTCCACTGACCTCCCTGTGACTTATGACCTGTGATTGCATTGGCATACTTAAGCTGCAAGGCGTTATAATATTTATCCTCTCTCACAGCCTCATACCTTTTCTTCTTAGTAGAAATATGGGAATAATCTTCATTCACACCCTGATACAGCATATTGGACTGTTCATATGTCAGGGATGCGCTTTCTGACTCCAATGTATCCAGAATAACCTTGGCAACTATCTCCTGGTCGTCATAATCCGGAAAAGATATCCTCGCCTCTGCAAAATGGAGTCCGTATCTTTCCTCATATTTCGATATCTTCTCAAGCCTCGCAATATCTCCGTTTGCTATATAGTCCATGCCCTTCACGTCCTCGACAAACTGATAGCAGTTTTTCACGATCATCAGTTTGTCATCACGCACCAGCCTTTCCTCCTTGAACTGGACTGTCGAACGCACGCCGAGATTATATTTTATTGCCCTCTTGTTCGATCGGCACAGAATAATCACCTCATCTTCGCCATATGTGGCATAGGCATCTGATATTTTCTCGATGAGTTCTCCGCCGGTCACTCTTTCCACATCCTCGAAGCAATCCGTTTCCAGTCCAAGGTCACAAATATCCATGACACCGGGACCACAGTCAAGATCTGCAATATGATGACGGAGATTAGTGGCATTATGGAGAATCCCGGACTCATTCTGCTGACGAACGACTGTTGTAAGTTCTACAAATGAAACGCCGCCCATCATCGCCATATAATCGCGCAGCAGGGCTGGGCTTGCATCAAGTCCTACAGGCGGAAGCTGAGCAGAATCACCAATGAGAATCACTTTACATTCAACTCCGCTGCGGACAAATGATACTAGATCTTCAAGAAGGTTTCCAGACCCGAACACAGAAGTGGACTGCTGCTGACCGGCATCAATGCCTATCAGAGAGACCTCATCAACTATGAAAAGGGTCTCCTTATCCTTATTCGGAGATAAAGTAAACTGTCCGAACCCGTCTCCTCCGACAGATTTCTGCCGGTAGATGTGCTTATGAATTGTGAAAGCCTGCTGACCTGCATAGGATGCCAGCACCTTGGCGGCGCGTCCGGTCGGTGCAAGAAGCACACACTTCGTCTGAAACTCCTTCAAGGTAGTTATCACGGAAGCCATTGCTGTGGTCTTTCCAGTTCCGGCATACCCGTTCACCACGAGAATGTCATCGTCCGAACTCACGAAATCGGCAACCTTACGCATAAGGTTGTCCTGACACACTGTGGGGGTATGAGAAAGATTAGCCAGAAACCTGGCATATAGAAAATCACTTCTGCCCATTATTTATCCCTTTTGAACAGAAGAGAAATGACAATCAGTATCGGAAATATTTCAAGTCGGCCCAGAAACATATCGAAGGAATATATGACCTTTGCCATCGTCAGTTGTGCGGAATAGTTGTCCAGACTACCCAGTTCACCGATGCCAGGACCGACACTTCCGACAGAGGCAATGACTCCGGTAACAGCATCAGCAGGGTCGGTACCGCAAAGCATGACGGCCACAATTGAAACAAATATCACGAACACATATAAAACTATATACAGCATCACAGCACTGACGGTGTTGTCTGCCAGATGATGCCCGCTCATCTTCACATGAGAAAAAGACGTAGGATGCAACCGTCTCTTGACCTCATTGACTATTGCCTTAAAGGAAATCAACAGACGGTCAATCTTTATACCTCCTGTAGTGGATCCGGAGCATCCGCAGTGGAATGACACAAATATCAGCACCACACAGGCAATCCATGGCCATGTTGAATTGTCACAATTGGCAAATCCGGTCGTTGACATATAACTGACAACATTGAAGAAACTGTCCATTACGGCCTTACCCCAGGATTCATATCCTCCGTCCGTGACCAGCGAAATGGCCGTCATAAGTGACAGGAATACTATTGAAGCAAAGTAATATTTGACAACTGTAGTATTCAGCGGCTTGAAAGAACGTGACGCAAAGACGGCATATATCAATCCGAAATGAAGAGCGGAAACGGCCATAAACACTATGCATACAAAATCAATCAGATCGGAATTAAAATATGCGATTGACATGTTCCTGGTACTGAATCCGCCGGTCGCAGCCAGGCTGAAAGCATGGTTGACCGCATCAAAAGGAGACATGCCTGCTGCCCATAGGGACAAGAACGATGTCAGTGTCAGACCGATATATACCATTGTGATGATCCACACCACCTTAGTTGACTTATACCTGTAGCCGTCCTTTGAGAGTGAGGAAAGTTCCATATTTGCCAGTTTAAGACGATATGGACTGGCATCAGGCATGACAAGCAGAAGAAAGACGACTACTCCCAAACCACCGATATAATGGGTGGAAGAGCGCCAGAACAGCAGACTCTTAGGTAAAGCTTCCACATCATTCAGGATTGTAGAGCCTGTGGTCGTATATCCGGAAACGCTTTCAAACCATGCATTCACCAAAGTGAATTCCCCACCCCACATCACATAAGGCAACATACCGAAGATGAAAGACAGGAACCATGCAAGTACAATAGTGACGAAGCCATCCTTAAGGGACAAGGAAGGCACTTTCTTTACGAATATGAAAGGAAAGGCTCCGACTATAAGTGTGATGAAGAAACTTATCAGGAGGGGCGCAAAACCACTGTCCCTACCATTGAGAAGCGACACTCCAACGGAAAGGAGCATGAACAAAGCACTTACAAGAAGCGCCTTGCCAACATTCACCGATATGCCTTTTATATTCATTTGCCTTTTTCTTCTCGAAGTGACCTTATTCTTTTCTTAAGCTCCAGATTCTCCTCTATCAGTTCCGCAACACCATTGTTGATATTTGCCAGCTGGTCATCTCCGTCAAAAACATATCCATGTCTGCGGCCCAGCTGCCTGTAATTATCCACTCCTGCAGATATCTTATATATCGGATTAACATAATAAGACATCAGAAAATAAGCCAGAAGCATAACGAGTATGAGTCCGGCGCCGACAGAAACTACTCCAGGCATGATGCTGCGGTAGAAGCCCTCATTAAATTCAGCAGAGTTATTCTTGAGTTCCTCGTGAATAGCCTCATTGAGATTATCTATATCAACACGAAATTTCTGATAGCATGGCTGCAGGCTTCCGAAGAACCATTCTCCGGTATTTACTGTATCTGCGAGAAATATCTCATCAAACTTCAACGAAGTCTTCATGAAGTTATCGAAGGAAACTGAGACAGAATCCACCATAGGAAGAGTGTTCGCAAATGTAATTGAACTTTTCAGCGAATCAGCCTGTGCCTGAAAATATTGTAAATCGAAATCAGGGACAAGATAAAGGTCATTCATTACTACAGCAGCAAGCATCTGCTGGTCATACTCCTGAGTGATGTCAGCAAGTCGCTGAGAAAGATTGATGCTTTTTATATTGGATGCGATGAGATCTGAGACATAATCACTCATCCTGCGGTATTCCATTATTGAAATCACACTGGATACCAGAAGTATAGCAGCAATGGACCCAAGCGAAAAGAAAAGCTTGCGTCTTATCGAAGGCTTGGCTTCATGTCTGCGTTTGAACAATTTCAACGACATATCTCCTATGCTTTATACAACTTACAAATATAGTATATTTATCTATCAGAGCGTAAACATCTGGGAAGGATATTGCCTCGGAAGACACCTGAGAGAAACCGATCCGGAAGGCACTCCCAACTCAGCAAGAGCAGCGGCAGAGCATCTATAGGCCAGATCATGTGTATTATTATTCTCACTCAAATGGCAAAGGAAGATGTTGCGCAATCCCGGATGCCAGAATCTTCGTATCGCTGAGGCGCATTCATCATTACTGAGATGTCCGCATCCCTGGGCAATCCTCATCTTCAATTCATAAGTATATGGACCGCTCATCAGCATATCCATATCGTAGTTTGATTCAACAACTACTGTTTCGGCTTCACGTGAAAACTCGACCGCCTCATCGGTCATACGTCCGACATCAGTCATGATGACAAATCTGCGGCCGCCAGCCTCTATGGCATAGCCGACAGTCTGTGTCGCATCATGTGGCACAATAAAATAACGAACCTTCATACCGGCCACCTCATTCCATTGTCCCTCAGCAAGGACCTTGCGGCATGGGGCAATGGTAGGAGCTGTAAATGTGTGGCGTGCGAGGGCATTATGTATGGTTTCAGTCGTGTATACAGGCTTAGACAGACGCTTGCAGAATGATCCAAGATGACGTATATGGTCAAGGTGGTCATGTGTGACAAGTACAGCAGAGAAGGAGTCAAATGTCAGGTCATACTCCTGAAGGACCTTCTTAAGACGACGGAGACTTACTCCGGCATCAATTATAATTCCATCGTTTTCCGTGCCGAGATAATAGCAGTTGCCGCAACTGCCGCTGGAAAGGCTCATGAATTTAAGCATCAGTTTATTCCCTCCATCTTTAACGACGGGTCTTCAAGCACTTCCGCAAGCAAAGCGGAAAGGTCAGAACCCGGCTGGTAATACACGGCAGGGAGACCTGCAGCAACCGCGCCATCCACATTAGCCTGAGAGTCATCAATAAACAACAGATTCTCGGCAGGTTCATCTATCTGGGCCAGAACAGCCTTATAAAATTTCTCGGATGGCTTCAGGGCATTCATCTCAAAAGACATAAAGCATTTCCTGAAAACCACATCGAGTGGTACTCCGGCTTCTGCAAACATTGCTGCTGAACGGGGAAGACAGATAGGATTGTTATTGCTGAGCATATAAAGGTCATACTTGTCAGCCATCTTCCTGAGAAGTTCCGCCTTATAAGGCTGTATACAAACCAATATTTTCCAGAACGCTCTATCAACATCCTCAGCGACAGCATCAGGACGGGAGGCAGCCAACACCAGACGGCGGAATTCGTCAGGCTCCAGACTTCCTTCCTCCAAATCCCCGACAATTCCTTTCTGATGGCATGCATCTATAATAGTATCTGCATGAGTATAGCCCAGACCTTCACGGAACGCAGCCTTGCATGCATCCACATCAAGATCAATGAGTACACCACCCATATCAAAAATAACACATTTTCTCATAAACTACTTTTCCTCTTCACAATACTTCTTAATCACACTATACGCATCCTCGACCCCAAGCTCTCCGGCACGTGAAAGGTCTATGCAACCTTTCTCCTTATCCTTCAGATAAATCAGCACAAGACCTCTGTTGAAATAGGCATCACCCATATATGGATAAGCCTCTATGGCCTTGGTGTAGCTATCTATCGAGTTTATATGCTCAGAAGACAGACAATATAGGTTACCGAGATTGAAATGCAGATATGGGATATCAGGGACAAGGTCCAAAGCTGCTTTCATATCAGCTATAGCATCCGTATAGTCATATTTTCTTGTTACCTGATCCTTGACTCGTGCTCGTGTATTACCCGTATCATCCATCGAGAGCACCTGCACGTTGCTTTCGATCGAAGATATGAAATCAATCATATCCGCCCTCAGGACACCACGGTTAAGATGGTAGAACGCGCCGTAAAGTTTATCAAGGCCGTCTTCATCAGAAGACTCCTCCACTGCCTTGCCATAATAATCAAGTGCTGAATTGAACTGCTTCCCGGAATAATCATACAGTGCTTTCAGGAAATTTCCGGAAGCCTTGTCCATTCCGCCTCCCCATGCATTATTTGCTACAAGTTCAAGAGTCTTGCGACTTACATTGCCATCCTCATTACGCACATCTGTGCCGACAGGAAGATGTGCCTTGAATCTTTCAAGCAAAGGGTTTTCATACCCACGTGCAAGCGCATAATTCACAGCATCCTTGCTGTCTGTCAGAACAAATCTGTACAATGGCTTGAGCCTTATATCTATATCCCTATGCTGCAGAAGTTCGTCATTGAAATCCTTCTTGGCAAAATCCGCATCAAGCGACAGGAGTGCGCTATATTTCTTTGTAGTATCTGCAAAAGACCCGGCATCGGACACATTCTTCTCACGATACTCACGGACCTTTTTCTGAGCAGTATCATAATCCTTTTTCGAAGCTTTTGCATTTCCCAGGAGATTATTTACATACGCCCTGTTCATATATGCCTTGGCAAAATCCGGGTAAAGCTCTATAGCATTGTCATAATCTGCAAGCGCATCCTTATATAGTCCGAGCTCAATCAATATGGAGGCTCTGTTGAAATAAGCCAGCACATTGCGTGGGTTGATATTAAGAACCCTGTCCATATCGTCGAGTGCTTCCTCATATGCTCCGAGCTGGGCATGGATAAGTCCTCTGTTATACAATGTCAGAGCATTGCCCGGTTCATCCTTCAAAACACGGTTGAGGTCAGCCATCGCCTCCTTGTATTTCTGCTGTTCATAGAACATTATGGCCCTGTTGAAATATGCGAATGTATTCGTAGAATCAAGGTCTATAGCCTTGTCCATATCAGCAACAGCAAGGTCATACTTTTTCTGGGCGGCATAAAGTCGTCCGCGACGCACATAACCTTCAGGATCGAAACGGTCCAGCTTTATAGCCTTGTTGTAATCCGTTACCGCCTTGAGCGTATCCTTAAGAAAAAGCCAGCTCGCTCCTCTGTTGAGATATGCTGAAGGATCCTTAGGTTCCTTTCTTATATATCTGTCAAAATCCTTGACCGCCTTATCGAACTGCTGTGACAGAAAATAGGTCACACCTCTGCTGAAATAAAGCCCGACATAGCCGGGACGAAGGTCAATAGCCTTCTGCAGGTCCTGCAAAGCCGCATCATAATTTCCGAATCGGCTCTCAGCAATGCCGCGGTAATGGTAGCCGGAAGTAAAGACCGGATTCAGACGCACAGAACGGTCGAAATCACGTTTCGCACCTCGAAGGTCACCGAGATTATATTTGGCAATGCCGCGGAAAAAATATGTAAGGTGCGCAGATGTGTCCAGCTGGGAAAGGACGTTGAAGTTCTCTATTGCCAAGGCATACTTGCCTTCAGCCAGGGCGTTGCGGCCGCGCATGTAAAAAACATCCTTGTCATATTGAGCATAAAGGCCCTGCATGCCGGCAAGCGTCAGCACGAAAATAAGCATCAAGGTCTTCATGACTCTATTCATCCTTTCAAAATTTTTACTAATTTTGGCCCCGAATTAAGCCAAGTTACAAATATAGCAATTTATCAGGCCCATGCCGTCAAAAATATTAAAAAAATACATCTGGACAACAATCTCATGTTTCCTCTGCCTTTCCACGTACGCTCAGAGCGGCTGGGATAAGGAGCGTGAGACAGTCAAGATGAACATCAAGGAAAGCGGACTTGGCATCAGCGTGTCGTTTCTTGCAGACACATTGTGCGGAGGCAGGGCAACAGGAACGCGAGGAAGCTCTGAGGCTGCATTCTGGATCGAGAGGCAGTTCTCACAGGCCGGGCTGCTTCCTCTTGGCAAAGGATATGCAATGGCATTCCGAACGCAGGCAGGAGCTAAGGCACACAACATAATAGGATTCATCCCTGGCTCCCTGACCATGCCGAGGGACCGCTACATCATCGTCGGAGCGCATTACGACCATCTTGGCGAATTAGGTGGAAAAGTATATCCTGGAGCAGATGCAAATGCCTCAGGCACGGTTGCCATGACATCTCTTGCGCAAATGTTTGCCCAGATGAGAGAGATGGGAAAAGTTTACGACAGCAGCATAATATTCGTTGCATTTGATGCAAAAGAGCATGACCTTGCAGGATCCGGAGCACTATGGGATGCAATATCTGAGGGAGATTTCACCGACCCTGTAAGCGGAAAACAGATAACCAAAGGCAAGATATCGCTCATGGTGAACATCGATCAGGTAGGAAGCACCTTATCCCCTATTTCGAAAAACCGGAAAGACTACCTGATAATGCTCGGAACACCATCCTTGAAGCAATCCAGGAAAAAGGTATTGGAACAAGTGAACTCTGCAAACGGAATAGACATGGAACTGGCATTGGACTATTACGGAAGCCGCAATTTCACCAAAGTCTTCTACCGTCTTTCAGACCAGAGAATATTCGTAGACAACAAAGTACCTGCCGTACTTTTCACCTCCGGGATCACAATGAACACAAACAAGACCCGCGACACAGCCGCGAGTCTTGATATGCAGATTTTCCGCAAAAGGATTGAACTTATGTTCCATTGGTTAGAAGAGATGCTTTAGCGCCCTTTATACATCTCTTCATAATACTTTTCATATTCTCCCGAAGTTATGCGGTCCATCCATTCCTGATTGTCAAGATACCAACGGACCGTCTTCTCAAGACCTTCCTCGAACTGCAGACTCGGTTCCCATCCAAGTTCACGCTGAAGCTTGGAAGAATCAATTGCATAGCGTGCATCATGTCCGGGACGATCAGTCACATAGGTAATCAACTCAAGGCTGTGGCCTTCGGGATTGCCAAGAATGCGGTCCACAGTCTTTATCATCACCTTTATCAGATCTATGTTCTTCCACTCGTTGAAGCCGCCGATATTATATGTCTCGGCCACCTTTCCTTCATGGAAAATAAGATCAATTGCACGTGCGTGATCCTCGACATACAGCCAGTCACGGACATTCTCTCCCTTGCCATATACCGGAAGAGGCTTGCGATGGCGTATATTATTGATGAACAACGGTATAAGCTTCTCAGGAAACTGATAAGGACCATAATTATTAGAGCAATTCGTCACAATGGCCGGCAGACCGTATGTATCATGATATGCACGTACGAAATGATCTGACGACGCCTTTGAGGCACTGTATGGAGAGTGTGGATTGTACTTCGTGGTCTCATAGAAGAAGTCATCACCATAAGCCTTGTGTCCTTCTGATGAGGCCACCGTCTTGAATGGAGGTTCTATTCCTTCCGGACGGTTCATCGAAAGCGCGCCATACACCTCATCTGTAGAGATATGATAAAACCGGCACGGGATGCCGGAAGGCATGACATAGTTGAACTGCTCCCAATAAAGCTTCGCCGCCTGAAGAAGCGAAAGCGTACCCATCACATTCGTGCGGGCAAATGTAAACGGATCCTTGATCGAGCGGTCCACATGCGACTCGGCGGCAAGATGAATGATGCCGTCCACATTCTCGTCCTGCATCAGCTTATAGAAAGCCTCAAAGTCGCAGATATCCATCTTCACGAACTTATAGTTCGGTTTGTCCTCTATATCCTTGAGATTCGCAAGATTTCCGGCATAAGTAAGCTTATCGATGTTGATAATATTGTAATCCGGATACTTGTTCACAAAAAAACGAACGACATGAGACCCTATGAATCCTGCACCTCCTGTTATTGCTATTGTACGCTTCATCTTACTTTCTCTCGTCAATTATACTCAGAAGATATTGTCCATACTGATTTCCGACCATCGGCTGTGCAAGCTCACGCAGTTTGTCGGAAGTAATCCATCCATTCATATAAGCGATTTCCTCAAGACATGCAATCTTCAGTCCCTGACGTTTTTCTATCACCTCGATAAAGGATGAAGCTTCAGAAAGCGAGTCATGCGTACCGGTGTCCAGCCACGCAAATCCACGGCCGAGAGTCTGGACCTTAAGTTCCCCATCAGCAAGAAAATGCTGGTTCACGGTAGTAATTTCATACTCTCCTCTTGCGGACGGCTTAATGACATGCGCAATATCAATCACCTTATTCGGATAAAAATACAGACCTACAACAGCATAGTTGCTCTTAGGATCATTCGGCTTTTCCTCAATGCTCAAGCAGTTGCCTTCGGAGTCAAATTCAACGACACCATAACGCTGAGGATCGCTCACCCAATATCCGAATACCGTAGCTAATCCATCCTCTTCAGCTGAACGGACAGCCTCCCTTAACATTGGCACGAATCCGTTTCCATGAAATATATTATCGCCAAGAACCAGACAGGCACAGTCATCACCGATAAAATCCGCGCCAATAGTGAATGCCTGGGCCAATCCGTCAGGAGAAGGCTGTTCGGCATAAGAAAAATTCACGCCGTAATCACTACCGTCACCCAGGAGCCTTCTGAAACCAGGAAGGTCATAAGGAGTGGAAATTATGAGAATATCACGGATACCCGCCAGCATCAGCACGGAAATCGGATAATACACCATCGGCTTGTCATATATAGGCATAAGCTGCTTCGAGATACCCTTGGTAATCGGGTACAGGCGGGTGCCTGAGCCTCCAGCGAGAACTATTCCTTTCATATTCAATATAAATTTTCGTTATAGTCAAACAACCAGTCAGCATCCTTCAGCACCGGATGCCGTTTATCCTTTTCCGACAGAATAATACTGTCTGCAGGCACCTTCCAGTCGATTCCGAGAGCAGGATCATCCCATGCTATGGCACATTCACTCTCAGGAGAATAGAAATTATCACACTTGTACTGGAATACCGCTTCATCCGTAAGCACTACAAAACCATGTGCAAAACCTCTCGGTATAAAGAATTGACGATGATTATCTTCGTTTAGTTCAACAGCCACATGCTGCCCGAATGTAGGAGAACCCTTACGTATGTCGACTGCAACATCAAGGACAGCACCTTTGACAACCCTCACGAGTTTGCTCTGAGCATAAGGAGACTTCTGGAAATGAAGGCCACGCAATACGCCAAATCCGGACTTGCTCTCGTTGTCCTGCACGAATCTGACTTCACGCACATTCCTGCAGAAATCCTTTTCAGAAAAAGATTCGAAAAAATATCCGCGATGATCGCCGAACACCTTCGGCTCGACAATCACCACACCGTCTATTGCTGTCTTGATTACATTAATCATAAACTCAAGTTTCGCAAGTTGTAAGTTGTTGATACGCACTCCCTTCGTTTACGTTACCTATCCCCCACCCCCTTTCTCGGAAAGGGGACTTACCTTCGACCTGAAGGTCTCTAAAACAAGGTACTTTCGCACTCGCGAAAGTTAAGTCATAAATATATGCTCCAGTCTTAGCCAAATGACAAAATTACATAAAGTGTCCCGCATTTCAAAATATTACAGAAGTCAATATCGGACAACATCCGTACAAGGGATTAACATCAGCATTATATAGTGATAAATTCACCTGGATTCCACAGATTCTTTCTATTTGAAAGTTGGAAACTGTTTGGTATCTTTGCAGATTAAAATAAACTATTTGGGACAACGATGAAAGAATTCTGGAACTTGCTGAAGCGCTATGCGTCACCTTATAAAGTAAATATTTTCTGGGCAGTGATCTTAAATATTTTTTCTGCCGTATTCAACATATTTTCGTTCACGCTTATTATCCCTATTCTCCAGATTCTCTTCAAGATGGACACAACCGTCTATGAATTTATCCCATGGGATAGCGCACTGCCGATAAAGGACATCGCAATGAACAATATTTATTTCTATATAACGGAAATGATTTCATCATGCGGTGCATCCACCACCCTTCTTCTGCTGGGATTGTTCATGATGCTGATGACTCTGCTCAAGACGTCATGCTACTTCGGCTCATCAGCAGTGATGGTCCCTTTAAGGACAGGCATCGTAAGGGATTTAAGGACTCAGGTATACAACAAAGTGACCGAACTGCCAATGTCATTCTTCTCCCAGCAGCGAAAAGGCGACATCATTGCCCGAATGAGCGGCGACGTCGGACAGATTGAGCACACGATTGCCAGTTCGCTTGACATGCTTATAAAAAACCCTATTCTCATAGCATTCTACTTCACTACTCTTCTTGCTACAAGCTGGCAGCTGACCCTGTTTACTCTTTCAGTAGTGCCGTTGATGGCCTGGGGTATGAGCGTACTTGGAAAGAAACTCAAGAGCCACTCTCTTGAAGCACAGCGCAAATGGAGTGACACGATGTCTCAATTGGACGAGACTCTCGGCGGCCTCAGGGTTATCAAAGCCTTTATCGCTGAAGAAAAAATGCGTAACAGATTCGAAAACACATGCAACAGCTATAGGAAGTCCATAAGCAGGGTGCAGATCAGACAGGCATCCGCGCATCCGGTCAGCGAATTCCTCGGCACCTGCATGATCATGATAGTGCTCTGGTTCGGCGGCACTCTGATTCTTGGAGAGAAATCCCCTATCGATGCCCCTACATTCATCTTCTACATGGTCATACTCTATAGCGTACTGGCTCCGTTGAAGGAGTTTTCAAGGGCTGGCTACACTATCCCGCAGGGACTTGCTTCAGTTGAAAGGATCGACAAGATCATGAATGCAGTCAATGACATCACTGACCCTGAAACTCCTGCGGAACTTACGGAATTCAAGGACAAGATAGTCTTCAATGGCGTAGGATTCTGCTATGAAGAAGACAGAGAAGTCCTTAAGGACATATGTATGGAAATACCAAAGGGAAAGATGGTGGCGCTCGTGGGTCAGTCCGGATCGGGTAAATCCACCCTTGTGGACATGATACCTAGATATTATGATGTATGTTCGGGCCATATAACCCTTGACGGCAAGGATCTCAGGGACTTCAGAGTGAAGGACCTACGCAGCCTCATAGGAAATGTAAACCAGGAAGCCATCTTATTCAATGACACCATATTCAACAACATAGCCTTCGGAGTGGAAGGTGCGACTATGGAACAGGTCGTGGCTGCTGCAAAGATTGCAAACGCCCACGATTTCATCATGGAAAAGGAAGACGGATATAACACAAACATCGGTGACCGCGGTGCGAAACTTTCCGGAGGACAAAGGCAGAGAATCAGTATCGCGCGTGCAATTCTCAAGAATCCACCTATCCTTATTCTTGACGAGGCAACATCAGCCCTTGACACTGAGTCTGAAAAGCTCGTTCAGGAGGCTCTTGACAGACTTACCGGTTCAAGAACCACAATTGCCATTGCACACAGGCTTTCAACAATCAAGAATGCCGATGAAATATGCGTGCTTCATGAAGGACGCATTGTAGAGCGTGGAAAACATGAGGAGCTTCTTGCGCTCGAAGGATACTATAAGAAACTCAATGACATGCAGGCTCTCTAATTTCTAAGAGCATACTGATGAAAAAATTACTGAGCATAACCATATACCTCGCATTATCAATTGCTGCATACGGACAGAAAGAAATCGTCAATGATTTCAAGCCTGTCTGCGACTCTCTTTCCGTACTGCTGCAGGAAAGGACCGGAGTCAATGGCAAGGTGGAGTTGAAATCCGTAATGAAAAGGAAAGGCAATCTGGATTTCTATTTCACCGAATCGCTCGGAGATTATCCATGGTACGGTTCCGGCCCTCAATGGCTCCGCACTACACTCAAAGGGCTGCTTCCGGAAGGATACGGAAAATATAAGATAGGACAGATTTATAGCAGGGGCATTCCTGTCAAGGAACTCGTGACACCTGTCCTGAAATCTTCTGGAAAGCCGACCGAAGGCGCTCTAAAGGTTAAAGAGCCGTCAAGAGTCAACCCATTGGTAAAGGAATTCGGAGGCATGGAATTCAGCAAAGGTCTCACCGGCAGGCACATCGCCTTATGGCAGAGCCACGGAAGATATTATTCACATGGTGCTGACAGATGGGAATGGCAGAGGCCTTGTCTGTTCAGGACATGCGAAGATATGTTCACACAGGGATTCGTTCTGCCATACCTCGTTCCGATGCTTGAGAATGCCGGAGCATATGTGATGCTTCCTCGCGAAAGGGATACGCAGAAAAATGAGATAATAGCCGATAATGACCCTTCGATGGGCGGACGTGGCACTGCAAAATACGAAGAAAAGGGAGCATGGAGCAGCGCGGGAGCTGGTTTTGCGGACACGAAGCCTACATATCGCGACCTCGAGAATCCGTTTGCCGGAGGTACAGCAAGAAAGGTGGAATGCATCCCTCACGGCAAGAAAGGCACTGCAGCCTCAGTGACATGGACACCTGACATTCCGGAAAGGGGCAGATATGCAGTTTATGTTTCCTACAAGACACTACCAGGCAGCACATCTGCTGCATCATATACAGTAAAGCACCTTGGCGGAACAAGTAGATTCGTCGTGAACCAGAAGATGGGCGGCGGCACATGGATCTATCTCGGCACCTTTGAATTCACAAATGGCGAGGAAGGGTACGTGCGGCTGGAAAACAGAACGCCGGAAGGATACAGGCACGTGACTGGAAGCATAGTGACTGCGGATGCAGTGAGATTCGGAGGGGGTATAGGCAATATCGAGAGAGGCCATTACGACGACACTACATTCACAAAGGAGGCACCATGCACTTCAGGACTGCCTAGATCTGCTGAAGCAGCAAGATACTGGCTTCAGTGGGCAGGAGTAGATTCCACAATATATTATCAGAACGAAGGCCTGAACGACTATAGGGACGACTTCATGTCCAGAGGTGACTGGGTGGAATGGATAAGCCGCGGTTCAAGGATGAATCCGAGCAAGAAACCGGGACTCGGAATACCGGTAGACCTTTCTTTAGGCTTTCACACCGATGCAGGTGTGACTCCGAACGATTCGATCGTCGGCACATTGGCTATATACACGTTAAAATCAGAAAGAAGCAGAAAACTCCCGAATAAGGAAGACAGGATGACAAGCAGACAGATGGCAGACATGGTGCAGAGCCAGATTGTCCGCGACATCAGGTCCGGCTTCGACTCTTTGTGGACCAGACGTTCGATCTGGGACAGAGGCTACAGGGAAAGCCGCACACCTTCATCACCATCAATGCTGCTCGAACTTCTTTCACATCAGAATTTCGCCGACATGAAATACGGCCTTGACCCTTCGTTCCGATTTACGGCAAGCCGCGCGGTATATAAAGGTATAGTCAAATATCTGAGCAACAGATATGGTTGCAGCTATGCCATACAGCCGCTCCCTGTAGAATCCATAGGGATAAGACTTGCTGAAGATGGAGCAATCCTTAGCTGGAAATCTGTCGAGGATCCTCTGGAGCCTACAGCATCGCCCGAAGGCTTCATCCTGCAGACGAGAAAAGGTGAAGGAGCATTTGACAACGGCATAGTGCTGAAAAATGTCACACACGAAGGAGATACATACAATATCAAAGTCCCGATGGCCAAGGGACAGATATATAGTTTCAGGATAATTGCATTCAACCAGGGAGGGCGCAGTTTTCCGTCAGAGACAGTGAGCGCGGGAATACCAGCAGAAGGTCACTTAAGTCAGCCCGTACTGGTGGTAAACAACTTCGACAGGGTAAGCGGTCCGGCGTTCATCGACACTCCGGAGTATGCAGGATTCGACAGCAGGCGTGACAGCGGTGTTTCTTTTATCGAAGACATCACCTACACCGGAGAGATGAACGAATCAAGAAGAGACATGCAGTGGATGTCGAACGACAGTCCAGGATTCGGAGCATCATACACCGACAAAGCAGGAGAAATAGTGGCAGGAAACACATTCGACTACGCATCTGTACATGGAAATGCCATCATGCTGGCCGGTCATCCTTTCTTCTCATGCAGCAACGAAAGATTCTGTAGCGACAGCACATATATGCAGGATGCTTGGGCAATTGACCTGATCTGCGGAAAACAGGTTACCACAAGCATCGGCTCAGGACAGACACAACGTTATAGCGTATTCCCCGCAGAAATGCAGAAAGCCCTGCGCGAATATGCCTCACGGGGAGGTAATATGCTGGTAAGCGGAGCATATATCGGCACAGACATTTGGGATCAGGTGTATCCGGTCCATACAGATAGTCTATTCAAAGCTGAATCGAAGAAATTCGCAGAGACAGTACTCGGCTACCGCTGGATCACATCCAATGCAAGTCCGAATGGCCTTGCACGTCCAGTCCGCAATCCGCTGATTAAATCAGAAATGGAAATATTCGATTTATGGAACACTCCTAACGGGATGTGTTACAGCGTTGAGTCGCAGGACGGAATCGCCCCGGCAGCTGCAGGAGCATACAGCATCTTCAGATACTCAGACAGCGGAATCTCCGCAGGAACGGGATATAAAGGGAAAGGATACAGAACAATATGCCTCGGATTCCCTATTGAAGCTGTAAAATACAGTTCTGATATACAGGAAATCATTAGACTTAGTCTGAATTTCTTTGAGGAATAACCTACAAAATCTACAACTATGACCGCACGCGAATCAGAAATCATCGAACTCCTCCAAAAGGAAGTCAAGCCGGCACTCGGATGCACGGAGCCTATAGCAGTAGCACTTGCTGTTGCAAAAGCAATGGAGATTATCGAAGAAAAGAATTCCGCTGATGACCCGCAATGGAGATTCAGAGCCGGATATAATCTTAAGGTAGAGGTCAGTGGAAACATCCTCAAGAACGGAATGGGAGTCGGAATCCCCGGGACAGGAATGGTAGGTCTGCACATAGCAGCAGCCCTGGGAGCAGTCTGCGGAAAATCCGCATATGGTCTGGAGGTTCTTCACGACCTTGATGAAAGGTCTATAACTAAAGCAAAGGAACTCGTTGAGTCGAAATCAGTTATCGTAGGTGTGGCGGATACAGGGCACAAGCTTTATGTAAAGGCATCTGTAGAAGTCACCGGCGACCACTGCGCAAGCGCAGTAATCGAAGACGACCATGACAGAATAATCGAGACATGCTATGACGGTACTGTTCTATCATGCGGAAGGAGTACTGAAGCCGTTGTAATGACAGAACAGAAAAGCACTCTTGATTACAATCTTACAGTCAAGGAAATATTTGAATTTGCAAAGACAGTATCATACGATGACATACAGTTCATCCTTGAATCAAAGACCCTGAACCTCGCTCTTGCAGAAGAAGGAATGAAAGGCAATTATGGTCTGAAAGTAGGTTATTTCATCAGTCATTCTGCCAACAGGGAAGTTTTTGGCGGAGACTTCCTTTCATATGCAATGTCGATGACTGCTGCGGCATCTGATGCACGTATGGCAGGATGTATCCTTGCAGCCATGAGCAATTCAGGCAGCGGTAACCAGGGTATCACCGTTACAATGCCTGTAATCGCATATTCACTCAAATACGGTACTTCCGACGAAGCACTCGCACGCGCTCTTGTACTGAGCCACCTCATAGCAATCCACATCAAGGGATACCTTGGAAAACTTTCCGCATTATGCGGATGTGTGATAGCCTCGACCGGGGCAGCATGCGGCCTGGTCTACCTGCGCGGAGGTGACTACGAACAGGTATGCTCCGCAATCAAGAATATGGTCGGAAATATCACCGGAATGGTATGCGACGGAGCAAAGGTCGGATGTGCGATGAAGGTAGCCTCAGGCGTATCCTGCGCGCTTCAATCAGCGGTTCTGGCACGTGAAGGCATATGCATCTCAGAGCATGACGGCATCATCGAGAAAGACATCGAAAAGACCATACAGAACCTGGGCCGCATCGGCTCGGTAGGAATGCAGAACACAGATAATATGATTCTGGACATCATGGTCTGCAAATAGTCATTACTATACACAGCGACTACCATGTTTTGAAACAATCCCTCCCACTACGTGGGCCCCTCCCTCTGTGGCCAGAGGGGTAGGACGGTTTCAAAACATGGTAGTCGCTGTAAGTTTATACCTTCCAGACTTTGAGATACTGCTGGAGGGCCCACATTTCGTCGCGGTATTTGGCGGCAGCCATGAAGTCAAGGTCAGCAGCAGCCTTCTGCATATTGCGTTTAGCCTGTTCCACAGCCTTTTCCACCTGAGGTCTGGTCATAGAACGGATCACAGGATCCTGAAGCACAGCCGCCAGGTCAGCCTGAAGATAGCCATCGACATAGGCAGAGTTGGTCTCACGCTTGGAGTCATGTCCGAGTCCTACACTTACACTTCCCTTTCCAAGATCAGTCGGATCAGGAATATATGTCGGGTCGTCATATGAATTGGCGGCACTTACCCTTCCGTTGACACTGTTTGCTAGTCTCGGATTGCGCTGTCTGGCAGCCATCTCCTCCTGCATACGGTTCCCTGCAGCACCTGTTTCTTCAAGAAGAACATTGCGCTTGACAGCGACCTGAGTCGGAGTAATGCCGTGAAGTTTATTGTACTCCATCTGCTTGGTCCGTCGGCGGTCCGTTTCATATATTGTCTGCTGCATAGAATCCGTAATAGTATCAGCATACATTATGACAAGGCCGTTTACGTTTCTTGCTGCGCGGCCTGCAGTCTGGGTCAGAGCACGTCCGCTTCTGAGGAAACCTTCCTTGTCGGCATCAAGTATCGCAACCAGAGAGACAGTCGGGATATCAAGGCCCTCTCGAAGAAGATTCACTCCTACAAGAACATCAAAAAGTCCGTTCTTGAAGTCCTCGATGATTTCCACACGCTCCATCGTATCCACATCGGAGTGGATATAACGGCATCGGACTCCCATCTTGGTGAAATATTTCTCCAGTTCCTCAGCCATGCGCTTGGTAAGCGTAGTGACCAGGACCCTTTCATCCAGTTCTTCCCTCTTGCGTATCTCTTCCAGAAGATCATCCACCTGATTCTCAATAGGGCGCACTTCAATAGGAGGATCCAGAAGACCGGTCGGACGTACTACCTGCTCTACTACTAGGCCTTCCGACTTTTCAAGCTCATAATCTGCCGGGGTTGCACTCACGAACACCTTCTGTCCGGTGATTGCTTCGAACTCATCAAATTTAAGCGGCCTGTTATCGGCAGCAGCTGGCAGGCGGAAGCCATATTCGACAAGGACTGACTTGCGCGAATGGTCCCCTCCGTACATGGCCCTGATCTGCGGCAGAGTCACATGACTCTCATCAATGAATGTAATGAAATCCTTGGGAAAATAATCTATCAGGCAGAAAGGTCTCATACCCTCGCTCCGGCCGTCGAAATAGCGGGAATAGTTCTCTATTCCAGGACAATAGCCCATCTCCTTTATGAACTCGAGGTCATATTCCACACGCTGCTTCAGGCGTTTCGCCTCAAGATGCTTTCCAATCTCATGAAAGTACTCGCACTGGGCCATCATATCGTCCTGAATCTGGCTAATAGCCTTTGCGCTGCGTTCTTTTGTAGTCACGAAGTTACCTGCAGGGTAAATGGATATTTCCTCCAGTTCGTCTATGAATGCTCCAGTCAAAGGGTCGATAATTGAAATCTGTTCTACCTCATCCCCGAAGAATTCTATCCTTACTGCATTCTCACCATAACCTATGCATATATCGACTGTATCTCCCCTGACCCTGAAGGTTCCGCGCTTGAAATCCACTTCAGTGCGGGAATAAAGGGCATCGACCAGCTGATAAAGGAGTCTGGTCATGCTTCTCTGCTCTCCCCGCTTCACATGTACAGTCTGTGCATGGAAATCAGCTGGATTTCCAATACCGTAAAGACACGAAACGCTTGAAATCACTATAACGTCTCTTCTGCCGGAAAGCAGGGCTGAAGCTGCGCTGAGCCTGAGTTTCTCTATCTCGTCATTGATGCTGAGGTCCTTTTCGATATATGTGTCCGTAACCGGAAGATATGCCTCCGGCTGGTAATAATCATAATATGAGACAAAATACTCGACAGCATTATTTGGGAAAAATGACTTGAACTCACCATAAAGCTGGGCGGCAAGAGTCTTGTTATGACTGAGGATAAGAGCCGGCCGCTGAAGCTTCTCAATGACATTGGCCATGGTGAATGTCTTGCCCGAGCCGGTCACACCGAGAAGCGTAACGGCATCAACCCCTTGATTCAGGGCGCTGCATATCCCATCTATCGCCGAAGGCTGGTCGCCTGACGGCTTATATTCCGAGTCTATCTTGAATTTCATATTACAAAGTTACAGTATTTTTATTATCTTTGCATGATTTTGAAAACAACGTTTTATAAAACAATAGTACTATTATGGTTTATTCACACGAAGTGCAGCAGATGTGCTGCGTAAAGAAGGGACCTAACCACGGTCCGGCTCCAATTCCTGAAGAAGGAAAGTGGGTAAAATCAAAGCAGATCACTGATATCTCAGGCCTTACACACGGTATCGGCTGGTGCGCACCTCAGCAGGGTGCCTGCAAGCTTACCCTCAATGTTAAGGAAGGTATCATCCAGGAGGCTCTCGTAGAGACAATCGGCTGCTCAGGTATGACTCACTCAGCTGCTATGGCATCTGAGATTCTCCCTGGCAAGACTCTCCTCGAGGCTCTCAACACCGACCTCGTTTGCGACGCTATCAACACAGCTATGCGCGAGCTCTTCCTCCAGATCGTTTACGGACGTACCCAGTCAGCTTTCTCTGAGGGTGGTCTTATGATCGGTGCAGGTCTTGAAGACCTCGGAAAGGGACTCCGTTCACAGGTAGGTACACTCTATGGTACTCTCGCAAAGGGTCCACGTTATCTCGAGATGGCTGAGGGTTACATCAAGACTCTTGCTCTCGACAAGAACGACGAGATCTGCGGTTACCAGTTCGTACACCTCGGACGCTTCATGGACCTCATCAAGAAGGGTGTAGACGCTAATGAGGCTCTCAAGCAGGTAACAGGCACATACGGCCGCTTCACAGAAGAGGCTGGTGCAGTTAAATACATTGACCCACGTCACGAATAATAAGGAGGAAAGACAATATGATTAGAGAAGTAAAATTCGAAAGCCAGGATCGCCGTATGGCTCAGATCCTTGCTGTACTCAATGAGAACGGTATCGCTTCTATCGAGGAGGCAAACGCAATCTGCGATCAGTATGGTCTCGATCCTTATATGACATGTGAGGAGACTCAGCCAATCTGCTTCGAGAACGCAAAGTGGGCTTATGTAGTAGGTTGCGCAATCGCAATCAAGAAGGGCTGCAAGAACGCAGCTGAGGCAGCTGAGGCAATCGGTCTCGGTCTCCAGGCATTCTGTATTCCTGGTTCAGTAGCTGACGACCGTAAGGTTGGTATCGGCCACGGTAATCTTGCTGCTATGCTCCTCCGCGAGGAGACCAAGTGCTTTGCATTCCTTGCAGGTCATGAGTCATTCGCTGCAGCAGAAGGTGCTATCAAGATTGCAGCTAAGGCTGACAAGGTTCGTAAGGAGCCTCTCCGCGTAATCCTTAACGGTCTCGGCAAGGATGCAGCTCAGATCATCGCACGTATCAATGGTTTCACATATGTACAGACCGAGTTCGACTACTTTACTGGCGAGCTTAAGGAAGTACGCCGCATCGCTTACAGCGACGGTCCACGCGCTAAGGTTAACTGCTACGGTGCTGACGACGTTCGCGAGGGCGTAGCAATCATGTGGCACGAGGGTGTTGACGTATCAATCACAGGTAACTCAACCAACCCGACTCGTTTCCAGCACCCTACAGCCGGTACTTACAAGAAGGAGCGCGTGCTTGCAGGCAAGCCATACTTCTCAGTGGCATCAGGTGGTGGTACAGGTCGTACACTTCACCCAGACAACATGGCTGCCGGTCCAGCTTCATACGGTATGACCGACACTATGGGTCGTATGCACTCTGACGCTCAGTTCGCAGGTTCTTCATCAGTTCCAGCACACGTTGAGATGATGGGATTCCTCGGAATCGGTAACAACCCTATGGTAGGTTGTACAGTTGCTTGTGCGGTTGACGTCGCTACTGCGCTTAATAAGTAATTTGCTCAAAACAAATCACTTAACACAACAAAACAAGGGAGTAACACAGCGTTATTCCCTTGTTTCTTTTTTGCACAACACAACAAAACTATCGGGCCGAGGAATAGCGAGAATGTGGGGATGAGGTGTTGTGTTGAGATGCAATACAATCCGAGGTGATGTAACCGGAATCAACTAATACAGTGAAATTGGCAACGTGAGTGCAGTGAAAATGGAATCAGTAATACAGTAAAATTGGAATCAGCGATGCAGTAAAAATGGAATCAAGAGTGCAGTGAAATTTAAGTATAAATCCGACCTTCGCATCATGATAAAAGCAAAGGAATCATGACAGAGAAGGACTACAAAACTGCACTTCGTATGATCACTTACGAAAG
>JBGVQX010000056.1:0-39798 GCA_045127905.1 Candidatus Cryptobacteroides sp.
AAAGGCTGTTGCTTTTACAGAGTTTATACGATAGCCTACAGCTATTATGATGTCCAGATTATAGTACTCAATTTCCTTTGAAATTATGCCTCTGAAGCCACTCTGCACGGGAGTTGCAAATTTTGCAAGTGTCGTATCACGCTCCAGTTCTCCGATATCATAAATATTGGAAATATGCCTTGACACTCCGGATAAATCTATCCCAAACAACTCCGCCATCGCCTTCTGCGTAGCCCAAATAGTTTCATTGGAAGCATCTACAATAGCCTCCATTTTCACAAGCCCATCAGCGGACTGATAAATCACAACATCGTTATTCATAAAGCAATCATTTTATATATAATTCTTCCTCCTTTCTATCAGTTCCAACAATCCTGCAGTCACTGCTTCTGACCAGGTCTTGTACACCTGCTGTAGTGGCACCTTATGCTGAATCTTAAGTTTTTAGTTCTTGCAGCTGCTTACGAGTAACTCCATATTCCTCATAATCACATTCATATTTGGAACAAGTCCGCCTAGTAAAACATCGTCCTCAAAGGCAAATCTATGAAACAGAAATCAAATATAAAACATTGATTTTCAACGACTTTTTGCTTATATATAAATATATAGTTTACTATAAAGATTACTATATATACTTATATATAAAACTTATACTAAATCTTAGTATAGTATCTATATAGCCGACGGTTTTCGGTTCAAATTTACCTCTTCAATGTGCCAACATAGGACACCTGTCTTCTCCATAGCGGCCTTATAAATGAGTTCCAATGGAGCGTCACACCCGAAAGAAAAGACATTGAATTCCCATTCAATTATCTCAACATCTTAAACATCTGCTCCACGCACTTCTTTTTCTGTTCCATATTAGGATGAACATAGAGATTCAGGGTCGTGCTGATATTTGAATGGCCGAGGAGAACACTGACAGTCTTGTAGTCGCACTTGCTCTCTATACATCGTGTAGCAAAACTATGGCGCAGTCCATGAAACTTCAACTTAGGCATATCCAGCTGTGTCATCAGGCGCTTATAGTAATTACGATATGTTCTTGGTTCTGTCGGCTGGGAAGAATTGGTCAGTACATAGAAACGCCCGTTCACGACCTTCTTAAATGGCTTAATCATTTTCAGTAAGTCCCTTGGAATAGGTATTTCACGGATAGAGTTCTTTGACTTCGGAGTATCAATTATAACCTCAGTATGCTTCTCCCCTCCTTCAATCACATATATCCTCTGAATTGTCTTCGAGACGTTAATCACTCCGTTGTCTAAATCAATATCATCCCATACCAACGCGCACACTTCTCCAATCCTGAGACCGGCACAAAGGCAAATATAGATTCCGAGATTCATGAATGTAAAATGGCTCTGCACATACTCCATTATCTTTTTCTGATTACTCCTGCTTAGAACTTCTACTTCCTGACGTTCTCGTTCGGTCGGGAACTTCACATCTATTTCATGATGCTCCAGATACCCTTGCTTGACACCAAACCGAAGTATCATCTTAAGAACAATCAAAATATCCCTGATTGACTTCTGGCTCAGTCCCTGCTCCAGTTTCGTAAACACAAAACTCTGGACCATATCCTCAGTCACATCGTAAACACCTTCAAAGGCTGGAATCAGATGATTATTCACCAATAACGAATAGGCAGAGTATGTCGATCTCTTGACATACTGCTTCTTGTCGGCCTGCCACAGCACGACAATCTCTTCAAATGTTTTGTTAGTCATAATGTTGTAAGATTTAATACAACACTATATTACGGAATCCTCAATCATTCAGTAGACTTTCGGTAATCCGCTGACAAATCAGAGGACTTTTACCTCTGCAAACAATTTAGTCAATGAAAAAGAAAACGAAATTTATTATTTTTGCGGTTCTATAGAATATTTGACATGGAACTTTTCTTCTCACGTGACATAGCAGGGGGCATATGCCGTCTGGACCAGGACGAATCAGGGCACTGCGCGAAGGTGCTGAGACATCGCTGCGGCGATGAGATATCCGTAATCGACGGAAGCGGCACATTGTACAGATGCAGGATAACGTCAGATAGTCCGAAAGGAGTAGAGGCTGCTGTAATTGCTCAGGAGCACGGCTGGGGAACACATCCATACCGTCTTCATATGGCAGTATGTCCGACCAAGAACAACGACAGATACGAATGGTTTGCCGAGAAGGCCTGCGAAATGGGGTTTGACGAACTCTCTCCTGTAATAGGAGACCATTCGGAGCGGAGGGTGCTCAAGACCTCACGTGTTGAGAAGATTCTTGTGAGCGCGGCCAAACAATCTCTGAAGGCTGCCGTTCCAGCGGTAAATGAACCGATGTCCGTGAAGGATTTCATACGTTCTGAGGGGAATCCGGGTCAGGCAGGTAAACTAAGACTTATCGCCTATTGTTTCGAAGATGAAAACATCCCCCGCTGCAACATAAAGGAAGTCCTGAATGATTTCGAAGGCAATGAAATCGTAGTCATGATAGGTCCTGAAGGAGACTTCTCGCGCGAGGAAGCCGAACTGGCGTTGAGAGCCGGATTCATACCGGTAAGTCTCGGAGAGTCGCGGCTACGTACGGAAACTGCCGCCCTTGCAGCAGTGGCGGCAGCGTATTTCCGATATATGTAGAAATTCCGGGCCGGAAGGCCTTATTTCCTGATTATCTCTATCGAATAGTCCAGCCCTACCTTTATTATGGACGAGGACTGTCCTGTCGCCCCCTTTTCAAGGGCAGGATCGACGATATAATCAACAGCATCTTTCACGGCATCTGTGATTTCAGCAAATTTCTTAGGAGTAGCCTCTCCAGATATATTTGCAGATGTCGAGACGAGAGGACGCCCTAACTTCGCTACAAGAGCCTTACAGAAATCCATCATAGGAATCCGTATACCTACAGTACCGTCTTCCGCCACTGTATTGAAGGCCAGAGCTCGACGGTCTGTCTTCATGCATCCTCGTTCCCCGGCTATGGCACCGGGATAGATGATGGTCATAGGCTTGTCGTTCACTTCCACAAGCTGGATGGCCATCTCCGGCACCTCACGGACATAACGGCATATCATGTCCATATCTGCAGCAAGCAGCACAAGGGACTTGCTGTCCTCGCGACGTTTGATTTCATATACTTTTGCTACGGCCTCAGGGTTCGTTGCATCGCATCCGATGCCCCACACAGTGTCGGTAGGATAAAGTATAACGCCTCCGCTGCGGAGGATCTCCAGGGCTTTCTGTATTTCTTCTGTCATAATTCTATTTCCGTTATTACTGGGTAATGATCTGAAAAAGGTATATGAGGGATTTCATGCGAAACCGCCCTGAAACGTTCAGGGAACAGGATATAATCGATTCTCAACATGGGCCAGAGCCTTGCGTATGTAGCACCGAAACCTTCACCGGCTTCCACAAATGCATCCTTCCTGCCACGTGTCATCCTGAAATAAGAGTAAGACATCGGATTGTCATTGAAATCTCCGCACACAAAAGACTCTACCGGGCAGTTTTCGATATGGGAGAACACCTTGTCCACCTGCTTTGGACGTCGCGTGATAGAATTCTTCATCTTGGTGCCGGTCTCTGAGAAAACCGTCTTGTCCGCATTGAACAGAGCCTTGACTACACCCGTAAATGATATGTTATAGCTTTCAAAGTGGCAGTTATAGACCCTGAAACGACGCCCGTGGACCTCATAGTCGGTGTATATGGCCAGATTAGCGCTTTCCTCGAACTTAATCTTCCCCTTTTCCAGAGAAGGATATCGGCTGAGAGTAATGTTTCCAAAAGCAGAACCATCCTTCAGAGGGAAAAGATAATACTCAGCATTATACCCCTTGAGATGCTTCTTTAGATAGTTTCTCACCGACTTGATGTCACGCACATGGAACTCCTGAAGACATACGATGTCCGCATCCTGGTCCAACACAAACTTGAAAACGGAGTCCGCACATTGTGTTCGGGAAGAAAGAGTTCCGTCATGTCCCAAAAATCTTCCTACATTATAGGAAACCACTTTCAGAGTCGGGTCCTGAGGAGGCTGGATTTCCCGCGAAGACAATTGAGCATACCTCCCCAGAAAAATGAATGAAGGCAGCAGGGCCAGAAGAGGTATGATAAATGACTTGGATCTACGTTTCAAAGCCCAAAGCAGCAGAAACAGATTGACAGCAGATAAAGGTATGAAGAACAGGCCCACAAGTGAGATTATCCACACCTTTGCCGGATTGATGACCACAGAAATATAAGAAAGCACGAGCATGGCTGCCACTATCACCATCAACATACGCGAGGTGACCATGCCGAATATTCCCGGTCGTGCTGTATTTTTCTTTTTGGCCATCAGAAGACTCTCAAGTTTTGCCGTTTCCTAGTCAAATCTGCTGTAAAGCGTACGTTTCTTCTTCCAATACATGATAAGGAGGAATCCGAATATAAGTCCTCCAAGATGGGCGAAATGAGCTATTCCACCGCCGGTGCCAGTGACACCGGTAAGGAGTTCGATGCCAGCGAATATCAGCACGAACCACTTGGCTTTCAATGAAATCGGCGGGAATACAAGTGTCATTATCGAATCCGGATATAGCATGGCATATCCCATCAGGACACCATATATGGCACCGGATGCTCCCACGGTAGGGGTCATCTTCATCATATGGATGGACGCCTGTGCCTGCATGTTGCCTTCCGCAGCTGCCGTCAGCCATGACTGCACCTGAATCCATTCTACTCCTGTATGGATCAGTGCCGCACCTATTCCTGTCACGAAATAGAACAGCAGGAACTTCTTGGTACCCCACACCCTCTCCAGCACCGAGCCGAAGATATACAGTGTGTACATATTGAAGAATATATGCCAGAAACCGCCATGCATGAACATATGCGTGACAGGCTGCCACCAGTGGAAGAACGGCGATGTCGGATAGAACAGCGCAAACTTCTCATACATGAAGTTTTCATTAAGGCTGGTCATTATCATTACCAGCACATTAATGATGATTATGTTTTTTACCGCAACGGGCACATTGCTCATGAAGCCTCTTCTGCCACCGTTGTCATAAGAATAATATCCCATCATTAAAATTTCTTATCGATGTCTTCCATTGTGATCATCGTGATTATCTTTCGTCCTGTGCTCGTATATTCCGCGTTCGAGCATGCGAACAACTGGTCAATCAACCTCTGTGCCTCGGCCGGATTTGTGACAGAATCGGCATTAAGTGCACCCAATCTGGCCAATCCGGATGCCATATTGACAGCCATCATCTCTTCCAGGGCATTATGATCCTCAGCCAGAATAAGCAGAAGATCCCCCACCATAGCCTCCACCTTCCCCGGCTCGGCGCTATACCCTTCCGGCACGCCGTTCACTACTATCGTATCCGTTCCGAACGGTGCGAAGTCGAATCCGAGAGAAGAAAGCATCTGCGAATGTTCCTCGAACAGGCACATATTCTCAACACCCACCTGCACTGTCACCGGAAAAAGAGCTGTCTGGCTCACATGGGCGTTCCTGGACATAGCCTCAAGGAAACGCTCATACAGAATACGCTCCAGCGCCCTTGTGATGCTGACTGCCATAAGTCCCGTACGACCGGTTGTGATTATATATTTGCCCTGAAGCACAAGTACACTCCTTCCCGGGGTCAGTTTGTCCTCGAAAAGCTTTCCATAATCATCGCGCTTCTCTATGTAACGGGATGATCCTGAAGAACCATGATCAGAGCCATAAAGCCCCGGCATGAACGAATTGTCGAATGCAGGAACTTCCGATGGAAAACCGTCATTATCAAAAGGATTGAAGGTAGGGTCTGCCACAGGAGAAGGCTCGCTTACATGATGGAACTCGTCAAAGCTCTTACCGAAAGCCGGAATGTCAGGTACTCCTTCCCTGTCGAAATCTATGCTGTCACCGAAAGAATTCCTGCCCAGCACCTCCTTTATGCAGGCATACAGAATCTGGAAGATCACGCTGTCGTCTTCAAACTTGATCTCTGTCTTTGTAGGGTGGATATTCACATCCACAGCATGCGGATCAATGTCCAGATATATGAAATATGACGGAGTCACTCCATCCGGAAGAAGATTCTCATATGCCTTCATCACCGCCTTATGCAAGTACGGGCTGCGGAAATATCTTCCGTTTACGAAAAAATACTGGTTTCCAAGCCCTTTCTTCGCAGCAGCAGGACGGCCGACATATCCATTGACAGTCACTACGGATGTATCGGCATGAATATCCACGAGGTCATTGGCAACATTTGCCCCAAGCATATCCTGTATCCTGAATTTCAGAGACTTGGCAGGTCTGAGCACATAAACATCCTTGTTGTTGTGAGTAAGAGTGAATCCGATGTCGGGACGCGTCAGGGCAACGTGTGTGAACTCAGACACTATATGCTTGAACTCCACTGTGTCAGACTTGAGGAACTTACGTCTGGCCGGAACGTTATAAAAAAGGTTCCTTACTGTGAAATTCGAACCTCTGGGAGCGGATATCTCCTGTGTAGAAAGATGCTGAGAGT
Source organism: Candidatus Cryptobacteroides sp. (assembly GCA_045127905.1). GTDB lineage: Bacteria > Bacteroidota > Bacteroidia > Bacteroidales > UBA932 > Cryptobacteroides. Next base: position 6,527 of record JBGVQX010000056.1, read on the forward strand.
CCGCGAAGTCGACCTGACAGCCGAGTTCATCCTCCTCACGCCTGGTCTTGAGAGTCACTTCCGCTACGGCTGCTATTGAAGCAAGGGCCTCTCCCCTGAAGCCGAATGTGAGGATATTCTCAAGATCCTCTGCACATTGGAGCTTGGATGTGGCATGCCTCTCGAAGCAAAGCACCGCCTGATCCGGCGACATCCCGCATCCGTTGTCAATGACTTGTATAAGAGTCCTTCCTGAATCCTGTATCACCACCGTCACCTGACCGGCTCCGGCATCTACAGCATTCTCCATAAGTTCCTTCACCACAGAAGCAGGTCTCTGGACCACTTCTCCTGCAGCGATCATATTAGCTATATTGCTTGGTAATATCCTGATATCCATACACTACTGTCCCAATGCCTGAAGAAGAATAGGGAAATACTTATATATCAGATAGATGACAGCAAAAAGGAGAACGGTAGTCGCCATTCCTATTATCCTCTGGTTGCGGCTTACCTCCTCGGTACGCTGGTAGTTGCCGTCACGAAGACTGCCCCTGACATGCTTGCCCGGTACATATTCCTCGTTCTTCTTAGTGAAGTCTCCGTATTTCTTTCTGCGTTCCTCTGCTTCCGGATCATAGAAACGGGGCTTATAGCTGAATTTCCTCACTTCCTGCTTGCCGAAAAAACTGAAATTGAATCCCATATGTCTTTATAATATATCCGTCGTTCTGACTTTCATTGTATCAATCATTCTGACCTTAGTTGTTCCGAGGAGCTTTACCTATGCAGCATTCCTGGAATTTCTGTCCGGTATGCACCATACTGCTCGTTTTTAGTCTAACGAGCAAATTTAGGGTTTTTTATTTACATTTGTGGAAATTATTTGCATATGGAATTGAGAATAGGTAACGGATATGACGTCCACGCACTTGCTCAGGGGCTGCCACTGTGGCTCGGAGGCATTGAAATAGAAAGCCCGGTAGGATGTATAGCCCACTCTGACGGAGACGTGGCTATCCACGCTCTGTGCGATGCACTGCTCGGAGCACTGGCCCTGGGAGATATAGGAAAACACTTTCCCGATACTTCTGACGAATTTGCCGGGATTGACAGCAAGATTCTCCTTGCCCGTGTCATGGAACTGATTGAAAATGAGGGGTGGCATGTGGTGAATGTGGATATAACCATCGCCATGCAGAGACCTAAACTGGCCCCTTATATAGTGGCAATGAGGGAATGTCTCTCGGAGATTATGGAAATATCTCCAGCCAGAGTGTCTGTAAAGGCAACTACCACCGAGAAGCTCGGCTTCGTGGGCCGTGGAGAAGGATGTGAAGTCTATGCGGTGGCTTTGCTGGGACGCAAGGAGTAGAGGGAGTGGTTTGAAGAGTTTGCAGGGAGCATCAGGAGAGTTTGCCGGAAGCATCAGAGATGGGCATCAGCAGGGAGAGATAAATGCGAAAGCTTTGAAAGCCTCGAAAGCCCCGAAAATCCAAACCACTGTGATTCAATTAGTTAGCTAATCATCGTTGGGAATTTTGCCCCACTGATAAACCCGTAAGTCAATGTATTTCAAGAAGTTATCATATACAACCATTGGGGCGGCAGTCGTGGCATCCGGGGTGCTTGCTTCCTGCTGTAGCCCTACAGGAGGATTTACAGAAGACGAATTGGCATTAATCCATGGAGCAGACAGCATCATGAGGGTGCTGACAATAGAATCTCCAGAAGACAGCCTGGTCCTGAGGACTCCATGCGCAGACTTCACGGCTGAAGCCCTGCTTTCGACCGATTACGAAAGACTATGTTCGCTCATGGTGGCAACAGTAACCCATCCGTCGCAGGACGGAGTAGGGATAGCCGGTCCTCAAGTCGGCCTCAACAGAAGGGTTGTTGCCGTGCAAAGATTCGACAAGGAGCCTGTCTCACGGGAAGGACGTCTGGACTACCCTTTCGAGGTATATCCCAATATAAGGATTGTCTGGAAGTCTGACTCCTTGGCAGCCGGGAGTGAAGGTTGCCTGTCAGTGCCGGACAGACGTGCCGACGTGCTGCGCTCAACTGAGATTGTCATCGAGTATGCCGACATAAAGGCGCTTAAGGCGTTCACTGACTGGGATTACGCTTCAGAAAATCATATAAAGAGTCGCGCGGTGAAGCATCCGGGAGACATCCCGATGATACGCGATACGGTAAGAGGATTCACCGCTGTAATTTTCCAGCACGAGACCGACCATCTTGATGGGGTGCTATATATTGACAGGATTTAACGCTATTGCACACAATAGTCCTATGAGGCACATAAGGGAATCTTCAGATCTCATGCAGGGAAATCACCAGAAGACTATGCTGAAACCGAACGTAAAATACTAGATAGTATGAAAAGGAATACATGGATTATCGTAGTGGTGGTACTGGCCGTATGCGCGGTTTGCGCTGCATTATACTTCACTAACATGTCAGGCAAAGTGACATCCAAGGAAGTCAGTTCTTCAAATACAACTGCACTCGGCATGTCTGCTGCATCTGCACCGGAAGCATCCGGAACATTATCTCACAGGCAGGCATCCCAATCTTCCACTCCGGCATTATCTCAGCCGTGGCTTGAGCTACCGGCAGGCGGAATGGGAATTACATGTAACTCCGAAGGACTATCTGAAGGGGATGACATGCATCTGGTGACTCATCATGCCACTATGCAGGGACGCCGTCAGCGCAACTACACCTGTTTCTACGACGCAGACACATATGTCTCATACTGGGTGGCATACCCTTTATGCGCATCGCATATCTCTACAGGCCGTGAGGAAGTATGGGGATACGACGAGAAGGTTCCTGTCGAGGAACAGACCAGTGTCAAGAAAGGATATGGGGCCTCGATACCAACCGCCAATTATCCAAAGAATTTCTATGCAAGGGGACACCAGATTCCGAATGCCGACCGCAATGCCGTGCCGGAGATGATGGCCCAGACATATTTCTCAACAAACATGACTCCCCAGATCCAAAACGGAATGAATGGAGAACTTTGGGCGAAGCTTGAAGAAGCAATCAGGAATGAAACTCCAATATCTGACACCCTCTATGTCATTACCGGATCGACATTCCGCGTGAGGGGAGATGAGGCAATCAAGACGATTGTCAACAAGAACGACGGCAAGACTCTCCCAGTGCCGAATTATTACTGGAAGGCTGCGCTTAAGGTGAGACGGACAGAAAGCGGATTGTCTGAAGCAGTCACCATAGGCTTCTGGGTACCTCACAACGACCTCAAAGGCAGGAACTATACGGAATTTGCCGTCCCGGTGGACAGTCTCGAAGCGCTTACCGGTTTCGACCTGTTCGTAAATCTCCCGGACAAAATGGAAACCGCAGCAGAAACCAACGGATCATGGGAAACTTTCTGCGCCTTTAGCAGATAATCAGTATATTTTTACAAAAACTTCAAAATATTTTTGGAATTTCACAAAACATTCATACCTTTGCAATCCCAAAATCCAAATGGGAAGCCAAATTGAGATATGGTGTAATGGTAGCACTACAGATTCTGGCTCTGTCAGTGAGGGTTCGAGTCCTTCTATCTCAACAAAGTTCTTTAAATAATGGCGGGATAGCTCAGCTGGTTAGAGCGCATGATTCATAATCATGAGGTCCGCAGTTCAATCCTGCGTCCCGCTACTTGAAAATCAAGCACTTACGAAAATTTCGTGAGTGCTTTTTTGATTCTAGGGAACACTGAGGGAACACAAACTATTTTATTTTTCATAAAAATTCCAGTTTAAATATTTTCCTTACAGTTATTAGCGTTTTCCATATTATTTCAGACTTGGGACAACTTGTTCCGGACTTGAGACAAGACTTGGGACAAACTTCCAACAAGTCCTAAACATTAAAGTCACTTTATCTCTGAATCATTGAATTAAGCAAATAAGTCATCCAATGCCACCTGGCTTTGAACAATACCGGAATGCTTACCTTTGGCAACGCCAAAAGAAGTAATCATAGTAAGCTGGATTGATTTAGTCTTTTTCTTCAAAGATGACCTAAGGGCACTTATTCTATTTCTAAGCTTCATCTCCTCGTCTGCCTTAAGTTCATATACACTTTCGCAGAACTTCATCTCACAAAGGTTTATAGTATTATCCTTTCTATCAATGAGTAGGTCAATCTGAGCACCGTCTGTCTCATTCGAGTCTTTACGCCAAGTATATTCTTCCGAATCTATCCCGCTGATTCCCAATGCCTGCTTTATCTGACTGATATGATATAAGGCCACATTTTCAAACGCAAGTCCCGCCCAAGCATAGAACTTCTGCGTGCCTTGTATTGCACTCCAATAATTTGTCTTGTTTCCGGTTTCGTGCTGTATGAATCTGAAATAGAAAAGGGAGAAGAAATCCACAAGCTGATAAAGAGTCTGCGTCTTTCCCAAACTGAGGCAGTTGAATTTGCGTATGAAACCACAGGACTCCATATTCTTCAGGATCTTTGTGAGAGTGCCTCCAGAAGGCAGCTTCGCTTCTTCCTTTATCTCATTTCTGGTAAGTCCAGAACGTTTTGAATTTAAGATGGACGCTACTTTTATATAGCTTTCCGAATTTCTGAAGAGAGCAGCATAAAGATTATCAAACTCATTCTTAAGTTCACCATTACGTTTGAAAATCAGTCTATCTATATTCTGTGCAACACTTTCATCTGGATTCAACAATGTCATGTAATAAGGAATTCCTCCAAGTATCATATAATACTCAGCGATCTCATAGCGAGAGAGATTGAATCCTAAAGATTCCAGCATCTGTTCCGATTCATTCAAAGTAAACGGCTCAAGGAATATCTGTCGTGTCAATCTATTATGAAGTCCACCATGATTATTGATCAGGTTGTCCATCATCCATGAGGTCGCAGATCCGCACACTATCAGAACAATATCACGACGAGAAGACGCCCAGCCGTTCCAGAAATGTTCCAACGCAGATATAAACCCAGACTTTGGGGTATCCATCCATGGAAGCTCATCCAAAAGGATCACTTTCCTCTCTTGCGAAAGAGAGGTCAGGTATTTAATCAAGAGGTTGAAGGCATCCAGCCAATCGTTTGGCTTTTCTGTCAAAGACGAATCATAGAGTTTCAGAGTAGAATAAAAATTCTTTATCTGCTTTTGCGTATTAGCCTTTGCTAGACCAGACACGGAAAAAACCAACTCTTTCTCAAAATATTCTTTGATAAGAAAGGTCTTTCCGACTCTACGTCTACCGCAAACTGCCAGAAATTCCGCCTTTGCAGAATTGAAAATCTTTTCCAACTCCGCTTTTTCCATCTTACGTCCTACGATACTGTCTCTCATGGTCTTAATTTTTCTTCAAAGATAGTGATTTTTACGAAAAACATGCGATACTCAGCCAAAATCGCATCAAACACATCGATTTTGGCTGAGTATCGCCCTATTAAGAATACAGCGTGCGCAATTAAGCATTCTTCGCCAATGCAATCAAGACCTTCAGTTGCTCTGGAGTAAGGCCTTTAAGTTCCTCCAGAATATCTGTATCATCATTCGACTTCAGGCGTTCTGTACGTGTTTTTATATATGGATTTCGATTTTGTCAGAAATCTGCACAGTTCAGTGTTCCAAGTTCCCCCCTCAAGTTCCCGAGTCTATAACACGCGCAAATCCGCATTGCCGACCACACTCATTTTTTTACGATTTTAGGGTCCGTGAACACGGGCGTGAACACCGAACCCTAAATTTTGGCTTCAAATCAGTTCTTTTCTTTGAGTTTCTTTATCTCTCTATCGAAGTCGCTCTCCAGCATTTCCATCTCGCGTTGGCGATATATTTCAAACTCCTGTTCCGCCTTTTTGATTGCCTGAGCGTGCGACACCGCACCTTTACCTATCAAGACCTTTCTCTTATGAGCAGTTATCTGAGCATCCAGAGCCTCAATCCAATCCTTCATCGTCATAGGATTCATCTCCAAGGCCTGGAACTCCGCAAAGTCCAAGAATCCGGATACGAGAAGATTCAGTCTCTGCAGCTCCAACTCTGAAAGATAATTCTTGGCAATCTTCACATCGTCCTTGGTAACATAGTTACCCTTGAAGTTAGTCATACCAACGAACGGCTTTTCATTATCCACACGATTATAGATAACCTCCGCAGCCGTATTCTCATGAACGGCATAGTGCAGTTTATTCTGCACAGTAGCGAAGAATGTCTTCGTCATATCACTGCGAGGATCATAATCGACAGCAGTCGCATATATATCCGTCACCTGCTGATAGAAGTTTCGCTCACTGCTACGGATATCCCTGATACGCTGCAAGAGTTCACGAAAATACCTGTTACCACCCTGCTTCAGCCTCTCATCATCCATCGCAAAGCCCTTCTGGATATACTCATGAAGTCTCTGCGTTGCCCACCTGCGGAAACGCACGGCCACCTGGGACTGAACGCGATATCCGAGGGCAATGATCATGTCGAGATTATAGTGTGCAATATCTCGTTCCACGCTTCTAGAACCCTCCGTTTGAACTATTCGGAAATTCCGAACAGTTGTATCCATAACGAGTTCACCATCCTCAAATATGTGCTTGATATGCTCACTTACATTTGACTTACTCGACTGATAGATCTCCGCCAACTGATTCTGTGTCAGCCACAAATCCTCATCAGCGAACCTCACTGCTACACGAGTGATCTCGTTATCGTCCTGATATAGTATAATTTTATTTTGTTCCATTACACCAAAGTATTTCCCACAAAATTATAAAATTTAAAGCACTTTATATGCGCCACTACAATATTATTCCAAACCTAGATTAGTGTCAGGTTACAATACAGGAGTACTCACTTGATTATTTTGGCAAAACTGACCAATTTGTCGGTTTTTCTGAAAAATATTCCTCGTTCTCTTGCCATACTGTCATCTGCACTGTCACCACCGCATTGCTTCCACATTCCTGCCTTCTCATAATCACTGATTTCAATAAATTTTACACAAAAGCCATATCAATCCGAGAACTGACATGGCAAATTAAACAGGTTGTTTCCGAAGCGCAAAATTTTATGAGTATTTTGCCATGTTTACGAATTTTCAGTCTGAAAACTTATGAAAGTTCAGACTTGGTACAAGACTCCAACAAGTACTAGAATTAACGCAACTCTTTCACTCTGAGTCAAGCCACTCCTTTATGACATCCTTTGTGACATCTTTAGTGACTGACACTTAAGACCTTTTTACAAGAGAGGCGTCATATAGGCAGGAACATAAAGTGTTTCCTCTTCGCGGGCAAAATCCTTAGTATAGATCAAATATCTATCCTTTATTCGGCTGGAGTACTTCGCACTAAATGCATCCAAAGATGCATGAGCCTTATATCCTGATGACTTGACTTCAACTGGGCAGAGTTTCGCTCCTCTTGAAAGGAGAAAATCCACTTCGTAATAATGCTTTTCATCCTTTGGCCATGTATGGTAGAAGAGCTTGTTTCCTGAAGCCACCAGCATCTGGGCGATAAGATTCTCATATACATATCCCAAATTCACCGGAAGCTTATCTGTCAGCAACTTGTCATATATGATATTCTCGGTAAAGTCCTTATCCCAGAAAGCAAGAGTGATGAAAAGACCTGTATCGCCCACATAAAGTTTGAACTTATCATAATTGGCTGTTGTAGGCAGACCGACATTCGGATCATCAGCATGATGAGACATATTTACGGTCTTGCTATCTTCCAGACTCTTCAGAAGTTCAATTTCCTTATTTTCTTCCACCTCGCCTATTACAGATGACGGAACATAACGAGAAACATTACGAGCTAAGATAGACGGTATTGACATAAACAACTTTGAGACTCTCTCGGTTGGATCTATTTTGATAAAATCTTCCTCATATAGCCTTATGATTCTCCTTTTTGCCTCATCGACCGCCTGCAGGTTATTGGTATCAAGATAAGCATTGACTGCCTGAGGCATTCCTCCGACAAGCATATAAAGCCTCAGATTCTTCTGAGCCTCCCTATGGGCTGCACCCAAAGGCATCTTCTTATCCCAAAATATCTGCAATAAAGGGAAGGTCGCAGTATCTCCCAAAGCCCACCTGAACTCCTCGTAGTCCATTGGGTACATCTGAATACGATCTTCTTCGCTCGGAATTGTTATGCCCTCCGTATTCTTCTTGATGCTTATCAAAGATCCTGTCTCGATATAGTCGTATCTTCCGTCTTGAACCAGATACTTGATTGCCTGTCTCGCCTTAGGACAAGTCTGCACTTCATCAAATATGATTACAGACTGCCTGTCATAAAGAATCTTAGAATAGATTTGCTGCAAACGAAGGAAGATGAAGTCCAGGTCCATCAAGTCATTAAACAAAGACTTCACCTCCTGACTTGCCTTGTTAAAGTCAATCAGGATATATGAGCGATATTCTTCCTGCGCAAACTTTTCAACTATAGTAGATTTACCAATACGACGAGCGCCTTCAATCAGAAGCGCAGTCTGGCCATTGCTCTTACGTTTCCACTCTCCGATGGCATTATAAATCTTACGTCTAAATACTCTTTTTTCCATTTCGCTCATATTTACCAGCAAATATAATGATAAATTACAGATAATCAACAACTAACAAAAACATTTCCCGATTCCCCCGAGATTTTATTTACACAAATACCCGATTCCCCCAAGATTTTTTAAACCTTTTTCCCGGATTTCCCCAAGATTTTAGGATTTCTTCACCATAGCAATCAACGCCTTCAACTGCTCCGGAGTAAGTCCCTTGAGCTCCTCCATGATGTCTGCGTCGTCATTCAACTTCAGGAGCCTCGAGTTAAACTCCATCTGCTGGGCAAGAGGGAACATCAATATATCGGTTAGTGATATTGCTATCCACTGAGTGACCCATAGTCTCGGATATATAATTATGAGGGACACCGGCATGAGTGAGGTTTGTGGCAAAGGAGTGTCTGCACCAGGTACAGCTTGGCTGGACTTCCCAGCCCATACTTTTTACAAGACGACGGACGAACTGGAATGACTTCTTACCGCTTTGGAAATAATGATCATTATATGTCAGATGAGCAGCATCAGCCTAGTTGAATCCAACAGCAACTCCTCATCTGCATATATATTCTTTATATGCATCGTGATATTCTCACGGCTTGTGCAATAAATCTCCGCCAACTAACTCTGTGTCAGGTTACAATACCGGAGTACTCACTTGATTATTTTGGCAAAACTGACCAATTTGTCGGTTTTTCTGAAAAATATTCCTCGTCATCTTGCCATACCTTTGCAGCCGTAAAATTAGTGTAGTAAAGAGATGAAAAGAATTTTAACCATCATTTGCGCCATTGCATTCTCAGGCGCAGCACATGCATAATGTGAAACTTGGGGTAGCATATATATTCTAAAACAAATAATCATGGCAACGCTTAAACCAAAGAAGACAAAGATTGAGGACACCGTAGTCGGTGCATATCAGAAGATTGAAGATACGGTTGTGGGAACATACCAGAAGATAGAGGATGCCGTAGTCGGCACTTATCAGAAAATTGAGGACAAGTTCGTGGAGAAATTCCTTGAAGAAAGAGACGAAACAGATAAATAATTGCACACATTTAAAAATAAAAAGACATGAAGAAGTTTATGAAAATTATGGGGATTGCCGCCCTTATGACAGGCATGACAACAGGAGCAATGGCTCAGGAGCAGACACAGGATACAGACAAACCAGGATTCTTCAAACAGGCATTCCGCGACATGAAGGAGAGTGCCAAAAGACAGAGGGAGATCGACAAGGCCAACTTTAAGGCTCAGAAGATGGAGACCGAAGCATTCTATCAGGAACAGAAGGCGAAAAGGAATCCGGAGGTTCGCAAAATGGTTCAGGAACAGGAGTACCAACAGCAGATGTCAGAGGCTAAGGCACGCCAGGAAGCGGCTCAGAAGAGGATAGACGAGGCGAAGAATAATCAGTAATCATGAAGACTGTGACAGTGATATTTGAAGAACCTCTTCATCATGTTTGTCTGATGTATGGACTGAAGCAGACTTTCGGAAGAATGCCTTTTCTAAACAAAAGGGTGATGGAGATCAGAGGAAGGGTGATGACAATAGATAACATCGTCACACCACCTCCTATGATGAACAACCCAATCAGAAGGAAAAGCATGAGAGGCCCAAGGAATATGGTAGGTGTCTCATATTGGAAGAATAAACTTTCAATTGAGTACAAGGAAGATATGTGCAGCCAGGAAGATATCACTGCATTCGTCAATAACCTCATTGAGGATTATCTGCATTTCAGACATCCATTCATGAAGATAGCCATCAAAGATGGGAGATGCCATGAACTATCATCAGGACATTTCATAGCTGAGATTGTATGATATTACCGTCAGTCTTTCGACAAGGACTGGCGGTATGCTTTTGGGGACATACCCTCGACTCTCTTGAAGTATTTGCCGAAGACTGACTGGGATGGAAAATCCAGCTCATCACTGATCTCCTGAATGGTCATCGATGTTGAAGAAAGGCAGCTCTTGGCATAAAGGACTACATGCCTCTCTATCCAGTCCAAAGCGGTCATGCCGGTTTCCTGCTTTAGCATTGTCGAAAGATATTTGCTGGTCACACAAAGTTTATCTGCGTAGAAACCGATGTCACGCTGAGTCTTGAAGTTCTCGGCAACAAGCGACATGAATCTTTCACATTTTTCCTGCTGGGCAGTCAGTGTGGAAGGCTGGCTCTGAAGACCGTGCATATAATATCCAAGACCGTAATAATAAGCAGAGAACAGATGCTTTACAATTTCTTCCTTATATGGATTATCTTGTTGATTCATCAGGCTAGTGACCTGTCTATATACAGATGAAAGGACATCGATCACTTCCTCCGAAACGCTATAGAACTGCGTATCCTTGATAAACAGCCTTTCCTGAAGGCTGACAGGCAGATTCAGCGAGTCGGTAAATTCAGGATTCATGACCATGCCGAACCCGGAGAAATCTTCATCAAGGTCAATAGACTCGACCACCTGTCCTGGCAGAAAAAGAGCGACAGCCGGTGCCTTCAGTGACCACATGCGAAAATCCACCAGACAAGAGAACTGCCCGGCAGTGATCACTATTTGTGTCACTTTCTTTATCTTATGTGGGAAGCGGAGCCCTTTCAGGATACTTCCGCTCTCCAAAAGTTCTATATCCTGCAACATGACTCTGCAAATTTACCAAATCGGAAGAATTGAACAAACTATACTAAGTTTGAAAGGAAAATTGGAGGAATCTTGAAGAAAAATTGACCAAGTTATGCATTCATCATAATCCTTGACACTCGGCCATTGCCATCGGTAAATGGATGGACTTCACTACATAGAAAATTTTAAAAAATTCGTACAGAAAATTTTCACATTCACCCGAAATCGCACACACAAGAAAGCAGGGAAAAATTGCAGGGCTACCGCCATGCGTCCGCAAAAGAATTCGGAATTTTTTCTATCTTTGCCGGCCCAATAAATGATGACAAGACGCGCAAGGACATATCCGGCATTACTGATGCTGCTTCTTTTCTGCTGTTACTATTCAGGTATCAGCATGTTCTCGCACGTCCATATCAAGAACGGAACATCCGTCGTCCATTCACATCTTGGAGGCGACGAAGAACACGATCACAGCGAGTCACAATATGCTGTAATCGATATCCTTTCAAACTTCCAGTCGGAGGGCGCCGTCTATTTCTGTGGCGCAGGATCTCCGCTACTGTTGTTATATGAAACCCGCACCGTCTACGAAGCACCTGTCCATCTGAACGAGGCGCAGACGGCCTATTCCCTCCGCGGACCGCCTCAGTGCTGACTTTCGTATATTCACTGACTACGAAAAGGACATTCACTAATGAGTCTGGGGAAACCTCTGCGGAAAATTCATTACAAGAGGTCTCCACACCCGGAATTTATGGAGTACTCTAATAACGTCAGTTTCTGATAAAGTCAGTGCCGTCAGTCAATAAAAAGGGGAAAAAAGTGACTGACGGTCCCAAAAAACAGTCATTTTGCCCGAAAACGGGCAGCGTCAGTCACAAAAACAGACAAAAACATGACTGACGGTCATAACAACAGATCAAATTAAATAATGAAAAGATTTTTTTCTGCTTTTGTGGCGGCATTCTGCATGATGCTGCCGGCAAAGGCCTATAACACCGAGGTCAACATCCCGGACACACAAAATACAGACGCACACATACATGGTCATGTGATTGACAAAGCCACAGGAGAGCACCTGCCTTACATAGTGGTGATTCTTAAAGGAACAACAATCGGAGTCGCGACTGAAAACACCGGACATTACATGATCAGGAATGTCCCTGAGGGAACATTTATCGTGGAGGTATCAGCGGTAGGCTACAAGACCCAGACCCGTGAACTCAACATTATGAAAGGACATGCATATGAGGTAAACTTCGTTCTCGAAGAAGACCATGTGCAGCTTGACGGAGTCATAGTGTCCGCTACCAGAAGCGAGACTACCCGCAGGATGTCCCCTACCCTTGTCAATGTAATCGGAATGGACATATATGACAAAGGAAACTGCACCACGGTTGCACAGGGACTGTCTTTCCAGCCCGGAGTAAGGGTGGAGAACAACTGCCAGAACTGCGGTTTCCAGCAGGTCAGGATAAACGGACTTGACGGGCAGTACACCCAGATTCTCATCGACTCCCGTCCCATCTTCAGCGCGCTTGCAGGGGTTTACGGAATCGAACAGCTTCCTGCCAATATGGTGGACAGGGTGGAGGTTATGAGAGGCGGAGGATCAGCACTCTTCGGATCATCCGCGATTGCCGGCACTATCAACATAATCACCAAAGAGCCTGTCAGAAACTCTGCAAACATCTCACACACAACCACTTCAATCGACGGAACTTCCGCTTTACATAACACCACTGACATCAATGCATCCATAGTATCCGAGGACAACAAACTCGGTCTTGCCATATTCGGCCAGAACACATCCAAGGATGCCTGGGATGCCAATAGTGACGGATTTACAGAATTATCAAAGATTTCAGGACAGACCGTCGGATTCAGAGGATATGTAAAGACCGGGCTTTACTCCAAGATTACCGCAGAGTACCATCATCTTGAAGAATTCCGCAGAGGCGGAGACAATCTGAACCTGCCGCCACACGAGGCAATGATAGCCGAACAGACCAAGCATGGCATCAACACTGGAGGACTCAAGTTCGATTGGTTCTCCAAGGACCAGAAGCATCGCCTGAACGTATTCGCATCCCTTCAGCACATAAACCGTGACAGCTATTACGGAGCAGGCATGGATCCGAACGCCTACGGCAACACCACAGACCTCACATGGGTAGGTGGTGCCCAGTATGTTTATAAAGCTGAAAAATGTCTCTTTATGCCATCGGACCTCACCGTCGGACTCGAATACAACGAGGACTACCTCAGGGACAACATGTGGGGATATGACCGTACCACCGACCAGACAGTAAGGATCGTCAGCGCATATGCGCAGAACGAATGGAAGAACAAACAGTGGGGCATCCTTATCGGCGGCCGTATTGACAAGCACAACCTTATCAAGGACATCATATTCAGTCCACGAGCCAACCTCAGATATAATCCTACCGAAAACATCAATCTCAGAGCCAGTTATTCATACGGATTCCGTGCTCCTCAGGCCTTCGACGAAGACCTCCACATAGACAATGTGGGAGGAACCGTATCCATGATCAGGCTTGCAGAAGATCTCACGGTGGAAAAGTCCCAGAGCGTGAGTGTCTCTGCGGACATATATCACAGTTGGGGAGACTGGCAGGGTAATTTCCTGGTGGAAGGCTTCTTCACGGACCTGGACGACGTATTCGCCCTTAAGGAAATCGGTTTTGAAAACGGAATTCTCATAAAGGAAAGGCATAACGAGGCCGGAGCAGTTGTGTTCGGAGGCAACCTGGAAGGAAAGATAGCATGGAAGGACATCTTCCAGCTGCAGCTCGGCTTCACGGCACAGAGCTCCAACTACAAGGAAGCCAGATCATGGAGTGACGATGTGGAGGCAACCCGGAAGATGTTCAGGACCCCTGACTTCCACGGATATCTGACAGCATCGTACAATCCTGTAAAGCAGCTCACACTTGCCCTTACAGGCACATATACCGGAAGCATGCTTATAGAGCACCATGCAGGAATGATCGAAAGAAACGTAACAGTCCGGACACCCGATTTCTGGGACATGGGCCTGAAGGTTGCATATGACTTCAGATTATACAAAAGCTTCAATCTGCAGCTGAATGCTGGAGCGCAGAATATCTTCAACTCATTCCAGAAGGATTTCGACAGAGGAGAGGACAGAGATTCAGGCTACATGTACGGCCCTACTCTGCCGCGTACATTCTTCTTCGGTGTGAAACTGATGTATTAAGCACGAAAAGTACTATCTTAGCGGGCTCATGAATATTTTTCTGACGATATTGGGTCTGATCTCACTTGGACTAGGAATTTTGGGAGCATTCTTGCCGGTGCTCCCAACTACTCCTTTTCTTCTGCTTGCATCCGCATTGTTTCTCAGGGGAAACAGAAGACTCTACACATGGCTGATGAATCACCCGAAGCTCGGTGCATACATTTCCAACTTCATGGAGCATAAAGCCATCCCGATGAGAGTCAAGATAGTCTCAATCTCGGCATTATGGATTTCGCTGATATGTTGCGCCGTATTCGCCACCGGACACTGGGCCATGCGTGCATTGTTTATCCTTATTGCCATCGGAGTCACAATACATATCCTTTCTTACAGGACATTGAAATAAGGATTCAGACCTTATGGAATTTTAAGGAAGAATATATTTTCGAATATATTCCCGGCTTGATCTTATAGGTCACATCCGCAGCAAAAACAGCCTGCTGCGCACGTGCAAAACGGGCCTGAGCCTCATTCATCAGATCGAATGTCTTGGCAACATAATTGCCTATACGATGACTTTCAAGACGGAATCCGGCACGTGCACGTAGCTCCTTCAAAGCCCTTTTACGGGCAAATATGCCGGATGTCTGCCATATTTCGAATACTTCCTTGGCGAACTCATGGAGGCTCGCAGCCGAAGCCGCCTCGAATCTGGCTTCATTCATGGCTTCTTTCAGAGACGCCACCTGCAGCTCCGCCTCACTCTTTAATGACGCTTCGTCATAAAGGCTCTCCACAGCTTCACCATACTCCTCATAAGCGCGGCAGAAATCTTCTGCATCCTCCTCGGATACTGTGCCCCCTTCCGCAGCCAGAATATAATCCAGGGCATCATAGGCCCTCACCTGCATGGAAAGCGTAAATAATGAATCTATCGCCGCCTTACGTATATCTGCTGAACAACTATTCATATCTTCCTATAACTATCCGGACAAAGATACAAATTAGTACCGATTTATCACTATTGCTCAAATCTTGTAAAGATTGTATCTTTGCAGGATTGCAGAATTGGAAATCAATAATAAAGATATAACTATGGACAAGAAAGTTCTACTTATGATCCTCGACGGATGGGGCGAGGGAAGACAGGATGAGTCTAATGTCATCTACGCACAGGGAGCACCATATATCGAAGCTCTCCGCAAGCAGTATCCGATGAGCACACTCAAGGCATGCGGCGAGGCCGTAGGTCTTCCTGAAGGCCAGATGGGTAACTCAGAGGTAGGCCACCTCAATCTCGGCGCAGGCCGCGTTGTGTATCAGGACCTCGTAAAGATCAACATCGCAGCACGTGAGCACAAGTTCCTCCAGAACGCTGAAATCAAGGCCGCATACGACTATGTAAAGGCTAACAACAAGCAGCTCCACCTGATGGGTCTTGCATCGATGGGTGGCGTACACAGCTCGCTTGAACACGTATATGAGTTCCTCAACGTCGCTAAGGAGTACGGCCTTGAAGACGTATTTGTTCACTGCTTCATGGACGGTCGCGACACCGACCCTAAGAGCGGAAAGGGTTTCGTGGAGGCTCTCGAGGCGGAGATGACCAAGTCAACAGGAAAGGTAGCTACAGTATGCGGACGTTTCTATGCTATGGACCGCGACAAGAGATGGGAGCGTGTGAAAGAGGCTTATGACCTCCTCGTCGAGGGTAAGGGCACTTACGCAGCTTCTGCTACAGAGGCTATCCAGGCTTCATACGACGAGGGTGTTACCGACGAGTTCATACGCCCTATCGCAGTGACCGGCGCTGATGGCCAGCCTCTTACAAAGATTCAGGAGGGCGACGCAGTTATCTTCTTCAACTTCCGTAACGACCGTGCACGCGAGCTCACCGCAGTACTCACCCAGCAGGATATGCCTGAGTTCGGAATGCATACCCTTCCTCTTTACTACTGCTGTCTTACTCCGTACGATGCTTCATTCAAGGGCGTACATATCCTCTTCGACAAGGAAAACGTACAGGAGACTCTCGGAGAGGTTGTTTCAAAAGCAGGAAAGAACCAGCTCCGTATCGCTGAGACCGAGAAATATGCACACGTTACATTCTTCTTCAACGGTGGTGCCGAGTCTCTCTTCGATAACGAGGACCGCATCCTTGTAAATTCTCCAAAGGTTGCAACATACGATCTCCAGCCGGAGATGAGCGCGCCTGAGGTGACAGAGAAGCTCGTTGAGGCTATCAACACCGGTAAGAACGACCTTATCATCCTCAACTTCGCAAACGGCGACATGATCGGCCACACAGGAGTATATGAGGCTATCCGCAAGGCAGTTACAGCCGTTGACGGATGCGTTGAGAAGGTAGTGGAAGCGGCAAAGGCACAGGGTTATGTAATCCTTATCACAGCCGACCACGGTAACGCAGACTATGCAGTAAACGAGGATGGAACACCTAACACCGCACACTCACTCAACGATGTTCCTTTCATCGTGGTGAATGCTGGTGAGGAGATTAAGGAAGTAAAGAACGGCAAGCTTGCCGACGTAGCTCCTACAATCCTCAAGCTGATGGGCATCGAGCAGCCTGCAGCCATGACCGGAGAACCTCTTGTATAGCTCTTAGAAGGGCTGTAGCATCAATATCCAAAATTGCTCCTGATACCTCATTCTTGAGGCCAGTCAGGAGCAATTTTGGCATTTTTTGTTACCGTGATTCCAAACTGGAGTCTCCGACACCCCGTCATTTACCCGAGCGGTAGAGTTGCCAGGAGTTATAGAAATTATGCCAGATACAATATAGTCCGCCTACAATGGCTGTCTCAGGAATCATGAAGGTGTATCCCATCCATATTGCGAACACTGTGTTTTTCTGTCCAAGAGACTGGCCGGCAGTCACTTTATTGACATACCTGGCGACATTTCTCCCTTTGTAGCAGCTTCCTATAAAACGTCCCATTGCAAACTGTAATACACAGCACACAAGAGACACAAGAGCTATAAGAAGCAGAAGACTGACGCTCATGGTGCTCTGCACTATGGATTTGGTTGTGACCGCTATGGCCAGGGTCAAGGCAACGGCCCATAGATAGAAAGGAAGGTCGGGGTAACGCAAAAGCTTCCGATGGAGCCTCGGAGCCAGATAGCGCACCATCCAGGCAGCCAGACACGGCAAGATAAGCAAAGGGAAGATCTTTGCAAGTATGACGCTGAAGGCTGTCCAGAAATCAACGCCGGCAACAGGGTGAAGCATAGGCACGATCAGAGGCACAACCACAGCTGCAAGAAGATTTACAAGAACAGTATACGTAGTTATTCCAGCCACATCTCCTCCAAGCTTGCGCGTTACAACTGCCGCAGCCGTAGCCGTAGGACATATGAAGCACAGCATCGCGCTCTCAATCAAGACCAGCTTGTCATGATAAGTCCCCGGACACCACTCCATAAGCCCCTTGGCCAGAAATCCCAGCCCCGTAAAGAGCCCGCCTTGAATCAGAAGCAGCCACCAATGCCATCTGTGCGGTTTCAGGTCCTTAGGCTCGATCCTGCACAACGTCAGGAAGAGCATTGCAAATATCAGAAGCGGCTGGAGGACACCTATCAGGTCACTCAAGAAAGGACCAGCCTGACGGACCGGCTCAGGCAGCACATGATACAGGCCATACATAGACGCACCTGTCACCATCGCAATCGGCAACATCCAGTCCTTCATTATCTTCTTCCAGTCCATAATCAAATAAATTATCAGGTCATTCTCCCCTTGTGCACAAAAATAAGAGGCTGTATTCTCAGAACAATCTCAGAAGACAGCCTCAATCAACTATTCATAAAGTTCAGTCGGATACTGATGGTTGAAGCAGGCCAGGCAGAGGTCGTCGCGCTTGCCGGCTGCGAGCATACCCTCGTGAGAGAGGAAGGCGAGAGAGTCCGCATCAATGAGTTTGCAGACCTGCTCGACGCTGTTGCTGTTGCTTATCAGCTCCTGAGGCGTATGCACATCCACTCCATAGTAGCATGTATACTTCAAAGGCGCACTTGCAATGCGGACATGCACCTCTGAGGCCCCGGCCTCACGAAGCATCTTCACAATCTTAAGAGACGTGGTTCCACGCACAATGGAGTCATCCACGAGCACTACCCTCTTGCCTTTGACAATAGTCTTTACCGGCGACAATTTCATCTTCACGCCCTTCTCGCGGAGAGACTGGGTCGGAAGAATGAATGTACGTCCTACATACTTGCTCTTGATGAGTCCCATCTCGTATGGAAGTCCGCTGGCCTCCGCATATCCTTGAGCAGCAGAAAGGCTCGAATCCGGAACACCTATTACGATATCAGCATCAGCCGGAGACTCCTTGAAGAGTATCCTGCCTGACTCTTTTCTATAATTATGCACATTGCAGCCCTCGATATCACTGTCCGGACGCGCGAAATAGACATATTCCATCGCACACATCGCATGACGCTCAGGCTGTACATAAAACTGGCTACGTATGCCATGGTGGTCGAGAGTTACAATCTCACCTGGCTCAACATCACGGATATATTCAGCGCCAAGCACATCAAATGCACATGTCTCGCTGGCAACCACATAGCCGTCACCAAGCTTTCCGATAGCGAGAGGATGGAATCCGTATTTGTCGCGGCAGGCATAGATCCTGCGACCGGTCATCACCACAAAGGCAAAAGCTCCGTCTATCATATTGAGAGCTTCCTTGAGGGCGTAGATTCTAGGCTGGTCCTTGCCCACACCCTGCTTCTTTATAAGATGGGCAAGCACCTCCGCATCGGAGTTCGACTGGAAGAGGCTGCCCTTATCCTCAAGTTCCTCACGAAGCTGATGATAATTCACAATCTGACCATTATTTGCCAACGCAAAGTCACCTGAATTATGATGAAAAAGGAATGGCTGGAGATTCTCCGTTCCGTTGCATCCTGCATTGCTATAGCGCACATGGCCTATTGCCATCTTGCCCGGCAGTTTAGCTATCTTGCCTTCGTTGAAAACCTCGGTTACCAGACCATCACCCTTGACTCTGTGGAATAAACCCCCATCATCTACAGTCACAATGCCGCAACCTTGCTGTCCTCTATGCTGAAGTGCATGCAGGCCATAATACGCCAGGCCTGCAGCATCCTCAACTCCATAGATTCCAAGCACACCACACTCATGGTGAAGCTTGTCATCCCTATATTTGTTACAATTACACATTTTGTCCGTTTTATTACTCGCCTCTGAAATAAGCTACTGCGTTATGGAAGAGCGGCTGTTCGCGGGTATCGTCATCAATGTTCTTGAAGAGGTTATCCTCGTAGCGCTCTGTGTGGCCCATCTTTCCAAGAATCTGACCGTTCCTACTGATGATGCCTTCGATCGCGTAGTATGAGCCATTAGGGTTGTATGGAGAATCCATTGTCGGCTCCTCCTCGAGAGGATCCACATACTGGAATGCAACCTGGCCGTTGGCGAAGAGTTCCTTTGCAAGAGACTCGTTCACCACGAATTTACCCTCACCGTGGCTCACTGCGATAGTGTGGAGGTCGCCGATGGCGAAATCCTTAAGCCATGGGGAGTTGGTTGTACTTACGCGTGTTGTCACCATCTGAGAAATGTGACGGTTGATATCATTGCGGAAAAGTGTCGGGCTGTCCTTTGTCACCTGACCGAGACGGCCATATGGAAGAAGACCTGACTTCACGAGGGCCTGGAATCCGTTACAGATACCGAGGATAAGGCCGCCACGGTCGATCAGAGCGTGGATTGCGTCAGCAATATCCTTGTTGTTCAGGACATTGGCAATGAACTTACCGCTTCCGTCCGGCTCGTCACCAGCAGAGAATCCACCGCAGAGCATGAGAATATGGCACTCGTCGATATTCTTCTTCATCTCCGCTATTGATCTGAAGATATCATCCTCTGTAAGGTTGCAGAATACGCTCATGCGGACCTCAGCTCCTGCATTACGCCATGCCTTAGCCGAGTCGTAGTCGCAGTTTGTGCCTGGGAACACCGGGAGATAAGCTATAGGTCTCTCAACCGGCTCGCCCTTATACTTCATCTCAGACTTCTTTACCTTCAGAGGCTTCACGCCCTGCATTCCGGCAGGAACAAGCTTCTTGTGGTATGCATCTGCCGTGTCCGGATATACCTCCGCGAACTTGGCACCGTTGACTGCCATGAGTTCGAAGATGTCAAACTTGGTTCCGTTGATTGTGAGCTCGCTCTCCTCTCCGTCTGTCACCTCACCGATAAGGATTGCATTAGGATAGTCGAGTGTATCTTCAGCCTCAACGAGGATAGAACCGTAACCGTAGTTGAAGAGTTCCTTCTCGTCATACTTTATCTTCGCGTCAAGGCCGTTACCGAATGACATCTTGCAGATAGCTTCTGCAAGACCGCCAAATCCAAGGGCATAACCTGATACGATGTTCTCTGCCTGAATCTGCTCGTGAACATAAGCCCAGTTTGCCTTGAGCTGATCCACGTCAGGCATATGGTTGTCAAGCGGCGTGTGCTTGATCAGATAGAGCTTGTTGCCCTCGTACTTGAGCTCCGGCGAGATCACCTGACCTGCATCTACTGTGGTAATACCGAACGCCATGAGCATTGGAGGCACGTTGATATTCTCGAATGTTCCGCTCATAGAGTCCTTACCTCCGATTGAAGGAAGACCGAACTCGACCTGCATCTTGAGGGCTCCGAGGAGAGCCGAAAGCGGCTTGCCCCAAGACTTGCGGTCTGTCATGCGTTCGAAATACTCCTGGTATGAGAAACGCATCTTCTCGTATGAAGCACCGGCAGCGACAACCTTTGCGCATGCCTCGACTACAGCGTAGGCTGCACCGTGATATGGGCTCCAGCTTGCGATGAACGGATTATATCCGAATGCCATTATTGAAGCCGTGTCAGTATATCCGTCTGTAGGAAGCTTCTGCACAGACACCTGAGTCTCAGTGGTCTGGAGCATACCTCCGAACGGCATAAGGACTGTCGAGCGGCCGATTGTGGAGTCGAACATCTCGATGAGACCCTTCTGTGAAGTCACGTTAGGATCCTGAAGGTTGTAGAACACCTTATCCTTTAGAGTATTACCCTCTACTGTGCGCTCGAACGGATTCTTCGCCTCTACTGCACCCACGGTAGCCTTTGCATAGTGCTTGGCTCCTGCACTGTCGATGAACTCGCGTGAAAGGTCGACGATGACCTTGTCGCCATAGAACATACGCATGCGTTTCCTGTCGGTAACATCAGCAACGTGGGTCACTTCTACGTTCTCGCTTGCGCAGTATGCCATCATGGCCTCCTTGTCCTTGGCCTCAATCACAACGGACATACGTTCCTGAGACTCACTGATGGCAAGCTCGGTGGAGTTAAGTCCGCTATACTTTGTCGGAACTCTGTCGAGATATATGTCAAGACCCTCGGTAAGCTCACCGATAGCCACGCTGACACCGCCGGCACCGAAGTCGTTTGATTTCTTGATAAGCTTTGTCACCTCAGGACGACGGAAGAGCCTCTGGAGCTTTCTCTCCTCAGGTGCATTACCCTTCTGAACCTCACTTCCGCAAGTCTCGAGAGACTCCTCTGTGTGCTCCTTTGAAGAACCTGTAGCTCCACCGACTCCATCGCGGCCTGTACGGCCACCCATGAGAAGAACGATGTCGCCAGGAGCAGGACTCTCGCGGCGTACGCTGTCTGCCTTCACAGCACCCACAACCGCACCGACCTCGAGACGCTTTGCCACATAACCCTCGTGATAAACTTCACGCACATGGGTTGTAGCAAGTCCGATCTGGTTACCGTAGCTTGAGTAACCATGGGCTGCCTTCTTCGAGATGATGCTCTGAGGAAGCTTGCCGGCCATTGTGTCTGCTACAGGGAGATAGATATCACCAGCACCTGTCACGCGCATCGCCTGATATACATAAGCACGTCCTGAGAGCGGGTCGCGGATCGCACCGCCAAGACAAGTTGCAGCGCCACCGAATGGCTCGATTTCCGTCGGATGGTTGTGAGTCTCGTTCTTGAACTGGAGGAGCCACTTCTCTGTAGTCATCTCTCCCTCGTCATTCACGATGTCGACATCAACATAGATGCTGCATGCATTATTTTCCTCGCTGACTTCCATGTCGTCCAGAAGACCCTTCGACTTGAGGTAACGCGCTCCTACGGTAGCCATATCCATGAGGTTCACGCCTTTATGCTCGCGGCCGAGTTCCTGACGGATCTTCATGTAAAGATTGAGGGTGCCGTCGATTTCCTCCTTCAGGAATGACTCCTCTACGTTGATATCCTCGAGTTCTGTTGTGAAGGTAGTGTGACGGCAGTGGTCACTCCAGTATGTATCGAGGATGCGGAGCTCCGTCTCCGAAGGATCACGTCCTTCGGTCTTGAAATAGTTGACGACCTCACGAAGGTCATCTGCGTTCATTGCGAGGCCCATCTTCTTGCAATACGGAGCAAGTTCATCCTCAGTCAATGCTGTGAGGCCGACGAGGACAGGAACAGGAGTCACCTCAGGCTGCTCAAGAGCTGTGAGTTTGGAAAGATCCTTCTCACGAGACTCCACGGCATTGATGTAGTATTTCTTGATTTTAGCCACCTCTTCTTCCGTTGTGTCAGACGGAAGGATTATGAGCTTGGAACTCTTGATGCTCACCTTTGCTGCAGGATCGATAAGGCGAACACAGTCTACAGCTGAAGCTGCACGCTGGTCAAACTGCCCTGGAAGGTACTCCACGGCAATATATTTAGAGCCAGACAGGTCACATTCATCGGTAACACTGTCCGTAACGATCTCTCCGAACACGCTGTAGCGGCTCTTCTCAAGGAGTTCCTCGGAGAAGCCGAAGAGGTCATAAACATTAAGCAGACGCAGCGACCTGAGGCTGAGCTGGAGATTCTCATTCAGTTCGCTCAGAAGGCTGCGCGCCTCCACCTGAAATTCAGGGTACTTTTCTACGTAAATACGGTAGTTATTCATATAGTAGTCGATTGTATTCTTTAAAAAGATCCCTCGCTACGCTTAGGACAACACGATTTGTCAGATTGTTGCATCAAGCACCTTCTGAGTCTGTTCAGCTCTGAAAGCATCAAGCTTTGCCGAAAGTTCAGCATCTGTCAGGGCAAGGATCTGTGCTGCAAAAAGGCCCGCATTCTTGGCACCGTTGATAGCCATTGTTGCCACCGGGATACCTGCAGGCATCTGCACTATCGAAAGAAGCGAGTCCATTCCGCCAAGAGCCTTGGTCTGGATAGGAACACCGATTACAGGGACTGTAGTCATTCCGGCAACGACTCCGGCTACGTGCGCAGCTCCACCTGCTCCGGCGATGATTGCGCCGATACCCTCTGATTTGGCGGATTTTGCGAATTCACACATGAGGTCAGGGGTGCGGTGTGCGCTGATGACTCTCTTTACCACTTCCACTCCGAAACCTTCAAGGACATTGATTGCCTGTGACATGATTTCAAGGTCACTGGTCGATCCCATGATTACTGCTACTTTCATATTTTCTTACTTTATATCGTTGATAATCGTTGCTTTACCCGGCTCTTTTTTCATGGACGTACATAAATATAAAAAATATTATCCACGTTACCCTTTACCTGGCTCTTTTTTCATGGACGTGAGAACGGGGATAGAACCAACCGACAAAGATAATGATTTTTTGCTCGCGCGCAACGCGTGCACGCGTATGGAAATCTAAATTATAGTACCCAGACCTTAAGAACCTCCTTAAGTGCTTCCTCATTGATGTCCGAATCCAAAGCAGCAACCCTCACAAGATCAGGCCTTAAGGCAAAGCATTCCTCCAGGCATCGCATCACCTCGTCAAATACAGTCCCTTCGCCGAAAGCTGATTTCGCCGCCTTCATCTTCAGGGCATCATTCTCATGCATCAGCGACAGGCAGCATGCTTTCATATACCACGCACGCGCATCCTCCTGCGGCATCGAAGCCAAAACCTTCAAGGTCTGCTCCGACACCTTACCCCCGTATACATCCATAACAACGCCATTCATAGGAGAAAAACCGGCAACAGCCTCCATATCGGCAACATCTACAGTACCTGCAGCCTTGCAACGCGCCACTGCAACTAAGGAAGCATATTGCTCAGGAAGCATCCCGGCAAGCGAAGCAGCCTCTTCGAAACGTCCCTCCATCATAAACATAATAACCTGATTGGCAACTATTTCCTCACGATTACGAACTATCTTCCTCTTAAGAAGCGCATCATTATATTCCAATCCACATTTTGACAGAGAAGTATCGACAAAAGGCAAAAGAAGTCCGGTATCCGGCAAACGCCTTCCGACATACTGGGCAGCAAGGACATTTGCAGCATAATCCCAAGGCTGTCCTTCATGGATTTCCGATTCCTCCAGAGCTCTCCTGCACAAAGCTCTCACCTCTTCATCGGAACCTGCCGCATCAATAAGGTCAAGGTACTCATTCACAGAGAAATACCTGTCAGTCATGAATATATACTCATACTCAACGCGGTCCAGTCCGGTCATATCAGACGTATCCATAATCTCGCTCAACCGCATGACTTCGGACGTCCTGCGCAGACGCACATCCGGGCCTATCTTGCCGGCAAAGGCAGCCTTATGCTCGTTCATAGCATTCTGCATCAGGCTGTCCGCCCGGGCCATGTCGTCAGCGTACGCCCCCAGAGGAGCCACCCTTGCCCTTATATGGATACCCTTCAGCACATATGAGGAATCGCTGAGAACGCGAGGAATCCTTCCCGTAAACTCACCTTTCAGCACCAATCTGCGCATACCAGGACGAGGACGTTCCTGAGGGCGTTCCTGCACAAATGAGTATGGCTCGTGCCAATGTTCCAGAAACTTCAAAGGACGGCTCACACGATTGGTAAGAATATACATAGTGTCGATATTCCGTATAGTCTCGGAATTATCAAGACGGACCAGATAGCTCAAACGAAAACAGCGTGATTTCCAAGGCTTTACACACATAGTATCCTTAACATTGACCGCAAAGGTATTATCTGCAAGCCTGCCATGTCGGTCTGCCGTCACAAGCAGGGAATCACGCATACCTGACTTCACCGCCTTTTTCGATGCACGTCTGTGATAATCCACTCCGTCAAGCACCACTGGCGCCATATGGGAAATTGTATCTCCTGTCTCCAGGTCCGTAACAATTCTCTCTACGATAAGGCGACACTTGCTGCGGACATCTGCGACATAGGGAAGATAGCTGTTGAAATTCATCATAAGGCTATCCTTATCCCTCAGAGGAGTCAAAGGGCCAGCCGTCGGAGGATATTTATAATCATGGGAAGCCCTCTTTACAGGCTTTTCCTTCCTGCCAAGACTCACGCTGATCCTGCCTGCAATTTCTTCTATCACCACCCTACGGTCAGACTTGAAACAGAACATCAGCGCCCCTTTTGTCAAAGCCGGAATCATATACCTTCCCGTCTCATCAGTCACGGTTTCCACGACATCTCCTTTAACACGGACATAACGAGGATTGCGCGAATCCAGCCAAGCCTCCTTACCCTTCTGAGCATCTGAGAGCGAGTCGAACCCATAGACAAGGACACCCTGTACAGGCTTACCCGTAAGAGTGTCGATGACATTACCATAGACCGGACGATATATATTATCGGGCAACACCACGGCTCTATTCTGTGCGCCTAATCTTCCAGTCACAGAACAGAGCACAAATAATGCAGATATAATCAGATGCTTCACTTCTACTTATGATGAGTTTCATGGTATCTAAATACCATATATTCAACAACTTACACATAGATTACCCCATAAGAATAAGGGACAATGATTTGATACATGCCTAAATATCACTGACTTATGTACCACATACAATCCCAGAGATACAGGCAAGTTCCATCATCAAAACAACAAATTTAGATATTATTTCATTATATTTGCAGATTGCAAGACACAGAAAACATTCAATCATGAGAGATTTATATATAACCAATTCGCTTTCGAGAAAGAAAGAGATCTTCAAGCCAATAAACGAGGGTCACGTAGGACTTTATGTCTGCGGCCCTACAGTATATGGAGACGCACATCTGGGACATGCGAGACCAGGCGTGACATACGACGTGTTCGTGAAACTGCTCAAGCACCTCGGCTACAAGGTACGCTATGTCCGTAACATCACGGATGTGGGACATCTCGAGCACGATGCAGACGAAGGAGAAGACAAAATTGCAAAGAAGGCACGCCTTGAGCAGCTGGAGCCGATGGAAGTGGTGCAGAGATGCACACTTGCCTACCACGAAGCCATGCGTATGCTCAACGTGGCTCCGCCTTCTATCGAGCCACGTGCATCAGGCCATATCATCGAACAGATCGATCTCGTAAAGAAGATTCTGGACGCTGGATATGCATACGAAAGCAACGGATCCATCTACTTCGACGTGCTGAAGTACGACAAGGACCACAAATACGGCATCCTCTCCGGACGTACACTGGATGAGGTGAAGGAGGGAACTCGAGACCTCGACGGACAGCAGGACAAAAGAGCGTCATATGACTTCGCGCTTTGGAAGAAGGCTTCTCCAGAACACATCATGCGTTGGCCTTCACCTTGGAGCGACGGATTTCCAGGATGGCATCTCGAATGCTCGGCAATGAGCGAGAAGTATCTCGGCAAGGAATTCGATATCCACGGCGGTGGAATGGACCTTCTTTTCCCTCACCACGAGTGTGAGATCGCCCAGAACACTGCTTCACGCGGATGCGGAGGAGTACGATACTGGATGCACAACAATATGATCACTATCGAGGGCAAGAAGATGGGCAAGTCGCTCGGCAACTTCATCACATTACCCGAGCTCTTTGCCGGAAAACATGCAAAGCTTGCTCAGGCATACACTCCGATGACAGTCCGTTTCTTCATCCTTCAGGCACACTATCGCGGAACCCTCGATTTCAGCAACGAGGCTCTGCAGGCAGCAGAGAAGGGATTCAAGAGAATCATGCAGGCTGCCAAGGATCTTCGCTCAATGGCTTCGGCAGCAGGAGTGAACGCTGCTCCGGCGCTTGCATACGGAGAATTTTCGACAGCTGTTGCTCCGGATGGAGTTTCCGCTTCAAATGCGGAAGTGAAGGCTCTGATAGAAAACGTATATGAGGCTCTTTGCGACGACCTCAACACACCTATTGCACTCTCGCACATCTTTGATGCAGTACGAATCATCAACACAGCCAAAAACAAGAAGCTCGCTCTCGATGCTTCTGACTGGCAGGCTCTTACCGACCTGTTCGACAATATCGTATTCGGAGTCCTCGGACTTCGCGATGAGGAAGGCGAAGGAGGAAAGGCTATACAGACAATCGACGGCCTCGTGCAGATGGTACTCGAGCAGCGCAAGGCGGCAAAGGCGGCAAAAGACTGGGCATCCTGCGACCGCATCCGTGATGACCTTAAGGCTCTCGGTATTCAGATCAAGGACACTAAAGACGGCACAGAATGGTCTATGTAGAATAGACGCTCTTTATATAAGATCAGACTGCCACTATGTTCCTGCGACCCCCACCTCCCTTCGGGAGGCACCCCCTAGCCGGGGGTGGCATGTCGCTTCCACATAGTGGCAGTCTGATTTTAATTAGATTGGAGTCCGGCCTACTCAATTGATTGTTTACGAAGGAAGCACTCTATGGTGTTCTCCATAAGACATGTGATGGTCATAGGACCCACACCGCCGGGAACAGGAGTAATGACCGAAGCCTTCGGCTCGATGGCGGCATAATCTACGTCACCGCAAAGCTTACCTGTCTCCGGATCACGGTTCACTCCTACATCAATCACGACAGCCCCTTCCGCAACCATGTCAGCTGTCACGAATTTAGGGCGGCCTATAGCCACAACCAGGATCTCTGCATTGCGGGTCACGGAAGGGAGATCCACCGTACGGCTATGAGCTATGGTCACAGTAGCATTCTCGTCCAGAAGAAGCTTGGACACCGGTAGGCCTACGATATTGCTTCGGCCGATCACTACGGCACGCTTTCCCTTGATCTCGACTCCCGCCACCTTGAGCATCTTGATTATGCCCTTAGGAGTACATGGGAGGACGCAGTCCTGCTTCTGCCAGAGGGCAGCGACATTAAGAGGATGGAAGCCATCCACATCCTTTTCCTTAGCAATGGCAGCTATTACCTTGTCTTCGCTGATATGCTTAGGCAACGGGAGCTGGACTAAAATTCCATCCACCGAATCGTCAGCATTGAGCTGATCGATAAGAGTCAGGAGTTCTGCTTCTGAGATGGAATCCGGTTTACGGATAGTAGTGTTTTTAATTCCGACATATTCGGAAGCCTTGGCCTTGCCTGTCACATAAGACACGCTGCCGGGATCCTCCCCAACAAGAATCACCACCAGATGGGGCACACGGCCGTATTTCTCAGAAAATGTGGCAACCTGTGCCTTCATTTCATCCTTCAGCTTTACTGAAAGTTCTTTTCCAGATATTATCATACACACTCGTTTTATTTCCAGTCATCGGAACGGAACGGCGAAGCCGGGATGCCGAAATTATTGAAAAGAGTAGCCTCCGACCAGTTCTTCATTCCATAACGCACCGCTACAGGATCAGAGACCTGAGGTGAAGTCACCTTGATGCTCTTATTGCCCTTCTGTATACGTGCTGTAGCAGGGTAAAATATTTTATCCTCACCTGCAAGTTCGAAGCATCCCAGATCCTTATTTATCGGGCTTATGCCGTTATGACCACATTCAAAGTCCACATAAGCAGCACCGTCCTTGAAAGTAAACTTAATCGGCATAGGAGGATTGGCATCAAAGCCTTTCATGCCGTAATCGTTGGCAAGCGCAAGATATGCAAGCCTGTATCCTACAACCTTCTTATTGGCTGGATGGATACAATCAAGCTCTCCTGCATCATGAGTAGTGGCCATACCGCTGCGAGGAATCATCTCAAGCGTCTGAGCCTGTGCCCACATCATATATCCGGCATCCGGAGCATCGGGATTACCGTAGCCATAAGGAGCTATCTGAGTAAAATAGAACGGCATCTTATCATTGCCCCACTCATCGCGAAGCATCTCAACAAAGGCTGGCTGAAGTCTCTTATACTGATCATGCCTTCCCAGATTAGAGCATCCCTGATACCATATGAAGCCTTTTGCCGTAAATGGTGCTACTGTGTGAAGCATACCGTTATACAAGACTCCGGGAGCCTTATACGGGTTCTTCTCCGGCCACACACCTGTCTCGATATGCTCCAGGCTCAGTTCTCCGGCGAACTCCTTCTTCAGCAGCTCCGGACTCATCCAGGCCTCGATCGGCGTTCCTCCCCATGAAACATTTATGACACCTACAGGAACATCAAGAGCCCTATGCAGCTTGAGAGCAAAGAAATAAGCAGTCGCGCTCGACTCCGACACTCCATATGGATCGTTCAGAAACCAAGTCGCTGCACACTCCTCCATCTCGGTCAGAGACTTCTGGTGGTCAAGGGTACAGCAACGTATTGGAGTTGACGGCTTTGCTTCTGTGATGATATCAACAGCTCCGGCAATAGGCTGTCCGGTATATCCTTTCATTCTTGTGTCCATATTAGACTGTCCGGAACAGATCCATACTTCTCCGATAAGGACATTCTTCAGCGTGAGCTTCTCCCCGTCGTTGAATGTAATCTCATAAGGACCACCGGCAGATGGAGTCGCTATGCGTGCAGACCATTTTCCGTCTGCATCAGCACTAACGGTGACCTTATTCTTTGACCAAGTCGTAGTGATTGTCACCTTTGCACCAGGCTTTGCCTTACCCCATACGGCGGCATCAGCATTCTGCTGAAGCACCATATTGTCAGCGAATACCGGAGGAAGGTCCACTTTCGCATTCATTGTCACCGCAAAGGCGATAAACATCATGCAGATTGAAAGGATACGTTTCATGTTGTATAATTTAATAAACTAAAGCACTCTCCAGCCTATATCACGGCGATAGAAAAGGTTCTCACACTCTATTGACTCTACTGCTGATAGAGCTTTGTCATGAGCCTCCTGAAGATCCGATCCGAAGCCTACTACCATAAGGACACGTCCTCCGGCAGTGCAGTACTTGCCGTCCTTTAGAGATGTTCCCATATGGAATACCCTTATGCCTTCCGGCATATTGTCGAGATTCCTGATCTCATAACCCTTCTCATAATCTCCAGGATAACCCTTTGAAGCCATCACGAAGCCCATCGTCACCTCTTTCCTCCACTTTATTTCAGGCATAGGAGTATGGTCAGCCACAGCTGAGAAAATGTCATAGATGTCAGACTCCAGACGAGGAAGAACGACCTCTGTCTCAGGATCTCCGAAACGGCAATTGAACTCGATGACCTTAGGTCCCTGAGGGGTCTTCATAAGACCGCCATAAAGTACACCTGTGAATGGGCAGCCTTCTGCAACCATAGCAGCCGCTGTAGGCTTCATCACTTTTTCGAGAGAGAACTCAAGGTCTTCATCTGTGATGATAGGAACCGGCGAATAAGCACCCATTCCACCTGTGTTAGGTCCCTTGTCACCCTCATATGCACGCTTATGATCCTGTGAAAGGGTCATAGGATAGACATCCGCACCATCCACAAAACACATGAAGGAGAACTCCGGACCGGTAAGAAATTCCTCAACCACAACCTTACCCTTACCGAACTTATCGTCCAGAAGCATGTCCTTGAGAGTCTCCTCTGCCTCCTGAAGGGTCTCAGGAATAACAACGCCCTTTCCAGCCGCAAGTCCATCATACTTGAGCACTACTGGGAAAGAGCCTTTCTTCACATACTCCAAAGCAGCATCATAGTCTTCGAATGTTTCGAATGCTGCTGTCGGTATGTCATATTTAGCCATGAGCTGCTTTGCGAAGTCCTTGCTTGCCTCGATTGTGGCAGCAGCCTTTGAAGGTCCGAAAATTCTGAGGCCGGCTTCCTTGAAAGCATCCACCACGCCTGCTGCAAGAGCTACTTCCGGGCCCACGACAGTAAGGTCGATGGAGTTTTCCAAAGCAAAGGCCTTTAGACCCTCAACATCGGTATCCTTGATTGCAACACACTCCGCCTGAGCGGAAATTCCCGCATTGCCGGGCGCACAATATATCTTTCCTACCTGTGGGCTGCGGCTGACAGCATCCACTATCGCGTGTTCGCGGCCGCCTCCTCCGATAACCAAAACTTTTTTCATACACAAACTTGTTATATCTACAGTCTTTCCGACGGTCTTTTCATCCTGAAAAATCCCATGCAAAGCCAGTATCGCTTCCATTATATCACCTGATTTTAAAATTTTCCTGGAACGCAGAAGATGCTGTATTTATTGGATTTTAATGCTTGAAGTGACGCATACCGGTGCAGAGCATAGTAATGCCGCACTCGTTTGACTTCTTCACGGAATCCTCATCACGTACGCTTCCGCCAGGCTGCACAATAGCCTTCACGCCGTATTCCGCAGCAAGAGTCACGGTATCGTCGAATGGGAAGAATCCGTCTGAACCAAGGACGAGACCCTCCTGGCGGATGTCCTTGCCAGCCTCCTTGAGCGCTGCCTCAGCCTGCTCGAGGGCAATCTTAGCCGAGCCCACACGGTTCATCTGACCGGCACCTACTCCGAGAGTTGCACCATCCTTTACAACAACGATAGCGTTGGACTTCACATGCTTCACGATTCTCCACGCAAAGTCGAGGTCTGTAAGCTGCTTCGCGCAAGGTTTTGCCTCGGTCACACACATATCAGCCACCACAGTCTTTGTATCAATATCCTGCTCCTGTACGAGGATGCCGCCGTTCATGCTCACATACATATTGTGGCCGCCTTCCTCCTTGGACATATCGACCTTAAGGAGGCGGAGATTCTTCTTGGTGCAAAGCACTTCGAGCGCCTCATCTGTAAAGCTTGGAGCCATGATGATCTCGAGGAAGATAGGCTTCATGAGCTCCGCGACCTCCTTGTTCACCTCGCGGTTCACCGCAACGATACCTCCGAAGATGCTCACCTTGTCTGCCTCATAAGCCTTCTTCCACGCATCAACGACATCTGTTCCTATAGCTGCTCCACATGGGTTCATATGCTTGAGACCTACGCAGAAAGGAGCGTCGAACTCGCGTACAATGTTGAGGGCTGCATTTGCATCCTGGATATTGTTGTATGAAAGCTCCTTGCCGTTGAGCTGCTCAGCAGTAGCAAGTGAGAACGGAACCTTGTCAAGAGTAGCGTAGAACTTAGCGTTCTGGTGTGGATTCTCGCCATAGCGGAGGCTCTGCTTGAGGTCGTACTCGAGGAAAAGCTTCTCGTTGAGACCTGCAGCCTTGCGCATGTATGTAGCGATCATCATGTCGTACTCAGCTGTGTGGGTATATGCCTCGGCAGAAAGCTGGAGACGGGTCTCCTTTGTGGTGTTGCCGGTCTCTCGGATCTCTGCAATGATCTTCGCGTAGTTATCAGGGTTGCAGACTACTGTAACCGCACTCCAGTTCTTGGCAGCCGAACGGAGCATTGAAGGACCTCCGATGTCGATATTCTCGATGGCATCCTCCATAGTCACATCGGGACGTGCTATTGTCTGCTTGAACGGATAGAGGTTCACGCACACCATGTCGATGAAGTCGATGCCGTTTTCCTTGAGCTGGGCGATGTGGCTATCGAGGTCGCGGCGTCCGAGAAGTCCTCCGTGCACCTTAGGATGGAGGGTCTTCACGCGGCCGTCACAGATTTCAGGGAAACCTGTAACCTCACTGATATTGATAACCTTGAGTCCTGCGTCCTGCAGGAGCTTCATTGTACCTCCGGTTGCAATGATTTCCCAACCGAGGTCCACCAACTGACTGGCGAATTCTACTACGCCAGTCTTATCACT
>JBGVQX010000057.1:0-36073 GCA_045127905.1 Candidatus Cryptobacteroides sp.
GGCATTGGCAAGTGTTTCTGCATCTAGTTCAAATGATAGATATTCATTATCGGGGTTAGATGCATCAATGGTGAAGCGTATCTTCTTGCCCTCAAGCGGAGTATTGCCATTCAGGGGCAATACGAGAGCGTAGGCCGTGTATTTCTTATCTGTTGCAAGGTCGGTATTGATGTTCGTAGTCACCTCGGTGTAGGTAATGGTGGAATAAGAGAGCTCGATATCTTCATCGGAGGCTGCCAGAACATCTACGAACTGTGATGCTACAGGCTGCTCCACACCCTCAGTATCTACTACTGTCACCTTTACGCTGTTGATTCGTGCCGGTTCGGGACGCTTGTTGGTAATCTTGAAACGGAAGGTAGCAGGGATATGCTCAAACAGGAGAAAAGCGGTGCCATCAGTAATTCTGTCATAGGCATACATATACATATAGTTGCTAAGGAAGTCAGGCTCCTGGTCATCGTTCTGCTCAAATGTACCTGGCATAGGCAGATTGGCTATAACTCGATTCTCAAGACTATATATATATGTATCATTGTCAGCACGAAGCGGTGTCAGAGCTACTACACGATAGTCCTCGTAATCGCCACTCGACAGGGGGCTATCATACTTCTCTACGGTGGTAAAAGAGGCATAATGGTTGTCCTGCTGCTTCTCAGGATCGCTATGACGATGGATGCTGGCATAGGTGTGGTAGTTCCCTGTTGTGCTGGCAAGGAACTTTTCCTTATAGAATGCCATCACCATCTCTTTGCCATCCTGACCTTCAGCAGTGTAGTCCCATTGGAAAATCAGATTGCCGCTGCCGTTAGGGTCTGCCCACGAAGCGCGCGTAGCAGTCTCGATGCCCACACCGCCTTCAAAGGTGAGGCGGTAGGGACCAGATGGAACTTCCGGTGTGACAGGCAGATCCGGCTGATCGGGCGTAACATCCTCGCGGTTACATGACGCAAGGAGTCCCGTTGCAGCAACTGCCGTTGCTAGTATTTTGAAATATCTGTTCATATCATTCTCGGTAAATAGGTTAGTAACTGAGGTAAGGACCAAACTCCGAATCGTCACTGTCAGGGCCATATCCGCTTGCCTGCAGAACGGCCTGCTCGACCATGATTTCCAGAACCTCCAGCTTCGGAGGCTCATAGTTCTCAAATCCTTTGTCTTTCTTTTCCATATAGTTTTCGTTTTATTATTTCCATGATGAATCAGACCATTTCCTTTACGGAATATTCCAACTCGATCTCCCTGAGTCTGTCCTTCTTTGTGAACCACCTTGTCCCGAAGCACTCCTTGCAGCAGAACTCTTCAAGGGCATTGCCTTGATCATCGAATTCACTGACACTTATCTTTACTCTGGGGATTGACTTCCCTCGCCCATGATACATAGTATACTCGAGCCAGGACTTCATCTCCTCATTCATATCCTCCACGGACTCCAGAAGCAGAAGCGCTGTGTGATTCGCGGGACGGATCATCTTGTATGTCTTCTGTTCCCTGAAGGTCATTGTCAGATCGCCACCCTTCAAATGGAACGTAGCTTTTACCGGCATAGATTAACTTTTAATTATGTGTTGTCTCAAATTTAATTTATTTGATTTGAATAATTTATATTTTTGCCAAAAATCGTGGTTTCACTTTTCTATAAAGGTTACACTTTTAGGCAGAAATGCAGCTTAACTACTTTTTTCACAACGCATTACAATTCAAGAAATATTTTTTAGACACCTGACACAGAAATGAGGAATTTCCACATAATCTCACACATGGACAGCATAGAGCTGGCTCATAACGAGAACGGACGCATCACCGGAGCATCATACATCTCCCTGGACAGGCATGAGACCGTCACCGACCCGTTCCTGCAGCACCACGTGGTGATCTTCGTCATCAAGGGAGACATCGGCCTGACCTGTAAGCACTACAGCGAGAAGACAGTCAGGGAAGGCAGCATGGCCTTCCTCTCCAGAGGAGGCCTCCTGCACATCAAGGCAGGAAACGCCAAGACCTCGCTGCTGGTCTTCGGCTTCGACGAGGTCGCCATCAGGACCACAGACTCCCTCGTGGACTTCCTTACCACGCACGGCAACCTTAAAGGGCGCGTGCACAACACCTTGCCGATGAAGAGCAGCATAAGGCACATCGTAGAGGGAATCGTGACCGAGGTGCGAAAGGGGAAGCTCAAGGACGCCTCCATATGTCAGGCTTGGCACACCGTGCTCTTCATCACATTCGTGACCTACTACACAAAAGCACAGGTGACGGAGTTCTTCAGGCCTCTGGTCAGCTCGGAGATCAATTTCCGCGACTTCATAGAGAACAACTACCTCGAAGTCGACGGAAATGTCGAGAAACTCATCCTCTTCTCCGGAATGAGCCACCA
The DNA here is from genome assembly GCA_045127905.1 of Candidatus Cryptobacteroides sp. Lineage (GTDB taxonomy): Bacteria > Bacteroidota > Bacteroidia > Bacteroidales > UBA932 > Cryptobacteroides. The sequence continues at coordinate 2,378 of JBGVQX010000057.1, forward strand.
TCATTTCCACAAGCAGTTCAACGAAGAATTCGGCATGAGCCCGAAGACCTGGATGCTGGAACGCTTCAAGCAGGAACTGATCCATCACTCATCCCGTCCTAACGCGACGACGTCATTCGTAGCCAGCAAGCTCCGCATCACCGACGTCCGCCTCTGCCAGCTCACCCGCAAATACTACAACTGCACCCCGATGGAGCTCATAGCGAAGCTCAAGTGGGGTGCAGATGAGGGATAAAAGAAACAGGAACTTCTTAATAGAGTGATTACGAGGTAAGAGTTTGACTCATAATTTGTTGTATTATATACTGTTGAATAAGTTCCTATTTAGACCAAGTTCCCATAATAATATAAATTGTATAACCGGTTTTTCAGGAAGGGGAGACACAGAATTATATTTGATAATGTAAATGTTTAAATTAAATATAGTTGCATAAAATGTAGAGATGATTTACTTTTGCAGACTTTTTTGAAAATGAATATATCCAGACCTATGAAGAATCTATCTAAGCTATACATTCATACACTAGTACTCAGTTTATTCCTGCTCTCACAAAGCTTTGTGTCTCAAGCAAACAACAAAAACGAATATCCATTTATCATCTCAGGTCAGGGATGGTATGGATATGATTTTGAACAGACGCGTCCGAATCTGAAATCCAACTGTTACATGACATATGAATTAGCATTAGGTATCCAGACTGAGCCTGCAGATAACAATTCATATGACCGATTATTCGGATATCCTACTATATATATTGGAGGATCATTAGCAAGTATGGGTGATTTTCAGTTCTATGACAAGACGAGACTCCCCAATCTATACTCATTATTCGGCTCATTCGAGCGCACGATTTACAGAGGAAATCATTTCTCAACAGGATACCATCTGGATTTTGGCGCAACCTATAATCCGGCAACATACGATCCCTCAAAGGGTGCTGGCAACGACTGGTTGAGTTCACCTTTTATGGCATATTTCGGTGTCGGCGCTTTTGCAAAAGTACATCTTGGTAAAAGATGGGAAATCGGTGCTGATGTGTCCTTCCGTCATTACTCTAACGGACGATTAAGGCTCCCTAATGAAGCCCTTAACGCCATCGGTGGAGGCATATTTGCAAGATACAGGCTATCTGAATACGATCCGACAAGATATAGAAAAGGTAATATGGACCTGAATCTTGAAGATTTTAAAAGAGGTATGCAGTATACTTTTGCAATCGGAGGCGGAGTGCATACATGTCATGCGGAATGGAATAAATATGCTTTCGACCATTCGCAGGCAGACAGACCGGAAAGAGTTCCGACAAAAGAGGAAGTTGATGGCCTTAGAGCCCATCCTAAATACTCATTCAGCTTCGAAGCGACATATAGATATGGAGTAAGATATGCTACTGGTCTTGGTGTGGAAGTTTTCTACTCGTCAAACATGAACCACCTTAAGGCTGCCGACACCATACTTTATGGAGAGGAAGCTGTCAGGAACAGCCCTGGATACGATCCTATTTCTATTGGCCTGGCTGTCGTTCAGGAAGTATATTGGCGTAATTTTGCCGTGCATATTGCAATTGGAGCATATCCGTACAGGCATAAAGGAGTGAACGACAAGGCTCTGAATGCAATATATGAGGATCGCGAAAGAGGCTGGCATTATGAGAAGGCCGGACTGAGATATTATTTTCCTAAACTCGGAGATACTTTTGTTGGTTTCTCCATCAAATCACATAATATAAAAGCTGAATATCTTGAATTGTCCATAGGTTGGAGGCTTTCATCGAAAAGACACTAGGATATTTTAATGTTCAGCTTCATATTATCGAGGGAATTTGATATTTTTGCAACCTTGAATATTTAATGGTATTTATAATGGCAAGAAAGAAGCAGGATATAATTCTGGAAAACGTGACAATCGAGGCGGTTGCCGCTGAAGGAAAGGCATTGGCAAGAATTGACGGGACGGTGCTTTTTGTTCAGTTTGCCGTGCCTGGTGATGTCGTGGATGTGAAAGTTACGAAGAAAAAGAAAAACTATATGGAGGGATTCATCCTGCGAATGGTGAAACCGTCCGAACACAGATTGGAGCCGTTCTGCAAGCATTTCGGAGTCTGCGGAGGATGCAAATGGCAGCCACTTCCATATGAGATGCAGCTTCAGGCCAAGCAGCAGCAGGTCTATGACCAGCTCGTTCGTATCGGCCATCTTGACGTACCGGAGATATCCCCTATCGTACCGTCTGACGAGACTACATACTACCGCAACAAATTGGAATTCACATTCTCTCAGCGTCGCTGGATCTTTGAAGACGAGGATGCGGAAATCCTTACCGAAAAGGAAAAATACGGTCTAGGTTTCCATGTAGGACGATTTTTCGATAAGGTGCTCGACATTGAGCACTGCTATCTCCAGAGCGATCCATCTAATGAAATCCGCCTCTTCATCAAGAAATATGCTCTTGATAACGGGCTGACGTTCTTTAATATACGTGAACATGAGGGCTTCCTCAGAAATATGATTGTACGCACCACCCAGGAAGGCAATGTGATGCTTATAATCTGCTTCTATCATGAGGACCTGGAGGCGCGCACTGCCCTTCTTGATGCCGTAGCAGCGCAGTTCCCTCAGATTACTTCCTTATATTATGTAATCAACGGCAAGGCTAACGATTCAATCTCAGATCAGGAGTGCATCCTATATAAAGGTGATGACGCCATCTACGAATATATGGAAGGACTCAAGTTCAAGATCGGGCCGAAATCATTCTACCAGACAAATACGAAGCAGGCCTATAAGCTCTACAGCGTAACCCGCGAATTCGCTGCTCTCACAGGCTCTGAAGTAGTATACGACCTCTATACCGGAACGGGTACAATTGCTCAGTTTGTATCTCGCCAGGCATCTAAAGTCATTGGTATCGAATATGTTCCTGAGGCAATCGAAGATGCAGTAATAAATGCGGATAATAATGGAATCACCAACTGCGACTTCTATGCAGGCGACATGAAAGATATCCTGACAGATGCATTCGTAGCCGAACATGGACATCCTGACGTTATTATCCTTGATCCGCCACGCGCCGGAATCCATCCGGATGTCGCTCAGGTGATCCTGAATGCCGCACCTGACCGTATGGTCTATGTAAGCTGCAATCCTGCATCACAGGCCCGTGACCTTGAGATTCTCTGCAAGGACTATGAGATTACCGCAGTACGACCTGTGGACATGTTCCCACACACTCACCACGTTGAAAACGTAGTCGCCCTTAAGCGCAGATAGTCATTTCAGACCTATACGTACCAAAAGAACTGCTCGCAACACCTCGAATCAAAGGTATTGCGAGCAGTTTTTATTTGTAATGTATCAGGCCGGAATTTTAATGACCATTAATATCCTCACGTGAATTTGTAGTTGTCACAGGAACACCGTTATACTCTCCGGTCAGACTATTGAGGAAAGCAACGATTGAAGCAGTCTCTGCATCTGTAAGCTCTACCCCACTCTGATAAATTCCCATATCACGTACGGCCTCCTCAAGAGTCTCGCGGGTTCCGTCATGATAATATGGCCATGTGTGCTCGACATTGCGAAGTCCCGGTACCTTGAAACGGTGACGGTCACGCTCCATGCCTGTCTCCTTGAAACGGCCATTGTCCTCATGGGTCAGCTCAAGACCACGCTCAGCAAAATAGTGACGGCGAAGTCCCATAAGTTCGTATGTAAGTCCACCGAGGTTAGGACCTGCATGACAGGTTGCACAGTCGTACTTCTTAAATAGTTCATAGCCTTCAAGTTCCTGAGCTGTCAGAGCAGAATCATCTCCACGAAGCCACTTGTCGAATGCTGAATCAGGAGTGATGAGCGTACGCTCAAACTGCTCGATGGCATCTGTAATATTGGCTTCAGTTATCCCGTCTGGATAAACGGCCTTGAATGCCTTTGCAAATTTCTTGTCTGCCTTGAGTTTATCGATAATCTGGTCAAATGACTCCGAAGCCATCTCCACTGGGTTGAGAGGAGGACCGGCAGCCTGTGCAGCCAGAGTCTGAGCACGACCGTCCCAGAACTGGACGAAATTATAAACCGCATTATATACAGTTGGAGCATTCACGCCGCCAAGCTGGTCATTCACACCATGAGAATACTGGTGATTGTCCACTCCAGCAGTCTCAAGAGCATGGCATGAAGCACATGATACTGTGTTATCTACTGAAAGACGAGGATCATGGAACAATGCAAAACCAAGCGCAGCTTTTGCAGCATCATACTCAAGAGTCTTGTCGATTGGACGTACCGGTTCGTTGGCACGCTCGCCTTCAAGACCGTCATTATAAATACGTGCTCTCATCTGACGAACCCAGTCGAGCACGATTTCACGCTTCGCTGATGTCAGAGAACTTCCCCAATGTACAAGATAATACTTAGCCATTGGCATACGGTCGTCAAGCACGACCTTCTCAACCTTTGCAAGCTCCGCCGGATTAACTTCCGCATCAGCCTTAAGTTCTTCCATGAACCGAGTCATGTCATAGGCACGATATCCGGAATCTATATCAGCCTTGATGATGTCTCCGGCAACAGGAATCTTTGCATAGAAAGGCAGTTCAGGATCCTCTGAATGGCAACTGAGGCAGCCTCCATCCGTAAAGATCTGATAAACCTGCTCATTCAGAGGAAGTTCCGAAGAAGGAACACGATTGACCGCCCTATAAACAACGGTCATCACAGCGGCCGCCACCAGCAGCCCGACTGCACACACTCTTACAAGTTTCTTCATATAGTGTATCAATAAACATGCGCGCTGTCCTGAGCAGAAGGAAGGAAATTGATACCCCACCAGCACATCTGCAGACAGGCAAAAGCAAATATAAGCAAAATACTCAACAATCTGTCACTGCCACGGCGGTATATTCGCAAATGAATATATAGCAGATACATAAGCCATGTCACTAGGGCCCATGTCTCCTTAGGGTCCCAGTTCCAGAAGTGCCCCCACGCCTCCTTGGCCCAAATTGATCCGGAAAGCATTCCGAAAGTAAGAAATGCCGTACCGATATATACAAGGGTGTCGGCAGAAGGAAGGAGTGTGGCGGATGATTTCCTGAAAAGTCCTACCAGCCCGATCAGGAATGCACATCCCAAAAGTGAATACGAGAACATATACACCGTCACATGGGGTATGAACCAAGGGCTTTGGAGGGCTGGTACAAGAGTACTGCCGGCTTTTTCCGGATTAAGGGCGACAAGAAGAATAAATACTGTGGAAAGGACTGTAGAAAATGACAAAATCCATTTATATCTCCATCTTACATAGGTAAACAGTCCGGCAATACCTGCAAAAAACGAATACCACATCCTGGTATCACCCATCGTACGCAGAGGAGGAGTTCCGGATACTATCCATTTCGAGCAGATAAGGCATGCTAGAGCAGCAGATGCAAGCCCAGAAAAGCAAATTGCAGTCTTACGCCATCCGGCCCAGGCAAAGGCTGCACCTGTAACGGCCAGTACAATAGCTATATATGGCATCAGGAAAATCATCTTCGAGGACCTTTTAAAAATAACATGAAAGCACCAGCTATAAGCATAAGTATCCCGACAATCGCGAAATATCTCCACGGCTCACGAACGATCTGAAATATGCATCCGGACTCTGACACACTGGCCAGATAAATATCTTCCCCGAACTTAACATTATAGGGATGATTTACAAGAATACACACAGGAGCTTCGCCATCCACGCATATAACCGCTTCATAATGAGCAGGCTTGCCATCCATGCCGTATTTCAGGGTAAAATCCTTAAGCTCTAGTTCATATGAAAGAATTCCGGTGCCTCCGTCAAGCCTGTACGCTTCCCGTGCAGTTTCTCCTTTGCCCAGCTTCACACGCATCTCGGAAGAATCAGGACTTCCCCAGAATCCAGCTCCCAATGCAAGCATGAATCCGCAATGAATAAGCAGGAAACGCCATCTGATACATCCGTCAGGACGTCTCCAGCCACGCAGAGTCACAAGAAAGAGCACTGTCAGGACATATAGGAGCGCACATACAAAGAGTACAGATTGTGAAAATGTGCGGTCACCGGTAAACCCGATCCATAATGCAACCCCGGAAAGAATACATATGGCAGAAACTGTAGCAGCCGGCGAAAGCATGAATCGCACGACAGCCTTATCGCGATGATTTCTCCATAACATCCACCATACTCCATACCATATGGCGGCAAGAAGAAGATTCAGCGGAAACGCAAAAAATGACCAGAACTGCTCCATTACTGTTTTTCGCAATATAATCTGCCTTGTTCGGCAGCTACTACCTTCAAAACCTCACCCTTGGAAGCATATCCTCCTGTCTGCAGGACCGCCTCATAAATACGTCCGTCACCAGAGCGTACCTTGCCTGATGGCTTTAGGTCATTGAGCACGGTAACATCCTTGCCAATAAGGACTTCCAAACCCATAACCACACCTGAATATCCTTCTGAAGCAGACATTTCCTCTCTCAGTGCTATATAATCGAACGAACGGGTCGTATATAGTCTGCGTACGAGCCATACACCACCGAATATAGCTGCAGCTGCAGAAACTGTGACAATACAGATCGGGCGCAGCAACGGCGTCAAGGTAAATGTGCCGTCGATTTCGTAGAAATCGGCATTATCAACCATTCCGAACGCAAGAGCAAGCACCACAGCAATGATTCCTAGTATTCCGCACACTCCGAAGCCAGGAATTACGAATATTTCCATGACCAGAAGTATGAGTCCCGCAATGAAAAGCAGGAGCTCCCAATTGGAGAGAAGATTCACCATATAAGCCGGAGCAAAATACAGGAGTGCTCCCACAACGGCTGTCAAAAGCGGTAGACCGATGCCCGGTGTCCTGATTTCCACAAAAATGCCACCTACAATCATCATCATGAAAATTGACTGAAGAAGCGGATGAAGAAGGAACTGGATAAGCTTGTCAAGCCATGTCATTTCGTCTGCCATATCCTTTATAATATAGTCATCTCCTCCGGCAATACACTTTGCGACATCCTGATAAGATTCAGCGATACCTTCGCAATATCCGACAGCAATAGCCTCAGTAGGTGTCAGAGTAAGCACATTCGCCGTATCTGTCATGGATTCAGCTATCTTAGGGTCTCGTCCTGTAGCCTGTGCTGTCGAACGCATCATGCCACGCATAAAAGACTGATACTTGTCCGGCATGACATTGCCTGACTGGTCCACGACTGTCGCGGCTCCTATTGAGCTGCCGGTCTTCATATAAATGGAATCGCATGCAATGCTGATTAATGCACCTGCAGATGCGGCCTGCATATTAACGTAAGCAACCACAGGCTTCGGATAGCGAAGAATGGCAGAGCGTATGCTGTCCGCAGCATCAACAGCGCCTCCGTATGTATCCAGGTCAAGCAGCACATAGTCGGCATTTGCTCCGGATGCCTTTTCCAATCCAAGTACAACCAGACGCTGTGATGCCTTGTCTATGTCCTGATCAAGACGAATACGGTATATCAGTGTATGAGAATCTGAAGCAGAAGCCCAGCATGAGAGAATCAGGGCAGAAAAAATCAGAATTAAACGTTTCATATATGCATTTCATGATTACAATGACTACAAATATAAAAAATATAGAGGAATAATTCTTAACTTCGCCGAGTTGTTTTGAAAACCTTAAATTTCTTATGGAATTGACAATTCAGATTCTTACCCTCATCGGAGGCCTGATACTCATCCTGCTAGGAGCAAATTGGCTTGTAGACGGATCTTCAAGCATCGCTAAGCGATTCGGACTCAGTGAATTCATTATCGGACTTACAATTGTCGGCATAGGCACATCATCTCCAGAAATGGTCGTCAGCTTCATGTCAGCATTCCAAGGCAAAGCCGATATGGCCATTGGCAATGTTGTCGGATCGAATATATTCAATACATGCATGATACTTGGCATCACTGCGCTGATTTCACCGCTTGTGATTACACGCGCCAATCTGCGTAAGGATATTCCTCTTAATGTCGTGGTGTCAGTAATGCTCATACTTCTAGGTATGGACCGCACGATTTTCGGTATGGGCAATGATCAGCTCGGACTGATTGACGGAATCATACTTCTTGCTGTCTTTGCATGGTACATGTGGAGCTCCTTCAAGTCTGACCAGGGAGATGCATCGGAAGAAGGCGGTATAAAGGAATATTCAGTACTGATTTCACTTGTGCTGGTAGCAGCAGGACTTGCTGGGCTCATATTCGGAGGCAGACTCTTTGTCGATTCCGCAACGGAACTTGCAAAGGCCATGGGAGTATCGGACAAATTCATAGCCATTACCGTGATGGCGGCCGGTACATCTATGCCTGAGCTTGCCACATGCGTAGTAGCTGCCCTAAAGGGAAGAGGTCAGCTGGCTCTTGGAAACATACTAGGTTCAAACATTTCCAACATCCTTCTCATCCTCGGAGGTGCTTCAATCATTTGTCCGCTTTCTTTCGGAGGAATGACCAATGTGGATCTGTTTGCAGTGGTTGGTGTAGCGGTGTTCATCCTCACATGTGCCTACACTTTCCGCAAGAAGGAAATCGACCGCGTGGAAGGTGCTGCTCTAGTATTGCTGGAAGCAGCTTACATGTGGTATCTGATAGCCAATTTATAATTCCTCTTTTGCAACAACCGGATTGGCGTAGATTTCAAGGAAAGCCATCTTAAGATCCTCTCTGTCGAGATCCGGTTCAACAGTACCAAGCTGATGTTCCATGTAGCCAACAAATTTAGCTACGTCAACCTGGTCGTACATTGAAGCATATTTGTTCCCACCCTTGAGAAGGTCATAAGCGATATAATTGTTCTTCCAGAGTCGGTAACCGTCAATCACACGCTTGTCCACTGCCTGCATGATCTGCTGATAACGTTCATTCTTGTCACACTGGGCAGCAGCGGCAATCTCTTCCGATGTGATAGGTGTGCCGATATGAAGGTGAATCTGTCCCTTAGGCTGCATGATGCCTACCATTATGCTGTTGAGATCCTCTCCTTCAGCTTTCACGTATTTCTGAGTACGCGAAATAAGATTTTCACGTGCCTTAAGAATATCGCAAGGCTCAAATTCATATGAAATGCTCATTGGGATGATGTTCAATTCCTCGAAATTCTTCTGGAAATCATCCGAGCCGCTCATATCAAGCATTTTTAAAAGTCCCTGCTCGGTAGTGTCATATCCGTTCTTCGTACGTCCCTGACGCTGCGCAAGCCATATAGAGCTGCGCTGTTCGGTTATATTAATGCGGATATATTTCGAAAGAAGCTGAGAAGACAGATATAATTCTCTTGCAGAAATACCTCTGACAACCTTTATCATACGGTTCGACCTGATCAGGTACTCCACATATTTATTGGTAATAAGATTGTCACCTACAGCTATTTCAGTCAGAGGTATATTATTCATATGAAGAACGAGCTGAGTTATAGCCGGATCCAGGATGATATCCCTATGATTCGACATTGCCAGGAATTTCCTGTCTGTTCTGATGTTATCGATTCCCTCATATGTAAAACCGGTAGAAGTGTTCTCCAACGCCCATCGAACGAACTTCTGCATTACAAGCGTCTGAAACTCATCTATGGTCTTTATATTCTTGAATACGTTCCTAAGGAAATCAGCAGGCTGATCAGGAAAGAACTTCTGCGAGAACTGTGCCACCAGAGGATGGTCTGCAAGTATTCCGAGTGCCTCAGAGGCCTCAGCATCTGTATATGGACTTATACTTTGAAATTCAGCTAAATCTATCATAGATGATTCAAATAAAATTTACTAATCTACTAATATACAAAGGTAGAAAATAACCCTCAATATATCAAGACCTGAACAGCACCGAACTGTCCCCATAACTCAAGAAGCGGAAATCATGCCCAAGTGCATAATCATAGATATTCTTCCAGTCACCTCCGACAAATGCCGATATCAGCAGCAGAAGCGTGCTCTGAGGTTGATGGAAATTGGTAACCAGCACATCAACAACCCTGAACCTGAATCCAGGAACAATAATTATCCTTGTACCGGCCTTGAGTTCAGAAAGGCTGTTAGATCGGAGATATGCAATAAGTGCGTCAAGAGAATCTTCAAGCGAGTAATCATACTCACGCATATAAGGATCCCATTGGCAGACATCTTCAGGTGCTCCCTTTTCGATGCAGCTTACGCCAATATAATAAAGGGATTCCAAGGTACGTACTGAGGTTGTGCCGACGGCCACAACCTTGCCAAGATGCATACGCAACTTTATTATGAAATCCAGTGTCACTACAAAAGGCTCCCTATGCATGGCATGTTCGGCTACGAGGCTGCTCTTGACAGGCAGGAACGTTCCAGCTCCAACATGAAGGCAAACCGTCTCACGAGTTATTCCATTTCCATCAATCCTGTCGAGAATTTTCTGTGTAAAATGCAGGCCAGCCGTAGGAGCCGCAACTGAACCTCTATATCGGGCATATAACGTCTGATATCTCTCCAAGTCCACAGCTTCTGTGTCTCGGTTGAGATATGGAGGAATAGGGACTGAACCACAGATTTCAAGTACTTTCGAGAATTCAGCGGAATTCTTCCATGTAAACTCTATGATTGATGTCTCACCACACCTTTCGACCAGTGTAGCCTCAAGACCCATTTCTGAAATAGATGGGTCTCCACATGGATTGTACAATGAGAGTACGTCTCCCTTCCACCTCTTCACGTTACCTACAATACACTTCCATCTGCATCTTTCCTTTTGTGCAAACATCATGACATATTCCTCAGGCATCACCGGCTCAAGACAGAATATTTCTATATGTGCACCGGTTGCACGCTGGAAATGAAGACGGGCTGGGACCACTTTTGTGTCGTTAAAAACCATCATAGCTCCTTTCGGAAGTATTTCCGGTATGTCAGAAAATCGTTTTTCAATAGGCTTTCCATCGTAGTAGTGGAGAAGTTTTGAGTGATCGCGCTCTTCCAGAGGATATTTTGCTATCCTATCATCAGGGAGATTGTAATTATAGTCTTCTATGTAGATTTCCGGTATCATATCTATTAATATTTCGCTGCAAAATTAAGTATTTCCGACAACTTCAGCAACTCCCTCCATTTGTTCACAGATGTTACATATGTTATCAAAGTTAATACACATATGGTGTAACATATGTTAATTTAGAGAGAATATCACGAATTAAATGGTTTACAGTACCTAACATGAAATCATGTAACATAAGTTTTTCTAATAACGAAATTAATCTTTTTCTAATATATTATATATCAGCTATTTAGGAGATTTAATCTATAGTTTGAGAATAGCTTTATAATGTATATTTTGTTAAAATATGCCTATTTTCCAGCCAATTATCATCTATTTCCATATAATTTAAAAACTTAAATACCCGATACTCAGGTAATTACATATTCTTATATTAATTTATACATAGTCATAATAGCGCGCATTCTTTACTTACGGTTACATTTGTTACACACTATCGAACTTGATTTTATGAAAATATCTAACTACATTTGTAACCGTTAAACATTACATTTATGAACAACCGTCTTAAGCAGTTTCTTGCAGCTGAAAACATAACCCAAGCACAGTTTGCCGATACTATCAATGTCGTACGCGCCAGTGTATCACACGTTCTTTCCGGAAGAAATAATCCCGGATATGATTTTATTAAAGCTATCATGAACGCCTATCCCCTTCTGAATGTTGAATGGCTTATGTTAGGAAAGGGCAGAATGTATAAGGATGGAAGATCCGATACAGTTGCAGACGCCGGGCTATTGTTCAATGACATTGAAAGCACTGAAAGCACCGAATCATCAGCTGTAATATCCGCTCCTGAGCAGCATAATGACCATCATGAGATTAGTATGGATGATAATATCGCTGACTCAACTGCAATTCATACTTCAATTAATTGCACGCAAAGCATTGTAAAACAGCGCAAAATATCGAAAATCATTGTTCTTTTTGATGATGGGACATTCGAAGAAATGGGACAATAGCGTTTTTTTTCACTATATTTGTGCTTCTGTAAAATGCAACGCACATGTATAAACACTTTCTGAAGCCGATATTGTTCAGATTCAATCCTGAGACGGCACACAACATTCTCTTTTCTTTATTGTCATTTCTCAGGCATGTACCATTTGCTCAATCGATTATCAGGGCATTATATCACAGGGATTCCCCATCTCTCGAACGCGAAGTATTCGGAATAAACTTTCCAAATCCGGTAGGACTTGCAGGAGGGCTTGACAAGAACGGAGAATTCTATAATGACATGGCCAATTTCGGATTCGGATTTGTGGAAATCGGATCACTTACTCCACTTCCCCAGGATGGTAATGCCAAGCCCAGATGCTGGCGTGTTCCTGGCGACAAGGCAATCATCAACCGTTTCGGAATTAATAATAAGGGTGTAAGATACGCTGTAGAGCACCTGAAGAAGGTTCGTCCGGAAGTCGTTGTGGCAGCAAATATTTCAAAGAACTCCAATAGCATCAATGAAGAAGCTGCGAAGGATTATGAGACATCATTTTCGCTTTTATACGATTTCGTGGACATGTTTGTTGTAAACGTATCATGTCCTAATGTTGTAGGCCTCACAGCTTTGCAGGATATAGGATTCCTTTCTGACATAGTGGACAGACTTCTTGATCTGAGAATGCTGTATGACAATTACAGACCTATTCTCCTGAAAGTTTCTCCTGATCTGTCTCACGAACAGCTTGACGAAATTATAGATTATTGCCTAAGATCAGGAATTGATGGCATAGTGGCAGGAAATACTACAAGAAGCAGAGAGGGTCTTACAAGCATCAGCCAGACAAAGATTGAGGAAATCGGCAACGGAGGCATGTCCGGAGCCCCTATACATAAGAAAAACCTGGAACTGGTCAGATATGTCCACGAGAGATCGCAAGGAAAGCTGCCAATCATTGGAGTCGGAGGCATCATGTCTCCTGAAGATGCCAAGGAAATGATGGATGCCGGTGCTTCCCTTGTAGAGATATATACGGGATTCATCTATGAAGGTCCGGGCCTTATAAAGCGTATTATCAAACATCTTGAAGAGGATAATAAGAACAAAATAGCTGAGGCATAATGAATAGAGCATCGATATGTACAATAGGTGACGAAATCCTCATAGGACAGATCATAGATACTAACTCATCACATATTTCTCAGGCACTTAACAGTATCGGAATACAGGTTGGCCGCATGGTATCTATCGGCGATAGCCACAACCAGATCTTGGATGTTCTCGAAAGAGAACTCAGAGATAATGAAATTGTAATTGTAACGGGAGGTCTTGGCCCTACAAAGGACGACATCACCAAAAAATCACTTGCTGAGCTATCCGGAGCCACATCCTACAAAACTGACGAAAGACAGCTTGAAATAGTGCACAGGATTCTCAGCTCAAGAGGGCTTGATGTGCTGGATATAAACCTTGCCCAGGCTGATGTTCCGGATACATGCGAAGTCATTCCTAACAGACTTGGAACAGCGCCGATAATGGTATTCAGATTCCCTCAGGAACGATTCGGGCATAGCGCAACACTATATTCATTACCTGGAGTGCCGCATGAGGCCATAGGAGCTCTTCCTGAAATCCTGGAAGACATCAAAGGCCACTACACGACTTCTGACATATACCACCGCAGCGTAATGACCTTCGGAATAGCCGAATCAGCTCTTGCCAAAATGATAGAGGAATGGGAAGACAATCTCCCGGAAAACATGCATCTGGCTTATCTTCCGAATCTGATTACAGGAGTCAAGTTGAGACTGTCGATATACGGAGGTGTCAAAGAAGATCATGAAAGGCTTATTTCAGAGAAGCTGGAGCAACTCGCAAACATACTTGGAGACAATCTTTACTCGTTGGAAGAAGATACCCTTCAGGAATATATCGGAAAGTTGCTAAGACGACACGGAAAGACAGTCAGCTGTGCTGAATCATGCACCGGCGGGCTCATTTCATCACTATTTACTTCAGTTCCTGGCTCATCAGAATATTTCCTAGGCTCCGTGACATCTTATGCCAATATTGTCAAACAGAATGTGCTTGGTGTACCTGCAGAAGTCATAGCCGCCCATGGTGCAGTAAGCAGCGAATGTGTAGCAGCTATGGCAGAAGGAGTAAGGCGCATAACAGGAAGCGACTTTTCCGTTGCTACATCAGGCATCGCAGGGCCTGGGGGTGGAAGCGAGGAAAAACCTGTCGGTCTTGTGTGGATCGGAGTTAGTTCACATATGGGTACGGAGACCTTCAGTATGGTATTTAAAGGCGACAGAAAGCGCAATATCGAGAGATTTGCAGCTAATGCACTGGATAAACTTCGTAAACACATAGAAAACACTTTATCTAATTGAAAATAAACATATAAAACATTATTGTTTTAATGCATAACAATATTGTTACATATATTTTGTAAACAATTAGATCTGCTAATATAGAGACTTAAGACATTGGTAATCAAGTGATTTAGGCAAATGAGTAAAATCGAGCATAGATACAATCAAAAGAGGAACAGAATCCGATTGAACGGCATCTTTTACGCCGCAATATCGTCTGCATCATTCGGCTTCTCCCCTCTTTTCAGTCTGGCTCTGATAGCTGTAGGTCTTACCAGTTTTGACATTCTTTCATATCGTTGGGGAATAGCTGCCCTGGTACTGATGGCTTATGCATTCTTCAAGAAAAAGACACTTCGTCTAAGTTCATTTGATGAAGTATGGAAGATCATTCTTTTAAGTGCACTAAGAGCTATAACTTCAATAACCCTTCTCATCGGATACGCTAACATCTCCAGCGGAATTGCTTCTACCATCAACTTCATGTACCCGGTGATAGTCGCTATGTGCATGATGATATTCTTCGGCGAAAAGAAAGGAATTGTTGATATTATTTCAATTGCCGTTTCTATATTTGGTGTCTATCTGCTCGCCTCAGGAGAGAGTATCGTCGTGGAAGGAGGAAATACTTCACTCGGACTCGCCTGTTCGCTGATTTCTGCATTTTCTTTTGCTGCATACTATATAATAATGAAGCAGGTGAAAGCTGATAAGATTGAAGTTGTCAAGTTCACCACATGGATAATGATGCTAAGCGCATTCTATTTCATAATTTGTGCTTTTATTTTCGAGGGAAGGCTGAATACGGTAACAGATGAATGGAGCTGGATTAACATACTCGGTCTTGGATTATGGGCTACTATGGTTTCAAACATAACTGGAGTAAAGGCCATCAGACGCATCGGTCCCACACACACCTCAATTCTGGGAGCTCTGCAGCCGGTGACAGCTGTAGGACTTGGCGTCCTATTCCTCGGTGAACACCTCTACATACGTTCTATTATAGGAATCGTTCTGATACTTATCTCCGTATCAGTAGTCGTGATGCATCAGAAAAAATAAGCAGCCCTTTTGCCCCGCCTATTAGTTATCCAAGAATCCTGAAGAAGTTCCCTCCTGCTATCTTTTCCAGATCTGGCTCCGAATACCCCCTGCGTCTGAGTTCGTTGAAAAGCTTAGGCATCATTGATATATCTTCTAACCCATCAGGAGTAACTTCAATTCCGTCGAAATCAGACCCGATACCGACATGGTCAATTCCTGCGATGTCCACTACATGATCGATATGGTCTGCAATAAGCTTGAATGAAGGACGTTGCAATGCCATAAGTTCATCCTGTATTCGGTTCCAGGCAGACTTTTTGGCTACATCGGAAGGATCGGCAATAAAAGACTGTTCTATATCCTCTCCCCTTTCCATAATACCTGAATCGGAAAGAATCTTTCCAAACCCTCCATCCAGAAATAATGGATAGAAATTTATCTGGATCACCCCTCCGGCATCTGCAAGGTCACGTATCATGTTGTCTGTCATATTACGTGGATGCTCACAAAGCGCCCTGCAACAGGAATGTGTAGCTACAACTGGCTTGGATGAACATTCCAGCACATCATAAAAGGAGGCATCGGAAATATGGGAGACATCTACAAGCATGCCTAATGTGTTCATCTCCTTCACCAGTTCATGACCGAAAGGACTCAAACCTCCCCAGGTCTTCACTTTGGAAGCACACGAATCACATATCTGATTATCTAAAGAATGACATAATGTAACATAACGTACTCCCTTATCATAAAAGTACTTGACCCTACTGAAATCTTTAGCTATCGGCGCTCCGTTTTCCAAACCAAGAAAGACAGAGAAACGAGATGAGGCCTTGTTGGCATATGCCTGCTCGGCATTAAATGCAAATGCAACCGATTCTGTATTTGCTTCAACCGCCTGCTCCACTCCGGTCAAAAGCTTTTGTGCATATGCAAATCCCTGTTCGGAGTCCATAGAACCAGGCACATACAGTGCAAAGAAAGCACCGTCCACCCCACCACGCTTTAGTTTCGGTATATCCACATGGGCATGGTCGTTATCAATAGCCAAATCCCTCAGACGAAGAATCTGAGAGGGAGTATCACAGTGGGAGTCTAGAAAAAACATTATTTGCTAATTCTTTGTCTTACAGCCTCATACATAAGCACAGCTGAAGCAACGGATACATTAAGGGATGTGATTTCACCAGCCATAGGAATAGCAGCCTTAGCATCAGCCAGATCCAGCATAGCTTGTGAAATACCCTTGCCCTCAGAGCCCATGATGATAGCGCAAGGACCGGTCATATCCACATCATAAATCAGATTTTCTGTCTTCTCTGTCGCTGCTACAAGTTTAAAACCGCTCTGCTTGAGGTAGTATGCAGCTACACGGAGATTCGACACCTTGCAAGTATCCATCCTCATCAACGCACCTGCAGAGGCCTTGACTGCATCTGCATTGATTGCAGCACCTCCCTTTGCCGGAACAATTATTCCCTGACCGCCTGCGCACTCCAAGCTACGTGCGATAGCACCAAGATTACGGACATCACTCACGCCGTCGAGAATTACCAGAAGAGGATTTCGACTCATGCCAAGTGCATTATCCACAAGCTGCTCTATATCAACGTAATCAATCTGAGAAATATAAGCCAGAACTCCTTGATGCGAACCTCTCACAGCTCTATTAAGTCTTTCTGCAGGCACGAACTGAAATGGGATTTCATTCTCCTTCAGCAGTTCAAGAAGTTCTCTGAATTGCTGACCTTCAAGACCTTGTTTCAGAAGGACCTTATCAAACTTCTTACCTGCCTTCACGGCTTCCAGCACTGGATGCATGCCGAACAGATACTGCATTTTATTCTCTTCCATACTATTTATTCTAATGATTCATTCAATTTTTCCCATTCCGCCATCTTGAAATCCAGCTCACGCTTATTCTCAAGATAGGCTCTTGTAAGTTCCATAACATCATCCTCCGGACCAGGAGCAGTCAATACTGCCTCAATCTCTTTCATCTTATTCTCTATCTCCTCTATTCCCTTCTCCAAGAACGAGATACGGTTCCTTATCTTCTTTTCTTCTTTAGATACAAACTTCTTGGCCTGATACTCTTGCTTAGCCTCTTCCTTCTTCTGGACGACTTCTGCCGGTTTGTCCTCAGAAGCAGGTTTGTAATGTCTTTCAAGTTCACTTAAGCTCTCCAGCTTCCTCCTTTCCAGGAAGTCCTGGACACCTCCAAGATGTTCCTTCACCTTTCCGTCGCGGAATTCATATAGCTTATCTACAAGTCCGTCAAGAAAATCTCGGTCATGTGAAACGATGATCAAAGTGCCGTCATAGGCCTTGAGAGCCTGCTTGAGTATATCCTTGGAACGGATGTCCATATGGTTTGTAGGCTCATCCAACGCAAGAAGATTATAAGGCTTCAACATTAGCTTAGCCATGGCAAGACGCGCGCGCTCACCACCACTCAGCACGGCAACCTTCTTATCGATATCCTCTCCTTTGAAAAGGAACGCGCCAAGAATATCACGGAGCTTCAGACGGATATCTCCTACAGCAATCCTGTCAAGAGTGCCGAAGACAGTATCCTCCTTGTCAAGTATATCTTCCTGATTCTGAGCGTAATATCCAATATTAACATTATATCCGTTTCGTGATTCTCCTTCCATCGGGTCAAGCTCGCCCATAATGACTCTCATTAAGGTGGTCTTTCCCTCTCCGTTTCTTCCGACCAGAGCGACCTTCTCACCTCTACGAACCTCGATCTGAGCATCCTCAAACACAACCTTTGCGCCGTACCCTACCTTCATATCCACAGACTTATATGCAATGTCACCGGAACGCGGGGCAGGAGGGAATTTCACCGACAGTGCAGACTTATCTTCGAGGTCCACTTCGATTCTCTCAAGCTTCTCCAGCTGCTTCACACGTGACTGCACCTGGTTCGACTTGGTCGGCTTATACCTGAACTTTTCAATGAACTCCTCGGTCTTCTCTATCATCCTCTGCTGATTCTCATATGCGGCTCGCTGCTGTTCAAGACGTTCCCTCCTCAGTTCCAGATATTTGCTATATGGAACCTTATAGTCGTGAATACGTCCGAGCATAATCTCGACAGTCCTGTTAGTAACGTTATCCAGGAATTTCCTATCGTGGGAAATAAGCACGAGAGAGCCTCTGTAGTCCTTAAGATACCCCTCAAGCCACTCGATGGATTCTATATCAAGATGGTTGGTAGGCTCGTCCAGAAGCAGGACGTCAGGCTTAGAAAGAAGTATCTTCGCAAGTTCAATTCGCATGTTCCAACCTTGACTGAAAGTCTCAGTCGGACGGGACAGCTCCTCGTATTTGAAACCAAGTCCTATGAGAGTCTTCTCCGCCTGCACCTGCGGGTTATCAGAAGCGGCCAATGCGATACGGTCATTTATTTCATTCAGGCGTATGATCAGATCCTGATACTCTGCGGATTCGTAGTCTGTGCGTTCTGATAGCTCAAGAGTAATCCTCTCAAGGTCATCCTCCATTGCAAACATATCTGCAAAGGCAGTCATGGCTTCGTCAATCACGCTTCTACCTCTATGATGCTCCATAATCTGAGGCAGATAACCTATCTTAATGCCTGCAGGACAGGCAACTTTTCCGGAAGTCGGGCTTTGAAAGCCGCATATAAGCTTAAGAATGGTGGACTTTCCCGCTCCATTCTTACCCACAAGGCCTATTTTGTCGCTCTCACTGATATGAAAATTGATTTCGTTCAGCAGAGTGAATCCTCCATATGCGACTGTAAGATTATTAATTGAAATCATTCGTTATTCCTCATCAGTTATTTGCTGTGATTCTTTCCTGCACATGAATATACTGAATTCATACAGCACATACAGAGGGACTGAACACACCATAAGGGAAAAAGGGTCTCCTGTCGGGGTTATTATTGCAGCAAGTATCAATATGATGCATATAGCATGTTTCCTGTACTCACGAAGATTCTCCCTTGTCACTATTCCAAGTGCAGACAACACAACAATAATAGTCGGGAATTCGAATACGATTCCAAAAGCCAGTACTGTGGATGAAAACAGAGATATATATGAAGACAAGGAAAATGTATTCGGGACAGCCTCACTCACTTGATAATCAGCAAAGAAATTCAGCATAACAGGAAATACTATCAGATAACCTACCAGAACTCCCAAATAAAACAAGACAGATGCGAACATGAACGCACCTTTGACTGCTTTCTTCTCACGTTCATACAATGCGGGGGCTATAAACCGCCAGATCTCATATATTATATAAGGAAACGAGAGAATAAGGGCGCATATGAATGTGACCTTCATGTGGATCATGAACTGGGCAGCAACCTCGAGATTGACCAGAGGCAATGAAAAATCCAGACCGACTAGCCTATAAAACGGGAAGTCAGCTCTGGATGGCCCCAGGATAATGCCATCAAATAGAAAACCTTTCAACAGGAAAAGCACCAACGCGACTCCGGCCAATACCAGAATCATTCGTATGATGCTTTTCCTGAGATCTTCCAGATGGTCCCAAAAGGACATTGTCAGCTCAGTTTCCGACATTACTTTTCTGTTGTATCAGACTCTATATCCTTCTTTATTTCATTCACTTCGCTCTCGACCTCATTCATTCCCTGCTTGAAGCTCTTCACACCTTTACCAAGGCCCTTCATAAGTTCGGGAATCTTCTTTCCTCCGAAGAGAAGCAGAAAGACCAGCGCGATAATGATTACTTCCCACATGCCGATCATGGCAAGAGGCATAATACCAAGTGTTGTCATAACTATTCTTTATTTATAAGTTTTTCAAACAATTCAGCAAGATCCTTCGGACATCTTATCGGACGTCGTGTCGTCGCATCAATGAATCCTATCCCTACCTCGCCGTTACATAGAAGCTTCCCGGACTCGTTATAAATCTCACTTTTAATAACAAGTTTCGCACGTGGAATTTCATCCATAATACTGACTACACGCAGTGTATCTCCTAACTTAGCCGGGTATTTATAATGACATTCAACAGATATCACCGGAAGCATTACACCAGCCTGTTCAATCTTCTCCATAGGAAGACCGATATCTTTTAGAAGAGCCGTACGTCCACATTCGAAATATCTTATATAATTCGAATGATGAACTATCCCCATCTGGTCGGTTTCGTAGTATCTTACCTCCAAAAAGTGCTCGTGCGTCATGATAACAAAAATGTTATTACTTAAAACATCTATGTTTTATTAGTTATTTTTCAATGCATTAAGAGAAGCGGTAATACTTTCTATCTTTGAAAGGGAATCAGCTTCCTTTTTACGTTCTACAGCAACGACTGCTTCAGGCGCATTCGCTACAAAGCGCTCGTTAGAGAGCTTTTTGCGTACGCTGTCAAGGAATTTCTGCTGATAAGCCAGCTCAGCTTCAAGCTTGGAAATCTCCTCCTCGACATTGATAAGACCGGTTAGAGGTATGAACATCTCGACCGTCCTTACCATGAATCTCTGAGCTGCTGACATATCTCCTTCAGCCTCTGCAACTGTAACGTTAGCAAGCTTCATCACGACTGGGAGAACCTCAGCAGGAAAAGCACCCTTGATCTTCAGCTCCAGAGACTCTCTTGGAGAAAGGTTCTTGCTCTGACGGATGTTACGTACACCTGCAACAGCCTCGCATGCCATTTCGAAGGCAGTGATGAAATCTGCATTGTAAGGCTTTGCCTGAGGATAACGCTGGTTCATGATGGTCTCCCCTGCATTGCGCTCAGCCATATTCTGCCAAAGCTCTTCTGTAATGAATGGCATGATAGGATGGATCATCTTGAGAAGCGCATCGAAAAATCCGATTGTAGCATCATATGTCGCCTTGTCAATTCCAGCGCCGTAAGCTGGCTTGACTGCCTCGAGATACCACGCGCAGAAATCATCCCAGAACAACTTATAGATAGACATCAGGGCATCTGAGATACGGAATTTGCTGAAATGGTCGTTCACAGTCTCCACGACCTGGCTGAGCTTGTTGTCGAACCACTTCACAGCCACTGCTGATGCCTCCGGCTGCTGAGCCGCAGCATCAACTGTCCATCCTGTTACAAGACGGAAGGCATTCCATACCTTATTATTGAAGTTACGTCCCTGCTCGATCTGTGACTCATCATATAGGATATCATTACCTGCTGAGCTGCATAGGAGCATACCCAGACGGACTGCGTCAGCACCATATTTAGCGATAAGGTCAAGAGGGTCAGGAGAGTTTCCGAGAGTCTTCGACATCTTTCGTCCGAGTTTGTCACGTACAATACCTGTGAGATATACGTTGCGGAACGGAACGTCATTCATGAACTCATTGCCGGCCATGATCATACGTGCCACCCAGAAGAAGAGGATATCCGGACCTGTAACTAGGTCATTTGTCGGATAGTAATATGCAAGGTCCTTGTTTGGCTCCGCCTCAGGATGTCCGGCCTTATTGGCATCGAACACGGAAATAGGCCACAGCCATGAAGAGAACCAAGTATCAAGCACATCCTCGTCCTGACGAAGATCAGCAGCAGAAAGGTTAGCGTCAATCTTCTGAGCTGCCTCAAGAGCCTTCTCCGGCGTCTCTGCCACAACCACCTGTCCATCAGGGAGATAGTAGGCAGGAATACGCTGTCCCCACCAGAGCTGACGTGAGATGCACCAGTCGCGGACGTTTTCCATCCAATGGCGGTATGTGTTGCGGTATTTGTCCGGTATCAGTTTTACTGCACCGCTTTCGACAGACTCAAGAGCATCTTTTGCCAATTCATCCATCTTGAGGAACCACTGCATTGAAAGCCTTGGCTCGATTACGGCGTTAGTTCTTTCCGAGTATCCTACAGGCGATGTATAATCCTCCATCTTCTCGAGGTTACCAGCCTCCTCAAGCATCTTCACGATCTTCTTGCGGGCATCGAAACGGTCTTCGCCTACTAGTATCTGAGCCTTTTCGTTAAGACGGCCGTGATCGTCGATGATATCAAGAACCGGAAGGTTATGACGCATACCGATCTCGTAGTCGTTCACATCATGTGCAGGAGTAACCTTAAGACATCCTGTACCGAAGTCCATTGCCACATAACTATCCTCAATTATAGGTATCTCCTTGTTGATCAGAGGTATAAGCACCTTCTTTCCTTTGAGCCAATGATATCTTTCATCTGCAGGGTTTACGCAGACCGCAGCATCGGCCATGATTGTCTCAGGACGTGTAGTGGCGATGATGATGTATTTGTCTGTAGGATTTCCGTTTCCATCTGAGATGAAATATCTCATATGATAGAACTTGCTGACAGTGTCCTTGTGGATTACCTCCTCATCAGAAACAGCTGTAAGGCCTACCGGATCCCAGTTCACCATGCGGACTCCCCTGTAGATATATCCCTTGTTATAGAAGTATACAAATGTGCTGATGACTGCATCACTGAGCTCAGGATCCATAGTGAACTTTGTCCTGTCCCAGTCGCATGATGCACCGAGTTTGCGGAGCTGGCTGAGGATAATGCCGCCGTGCTTCTCCTTCCACTCCCATGCATGTTTAAGGAATTCATCACGAGTGAGATCTTCCTTCCTGATTCCCTCAGCTGCAAGCTTCTGAACAACCTTATTTTCAGTAGCGATGGAGGCATGGTCAGTACCTGGCACCCAGCATGCATTCTTGCCGTCCATTCTCGCTTTACGGATAAGCACGTCGTTCAATGTGTTATTGAGAACGTGTCCCATGTGAAGGATACCCGTCACATTTGGCGGCGGAATTACTATAGTGTAAGGCTCTCTCTCATCTGGTTCCGAATGAAAAAACTTATTTTCAAGCCAATAGGCATACCATTTATCCTCCGTCAAGGCAGGATCGTACTTTGCTGGAAGTTCCATAATTATATATAATTTACTATTATTCAATCTATGTGCACCCTGATGGCCTCATTGGCTCGTTTGGGCAAGACGCACAATCATGCAAAGATAGCATATTTTTCGCAAAGATTTTCACATAAATGCTTATCTTTGTATCGTTTTGGACCTCTTCCGAGGCTCAATCAGCAGAATTGTTAACAAATACATTAAATATCATGTCAAACGAAAAGGAACTCAAGATTGAACTGAAGCCGGAAGTGGCAAAAGGTTCTTATTCAAATCTCGCAATAATAACTCATTCTCACAGCGAGTTCATTATAGATTTTGCAACTATGCTCCCGGGGCTTCCAAAACCGGAAGTAGGCAACCGTATAATCATGACACCAGAACATGCAAAGAGACTTTTCCTGGCCCTTCAGGACAATATCAATAAATACGAGAGCCAACATGGTCAGATTTCCCTCGGAGGAGAGCCTAAGGCAACCTTCCCAATGGGAGGATTCGGAGGTGCAAAATCATAATTTGAGCTGAGATGGAAGAAACATTCAGGAAAATCAAGGCCTTTGTCTTCGATGTTGATGGCGTTCTTACTGACGGAGGTATTCTGTCCACTGTAGAAGGTGAATTGTACAGAACATTCGATTCAAAGGACGGATTCGGTTTCAGGATGGCCTATATGCATGGTTATCATCTGGGAATCATCACTGGAGGCAACTCACAAAGCATCAAAATGCGTTTCCGCACATGCGGTGTGCCACCAGAAGATATTTATATGAACTCCCGTAAGAAGATGGACGATTTTGAGGATTTCTGCGCCCGACACTCCCTCGCACCGGAAGAGGTCATGTATTTCGGGGACGACCTCCCTGACATCCCGGTGATGATGGCATGCGGATGCGGAGTATGCCCTCAGGATGCCGTAGATGAAGTCAAGGCAATCGCGGATTACATCAGCCCGCGTCCAGGAGGAAAGGGATGCGCCCGTGAGGCCATCGAGCGCGTCATGAAAGCCCAGGGAACATGGGAGCTTGACGTCCAGGACTACAAGAAAAAGTTCTGATTTTCGCCACAGGCCCAGATATTTTCGCCACAAATCGGCGACATTTACAACTGATAGTCAAGTTTTACGGCAATGCCGTCTGCAGATTGCAGGCGGCATTTTTATTGGTTTACCTTTGCTGCCCAGATTTAACGTAATTGAACATGAAATTGGAAAACGCAAACGTGCTGATTACCGGAGGAGCATCCGGAATCGGAAAGATAATGGGCCGCATGGCTCTTGAAAGAGGAGCGAAATGCTTTATCATATGGGATATAAATCTCACCGGAATCGAGGAAACCCGGAAGGAACTCTCCAGATATGGCAAGGTCAAGGGATATGTAGTAGATGTATCGAAGAACGACGTGGTCACGGCAGCATACCGCAGGACCGTCGAAGACTGCGGAGACATCGACATACTGATCAACTGTGCAGGCATCATCACCAGCAACAAGACATTCGACCTGCAGACCCCGGAGGAAATCGTCCGCACGATGAACATCAACACCCTTGCACCTATGTTCGTGACACGCGCAATGCTTCCTGACATGCTGAAACGCAACCGCGGTCATATATGCAACATCACATCTGCCGGAGGAATGTTATCCAATCCGAAAATGTCCGTATATGCAGCCAGCAAATGGGGCGCCATCGGATGGTCGGATTCGGTAAGGATAGAACTTCAGGAGATGAACAGCGACGTGCATGTCACCACAGCTGCTCCTTATTATATAAATACCGGAATGTTCGACGGAGTAAAGTCTCCGATAATCCCTATCCTGAAACCGGAGTACGTGTCCCGTAAAATCCTGAACGCCATAGAACGCAACACATCGTTCAAAGGCATACCGTTCGGATTCCACTTCATCAGATTCTGGCAGTTCATACTCCCTACACGGATCTTCGACTGGTTCTTCGGCAAAGTCATGGGCATATATCATGCACTCGACAATTTCACCGGTAGAAAAAACAGCAGTCTGACAGCATCAAAGGCATCCTGATTGCGAATAAGGAAATTTTAACGGATATTTGCAAAGCTAAATGACTTATATGGAAAATACATCGACAGAAAGAATCCAGGAGATCTCGCGTCTGCAGAAGGAATACTTCTCTACAGGAGCGACTCTGGACGTCGCGTTCAGAAAAAAGATGCTCGCCAGGATGCTGGAGGCCATGGAAAAATGGGAATCCAGACTTGCAGATGCATTGTGGGCAGATCTTCATAAATCATACGAGGAGGCATATCTTACCGAAATAAGCATAGTTAAGGGAGAAATCCGCACTCATCTGAGGCATGTGGATTCGTGGGCACGCAAAAGAAAGGCCCCAACCCCTTTGAAGCTCTTCCCTTCACGCAGCTACATCGTGAAGGAGCCGCTCGGATGCTCCCTGATCATTTCACCATGGAACTATCCCGTGCAGCTTCTTCTGAATCCTCTGGTGGGAGCCATTTCATCTGGATGCACGGCTGTGCTCAAGCCATCGCCATATGTGCCTAATGTATCCAGGGTCATAGAAGAGATGATATCCTCCGTTTTTGAAGAACGCTATATCGCAGTAGTACAAGGACATAGAGATGTAAACGCTGCACTTCTGGAGCAGAGGTGGGACCTTATCTTCTTCACAGGAAGTCCTGCGCTGGCCAAAACCGTAATGGCAGCGGCTGCAAAGAATCTCACTCCAGTCATACTTGAGCTTGGAGGTAAAAGTCCATGCATCATCGACAGGAGCGCAGACATTGCCGTTGCAGCAAAGCGCATTGCCTGGGGAAAGACTTTGAACAGCGGTCAGACATGCATCGCACCGGACTACATACTTATACACAAGGATGTAAAGGAAGCATTTATAGCGTCATTTGCTGAAGAAGTGCGCAGGCTTCACGGAGATGACATCAAGGCAGACAAACACTATGTGCGCATGGTGAACGACAAAGCCTTTGAGAGAGTCTGCGGATATTTCAAGGATGGAAAAATAATCTATGGAGGCGGCTATGACGCCTCAGAGAGATTCATAGAACCTACACTGATTGAAGACGTTGCCCTTGATTCCTCATTGATGACTGAAGAGATTTTCGGACCGATATTCCCGATAATTACTTTAGATGACAGCGGTAAATCATTCAAAGACAAAGTAGTAAACTTCGTGACATCACGAGAGAAGCCTCTTGCATTCTACTATTTCGGCAAGGAGTCTGACGGGTGGGAAATAATCGGCAGAACTTCTTCCGGCGGAGGATGTATCAACGATGTGATAATGCATATAGCCAACGAGAACGTACCATTCGGTGGAGTGGGTAATTCCGGCATGGGGCGCTATCATGACAAAGATAGTTTCGAAGCGTTCAGCCACACACGAAGTATCATCGCAACCGGTACATGGATAGACCTTCCTTTCAGGTATATGCCTTACAGAATGTTCTCATTAGTGAAAAAGCTGCTGTAAGCGCCGCAATACCCAAAAGTTTTCACGGGACACAGAATTTTATTAATTTTGTGTCCCGAAATTTATTACCCCATGGATCTGAAAGGAAAAAGAATAATCCTCGGCAGCAATTCTCCTCGCAGAAGAGAACTCATAGCCGGTCTTGATATTGATTTTCAAGTAGACACAGGCAATACCTTTGAGGAAGAATACAGCCCTGATACTCCGCACGAAAGAATCCCGGAAGTTCTCTCGGAAGGCAAATCATACGGATTTCACCGCTCACTTGAAGAAGGTGAAATTCTCATTACTTCCGACACACTTGTACTCTGCGCAGACCGTGTCATGGGAAAACCGCATTCACGCGAGGAAGCCGTTGATATGCTCAAATGCCTTTCCAACAACAGTCATAAGGTAATTACAGCCATCACGCTCCGTGACAAAGATCATTGCAGCACTTTGAGCGACACTGCAATTGTCCATTTCAAGCCTCTAAGTGACAGTGAAATAGAATATTACATCGACACATACAAGCCTTTCGACAAAGCAGGAGCCTACGGTATCCAGGAATGGATAGGATATATCGGCATTGATAAGATCGAAGGCTCATACTTCACCATAATGGGGCTTCCGGTCCATCTGGTTTATCAGGAACTTGTTAAATTCATAGGATAATGAAGCTGGATTTCCATTCCCACATACTGCCTGGAATTGACGACGGAGCTAAAGATATCAATGAATCTTTAATGCTTGCCAAAGCATTGAAATACTGGGGTTTCGACAGGGTCACCTGCACTCCTCATATAACAAGTAAATATCCGAATACTCCGCAAGATATCATGCCTAAGTTCGAACATCTTAAGGAAGAACTTGACAAGTCCGGTATCGGCCTGGACATCAGGCTATCAGCAGAATACAGGCTTGTGCCGGAGACATGGCCAAAGGTACTGGAAAACAATTGGCTGATGCCTATAGAGGAGAGGTTCATTCTCATGGAACTCCCTATATCGCATAGAGAGGAAATGGGGCTGATCAACCCTGTGGAAGAATTCAGAAAGATAGCTTCAATGGGCCTCACCCCTATCCTGCCGCATCCGGAGCGCTATTTCTATCTCACTGAGCAGGAGTTGAGTGACATTCTTGATGCCGGAGGTAAGATACAATGCAACTACGGATCATATGCCGGACTTTATGGAGAGGAAGTAAGACAGAGAGCAGTAGCACTACAGGACAAAGGCATGGTCTCATTCTACGGCACAGATCTTCATAATGCCCACTACGTCCAAGTCATCGGCTCATGGTTTGCAGCCGGCAATTCCATCCGTGAATACAACCCTTAATATCAGGAGTTATAAAAGGCTGATAATAAAGCGTTTGAGCTCTGATAGGCTTACTATGGGAGCTGGCTTTTAATGTACGAATATGAATCCGAAATAGAGGCGTGGACCCATCGGTCTGTTGAGCCCTTCCGAATTTATAGCCAGCATCCAATCTGCCTTAAGTGTCAGCCGTAAGGCATCACCCACCTGATATTCGACGCCTATAAATGGATCCACTGCAAAGAAAGGCTGTTTACGGAATACTACTTCATCCTCAAGATCCCAATCTTCACTGCTGCCGTCAAACATATAAAAAGCCGTTTCCATTCCTCCTCCTATGGTACATCCGACATAGGGATAGAACCTACCTAATTTCCAGAACCAGTCGCACAAGGCACCAGCCCAGAACAGTTTATTATAACTACCATCAGCCAGATTGCCACCAAGACCCATATTGGAGAAATAGCCTTCGAATCCTGCACGAAAATGCTTTGAAAGATGGAGCCTTGCTACGCCGCCTATGCCGAATGTTGCTCCGGACGCATTATAACCATACGGATTGTCACAACCGGTAAGATAGCCGGTATGTACCATCATTCCCCCTGAAAAGCCTTTGATTGCCTTCTGTGTCTCCTGCGACATTCCGGAAAAAGCCAACAGCATCAATATTATGGATATCAATATTTTTTTCATGCGCTCAGTTTTTCAGACTGAGCGCAAAGATAACAATAATATTCAGAAACGCAGACTCGCCTTGAACATGAAGTTCACAGGAGCCTGAGGGTAGATTCCGGTCTCGGCATAGAATGAATCTTCATGCTGGAAATATGCTCTCCAAAGCCATGCATCCGCGTAATACATTCTGTTAAAGAGGTTATTGACATGGAAACTGAAAGCCAACACAGTATCCTCCTGAACAAAATCCAGGGATTTCTTCAAAGGAACCTCATATCCGGCAGACAGGTCAGCCACAAAATAGGCCGGAATCGAACGCTCGTCCGACGAGGTATTGTCATAATACTGCTTGCCCACATATTTGCCGTTCACAGAAAGATAAGTAGAATTCCAGGATCCGGATGAAGTTGCAAAAGGTCTGAAAGTCACATTCGCCATACCCACAACAGAAGGAGACATAAGGATGTCGGTATTCTCGAAAGATACCTGATGCTGACCGAGGTAATTCCAGTCATTCATATTGTCATACATCTCATAATAAGCCGTATAGCTCTTGATCTTATTGACAGACAGAGTCATATTGCCTCCGACCTGAATCCATGAAAGAGGCTTCCACGATGCCGAAAGCTCGATTCCACGACGCCAGCTGCGAGGCACATTCTCTTTTATGGCATATCCCACATCAGTAAGTTTTCCTGTTTCCAGAAGCATATCCCAATACTCCATAAGATAGACATTTGCAGCAATGGAGAGCTTTTCCGACATATATTCGTAACCGACTTCAATATCAACCATCTTTTCCGGGCGTATATCAACTCCCCTGCCGGCAACGCCTGCAGAAGACGCCTTGTTTGCATCCAGAATCAGTTCCTTGATGTCGCTTCGACCGGGCTCGCGATGTCCCAATGCCGCTGAAGCATATACTCGGGAAGAAGGAGACCAACGGAAAGAAATGCCGGCGCGAGGGTTGAAAAACTGCCAGTTCGCAGAATGATCAAGCAGGACTCCGTCATCTTCGGGACCAGACATATCCAGCCATATGCCCCTGTACTGCAGGTCTGCAAAGGCAGTAAGACGGTCTGCGAAAAGATATTCTCCGCGCACAAACGCATTTGCTTCATGTTTTAATCCTCTATTGAGATACCACTCATGAGAGGCATAATCGAAATCATCTCCCAAGACATTGCTCCAGAGGACAGAACCGATATGGTCGCCGTCATAACGCGACAGATTCAGCCCTGCAGTCATCTTCAACTTGTCAGAGACGTATCGAAGGTCTGAATTGAACACAAAATAATCATTGGCAAGAGCCTCCCTCGTGATAAAATCACCCTCATCATATCCCGGAGGATCAGGCATAAGATATTTCGAGAACGGTTTGCCCGCCTTGTAGTTTTCATAATATCCGTCTCCACGTGTATAATTGAATGTGGTGCTCCATGTCAGACGGTCAGTGAAAGAACGGGTATAGTTGAGCTGGAGATGATGCTGGGCATAATTATCTGTCTCATTATCATAATAATGGACATTCCCGAAGCTGTCATAATATTCTCCGGCAGGATTGTACCTGCGGTCCGACTCATACTGTTCGGGGCTTATGCCTTCCCATGTAATTCCGGTCTTCTGACTTCCCATAAGCCACGTCAGGCGAAGTGAATTACGGTCGTTCATCCAGCCGAGCACAGCCATGGCGGAATGCACATCTGCGAATGCATTACGGATATATCCGTCCGTGAGCCCGCGGGAATATGCCGCATTGAAATACAGCCCAGACTTAGTAAGACCTGAAGATGCGGTAAAGGAGCTGACAAACGTGCCGTAGGAGCCAAGGGACAAATCTGCCGAAGCATGAGGATCTGGGCCGACAGAAGCCGTGCTCATATTGATGCTGGCACCGAATGCACCGGCACCGTTAGCTGAAGTGCCAAGTCCTCTCTGAAGCTGTACACTGGATATCATTGCAGAAAGAGCAGGTATATTAACCCAGAAGACCTCCTGCGACTCAGCGTCATTAAGAGTAATGCCGTTCAGGGTCACATTGACCTGAGACCCTTTCGAACCACGCACTGACATCTTGGAATAGCCCAATCCGGTGCCGCCTTCATTTACGGACACTACTGATGGCTGCAAAGCCAGATTCATCGGCAAGGAATTAATTGGATTGGATCGACGGAGTTCATCCTTACCAACCATTGTGAACGTAACTGGTGTGTCTTTGCCTGCACGTGATGATGAAACTACCGCACTGTCAAGCCTTTCGACCTTTTCATCGGCCGCTTCCTTCTCCACGGCTGCCGCAGAGAAAGGGATCAGCGCACTCAGCGCTGCAATAAATAAAAAACCTCGCATAATGTTGTCACATTTATGCAAGGGGCAGATATGAAGCCATAAAGGCACACATATACTATGAGATTATGCTTCCCTACGCCGGCATTATCCGGATCAGGTTCATGGGTATGATCTCAGCCACGGTCACCCGGGCACCCCTGCAAACGTTATTTTCGGCAAAGATAGTCTTTTTTTGATAAAACCGGGAACCTAAAACAAAAAAATACACACCGGAAAAACCTAGTGCCTATAAGATCTAAGGAATTCCTGATGTTTCTCCGTTTTCAAGTAAGAATTTCAAGAAATTAAGGATTCCGCATTTTCATCAATACGGACTTACTTAGAGCAGAGACTTTAGTACTATGAGTTCTTCTAACCGAAAAAGGAGTTCTAGTTAAAGGTTTCGGAAGTATGCATGCTAATGCAACAGCGTCATCAAAATCTACTGCATGGCAAGAGGGGGCGTCAGCTGAACTGTGTCAAGGCTGTTAGAATTCGAATTTATAGATGAGTCTCGATGAATTTACTTCTTTCTCTTGTTACGCCAAATCTCAAATATTGTAAACAGTATAGCGAAACAGAATGCTCCTGCGATATACACTATGATATGATTTACTGTCATCATTTCGCTAATGGGAACACCTGTAAGCAGGTCGATGACAACTTCTACGATGGCCCATACGATGAATGCGGCTATAGCAAAGCTGATAGTCTCTTTCTGTAATGCTTTCATAAACTTAAAATTCCGATTTTTCGGTGTAAATATAAGAAATTCTACAGCAAATTGTATCTATCCTCGAACTTTATCGCAAGCTGCTGTGAGATAATGCCGGGGGCGTCAGCTGAACTGTGTCAAAGCTGTTGTGCTTAAATCTAAAAGCGCCAACTTATACCGGTCATAAATCCCATAAAGGCGTGTCCGATTCCTAGTTCAAAGTACCAGGATACCTTCTTTCCTATAGATATGCCTACGGGAGTAAACTGTAATGCCACAAATGCATCATTTACTCCTGAGGACAGATCCATTCCAGCTCCAACTCCCAAGGTGGCATAATAACGAAACACTGAGTCATAGCCAGTAGTAAACTTTACAGTAGGCATTACTGACACAGCTTGCAATCTGTCGATACTATAAACCTCAAGACCATCGCTGATGGTTTTCATATCACGCCATGAATTTCTATAATTCACTTTTGCACCTACTGTAAGCCATTTCTTCACCTTGTAGTCAAAATCAGCTGAAAAGAGTCCTGCTGTCTTCATTGGCCCGTATGTAGTTTCACCAGATGGATCCTCTCCCATTAGATATACGATATTCAACACATCAGCCGGGAACCAGCCAAGTTTAGCCTCGTACTTATACTCCTGCGCACTCAAAGATATGAAAGGCATCAAAAGTATGCTGAATAATATTGTAGTCCTCCTCATATTGTGGTTATTAGTTAGTAGATAAATCTGAATTTATCTATTGGAGATGAGGGTTGTTCCATGTCCTGTAAGGAATGTACGGTGAAATATTCCATTGCTTACAGTGATTGACTTACCTGTAATTTCATCATACGCCTCAAATGAAAATATGCCGGAGATAAATGTCGGCCCGGCCGTGTCTAAATCATCTTCCTCTGCCAGCAAATCCTCGACTTGTCCTATCTCATCAATTACCATAGAACCGTTTTGTGCGTAATAGAATCTATCGACTCCATCTTCTTTGACTGTAATTTTAGCTGTACTGTATAATTTTATATCCTTAGCGTCTGTAGGAATTATGTATGTCTTACCGGTCTGAATGGGTTGATTATCCTTCAACCTGATATTCAGTACAACTGTGTTGCCGGATTTTGCTGTCATCTGGTATTCAACATCCAATATGAATGAACCCTCATACATATCAAGCAATTGGGAGCTAGAGCGCACAGAATACTGTAGGTCATTCATTTCCTTAGATCTGTATTCTACATTATCAATATATATCGAGACATATGATTTATTAGCTCTCATCTGTTCCTCTAGCTTCATTTTTTCACATGAGGTCAGAGATAGCAGTATGCATCCTATAATTACAATAAATCTCTTCATACTAGTAATAATGGTTAACCCATAATTCTTCAAATGTACCCTCTGTAACTTCTACTATATTGCCATCTTCAGACTCAGCGGAAAATTCAAAAGCAGCTGAGATATATGAGTTAGCTGCTGAGTTCCCATTGCTATAGTAGTCGCGGAATTTTATCCAACCTCTTGTCATTACATATTTGGTTTCCCCTACCGTGATTGCACCAGAGCATTCATACATCTTATCTATCTCAAACACCTCGTCGATTTTCAAATCGATGACCAACCTGGCACTAGCATCATCCGATTTCAATTCTCTGGAATACTTGATACTAAAACTACTTTCGGTGGTTTGAAAGTATGTTCCTGGCCAATTCTGTCGGGGTATCTCTTCTGGACTTGACGAAAATCTCACTCCATTAATAAGGCATGGGCTCAAGGGTAAAACCCTGTGTTTAAGCATAGATGTTCTTTAGTCTGAAGAGGAAGTACTTTACATCTCGTATACCTCTAAGTTGTGCCCTGAACGATTTGATCTTGGCATTGAAAGACTCCGCAGATGCGTTTGTGGA
>JBGVQX010000058.1:0-5342 GCA_045127905.1 Candidatus Cryptobacteroides sp.
TGTAGATACATCGAAGATCATCGGGACTTGGAGCGAGTGTTATGATGATCCGAACTTTGTTATGGACGGCACTGTGGAATATACATTCAAGGCAGACGGAACATATCAGGTGTATGCGTATGATGCATTGTCCGGCAATGAAGTGACAAGGACACATGAATATACTCTCGACGGCAATGTGATTACCTTGAATACTGCTGCTACTGACAGCGCACATAGCCCAAGTTACACCATCACTGAACTTGATGGCAAGGAGATGTCCTGGCAGAAGGTCGGCACAACTTATACCCCTGGCTCAAACGGCAGTGATTATAAACATTTCAAGAGAAAATGATGAAAAGGATTATATTTTTTCTTCTGATTGCAATTTATTCAGTTATTACTTCCTGCGAGAACATCGGAGTGGATGCTGATGCTATGCCTGTTACCTTGGAGATATTCGTGAAGGATGCCGAGGGAAATAATCTTCTGGATTATGGATGGCTTGACGGAAAGAACGTCACAGCCACATTCAAGGCTGAGACTTACGAATTGCAGAAGGATGTGTCGACAAGAGCGTATATGCCACATTTCTATGGTTTCAAGGTAACTGGCCGAGATCTGGGCACTATGTTGTATTTCGGTGAACTTGACGGAACTCACGATATGAACGATGAGTTTGTCATCAACTGGGGCGACGGCACATTCGATACTATCGTGATATATAACGACTGCAGGACCACAATGAACGGCGGATATGACATCAAGAGGCATTATGTCGTGAATGGTGTGAAGACCGAAAATCATAGGATTACCATAACAAAAGAGACTTCAGCACCATCGGAGCCGAAGTTCCCTACTCTGGAGATCAAAGGTGCCAGTCTGAACACACATACTGCAAACATATTTGAGCCTGTGCATTTCTATCTTGAGGGTGACGATTATATGAACTGGAGTCTGTCGCAGCTGTGCGATTCTCTTGTATTCAGCGTTATGGGAGAGGAAGGAAGCCGTAAGGTGTATTATGATGAGAAAGGCCACTCTGAACTGATTGCCGGCTGGGATCATTATTTCTATCTTCCGGAAGGTTGCTTATGCAGGATCCAGGCATACAAGAATAATGAAGTGATCTATACTGATGCCATTGAGGTCAATCTGACAAATGACAAGGATTTCCTGATGTATGATTGGGATGATATTTCAGATGCGGCCATCGGAACGGTCCCTTATAATAATTTCATTATTCCGGAACTCTGCCTTACAAGTAGGACAG
Source organism: Candidatus Cryptobacteroides sp. (assembly GCA_045127905.1). GTDB lineage: Bacteria > Bacteroidota > Bacteroidia > Bacteroidales > UBA932 > Cryptobacteroides. The sequence continues at coordinate 1,253 of JBGVQX010000058.1, forward strand.
GATTTGTCGGAGAAGTTCCTTATGCCATCGTAACAATGGATAAGGGTATGAATGTAGAAGGTGTGAAGACGTGGTTATACAATTATGTCGTAAAGTTCTATAAGGAGCCAACGTATAGCGAGAGTTCCGAAGTGAACACTAAATATGCAGAACTGTTTGCTTCAGCAGATGAGAAGGATACTCCTCTGTTCTTATGGAATGACAACAAGTCTGTCGTTGCTTTGATTAAGTATGATTATGGCGAAGGTAGGTGGATATATTATATCAAGGCGGAGCCGGTGAAGTGAATCAGGGCAGAGAGTGGAAGTCTTGTGGCCGGAGTTATTTGGTCAGGAATGATGCGATGTCTTCTCCTTCCGGCATATTGAGGGTCTGACGGATGGTGCTCTTGCGCTGGTAGACTGTGCGGACGGACTGCTGGGTCACTACGCTGATTTCCTTGGTAGAGAAGTTGGCCTTTAGGAGGCAGCACAGTTGTATTTCCTTTTCATTCAGGATGTTTCCGAATCTTTCAACAAGTGATGTGTAGAATCCGTCATAGATATAGTCCATTGTCTGATAGAGGTCTGTCCAGTTCAGGAGGGCATCTACATTGACTTCCTGACTGGTGATCTCCTTCATCCTCTTCAGGAGTTCCTGATTGGCTGTGGTAGGGTTTGATGCTGCCATTCGTATGACTCCCAGCTGCTGGAGCACTATTCTTTTGAAGAAACGGTCATCCTTCTGCTCGGTATTCATCTGCGATTCGCTGACCAGTTGGCGCAAGGCTTCCAGTTCTTCCTCCTTCTCGATGATCTGATGCTTCTTTCTGCGGTAATAGAATACAGATACTGCTATCATCAGCAGTAAAGCCAATCCAACATAGGTAAGGATGATCTGGGTGCGCTGCTTCTCGATAGTCAGTTTGAGGTTGCGCTCGTTGAGATTCCTGATATTTTCCTCTTTGGCATTGTTTACATATTGCTTCATTCTGGAGTTCTCGTCAATCTGATTGCTTAACAAAGCCCACTCTTTCAGGTCAAAACGATTATATTTGGCATAAAAGAGAATACTTTTAACAGCCTGCATATGTATTGCTGCCGACAAGTTGCTTGTAAAGTATTCATCTGAATATTCCTCGCATAACTGAATGTGGCGTTCTGCCTGTTCCAGATTTCCTTGCAATATATAGTAGCGCGCAAGAGACAGGTATGCTTTTGCAACCCACCAGTTATCCTGACCGATAAAGTGGTTCACAACTGTTTCCTGAAGTTCTATAGCCTTCTCATAATTCCCGAACTCACTTATGATGTCTGCGTGATTGGGAAGGATTCTCTCAAAATAACGGACGGAATCTCTGGATGTCTTTATATATTGTGGCAGTTCTTCAAACAAGCGTATGCAGTCATCCTTCCTGTCCATATAGAAGTATAGCGTTGCCAATGAATGAAGGTTATCTAAATTTCTGGCACTTTCATCTTGCAGCATCCGACACATATAGCCATACGCAGCCTCGAAATCGTAGTCTTTCGATGCCAAATCGTACAATACCTCTAAAGCGCTATTGTCAGTCTCGGCAAGAGCCTCCAATAACTGAAATGCTTGCGTCTTGTCTCCTCTCCACCAATAATGGTATGCTGTAAGGATAGTTGCTTGAGTTAATCGTGTCGAGTCCTTCGGCTCCAGATTACGGTAATACTCCAATGCTTCGCAGAGAGATGTTTCCTCACTTAATGATTCTCCTTCATTAAGTAAGGTCTCAGCCGCATCCAATATTTGTTCATAGTCGGACTTAGTCAGATGATTCGTGCAACTGACCAGAAAAGATATGAGTATGAATAAGTATATCCGCATAATGTTTCTTTTCCGTAAAGGTAATGTTTTTTTCTCGTTGAATTCCAGTTTGCACCCATCATATAAAGTCATCAGGACCACGATATAAACTTTTATATTTTTACGTATTTGCAACTAATGCATAATCAATAAGTTACAAAAGGGGTTGCAGTCTGAGAAAGTTTTATCATAAGGTAGATATAAATGACTTTCCACGTAACTTTGCAACAAAATCAGTTGTTATGATGATACATAAAACAGTATTAAAGTTAATTGTGGCTACTCTATTTCTATCTATCTGCCACAACGCACTTGCTCAAACAATAACCGGTAAGGTGGTTGATGAGAATAATGAGCCGCTTGCATTTGCAAATGTGGTTTTACATAAAGCAGACTCTACTTTTATTGCTGGCACTGTCACAGACACTTGCGGATTATTCGTGATATCCGCACATCCTGAAGTCTCGATTCTTCAGGTATCATTCGTCAGTTACAGGACGCAATTTATATCTATGAAAGGCAATGATTTCGGGGTCATAAGGATGGAACCTGATACAGAAATGCTTGACAAGGTTGTTGTGAAGGCTGTGCTGCCAAAGACTGAAATAGTCGGAGATGCATTTGTCACGAATATTGAGAACAGTGTGCTTGCAGATGCCGGTTCTGCCAACGACGTGCTTAGAATGTTGCCGGGAGTGATCCAAAAGGAAGATGGTATCGAGGTGTTCGGCAAAGGAGCGCCGATCATATATATCAACGGCCGTCTTGTCAGAAATAACTCCGAGCTCGAAATTCTTAACTCCAGCGACATCAAGAGTGTCGATGTGGTGCATAATCCCGGTGCAAGGTACGATGCAACTGTGAAGGCCGTCATCAGGATCAAGACGATCAAGAGAGAGGGTGACGGATTCGGATTCAATCTTCGCTCCACCTGGTATCAGTCAGAAAACACTGACTTGTATGAGACTCTTAATATGAACTACAGACATAAAGGATTCGACCTTTTCGGCACTTTGAGTTTCAACCAGTCAGAGTATTATCAGGATACTGAAATCGTGCAGAGCCTTCACTCATCGTCACCGTTGGTATTGAAGCAGGATGCGTATTTCTCCGGCAAGGATTACGGATTGACCACAGCATTGGGGTTCAATTATCAGTTCAATGAAAATCATTCTATCGGATTGCAGTACAGACCATATATGGACTTACTGACTGCATCGAATAATGACACTTACACTATGGCTACCATAGGTGGAGTTCTTGATGACAACACCCATACATTATCACAGGGAGAGGGTGACATCACACCGACACATTATGTGAATATGTATTACAATGGTACCGTCGGCAAACTCAATATAGATTTTAACGCAGATTTTCACGACAGCAGAAATGTTGAAAGGCAGAAATATGATGAGTTGAGCGAAATGCAGGATAACAGAGTAGTGAATACTGTCAGTGATACTCGCAACAGGCTATATGCCTCAAAACTTATACTTACATATCCTTTGTTCGGTGGCAGCCTTACTGCCGGCACGGAATACACATATACCCATCGGGATGATGAGTATATGAATGCGGAGGGTTATGTGCCGGATGCGTTTACGACAATTCAGGAAGACAACGCCAATGCCTTTGTGGAATATATGTATCCTTTGAAATTCGGAAGCATATCAGCAGGAGTAAGGTATGAATACCTTTCATTCAATTATTACGAAAACGACATTCTTCAGGAAGATCAGAGCCGTACCTACAGTAATTTCTATCCTAATGCATCATTCAATGCTCAGGCCGGTAAGTTTCAGTTCCAGCTCAGTTATGCGGTAAAGACATCGAGACCTTCATATCGGAATCTGACAAATGCCATCCAGTATATTGACAGATATAGTTACACAAAGGGAAATCCTTACCTTGTGCCTGAGATCAATCACGATTTATCATTTGCTGCCGTTTGGAAGTTTCTTCAGTTCTCCGCAAGTTATCAGGTGGAGCAAAGAAAGATTCTGCACTGGGGAACAGCACCAGAGGATCTTGAGAACATAATAATGCTGCACTATACTAACTATGGCAGGAACATTCCGAGAGTACAGGCTATGCTGTCGGCTTCTCCTACAATAGCATTCTGGTATCCGAGACTGAATGTCGGAGTACAGAAACAGTGGCTGGAAATAGATTATCTTGGAAAGGCAGCGGAACTTGGCAAGCCGATTCCATTTGTGGGGTTCGGAAACACATTCAAGATACCTAAGGGCTTTATGGCTACTCTGGATTATAACTA
>JBGVQX010000059.1:0-34661 GCA_045127905.1 Candidatus Cryptobacteroides sp.
TTGTGAGGCTGCTTATATTACCCGTACAGCTCATATGAATCCGGCAGTAAATAAGGCTTACTATGGTGATGCCGGCTTCAAGACTTTCACAGGTGACGGTTGGTATGTACAGGCTTCTTACCTCCTCTTTGGCGGCAAGCAGTACTATGATTCAGACGGAGCAAAGTACAACCGTGCTACAGCTGGAAAGGAATGGGGTGACCTCGAACTCGCTCTCCGTTTCCAGACTATGGACCTCAATGACGGTATTATCGGTGATAATGGTAAGATCGCATCCGGTCTTATGGGCGGTAAGGCAAATATGTATGAGTTCGGACTTAACTACTATCCTACAAAGAATGTGAAGATCGTTCTTAATTACTCTTATATCGATCAGGATAAATACGCCAACGGCAAGGGTGTTGATAAGGGTAAATTCTATACCGGCGTAAATGAAAAGGGTAAGCCAACAAAGAAGGCAAATGAGATCAAGGCTACAGGCATGCAGCAGGGTGTAGACTATCAGATGCTTGCTCTCCGTTTCCAGGTAGCGTTCTAATGGCTTGTTCCGACGTCGTACCAGATATTTAACGTCATCCCCGGCCCGGCCGGGGATATAAATCCAACTATAAATGGCAGAATTGAAAATAGGTGAGATTTCGAAGCCACGCTTCGAGTTCCGCTCTTTCGGACAGTGCTTCTGCGAGGCACATAAGAGAATGGCTCGTCTTTCCGTTCCTGTACCAGAAAAGGTATGGGAGCGCGAAAGCGACGAGATCTACATCATCTCAAGCAAGAACGACATAAACAACACCAAGATCCGCAACGGAAAGATGGACATCAAGACTTATGTCCAGACAGTTGACGGCCTCGAGCAGTGGAATCCTCTCATGAAGGGAGAGTTCCCAATCTCACGTGCTGTTCTCGAGAAGGAGGTATTCCCTGCATTCATGGTGGAGATGCCTGCTCTTGACAAGGATGAGTACACATATGACGAGTTCATCGCTATGGTGAAGGCTAACCCTGATCTTGCGGCTGTACGCGTGCACAAGCAGCGTTTCGGCTACATGGTGAACAATACCATCTGCGAGGTAGGTAACGTTCTCATCAACGGTGCAAAGGTAGTTACCATCAACTCAGAGTCTACTGAGATCGAGGATATCAAGAAGACCATCGCTGACTGCGGTCTTGAGGGTGTTGAGAACATCAACTACCTCCAGGCTATCAAGCGCGTGATCGGTATGTCTGACAAACCACTTGCAAACGAGTAATATCATGGCACAGGAAATCGAAAGAAAATTCTTGGTTGCAGGCGACTTCAAGCCGTTTGCAAAGAAGGCAACCCGCATCACTCAGGGTTATCTCAGTTCTGTTCCTGAGCGCACTGTACGCGTACGCGTAAAGGGTGAGAAGGGATTCATCACCATCAAGGGTATCGGCTCCGAGAGCGGTGCAAGCCGTTTCGAGTGGGAGAAGGAAATCCCTGTAGCAGAAGTACAGGAACTTCTGAAGATCTGCGAGCCAGGCGTGATCGACAAGACACGTTATCTCGTCGAGGCCGGCGAGCATACATATGAGGTGGACGAATTCTACGGTGACAACGAAGGCCTCACAGTGGCTGAAGTGGAACTCTCTTCCGAGGATGAGGCTTTTGTAAAGCCTGAATGGCTCGGTGAGGAGGTTACCGGAGATGTGAAGTACTACAACTCTATGCTTATGAAGAACCCATATAAGAATTGGGCTAAATAATTATACTGAAGATTTCTCGACTCACTTCGTTCGCTCGAAATGACAGTCTCCGACCGTCATCCCGACCGTTCCGACTGTCATCCCGACCGTTCTGACTGTCATTTCGAGCGAGGCTGCAGGCCGAGTCGAGAAATCTTTAAAACCAAACCGACCACACTATGACTGACAAGAATACCGAACTGGAACAGGAGCAGGCATTCGACCCGCTGGATATGAACAATTACAAGTTGGAGAAACTCCCGAAGATGGAGAAGACCAATTTTGAGAAGTGGATGGCCCGTCTGGGTGCTCCGCTTGCCATATTGTCATTCATCCTGATCTTCTGGGTCTTCAAGATACCGTTCCTGGAGAATATGAATTTCGACAGTCTTCCGGAGAAAGCCGCGAAGAACCTGGCAAAGATCGGTGATGCAGAGTTTCTGCGCGCCAATTATGCCATGCTGGCGATATTCGTAGCTTCAATCATCCTATGGATAACCGAAGCCATTCCGAATTACCTCACATCTTTGTTCGTCATCCTCGGCATAGTGCTCACAGGAGTCACTTCCCAGAAGGAGGCCTTTGCCCAGCTCGGCCATCCTGTGATGTGGCTCAATATCCTTTCCTTCATCCTTGCAAGCATGCTGGTGAAGACAAAGGTGGCCAAGCGTCTTGCCCTCTGGTTCATAATACGCTTTGGCAAAAGTGCTACAGGTATATTCCTGAGCTTCATAGTCATCAACCTGATTCTCTCGGCCTTCATTTCGGCGACCACAGTCAAGGCTGCAATCCTTCTGCCTATATTCATGACTGTTGCTGCGATCTACGGCGCATCGAACGGACATCGAAACAACTTCGGACGTAACCTCGTGCTCCAGAACCTTTTCCAGGTGAATGTGGGTGCAAGTGCATTCCTTACCGGCTCGGGAGCCAGCCTTCTGGCATATTCGCTGATCATAGGCGCTACCGGAGATACAGGATATGGATATTCTGACCGTCTCTGGATATCCTTCCCTCTTGCCCTCATCCTTCTTCTCATAGGCTGGATCGTGGGTACCAAAATCATATTCCCTATCAGCAAGGAGGAGTCCAAGCCAAGCATTGAAGGTGGTATGGACCGTCTGAAGGAGGAACTTGCCGCAATGGGAAAAATGACGCTGGATGAATATAAGGCGGTATTTATCTTTGTCGGAGTCCTTATTCTGTGGGCTACTGACAAACTGCATGGAATAGATGCCACGACTGTCGCTTTCATCGGTGCAGTAATCGCGCTCCTTCCGAAGATAGGTGTCGTGAAGTGGAACGATGTGGATATTCCATGGCACCTGATGCTCTTCTCGGCCGGCGCATATGCAATCGGAGTGGGACTCAATGTGACAGGCATTCCTAACACTCTGGTGGACTCTGCCTTCAGTGCGATGGGTGTGGCTGCGGACACACCGTTCTGGGTGTTCTATCTCCTTTTGACAGGTATGATGCTGTTCAGCGGTCTGCTGTTCCAGTCCAAGACCATCAGAACAATGATATTTGTACCGATAGCAATCGGTATTGCACAGAAATACGGATTCGAGGTGATGAGCCTTGCCATTCCGGTTTCCCTCCTGATTGAACATGTTTACGTGCTGCCTTTCAACAGCAAACCGGCAGCGCTGCTATATACAACCAACCAGTATAGCTGGAGCGATACCTTTAAGTTCGGAATCACCATGATGCTCATAGCATGGATTATGATAATTGTCTGGGGTGAGACCGTCCTCCATTGGCTGGGTTATACACCTGGATTGTTTTAACGTATGAGATTGCCACGTCAGGCTTCGCCTTCCTCGAAATGATGAGAGTGCTCTTGTGAGCATATGGGTAATTGTCTGCGTCATTGCGAGGGTTGCATGCCCGTGGCAATCTTTTGAACAATATTGATGTAATGATATCTATACAGGCAAAGAAACACGATAACTTCTCCGTAGAGTTCAAATTCGGATTCGATTGCTGCGAAGACGGAGTTCGCGACGACTTCTCCGTGAACGCATGGATATTTGTGCCCAATAGTCTGGATATCAATCCTGAGAACTACGGAAAAAAGCAGTTCTATCGCGATATCAAGTCCAATGTCCGTCTGATTACTCCGGTCTATCTCCTGCGCGATATAGCTCAGGATACTTCCAAGCCGTTGACTATTCTTCGTCAAGCTTTGGAAAAGGTGGTCGGCAGTCATCAGCAGGCCGATCTGGATGCCTATGAGTATCACCTCAAGATGTTTGCCGCCATCTTCAAGAGTGCTCTCCGTGATCAGGCGGCCCATATCCGTTCGGCCCGTTCGCTTGACTCGGCTGGTTATCTGGTTGAGGATTATGTGCAGTCGTCCTCGGAAATCCTGCAGAAATTCCGTGCGTTGTATCAGATTATAGATGTTCCGACAGTCTCAGACAAGACCCGCAGCTACTTCCGTCTATGTGACGAGTTTATGAGCCATGTGGTAGAGCTTAGGACCACAAGGATAATCCGTGATATCGACTCGTCCATGAATCCGGAGGCATATGCTGATGTGCGCAAGAGTTTCATGGACCTGATTATGTCCGAAAGGCGCTACAAGGTTGACAATGGTTACGGAACCCTGAGGAATAAGCCCGAGCATGACCGGCAGCTTGTATATCACCACGGAATGCTCAAGAAGTTCATCGAGAGTGAACTTTATATCCGTCTGGACAAGAAAAAGGACGGAGTGGCCGTGCAGCAGATATATTACAGCATCGCTGCAGGTGTGGCGATGATTTTCGCTACTGCCGTAGGCTGGTACAGTCAGATGAAATACGGCAACATCACATGGCCTCTTTTCGTGGTCCTTGTGGTCAGCTACATGCTCAAGGACCGTATCAAGGACCTTTTGCGCTACTATTTCGCGCACAGGCTCGGCAATAAATACTACGACAAGAAGGCCAGCATCGTGATCGGAAAGACCAAGGTGGGACAGATGAAGGAAGGATTCGACTTCATTTCCATGTCGCGCACCCCTCAGGAGGTGATGGCCTTGAGGAATAATGCGTCATCTGTGGAGGATGAGCCTCGCGTATTTGATGAAAAAATCCTCCTTTACCGAAAGCATCTGACTATCGATGATGTGGTTCTGAAATCGGTGGACGAGTACCCTATGCGCGGCGTCAATGAAATAATGCGCCTCCACCTGACCCGCTTCACACAGAAGATGGACAACCCTCAGGTGCCCGTGGATATGGTTGATGAGGAGGGAAACATCCGCTGCATAGATGTTCAGAAGATATACTATGTCAATATAGTCTTCCAGCTTCAGCACGACGGTGCCGTCGAATACCATCATTTCCGTATTACAATGACTCGCAACGGAGTACAGGATGTCCAGAAGATGTAGAATCAAAAAAAATGATTAAATTCGCATGATTTCGTAAAATCGACGGATAATTAATCATTTTAAATATGGCACTACTGACCAAAGACAAAAAGTACAAGTGGGACTTCGATAATATCGGAGGTACCTCACGTGTGAAGATCACAAGGGGAGAGGATATCGTTCACCTGGCTGAACTTGACCCTAAGATGTGGACTGTTCTTTCTTGTCCGGTAAAGGGACTGGAGATCGACGAGAAGAGCCTCTCATACATGGATTGTGACTCTGATGGGAAACTTCGTATCAATGATGTCATCTGCACATCCAAATGGATTACCGGACTTCTGAAGGATGCCGACCTTCTTCTGGGAGGCAAGGACAGCATCGATATAGAACAGATCAATACCGGCTCTGATGCCGGAATGAAACTATATAATTCCGCAAAGCAGATTCTTACAAACCTCGGCAAGGAGGGTACGGTGATTTCTATAGCAGATACAGCCGACAATGCTGCTATCTTTGCCAAGACCCGTTTCAACGGAGATGGTGTCATCACTGAGGTTACAGCTGAAGATGATGCAGACAAGGCTGCCATAGCTGCGGCGGTGACATGTCTTGGTGGTGTGGCTGACAGAAGCGGAGCAATGGGAGTCAATGCCGACCTTGTTGAGGCATTTTATAAGGCTCTTGCGGATTATGTGGCATGGAACGAGGCTGCTGTGGAAGCTCCTTACGGAGACAAGACAGATGCAGCCATTGCAGCATACAATGCTCTTGACGCTAAGGTGAAGGACTTCTTCGTGCGTTCTAAGCTTGCTGCTTTCTCTCCTGACAGCACGGCATCTCTTGATGTGCAGACTGCAAGCATTCAGGCAATCAGTGCAGAAAACCTTACAGGCAAGACTGATGAGATCGCTTCTTATCCGATAGCACGTGTGACAGGAAAGGCTGAGATTGATCTCTCGGAGCCGGTGAATCCTGCATGGGCTGCTCAGTTCGAGACATTGAAGGCAATCGCCGTCGCTCCTGAGGCCAAGGTTATTACAGAGGCCGACTGGGCTGCCATCGGATCGAAGTTTGCAGCATATACCTCATGGAAGGCTGCTAAAGCGGGTGCAGCAGTGGAAGGACTTGGCCTTGAAACTGTGAAGACTCTCCTCGAGCAGAACCGCAAGGATGCTCTCCTTGCACTTGTGGCTCAGGATGCTGCTCTTAAGGAAGAAGCCGAGAATATCGACACTGTGACCAAGTTCCTCTATGTGTATCGCGACTTCTACCGTCTGCTCAGAAACTTTGTTACACTTCAGGACTTCTATAACAAGAAGGAAAAGGCTATATTCCAGTGCGGAAGGCTCATAATCGACCAAAGGGAATGCCATTTCTGTATGCCTGTGGCCGATGCCGGCAAGCATAACTCTATGGCTCCTTCGAGCGGAATGTATCTGGTTTACTGCGATTGCACCACAAAGACCCAGGCCGGCAAGATTTCCATCGTTGCTGCAGTGACCGTGGGTGATGTGGGTGACCTGATGGTAGGCAAGAATGCAATCTATTATGATAATGCCGGCGTAGAATGGGATGCAGTCATTACTAAGATTATAGACAATCCTATCAGCATCGCCCAATCGTTCTGGTCTCCTTACAGCAGGATGGCTACTGCTATTGAAAACCTCATAAGCAAGAGTGCAGCGGATAAGGATGCAAAGATCATGAGTGAAGCTACGGCGAAGATTAACGCTGCTCCTAAGGCCGCTCCGGCAGACGGCAATGCTCCTGCAGCTCCTCAGGCCTTCGATATAGGAAAATTTGCAGGTATCTTTGCTGCCTTAGGTATGGCTTTGGGCATGATAGGATCGGCTCTCGCTGCTCTTGCAAAAGGCATCTTCGCCCTTGCATGGTGGCAGGTGATACTCGCATTCGTAGGAGTTCTGCTTGTGATTTCAGGTCCAGCAATGGTGATGGCATGGCTTAAGCTCCGTCGCCGCAATATCGCTCCTCTCCTCAATGCGAACGGTTGGGCTGTAAATGCGGCATCCAAGATCAGCATTCCTTTTGGAGAGACCCTTACGGATGTAGCGAAATATCCGAAGCTAAAGCTTAAGGACCCATATGCAAGAAAAGGACTCGCTCCATGGAAGAAATGGTGCATCTCCATTGCAAGCGTAGCAGTTGTGCTTGTTGGCCTCTGGCTTGGAAATCTCTTTGCATGGGCAGGCCTCCCTTCGCCGCTTCCTTGGTTCGAGAAGACTGAGATCGTTGAAGAAGTTATGGAAGTCGAAGTCGCAGCAGACACCACCGTTGTGGTAGTGGAGTAATGCTATTGATTATAATCTGAAACCTCCGGCATGGCTTTCAACAAGCTGCCGGAGGTTTTTGTATATTGTCAGGTCTTAGTTCCTAGTCGTCTATTGCCTGGCTGCCCCACCAGGTCTTGTTCGGCTGGTAGTCGTCCTTGAGTCTGGCATCCCTTTTCCTGTTCTGCTCGTCAAGTATCTTCTTGCGCTCTTTTACAAGGAACTTCTGTCTCTCCTCAGGAGAATATTCCGGATCCGGTACCGGCATCTTTGCCCCGCTGTCCTTGAGCCATTGCAGAAGCGTATTCTTCATCTCTTCTGCCATTGATGCATTGTCGGAGATGACGTTATGTTGCTCCATCATATCTTCTCTGAGGTTGTAAAGCTCGCAGTGACTGTCTTCGTGGTAGTAGATGAGCTTCCAGTCTCCGTCTCTGATGATTGAAGTAGGATCTCCGCCAGATCCTCCATAATGTGGGTAGTGCCAGAAGAGAGGACGTTCCTCTATGTCACTGCCTTCGATGATAGGCCTTAGGGAAACTCCGTCCACATCAGGACATTCTACCTGTGCATAGTCCAAGAGAGTAGGGTAGATATCAACGGTGTTTACCGGTGTCAGACATTTGCGCCCGTTATCCTTTGCCATAGGTGCGTAGATAAAGAACGGAATACGTGTACCGCCTTCCCACTGATATGACTTTCCTCCTCTGTAAGGGTAGTTTGCGGTAGAGAACCACCCCAAAGAGGCGAATCCTCCGTTGTCTGACATAAAGATTACAATGGTGTTTTTATCGACTCCAAGCTCCTTGAGTCTGCGTGTCACGCAACCTACCGCATCGTCCATCTGTCTTACCAGGCCCGCGTAAAGTGGATTGTCCTGTATCTGTGCCACTGTCCAGTTGCCGTCCAGCTTGAATGCCTCCCGGTCTGTCACAGGGTTGTCTACGGCTTTCTGTCGGAAGTATTCCCAGTTCTCCTTGGTCGTTTCCACCGGTGTGTGGGTGGCATAGAATGAAAGATATGCCATGAAAGGCTTCTTGCTGCCGTTCTTCTTTAAATGATCTTCGATAAATGCATTGGTTTCATGTGCTAAACGCATTGAAAGGTTCTCGCCATCAGGACCATCCTCCAGTTTAGGGTTCTGATAAGGGGAGAAGTATCCTCCCTTAGGCTGTCCCGCATGATATCCGCCCTTATTTATTTCGAAACCTGCCATTTCCGGAGTGGTCTGATCTCCGAGATGCCATTTGCCTGCCATGAAGGTGCTGTATCCGGCATCCTTGAGAGCCTGCGGAAGGCATAGGAACTTCTCGGTGTCGAGGTTGTGCTCGTAGTCCGGAGGAAGCATCATATTGTGCCATCCCTTCTTGCGCCATGCTTCTCCGGAAGGAGAGCCGATCCAGTCGGTAATTCCGTGACATGGGGTATACATTCCGGTCATCAATGATGCTCTGGTGGGACTGGACACGTTACAAGCCGCATATCCGTCGGTGAAGTGGATGCCTTCAGCCGCGATGCGGTCGATGTTAGGGGTCTCGTAATATGTGCTTCCGCATGCTCCGGTATCCATTCCACCGAAGTCATCCGCGAGAATGATAAGGAAGTTGGGACGCTCGTTCTCCTTGCATGCTCCAAGTCCTAGTGTCGCTCCTGTCATCAGAGAGAGCGAGGCGATTCCTTTGACTGAGATATTGATCTTCTTCATGTCTTATTTCATTTTTTTAAGCGGTATATCATAACTCTTGGCTTCCGAGCATTGTACCGTGATGATGGTGTTGCCGTCTTCTAGACGTGCGGATACATACTCTGAAGTCTCTTTGATTTCCCAAAGCCCCTTGATTGTTACGTTCACCGGAATTTCAAGGCTTGGACTGTCTTTCCACGGTCTGGAATAGATGCTTCTCTCAACTCTTTTTCCCTCATGGTCGAATAACTCGTCGCTTGCTCCTCTGTAGAGAGCAAGGTCAGGTTGTGCGACAGTAAGATTCACATGGTCCTTTTTATGCGTGGTCATCACCAGACATGAAGTGTCGACGCGGCATATCATACCGTCGAGCTTGAAGTCAGGTTTTTCGAAGAATACGTATGAATTTATGCCTTCCTCAAACTCCACGATATGTGCTTTTCTGTCATGTCTGAGAACCTTATACGAAGGCTTGCGTGAGAATCTTTCCAGTGATTTTCTATCAGTTCCCGGCATTACGGCATATTCGTATTTTGCCCCTTTCGGTGCTTTTCCATGGTTGAGTACGAGGGATACCCAGTCACCCTGCGACTGGCCCTCCTTTCTCTCCCAGACACTTATTTGAGGGTATGCAGCTATGAATTTTGAGCTTTCGCGTGAACTTTTGCCTATATAATACCCTATGCCGTTGCGGTCTATGAAAGTGACGTCCGAACTGGAAACGTTGCTCCAATGCTCTTTGTCCTCGTCAGTGTCTGCAGACAGTTGGAATATGGCAGTCTCTGTGTTCCGTCCCTCCTCTGTATTCTCTATATCGCTTCCGAGACATACAATCAGATTGTCCACGATATGGTATGACTTGCGAGCGCGCATGCTGCCGTCGTATTTATCATGCTCGTGGAGGATCATTCCGAAGTTGCCGTTCCAACCCTCTGACGAAAGTCCTCCGGCAAAAGCCTCGTCAGAGTAAAGCATTTCCTCAAACCCTGAGAATGTGTCCACATTCAAGACTCTGGCCCTGAGCTTGTCGAACGGTTGGTGGATATAAGTTGCACCCGGTATACGATTCCAGTCGAAACCATTTTCTTTCCATCCGCTGGTAGCGAGGGTTACAAGTGATCCTTCCGGACCTGTCATAATTTCCATGGCTCCATATCCGAGGTGACGTCCGTAAAAATTGGCGTTCAGATATTGCTCTGTGTTCCAGATATATCTGCTATGGCCCCTGAAAGTGACCATCCAGTTGTCTCGGCGATGGATAAGTGTGCATCCGTATCCGAGTGACTTGCTTCCCTGAGGATCTTCTTCTGGTTTAATGCCGCTTGCCAGAAACTTTTTTGCAAGATTCTTTTCGTAATTGCTCTTTTTCTTTGCAGGTATTGTCAGTCTGAGGAAGGCTCTTGCCATTTCGATATCTATCGTAGACGATCCGTCAGGTGTTCCTGACTGGGCCATGAGCCCGTAATGAAGCGGTTTGAGCTTATTTTTTCCGTTAGGGTGTCTCCCGGACAGTACAAGAGGCCATTGGTAAGTATTGCAATAAAACCTCATTGTCAGGAGTACGTTCTTTATAGTTGCATGTGCAAGTTCTGAAACTCTGAATCCGGTCCCGCTAAGACAGTAGAGGGCATTGACAGCTCCGTCGAGTCCGCCGGTTGCATATGCCGGATAGTGGTTGCAGTGATGGAAGCATGTCCCGTCAGTCTTGAATGACCCGGACAGACCGTCAGAAGGCCTGCATCCATAGTCCAGCCAACGGGAGAAGGACCGCAGATACCTCACCTTCTCAGGGCAATCTTCCATCATCAGGATGCTTGCGATCCTGCCTTCCATATGCGTGTTGAACGAATCTATGACAATGCCATTATCCGACGGCTTAGGGTAAACTTCATTGGTGATGGCATACCAGCGCATCGTCTCCCCGGCCTGTTTCAGTTTGCCTTCTTCAGCCAGGATGTCCTTCATGAGGAAGTATGCCGGGTAGAGTCCGCGGATGTTATAACCATAATGATGGCAGTATCCCCAGTTGCTTCCAACCACTACTCCGAGGTCGGTGATGTAGTCATACATGGAAAGGAACATCTTCCTCAGTTCTTCCTTATCCTTTAGCTCCTCGGCATCGCAATAACCGATTGCCACAGCCTTCATCACATCGAAGAACGGCTCGAACTCGTTGCCGTTCTCTGTGAACATCTGCTTTCTCCAGTTCGGGAAGAACCTCTCGTAGATCTCAGAATGACGTACCATGAATATAGGAAGTCCTGTTACATTGCCATTACTGTCGTAGCTTATGTTGTAGAACTCAAAGTCTTTCCTGAGTTTTTCCATTCTCTGCTGAGTGAATGGCTTAGGCTCGTAGAGTGTGCTCCTGAAACGCTCTGATATTACCTTCATGTCAGCAATCTGGTTCTCCGTAAGTGGGGTAAGTTCTATATCAGCTTGCAGCAGGGAATGCTTGTATACCATTAGCCAGTGGTTTTTCGTGTTCTTATTTACAAATGGTATGTGGACGTCAGGAGAATGGTATCTGGAGTCAATCTTCGAAGCCGTAACCAGGTGGTCGATATAAATCGTACCATGATCCCCAGGGGCATTCATCCGGATTTCATCCATTCCGCTCACCGGACTGCCCTCCATATCTCTTTCATATGAGATGCATGCGCCTCTCCATCCGGTGAAGTCCATTCCAATCTCAAACCAAGAGCATTTCTCTCCTCTCTTGAGAAACTCTACTTTCATTTTGCCATCGAACGGTTCTTCGTTATAAATCCAGAATACAAATGAAGAGAGATAAGTGTCCTTCCCGGTAGAATCCTTATATTCAAACATCAGGTCCTGCTTGATTGAGAGCATGCTCTTTTCCGAGAAATCCCACCTTAGAGAGTGCTGTCCTTCACGGAAATGCTTGCCGGATATGGATAATCTGCCGCTCTGAACAGAGATTGATGCCGGTACATCTTCACATTCGAAACGGTAGAATCTGTTGTATTCAACCCCATGTGCAAAGACCTGTGTCATAGCCAGAATTGTGACAGCTATAATGGTCGCTAATTTCTTTTTCATTTGCATGTTTTGTTTACCTTTGCTAAATTAGTAAATGTGGCTAAGAATGTGTGGAAAAATAGAATAAAATAATACAAACAAAATATAAAATAATACAATCGTTCTGTCGCGTCTTTTAAGGAGGAGGCCCGTTGTATAATTTTGTGTATTATAAATTTAGTGTTTTTATGGAGGCTAAAAAGATTTTTGGATCGGTTGTTCTGACATTTGTTTTACTGTTCAGCTGTAGCAATGCAGTGGCTCAACCTATTTCATATTCTGACCTGACGGCAGGAACAGGCTTTTCACAGTCAAAGGTAAATGATTTATATGTCGACGAGAGTGGACTGATCTGGCTCGCTACACGTAAAGGACTTGGCAGATATGATGGCCATGAAATGGAAATGGTAATGAACTCAGAGGTCTATCGCGTAGTAGGAGATAAGAAAGGACTCATCTGGATGCTTTGCGAGGAAGGGGTCATTTCCATGGATGTCGCAACGAGAAGCACCAGTAAGATGCCGATTGAGAATGTCCGTACCATCAATTGCCATGAAGGGATACTTTATGCATGCTATGGCAATATGCTTGTGAAGTGGAATGCCGAGTCTGAAGAATTTACGCCAATTAAGAAGAAGGGATTTCCTGCCCTTATCACAGATATGGTGTTTCGTGACAGCGAAATATGGATCGGAACAAAAGGGAAGGGAATATGGAAATATAATGAGAGTGACCGCTCTTGCAAGTGCGTCGTGCCGTCTGTCTGCTCCAACAGGATGTATATGGACTCGGAGAATAATATCTGGGCCGGTACGTGTCATGAAGGACTCTATGTGTTTGGAACGGATGGAAATGTTTCAGTTCTGGATGAGGACGAGGTGTGGTCTCCGGCAATTCTTAATATCCGTATTTTGCCGCCATGGTATTTCAGGTGGTGGGCATTCCTGATCTGGGCGTTTGTTGTAGGGATCTTCATATATGTGATTATGGTGACATATAAGAGAGGATTGAAACTCCGCCAATCTCTTGAATATGAAAAACGCAGGAATAATGATATTGAAATCCTTAACCAGTCAAAACTTAGATTCTTTACCAATATCTCACACGAGATACGTACGCCTCTTACTGTTGTAATATCCCAGATAGAGAATCTGATGTATAGTAAGGAGTTCACTCCTTCGCTTTATAATAAGGTCCTTTCAATTTATAAGAACAGCGTGCATTTGAAGGAGCTTATTTCAGAACTTCTGGAGTTCCGTAAGCAGGAGCAGGGCGAACTGCAGATTAAGGTCGCTCCGCACGATATTATCAAACTTGTAAAGGAGTTTTATCTTGTCTTTGAGGAGTATGCGAAAATGCGTAATATCTCTCTAACGATGGAGACTGAGTCGGATCGTCTGGAAGTATGGTACGATCAGTCGCAGTTCCAGAAAGTCTTGAGGAATCTGTTGGCCAATGCGCTCAAATATACCGAACCGGGGGGGCAATAAACATCTTTGTAGGCTTGTCCGGAACGGACATGGTGCTGTCTGTCAGTGATACCGGTTGTGGCATGAGTCAGGAGGAGAAGGAAAATATATTCAAGCAGTTCTACCGTGTGGATAAGATTGAGTCAAGGGTTCAGGATGGTACTGGAATCGGTCTGGCTATCGTGAAAGGTATAGTAGAGCTTCATAAGGGTACGGTATCGGTAGAAAGTATAGAGGGAAAGGGTTCGTCCTTTAAAGTCACTCTTCCATTGGGATACTCCCACTTTACGGATGATCAGATTGCTGTTAAGGAGGATTCAAGTGTCCCGCTGCCTTTGGTGCATGATATGAACGATAGCGTAAATGAGGAAAGTAAAGAATATACGATGCTTGTTGTGGATGATAATGAGGCGGTCAGAAAGCTTCTTGAGGAGATCTTTTCCCCCTTCTACAAGCTGATCGTTGCTTCTGATGGTGCTCAGGCGTGGGAGGAGTGCTTGTCCAAATTGCCGGATATCGTTGTGACTGATGTACTTATGCCTAAGATGAATGGAACCGACCTGTGCCGGAAAATCAAGACTGATGTCGCCACATGTCACATTCCGGTGGTTCTTCTGACTGCCCGTGTAGATGTGGAGCATAACATCGAGGGCGTCCTTATGGGTGCTGATGATTATATTGCCAAGCCTTTTGACACCCGTCTTCTGGTCTCTCGTTGCAATAATCTGGTCAATTCGAGAAAGATGCTTCAGGAGAAGTTCTCCAGACAGCCGGATCTGTCCTCGAAAGTATTGGCTACTAATTCGTTGGATAAGGAGATGATGGATAGGGTTACTTCGGTTATAGAAAGGAACCTGGATAATCCGGACTTCAATATCACCATGTTTGCTCATGAGATGGCGATGAGCCGTACGAATCTTTTTGCAAAGATAAAGGCTATAACAGGACAGACTCCGAATGAGTTTATCATGACTCTTCGCCTGAAGAAGGCTGCATTTATGCTGAAAAACAATCCTGAGCTGTCTATAGCTGAGATTGCAGACAGAACGGGATTTGCATCGTCAAACTACTTCTCCAAGTGCTTCAATGACCTTTATCATGTACGTCCTTTGAATTATCGAAAGGGTAAGGTCGAATAATAATAGAGCATTATACAAACAAAGCACCCCGGATTGATTTCCGGGGTGTCTTGTTTTATGATCAGGGAAGTTTATTTCCAGTACTTGTTCTGCTCAAGCAGCAGATTCACTGCGAGTTCCTTTTCAGGAATAGGGAGGAACTGATGCTTTTCTGCGGTTCTGTTTATGAATGCAGATACACCGCCGTCGTTATTTGTTTCAACTGTACCATTCTTCCAACGCTTGTCCTTAACAGCTGCTCCAAGGTCATTCTTGATACGGTCTAAATAGATGCCCCAACGGATCAGGTCGTATTTGCGGAGAGCCTCGAAGGTAAGCTCACGTGCTCTTTCATCCATTACTTCCTGCTTGAATGCCGCATAGTCCAGTCCTGCTGTAAGCTCAGGCTGCAGGGCGCGTGCGCGCACGAGGTTGATACATTCGTAAGCGAGAGCTGTAGGGCCCTGATTAACTTCGTTCTCAGCCTCGGCAAGCATAAGGAGTACATCCGAGTAACGCAGGAGAGGGAAGTTCTCAGGAGTCCAGTTCTTGTCATTTGAATATGCAGGCTCCCATTCTCTTCTGAACTTACCGCAAGTGCGCTTGATGATCTGGTTGTCCTTCCATGCCACATGCTTGCCATTCTTATCTATAGAATATGTACACATTGTAACATCCCTACGAGGGTCATCGGCACTGTAGAGGTCCCAAAGGAGTAATGTTCCTGCGCAGAAGCCGCTGGATACGGTAGTAGTCTTGTCGAGATTACCCAATGTGTTACCTATACGTCCCATAGTCATGTTTCCGTCGCCGCGAGAACCGTAGAATTCTGCCTCCCAGATAGATTCATTGTATACCGCGTCATACTGGTCTCCACACATCATTTTCCAAAGGCTTTCAAAATCAGGATTAAGCTGGTGCTTTCCGGATTTCTTTACCTCATTTGCCCAATAAGCGGCCTTTTCGTAGTCGGCCTTGCCTCCGTTGTTAGGAAAGCCTGCGCTCCAGAGATATACTCTGGCGAGGATACCCATTACAGTATTCTTCTTTACATATGAAGGAGACTTGTCGTATGCGGAGTCATCCACCATATCCACGCAGTCTTCCATTTCCTTGATGATCCACTTCAGAGCTTCTGCGTGACTTGTAGCTGCCAATGATGCACTGTTCACGTCATTGATGGATTCTGTCCTGATAGGAACTTCATACCATCCCTGGACAAGAAGGAAGTGGTAGAATGCACGGAGGAATTTTGCCTCTCCCTTATACTTGGTCTTAAGCTCGTCACTCAAATCCGAACCATCAATCTTTTTCATAAAGATGTTTGCACTATTGATGCCGGTGTAGAAATCGGCCCAAGCCTCAAATATATCTGCATTTGCAGGAGTGTGGTCATTACCGCATACACTTGATGCTGTAGATGAAGCCTTGCGGGTCCAGAATGACATGTCATCGCAGCCTGAGATGTAAACTGAATAGCGGTTGCCGTATGTTCCTGCCTGAGTGATAGCGCTATATACTCCGGCAAGAGCCATTTTACAGTTTTTCTCTGTTGTGTAGAATGTCTCCGGGTTGTCGAAATCGTATGGCGTCGTGTTCAGGAAATCCTCGCATGAGCAGATTGAAAATATTGACGCGACAGCCAATGAAATGCTGATTATTGTCTTTTTCATTTTCTCGTTCTTTAGAATGTTACATTAACACCGAATGAAGCGCCGAAGGCTCTTGGATATGACGACCAGTCGAATCCTGGAGTAAGGACGCTATGTCTTACGGATACTTCAGGGTCCATTCCTGAATAGTTTGTAAGTGTTGCGATATTCTCAGCAGCAAGATACAGTCTAAGATTGCTTATCTTCATCTTCTTGAGGGCCTTCTTAGGGAAGGTATATCCCAAAGTGATGTTGCGGAGTCTCAGGAATGATCCGTCCTCTACATAGCGTGAGCTATATACTGCAGCACCCTGAGCTTTTGCCCTTGGCATAGTTGTGTCCTGATTGTCGAAAGACCATCTGTCTGTGAATGTCTTGAACATGTTGCGGTTAGCCTTTCCTCCGCAGTTCTCGAATACCAGACGGTTTGCGTTGAGGATGTCGTTTCCGTAGCTCCACTGCATGAAGATGTTCAGGTCGAATCCTTTCCATGTGAAGTTGTTTGTGAAACCACCGGTGTGAAGCGGCTGGCCGTTACCGATTACAACCCTGTCAGCCTCATTGATCACATTGTCGTCATTGGTATTTCTGTACTTAGGGTCACCTGGCTGTGTTGATTCTACATATGCTGGAATGCCCTCCTTAAGGGTATATACGCCTGTTTCAGCATTGTAGTCGAAGTCCTCAACTGTATAGACGCCATCATAAATGTAACCGAACATGCTACCTGCAGCCTCTCCCACGCGGCTTACATATGCCACCATGCTGTTGTAGTTGTTGTCCCATTTTACAAAAGACTGCATCTCAGTCTGGCCTGAGTTGAGAGCCATGATCTTATTCTCATTGAAGGCGATGTTGAAGTTGCTGGTCCACTCGAAGTCCTTAGTCTTGATGTTTACGGTCTCAAGGGTGAACTCCCATCCGCTGTTTCTGAGCTGACCTACATTTATGACAGCTGTTCTGAATCCTGAGCTTGCTGAGATGTTAGCATCGAGAAGAAGGTCACGGGTATTCTTTACATAGTAGTCTACTGTAAGGTTGATCCTGTCGTCGAGGAATCCGAGGTCGATACCGAGGTCCATCTGCTCTGTGGTCTCCCATTTCAGCGACTCATTGGCCATGTTTCCGAGGATGTATGCAGTTGTAACGGTGCTGTCCCAAGGATAGTAGTTGGCGTTGCCGTATGTCATGTTGCCTGTTACCAGCTGAGCCATCCAGTCGTAGTTTCCGATACGGTTGTTACCTGTCAGACCGTAGCTGGCACGGAGTTTACCGTTGGTCAGGAACGGAAGATTGTCCTTAATAAAGCTTTCTCTTCCAAATGCCCATGCAACTGATCCTGAAGGGAAGTAGCCCCAGCGGTTCTTTGGTGCGAACTTGCTGGATCCGTCAGCACGCATTGTAAATGTAGCATAGTAGCGTGAGTCGTAGTTGTAGTTTACACGACCGAAGTATGACATAAGGGCATTCTCTCCCAATGAAGACGTTACTGTCGGCTTTGTGTCACCTTCGCTCTTGCCGAATCCGGCCATCCAGTAAGACTCGTTTGTAATATGCTCTGATACGATTGAATGCATATAAGCAGAACTCTTCTGGAATGAAAGACCTACCAGAGCGTTGAAGCCATGCTTGTTCTTGTTGATAGAATAAGATAGTGTGTTCTCGTTGATGAAGTTCTGTGTCTTTGTGTTCGAGAGCTTTGCATTGATACCCTTACTTCTGGTATTCATCGGATGCTCGTTTCCGCTAATTGTGTTTCTTCCGTTGAACTCCTTGTTAGTGTAGTCACGCAGGCTGTATCCTCCCATCACCTTGAGCTTGAGGCCTTTGATGATTTCGTATGTCACTCCGACATTTGCCTGGAGGTCTGTGGTAATCTTGTGTCTGTATTCGTTTCTTGCTGAAAGCACAGGGTTGAAACGATAGTCGTCCTGCATGCTCACTGATTCGTCAAATGGTGCGGCAAGAAGGTCTGTGCCCTTAGGTGATACAGGTCTGTAGCCCCATACACTATACATATAGGCTGATGACATAGCTGTCTCAGTGGTAGATGCTGTAGGGCCGTCCTGTACTTTGGTTGAGTAGTTGGTTGTAAAGTCTACGGTAAACTTCTCTCCGACTTTCTGCTGGAGGTTTACTCTACCCTGGTAGCGCTTTACTCCGGAATTGATGATTACACCCTGCTGGTCGCTGTAAGAGAGTGATAATGCATACTTGGTGCCTCCGTTCGATCCGTTAAGGGATACATGGTGGTTGTGGCTTACAGGAGCGCGGAAGATATACTGCTGCCAATCATATGAAGGAGCTTTCAGGTAGTCTTCCAATGACTTGTATTCCCATGCAAAATACTGCTCAGCGAACTTCTCCTCATCATAGAGCTCCTGCTGGAGAGCTACGAATTCATATGCGTTCATCATTTCAGGCGCATTCTTCACAGTGCTGAAAGTGACGTTACCATTATATGTTACTGTAGGCTTGCCTGATGCACCTCTCTTGGTAGTGATGATAACTACACCGTTTGCACCTCGTGCTCCATAGATTGCAGTTGCAGAAGCGTCCTTGAGGATGTCGATTGACTCGATGTCGTTAGGGTTGAGGGCGCTCATTGTGGATGTCTCCTGAGGGAAACCGTCAACAACGTAAAGAGGAGCTGTACTTCCTGTGAGGGAACCGGCACCACGGATCACGATGTTGAAGTTGTCGCCAGGACCACCGTCCTGAGATGTAACCTGCACGCCTGCTACGCGGCCGTTGAGGGCTGCTTCAACATTTGTTACCGGGATTTTGACAATGTCGCTGACGTTGGCCTTACCGATAGAACCGGTGAGGTCTCTGCGGCGTACGTCACCGTAACCTACTGCCACAACGACAGCGTCGTCGATGGTACGTGCGTCCGCTTTCATTACCACATTGATTGTGGCACTTTTTCCTACTTCAATCTCTTCAGTTGCATAGCCGATGTAAGAGAATACCAGTACGTCTGTCGGCTTTACATTCTGGATTGTGTAGTTTCCATCGTTGTCTGTAACGACTCCGGTATTTGTACCTTGAATCATTACGCCCACACCTATAAGTGGAGCGACGTCGTCAGAAACATTACCGCTGATGATTCTGCCCTTTTGGGCATGCACTGTCATGCTGAAACACGATATCAGCGCAATCATCATAAAAAATAATTTTTTCTTCATAATGATGTGTTATTAAAGATTATGGTCTGCAATTTTTGCATGAATGTAAAGTTACTTGCGTACGCGCTTTCGTGTGAGATAAATTAATTCGGAAAAAAGGTAAAATAATACATTTTTGTCGTAGCTTTGCGCCACTAAACATTAATGGAGCTAATTATGAGTGATATCAAGCTTATGAGGGTCTGCTTCGGAGGAGTGGAGATCCAGGTGCCGGAAATATGGCATGTAGATACAGAAATGTACACGGAACCAGACGGCAGGGAATGTGCCATGCTGGACATATCTGCGGTAGCAGGAGATCCCAGGTCGGTGGTTATAAGTTACGGCCCGATGCCGGAGGGTTCAGATGCTTTGATCGAAGCAGAAGATACATATGCTGACCTTCTCGGAGAATCCGGTCAGCAGCCGGAAGAAAGTCCGGTATGTGAGTATGATTTCCTCGGCAGGACAGCTTTTGGATTTGAGCTTGAGACTGAAGATAATCTTGCCTGCAATTTCATTTGTGCAGCTATAGGAGACGAAGATTCCGCTGCAGGAAGCAAACTGCTTACAGTCCTCACCACAGCCAAGTCCTACGAGGATATCGATGATCTCCTGGATCTCATTGAAGAGAACATCGTGCTGCAGTAGTAGCTCCTTTTTATATAGATGTCGGCCACATATAGAGCCGTTTTTGTGGCCAAAATAGAATTTTGGGCGTCGTCGGCCACATATTGAGCCAATTTTGTGGCCGGGAATGAAATCGACCGGACTTATTAAAGGGTTTTGGCAAAATGCGAAAATACATAAAGGCAACCTTCTTATTAGAAGATTGCCTTTGTTGTGATCCGGACAGGATTCGAACCTGTGACCCACAGCTTAGAAGGCTGTTGCTCTATCCAGCTGAGCTACCGGACCAGTCCCTACATTTCGGTGTCAGGCGTGGCCTGATGTCGAAAGTGGATGCAAAGGTAATGCTTTTTTTGGGATTTGCAATAAATTTTATCTTCTATCGTATTATTGTTCAGGTTTCTGTCTGAGCCTGTACATTTCAGTGATACGTGTGTCCGGATCGATGTCGTTGTGCCAGGTCAGATAGAGAGTGTCGCCTTTCCTTTGCGCGGATACAATTGTGACTGTCTGTGTGGAATAGGTGAGGGTCAGACCTTCGAACCAGACGTTCATCCTGTCAGATTCATATAGGCCGTATGAACCTATTGCGCCGTTTGCCTGCGCTGAAATACGTTCTCCACATAGGAATTCGAGATAGAAGTTTTCGAACTGTGATTCTGAACTTTTCCAGATAGTACGGTAGAACTTGTCGTAAGGATAGTCGTAGATGCACGATACGTTCATTCCAAGGGTTATGATGGTAATGATGAATCGTTTCATGATGCAGCCTTTTAAATTTGTAGGCAGACTGCATTCCAAGGATTATGCCTGTTTGCTTTGTCTTGCTACAATCTTTCCTGCCATCTCGATGCCGGTAACGAGGGATAATCCTATCAGGGCAAATACTGCGGCGCTACCATAGAGCATGCTTCCTGCCGCTTCTGCCTGTACTGCGGCTTCGGCGTTGCTCCAAGGCCACACCTTGACAAGAGATCCGATGATGAATCCTGCCAGGACGATAAGGGTTTCCTTATGCCAACGTGCCAGCAGCCAGTGGAGGAACTTTGAGAATCCGAGTATTCCGGTTACGGCTCCTGCAAGGAATACAGCCATTATGGTCAGGTTTGCCCAGAAATCCACTCCGGAAACGAGGTTGGAGATACATCCCATTATATACTGATACTTGCCGAGGATGAGCAGTATGAAACTTCCCGATATGCCAGGCAGAACCATTGCGCATATGGCGATGGCTCCGCTGAGAAAAATGAACCACAGTGCCTCTGGTGTCTGTGTTGGCGAAAGGGTGCAGACAACGACTCCCATCACAACTCCAAGAATCAGAAAAGCCGCTTCACGGACCTTCCAGCCTGAAATGCCTCGCAGGATGAATATCGACGAAGCCACAATGAGTCCGAAGAAGAAAGCCCATGTCTGGATAGGATAGTTGCTGAGGAGATTCTGCATCAGTCCTGCAAGGGCAACAACGCTGAATCCGATACCGGCCACAATGGAAAGCAGGAATCCGCCGTTGATATGTTTCCAGAACTCTTTGAATCTGCCTTTTAGAAGAAAATGCACGGCCTGTGAATCTATACGTGCGATGGAACCTACGAATTCGTCATAGATGCCCATGATGAATGCGATAGTGCCTCCGGATACTCCGGGGATTACATCGGCCGCTCCCATGCAGGCTCCCTTTATGGCTGTCTTGATGTATTTCAGGATGCTCATTTCTGTATCTTGCCTAAGAATTCGATGATGTTTGCAAATATTTCTCGTGCGTTTGAACGAAGATCGGCTGTCGGGCTGCCTGAGAATACCATGTTGAAGACGTGGCCTTCATAAGGATATCTTCCAACTTTAAATCTGGCCTTTGCGCATTTGCTGAGGAAGTCGATCGGAAAGTTCCCGTTCTCGATCAATGAGATAAAAAGGTCGCTCTTATCTTCTATTATCGGAGTTACTTTAGCAAGGTCCGGAGTCCCGATCCAGTCAAGCTCGCGTCGCAGCAGTGTGGTCTGGATGCTTGTGAGCAGCAGTTCCTCCTTGCCGAGCTTCCTGAAGTCGAAAAAGAAAATACCGACTTTGATTCCGCTCTGACGTCCCCATGCTAGGATATCCTCCTTGAGCTGGTCGAATCCAGGCTCCTCAACATCAACAACCACATTGACGGATGATATCTCCGACAGCGGGATAAAACCTGTCGGGATGTCACTGGCCATCCTGCGTATTTTCCTTTTTCGGAATATGTCTTTAAGGAATTCGAACATAATATCAGCTATTTGCCGCGATGAGCTCGCGAATTTCTGCTTTTGCAGCCTTCCAACGTGGTATATCTATCTTTGTTCCTATGACTTCCACTACCTTTGCCGCAATGATGGAACCGACCTCTCCACATACCTTTAACGGCATTCCCAGAGAATGTGCATAGAGGAATCCTGCAGCATAAGTGTCGCCGGCTCCGGTAGCATCAATAGGCTTTGCAGGCCATGCCTCGATGAAGTGATACTCATCTCCCATTTTTACCATAGAACCGTCCTTGCCGACTTTCACGACTGCAATCTCGCAGTGTTCTGCAATCTCATCCAGCGCCTCACGTGGTTCCTTTCCTGTGAATGCCTTGGCTTCGGTTTCATTTGCGAATATGATGTCCACATAATTCTCGACGATGTCATGCAGGAATGCACGGTTGGATTCAACTACGTTATACGATGCCATGTCAATTGAAATTTTACAGCCTGCTTCCTTTGCCAGCTCCACAGCTCTGCGCATAAGTGCTTGATTCTGTACGAGATAACCCTCTATGTGGAAATATTCGTATCCTGTGAAATATTCAGGTTTCAGGTCTTCCGGTACAAGTTCGAGTGCTGCTCCGAGATATACGGCAAATGTCCTTTCTGCATTAGGGGCTGTAATGAATACCATGGATCTTCCGGATGACTGGACTCCTTTCAGGAGGTTTGACTTAATGCCATATTGAGCCTGGTCGCTCTTGAAGAGGTGTCCAAGGTCGTCATCGCCCACTTTTCCGATGAATCCTGATTCCATGCCGAAGATGGCTGTGCCGGTGATGGTGTTGGCTGCAGAACCTCCTGCCACGAGCTGTACGCCCATAGGTTTGAGTGTCTGCCATATTTTGTCTCCGGTCTCCATGTCCACATGCTGCATGCTGCCTTTCGGAAGATGGAATTCCTTGAGGAACCTGTCGTCCGGGAGGACGGCCAGAATATCTGTAAGTGCGTTTCCGATACCTAATATAGAAGCCATGTCTTTTGTTTTTGTCAGATTTTTGCGAAAAGTCGTTTGAACTTACAAAGTTATAAAACTTTTGGATAACTTTGCGCCTTTAAGAATATGAAGAAGCAACTTAAGAATATAATAAAGTATGCCGTTTCGGCAGCCCTTGCAGGGGCGCTCCTGTGGTTCTCTTTCCGTGATGTGGAATGGGCTTCCTTTGTGGAGTCCCTAAGGTCCTGCCGCTGGGAGTTTGTGCTCCTGTCTATGGCAGCCGGCTCATTTGCATTCTGGCTCCGTGCCCTGCGCTGGCGCAGGCTTCTGCTGCCGATTTCTCCTGAAGTATCGCAGACTACAGCCTTCAATGGAATCAATATCGGCAACATATCCAACTTTGTCTTTCCCCGTATCGGCGAGTTCGTGCGTTGCGGAGTCATAACACGTCGCAGTACGGCTACTTATGATAAGGTTCTGGGAACAGTAGTGCTTGAGCGCAGTTGGGAACTTCTGGTGATGCTTCTTTTGCTCGCTGCCGTGCTCGTTGGTGGAGCAGAACGGTTCGGGACTTTTTTCGTAGACGAGATATGGACTCCGATAGCCTCCCGTTTCAGCCTCGGAATGTGGCCTGCGGCTATTTTGGGCGTCATCTTCGTATGTGCTTTCGGCTATGCCATATGGCATTTTCGCCAGACGAACCCGTTTTGTGCCAAGGTTGTGGGAATCATACGCGGCCTGCTTCAGGGTTTTTCCAGCTGTCTGCGTATGGAGAAAAAATGGCTCTTTTTTGCATATACTGCTGCTATATGGGCAACATACTGGCTGATGGCAGCATCCACAATGTGGGCTGTACCTTTCATCCATGGACTCGACCTGCTTGACGCGCTATTTCTCTCTCTTGTGGGTGGACTTGGCTTTGCTGTCCCTGTTCCAGGAGGTATAGGCGCATTCCATTTCATTATAAGTCTTGCCCTGTCAGCCATTTATGGCATTCCTCCGGAGACGGGCGTTCTTTATGCCACCATTTCCCACACCTCCCAGGCCGTTACCCAGGTATTCTTCGGTCTTGGCTCATATGCATACGAATCCTTGAAGAAATGATTCAACCGGCCTTCCGGATTTCTGGCATTTGTTTTGAATTGCGGGATTCTTTGTCATCCAACATGAAAGACTTATGAATCTGCACATCAGACATCTTATTGACAGACATCGTTTTGTTGTCACTGTAGAAGGCCACG
The DNA here is from genome assembly GCA_045127905.1 of Candidatus Cryptobacteroides sp. GTDB lineage: Bacteria > Bacteroidota > Bacteroidia > Bacteroidales > UBA932 > Cryptobacteroides. Next base: position 24,573 of record JBGVQX010000059.1, read on the forward strand.
ACGCCTTCCTGTCATACATTCTCAGCGGCAATTCACTGATTATAGACCATACCTTTGTGCCCAAGCCTTTGAAAGGTCGAGGAATAGCTGCTGAACTTGTCAGAACTGCCTACGACTATGCCCATGAGCAGGACCTGATATGCCAGGCCACATGCTCTTACGCCGCAGCCTGGCTTTCTGCCCGAAGGAAAGTATAATGTTTTATCTCAAGAACTCGACGGACTTCTCGATGAGCGGGTGCATATAGCGGTCGTCATCGATGAACGGTACGATTTTGCGGTATTTTGCAAAAATCTTTTCGATGGCCCATGAGGATTTCAGAGGACGTCGGAACTCGAGTGCCTGAGCTGCATTGAACAGTTCGATTGCAAGGACTCGTTCTGTGTTCTCCACCACGCGTACGAGTTTGGTGGCTGCGTTGGCTCCCATGCTGACATGGTCTTCCTGGCCCTGTGAAGACGGAATCGAGTCTGCGGATGCCGGCATGCATAGACCTTTGCTCTGGCTTACTATGGAAGCAGCTGTGTACTGAGGAATCATGAATCCGCTGTTCAGACCAGGCTTTGCCACGAGGAAGTTAGGGAGACCTCTCTGTCCCGAGATCAGCTTGTAGATACGGCGCTCAGAGATATTCGAGAGTTCTGACAAAGCTATTGTCAGCATGTCCATAGGGATGGCGATAGGCTGTCCGTGGAAGTTGCCCGCGGATATGATCAAGTCCTCGTCAGGGAATACCGTAGGGTTGTCTGTGGCACTGTTTATTTCAGTTTCGATGACTGACTTCACATAGCGGATGGTGTCCTTTGAGGCTCCGTGGACCTGCGGGATGCAGCGGAACGAATACGGATCCTGCACGTGTACCTTCTTCTGCCTGATGATCTCGCTGCCCTCGAGTAGCTCGCGGATATGTGCGGCAGTCTCTATCTGACCCTTATGTGCGCGTACTTCATGTACCTGAGGGAAGAAAGGCTCTATGCGTCCGTCATAGGCATCGAGTGACATTGCTCCGATCTTGTCTGCCCAATCGGAAAGCCTTTCAGCATGTATCAGCGACCACACGGCATGGGCACTCATGAACTGAGTTCCGTTCAACAGAGCCAGACCCTCCTTTGACTGAAGCTTGATAGGCTCCCATCCGAGTTCTGCCCAAACTTCGGCTGAAGGGAGTACAGAACCCTTGTAAAGCACTTCGCCCATGCCAATGAGAGGAAGACACATGTGGGCCAGAGGGGCAAGGTCGCCGGAAGCTCCGAGTGAGCCCTGCTGGTAAACCACAGGAAGGACGTCGTTGTTGAACATATCGATCAGACGCTGTACGGTCACGAGCTGCACACCGGAATATCCGTATGAAAGTGACTGTACCTTGAGAAGGAGCATCAGCTTCACAATTTCCGGACGGACAGTTTCTCCTGTGCCACATGCATGTGACATGACCAGGTTGTGCTGTAGCTGTGAGAGGTCCTCGGCAGGGATGGTGATATTGCATAGAGAACCGAATCCGGTGGTCACTCCATAAACAGGTCTTCCGATGTCCCCCATCTTGCTGTCCAGGAACTGTCGGCATTTCACTATGGCGGCCTCAGCTTCCTTGCCGAGTTCGATTTTCAGACCCTTTGAAACGATTTCATTGACCTTCTCTATGGTCAGATGCTTGCTGGAAATTGTATGTGTCATTACTTTAAGATGTTTCTGATAAGTTCTTCGTCAGCTATGTTCGGTAGGGTGACCTTCAGGCCTGGAGTACGCTCCATCTCGCGTTTGATAGCGTTCATGGCGCCCTCGTTGCGTGCCCAGCTGCGGCGTGCGATTCCGTTGTTCACGTCCCACAGGAGCATCTCGCGGATATGTCTGTCTGAATCTTCGGAACCGTCGATAACCATTCCGAATCCTCCGTTCATGACTTCGCCCCAGCCGACTCCGCCGCCATTGTGGATGGATACCCATGTGGCGCCGCGGAATCCGTCACCGATGACATTATGCACTGCCATATCGGCGCAGAACTGTGAGCCGTCATAGATGTTCGATGTCTCGCGGAACGGTGAGTCTGTGCCGGAAACGTCGTGGTGGTCGCGGCCGAGAACGATTGGTGCCGAGATTTCGCCGCTCTTGATGGCCTCGTTGAATGCGAGTGCTATCTTTGTACGGCCTTCGCAGTCGGCGTAGAGAATGCGGGCCTGTGAGCCTACCACAAGGTTGTTGCGGCCGGCCTCTTCGATCCAACGGATGTTGTCCATCATCTGGCCCTGGATCTCTTCCGGTGCCTGAGCCATGATTTCGCGGAGAACTCGTGCTGCAATCGCATCAGATTTTGCGAGGTCCTCAGGTTTTTCAGACATGCAGACCCATCTGAACGGTCCGAATCCATAATCGAAGAAGAGAGGCCCCATGATGTCCTGTACGTATGAAGGGTACTTGAACCGGCCGTCCTCACGAACTACGTCAGCACCTGCGCGGGATGCCTCAAGAAGGAAGGCATTGCCGTAGTCGAAGAAGTACATGCCTCTGTCAGCAAGCTTGTTCACAGCTGCTGCATGTCTGCGGAGGGATTCCTGCACGCACTTCTTGAACCTCTCCGGTTCCTCGGCCATCATGCGGTTAGATTCCTCATATGAATATCCCACAGGATAGTAACCGCCTGCCCAAGGATTATGGAGCGACGTCTGGTCCGAGCCGAGGTCCACATGGATATTCTCCTCGGCAAGTCTTTCCCAAAGGTCAACAACGTTGCCAAGGTATGCGATCGAGATGACCTCCTTGTCCTCCATAGCCTTACGGATGCGTGGGATGAGCACGTCGAGGTCTTCGTGGATTTCATCTACCCAGCCCTGGTCGTGACGCTTGTGGGCAGCATGAGGATTGACCTCTGCACATACGCTTACGACTCCGGAAATCACTCCTGCCTTAGGCTGAGCTCCTGACATTCCTCCAAGACCTGCCGTCACGAAGAGCATACCTTTCATGTTTTCCTCTGTTCCAGCAAGTCCTCGAGCCTTGAGCTGCTTTCGAGCTGCGTTCATCACTGTGATCGTGGTGCCGTGCACGATGCCTTGAGGACCTATATACATATATGAACCGGCAGTCATCTGACCGTACTGCGATACTCCGAGGGCATTGAACTTCTCCCAATGGTCTGGCTTGGAATAGTTAGGAATCACCATACCGTTGGTCACAATCACGCGTGGTGCGTCCTTGTGGCTTGGGAATAGTCCGAGAGGATGACCTGAGTACATCACGAGAGTCTGCTCATCGGTCATTGTAGCGAGATACTGCATCACGAGACGGTACTGAGCCCAGTTTTGGAACACTGCTCCGTTACCACCGTATGTGATCAGCTCGTGCGGGTGCTGGGCCACGCGGTAGTTCAGGTTGTTCTGGATCATCGCCATAATCGCAGCCGCCTGCTTCGATTTTGCGGGATACTCGTCGATCGGACGAGCGTACATCTCGTAGTCAGGACGCAGACGGTACATATAGATGCGGCCGTATTCCTTCAACTCCTGGGCAAACTCCGCTGCGAGCACCTCGTGGTTCTCGGCAGGGAAGTAGCGGAGAGCATTTCGTATTGCCAGCACCTTCTCCTCTGCGCTGAGAATATCCTTGCGTTTGGGAGCATGGCTGACTGTCGTGTCATACGGTTTCGGCTCCGGAAGTACCACCGGAATTCCTGCCAGAATATCTTCGTGGAATTTGTTGTGTATCATTTAATTGTCTGATTTTCAATGTTTTGTATTTGGGTCCCTATGCCATTTGTACTAGGGGTATTGCGTTAAGTTGTTGGTTTTAAATCAGATAAGAAAAACTATAGTTTTGCATTTACGATTTCAAGAACCTCAGCTTCGGCGGCGATGGCGGCCTCTGCGATAGAAGCGGCTTCTGCGCAGAGCTTTTCGGCAGCTTCACGGTCTGCAAGGCCGGCGGCGTTGATGCGTACGTTCATCTGAGCTCCGAGTACAGCGCTGCGGGCTGCTAGTGCCCCTACACCTGCGTCTGAAACTGACGCAGGATTTCCCTCTGAGGCCATGGCTTTCACGATAGGGAAGACTTCGAGGGCGGCTTTCATGGTCTTGAGAGGAACCTCTGTTGCATAAAGTGTTGCTGCTTCGAGAGCTGCTGCGCGTGCGGCCTTCTCCTCGTCTGAACCCTTAGGCATACCGATGGCAGCCATGATCTTGTCGAATGCAGCTGTATCTTCGTCGACCAGGGCAAGGAGACGACTCATGACAGCCTGTCCCTTGTCTGCCCAATCTGAGAATTCCTTCCAGCGTGCATCCCAGCCTGCCTTGTGTGATGAAAGATTGGCAACCATTGTTCCGAGGGCGGCTCCAAGGGCTCCCATATATGCGGAAATCGATCCGCCTCCCGGCGCTGGTGACTCAGAAGCGGTCTCATGGGCAAATCCCTTGCATGTCATGCGCACAAGTCTTTCACGTGCCGCAGTCTCAGCAGGATCCTCAATGAGGAATTCCACCACCTTCTCGCGAGGATTGAATGGCTTGAGGTCGTCAAGTCCCATGGACTTCACAGCAATCTTCATTATTTCTTCTTCTGAGATACCTGTAGAGCGCTGCTGCTTCTCTAGGAAATAACGGCCAGCCTCAATGAGTGTGCGCTTAGGCACGAGACCGACGATTTCAGTTCCTGTCACACGGAGACCACGGGCCTGAGCAGCACGGCAGACTTCGTCGAATGCAACGTGGAGCGGAGTCGTGTTGATGTCAGTGATGTTCATTGACACCTGTGCGATGCCGTATTCATCGATAAACCAACCGATTGCCTTGCAGCCCTTCAGCGTTCCCGGGATCATGACTGTCTTCCCTTCAGAGTCCTTCACGATCTTGCCGGTGATAGGGTTACCTTCTCTCTTCGGACGGCCCTTTTCGCGCACATCGAAAGCAATCGCGTTAGCACGACGGGTCGAAGTCGTATTGAGATTATAATTCACTGCGATAAGGAAGTCGCGTGCGCCCACATTGGTCGCTCCGCAAACAGCAGCGCGCTCGGTATAGCATCCCGGGCCGAAGTCCGGCTGGCGCTGAGGGTCTCCCATCTTTTCAGGAAGAGCTTCATATTCTCCGGCGCGGCATACCGCAAGGTTCTTGCGCTCAGGTTTCTGGGCTGCTGCTTCGTAGCAGTAGCATGGAATTTCCAGTTCATTATAAATGCGCTCAGCCAGCTTTCTTGCCAGCTCGGCGCACTCTTGAAGGGTAATTCCCGAAATAGGGATGAGCGGAAGCACATCTGTAGCTCCCGAACGCGGATGCGCGCCATGATGGTTACGCATGTCGATGAGTTCACCTGCCGTCTTCACTCCCTGGAATGCGGCTTCAACTACAGCCTCCGGACTTCCCACGAATGTCACGACAGTACGGTTGGTCGCTTCACCGGGATCCACGTCAAGGACCTTGACTCCTCCTGACTTCTCGATCGATGCTACTATTGCGTTGATTACTTCCATGTTGCGGCCTTCGCTGAAATTAGGCACGCATTCGATGATTCTTTCCATATATGGGCTATGTTTTCAGATAATTCATGTTAATCCGATAAAGATAGTTAAATTTATTCATAAGAGTCAGGAATATTGAACAAAATTGACAATATCCTGCACAAGTCGGTGGCTATGCAGAATATCTAATTTCTATCTTCGTGCTTGGAATAATATCGGACATTATGATAAAGAGATTTTTGTTATCGTTGGCAGCCGTTACGATATGTATTGCGGCATCTTCGCAGGAACGCGATCAGAAGAATGTAGTCTGGGTGGATATGGATGGGGTGACAGTCCCTCTGCCTCCTAAGGAGCATCCGAGAGTGTTCATCAGGGCGGAAGAAATACCTGCTCTCAAGGAGAAGATGGCTCGTCCTGAAGGTAAGGCAATTCTTAAGAAACTTCGTAAGGCAGCTGTGCCGCGTACTCCTGAGGAAGAGGCAAAGGTGACAGACTGGGGTTTCCGTTATTATGCGCAGATGCGTGGAGTGACTTCTGAAGTTCAGCTCCAGGCTCTGGATTATCTTACCAAGGGTGATAAAAAGCAGGCCAGAAAAGCCATCACTTCAATGCTCGATACTCTCCGTAGGACTAATTTCGGCACAAAGAACGATCTCTCCCGCGCCAGCGGCTCGATGCTCATGGTCGGTGGTATGGTCTACGACTGGTGTTACGACCAGATGAAACCTAAGGAAAGGGAAGAGTATGTGAAGGAGTTCGTGAGAATAGCCCATACGATGGAGTGTCATTATCCGCCGAAGAGGAACGAGCCTATCGCAGGCCATTCGTCGGAGTGGATGGTCCTTCGCGACATGCTTTCGTGCGGTATTGCAATCTATGATGAATATCCTGACATGTATAATTATGTGGCCAAGATGATATTTGAAGACTATATCGGCGTGCGTAACTATACTTATGCAGGACATAACTATCATCAGGGCAGCAGCTATGTGAATGTGCGTTTCACCAACGACATGAATTCACTTTGGATATTCGACAAGATGGGGGCCGGTCCTATATATGATGCTTCACAACAGTTTGTCCTGTATGACATGATTTACCGCCGTCGTCCGGACGGACAGATCATGGCTTCAGGCGACTGCAATCCTGCGCCGAGAAACCGTCCTCAGTCTTTCTCCCAGCCTGCGATGCTTGCATCAAGTTACTATGGCGATCCTTATATTGCCTACGAGTATGAACGCAAGCCGAGCACCGAAGCCCATATGCTCATGCTGGAACTTCTTTGGAGAGACTTCGACCTTAAGGGCAAGACCCCTGACGACCTGCCTCTGACACGCTTCAGCGGCACTCCGTTCGGATGGATGATTGCCAGAACCGGTTGGGGAGAGAACAGTGTTGTGGCTGAGATGAAGGTGAACGAGCAGTTCTACGGCAACCACCAGCATCTTGACGGCGGTTCGTTCCAGATCTACTACAAAGGCCCTCTTGCCATTGATTCCGGCTCATATCAAGGTGCTTCCGGTGGATATAACAGTCCGCACAACAAGAACTATTTCAAGCGTACCATAGCTCATAATTCACTTCTGGTCTATGATCCTTCGGAGAAGTTCGCCTGCTGGAACTACGGAGGGGCCGGCAAGACTGAGTTCGCTACTAACGACGGCGGACAGAGGATGCCTGGTGACCGCTGGGATACCTGCCGCAGCTTCAAGGACCTCCTCAGCGAGAGCTACACGGTAGGAAAGACACTTGCCCACGGATTCGGACCTGATGCCTTCGCTCCGGAATATTCATACCTTAAGGGAGATATTACCAAGGCTTATACTGCAAAGGTGGAGGATGTGCGCCGTTCTTTCGTGTTCCTCAATCTGGATAATGAGACTCATCCTGCAGCATTGATCGTCTTCGACCATATCGTTTCGGCTGATCCGTCTTTCAGAAAGTACTGGCTGCTCCATAGTATTGAAGAACCTCAGACTGCGGCGACTGAATTCACGGTGTCGCGCACAAAGGATGGTGACACAGGAAAGCTCCACTGCAGCGTGCTTCTTCCTGTGGAAGATGATGTGAATATCGAGAAGGTAGGAGGTCCTGGCAAGGACTGCTGGGTGTTTGGAGAAAATTATCCTAATGCAGCAACGACACGCCCGGACCCATGCAACGAGAGGGGAGAATGGAGGGTAGAGGTGACTCCTAAGGTTCCTGCAAAGGAAAATGTATTCCTGAATGTGATGCAGATGACTGATAATTCTCAGAAGGAACTCCCTGTGTCAAGAATTGATGCTGAGGATATGGTCGGTGCTGTCATTGCCGATAGAGTGGTCCTCTTCAGCCGTGACGCTAAGCCTCTCAAGGGAGGAGTGAAGTTCGAGATTCCTGCTTCATCTCCGGAGAAGGTCAAGGTCCTCGTGACAGACCTTATCCCTGGCACATGGCAGATATGGAAGGATGGCAAGATGTTTATTCCTCTCCTGCCTGCAAGCTCTGAGGACGGTGCTCTCTATTTCGAAGCCGCTCCAGGCTCATACGAGCTCCGCAGATAAATATCCCGGCCACAAAAATTACCTTATATGTGGCCAAGTAAGCAAAAATGAAAGGGTCGGCCACAAATATCAACGATTTTGTGGCCGACCCATCTTTGTATATGAGGAGATCTATTCAGGAATAAACCTCAGATGTCTCTGGCGGTCAGGTCCCGGGTGGGTCTTCAGCCAGTTCTCCAGCAGAGCGCGATGTTCGCGGAGGATATCTTCAAACTTATTTTCTACAGCAAGGTTACGCATCTCTCCGCGGTCATTCTCCATATCGAAAAGCTGCTCACGGTACTGTCCCTTGTCGTAGAGGACATATTTGTACTTAGGAGTACGCACCATCCATCCGAGAGTACCCTTGGTCTGGTTGAAATTGGTCTCGGTCACGATATAGTCCTGTCCCTTGGCATCTTTCTCCACAACATCCTTATAACTCTTTCCGGTGCGTCCGGCAGGCATTTCGGCTCCGGCCCAGGCGCAGATGCTCGGCATAAGGTCTATGCCGTTGTTCACCAGGGCGTCTGTCACCTTGCCGGCATTCTTTCCCCCAGGGAGGCATACTATCATAGGCACTCCCGCAACTTCCTCATAGAGAGCTGTCTTCTGGTTCCATTGATGGGCTCCATTGCCGTCTCCGTGGTCAGAGGTGAAGATAATTACTGTGTTCTTCCAGAGGTTCTGTCTTGTGACTTCATTCAAAATCTTTCCGATTTCGGCATCCACGGCCTCCGTAAGCCGATAATATGCATTTCGGTAGAATCTCCAGTCATCCGGACTATATGTGGTGGTCGGGTAGAGTTTGTATTCCTGCGCCTTCTCGAACTGGAGAACGCTGGCGTCATATGGAGACACTGCGAAATTCTCCGGAAGATTAGGGCAGTCCTTCAGAGAGGTCTGAGGCACCTTCGCGTGAGGGGTCTTCTGGCCTCGGGCATATTCGCATATGTTGTGAGGGTTGATGAACGAGGCAACCATGAAGAACGGCTCTTTCCTGTCCCTGTCCTGGAGATATTTCACACATTCCTCCGCCAGACCGATATCTCCATTGTCCTTGATCCTGCGGAATCCAAACTCTCCATCTGGAATGGTCACCGTGTTCACATGCCATTTGCCTGCGTACACACAGTCGTAGCCGGCATTACCTACCAACGTGCCGAGAGTGCAGTTGCGGAGCGAGTCCTTCAACGGCATCTCGTTTTCAATCATGCCTGTCTCGCTTGGCATATATCCCGTGAACATGGCGGCCCTCGAAGGACCGCTCAGAGGGAATGCGCAGTATGCATTAGTGAAGCGCACGCCCTTTGAGGCCAGAAGGTCCATGTTAGGGGTGTGTAGGTCGGTGTTCCCGGCGCAGCTCATCGCCGAAGCGCACTGCTGGTCCGTCATGATATACAATATGTTTGGTCTCTCTTGCGCCTGTGCGCCCAAAGTCGGAAGCAGTGCTGCGCCTATAAGCAGTCTGGTATTCTTCATAATAACTTTTCTGTGTCCTGTATGTTATTGACAGTTAATCTATAAGCTTAAATGTCTGCCTTCCTTGCCATGCAGCCATTTTGCGTAACATGTTGTTGCTCAGTGTTTTGCTGAGCACGGTGTCAGTTAAGCTTGAATATAACAGGAAATGTAACGCTCATTTCCTTCGGAACACCGTTCTGAGTGCCCGGATTCCATTCAGGGGACATCCGGACCACGCGCAGTGCTTCGTTGTCAAGGGCATAGTGTCCTGATGATTTCAATACTCTGACATCCTTTACTTCGCCATTGACCGTCACCTCGAACTGCAGGACGGTGCAACCTTCGGCCTTTACCTTCTTTGCCTCGCGTGGATATTTCAACTGTCCGTTCACCCAGGTCGAGAAGTATCTGGCTTCCATCCCCATGAATCTAGGCTTCACTTCGCCAGGATTTCCAGCCTTTTCACTTCTCTTCTTCTCCCTCCTCTCCTTGTAATGCGAGCGGACGGCTGCATAGGCATCCTTCTGCTCCTGAGTGAGCCGGATGTCAGGAAATATCGGCTTTACCTTGCGGAGTTCTGCAGGTGTTCCGTCATATTCGGCCACGGTTTCATGAAGTTTTCCGTTTTCGTACATACCAATAAGTACAGAGCCGTCC
>JBGVQX010000060.1:0-13192 GCA_045127905.1 Candidatus Cryptobacteroides sp.
TTTATACTTTTATAGAAATATATAAAAATAGCCGACTCTGGAATAAATCAGAATCGGCACTAAGATAGGGTAGGGAAGTGCTTAAAGCTTTCCGTATTTGCGGAGAAGATCTTCTACTGCCTCACAGTAAAGATCACCATAAGACTTACCTGTATCGAACTTGATGTAACCGAGAAGTCTCTTCATCTCCTTGTCGAGGTGGAAACTTACAAGTTCACGTGAATTGTTCTTGCTTACTTTCTCTGGCTGGGCAACCGGTTCCTGAACAGGAGCTGCAGGTGCAGCTGGTCTTACAGGTACGCGTGTATCTACAGGCTGAACAGTCTTAGGTTCCTGGGTGAGAGCAGCCTTGAGCGGGCTGTCTGCCTCGCCTCCTAGGGTCGCCTGTCTGAATTTCTCGAATGGGTCCTTCTTTGCCATATTCGTATATTTTTATATAATTATATAAATATATTTTTCTATAAATCTATGTTCTAGGCCTGCAGAATGCGTAATGCGAGCTGCTGAGCTACTTCCACATAGTCACTTGTTGCCTTGCCACTTGGATCTAGGTCATAGATGCTTTCCTTAAGGGAAACGGCCTGCTGCATCTTGGTAGCCTTTCTGATTACAGGCTCGATGACTGCCTGGCCAAGGTCCTGCTTGATCTTATTGAGGTAGAGTTCGGAAACCTTGTTCTTCTCAAATCTAGTAACAATGACACCGGTAAGCTTGAGACCCTTGTTAAGTCTTTCGTTGCTCTTCACGTCTGCAAAGAGATTGGCAACCATCACAAGACCTGAGTAGCTGAGCTGGTCAGCTGTTGTCACCATCACCAGATGATCAGCTGCGATCATGGCATTATAAGTGATGAGTCCGAGAGCAGGTGGACAATCGATGAGAATGAAATCATAATTTGCCTTGACATCCTTAAGAAGGTCGAGAAGGAGATACTCGCGTCCGGCGATTGCAGCTGTGTCTCTGTCAAAGTTTGAAAGAGAAAGATCCGAAGCCACGAGGTCCATGTTCTCGCCTACGTTCTCGATGGAGAAAAGGTCAGGGTTCTGGAATGCATCACGTATTGAAACCTCTCTCTGAGAAGGATCAAGCGGAGATACTATCGAAGTCAGGTTCGCCTGCGAATCCAGGTCGACAAAGAGAACCTTCTTTCCCATTCTTGCCCAAGCCTGTCCGATGGCAACACATGTAGTGGTCTTACCTACACCACCCTTATTATTTGCAAAGCATACTGTCTGTCCCATAATTATCATTCATAATTAGATTACAAATTTATATAAAAATATAAACATATCAAAATATAAATATAGAAATCTATAAATATATTTTTATATAAAACATCATTCTAGATACGTCAGTTGATACAAATAGTATGCTGGCCAGAATCGTGATGTAAGGTTATGCAGGAATTTCTAATTCTGAAACTCGCTAATATGTGGGGTAGGAGAGTGGGTATTAGGTGATAAATTTGGGGGCAGTTGCCGAATTAATGAAGACTATCAGCCAGAAGATCAGTGGGAGAATCCAGGATAAAAGCGAGTAATGGAATTATGTATTAATTAATGTAAGGCTGAAATCGCCATTAGTTTGTATATCCTTGTATATCAATAAATTACAAAAGCATAATTTTCTATTAAAGCGAGAATAAGAATAAGATTATAGGGATTAAATGGGAGAAAAAGAATGTTTTGGCGAGATGACGCTCGAGTCCTGGCACCAGTTCAGATCCTCTTTATTCTTTCATCGATTTAGTCAGCTATTTGTGTATCTATTTTAGACAATACCTATTAATGTCTTAACGCGAATTTGCACAAATCGTGTATCTGCCTGATTTGCAGTTCGCTGTGAAGTTCGATGAAAAAATTAGGGCGAGTCCTGGAATAAATGAACGCGAGTTCTGGAATTAAGATTTAGCGTAGTTGTGCGAGTTTAGGAATGTCGGTGGGTATTTGGCGAGTTTTAGAATAAATGATGGTACTTCTTCATGTTCAATTGTTGATAACTTGCCCGGATTCCTCATTTTCTTTATTTTTTCATCGTAAAAGGGCTTTGCCCCGTATTGTTTATCTAATTATAGATATAACTTATTAATGTCTTAACACTTATTTTGCACTTTGATGTAAGAGATTTGATTTCAGTTAGTTGCACCGCTCTTATTAAATATTAAAACGAGGTATGTAATTCGTTAGTGCGAGTAATGGAATGTCTGACCTATTATATATAAGCGAGGTAGGTAATTATCGATTATTAAATGCGAGTTTTAGAATAGAATGGCCTGTTCTAGATCTGGAATTTGTGTTGTTTTTCTCGGATTTAAGTTCTCGGGGTCCTATATTTTTTAGGATATCATAACTGCAACGTTTTCAGAAAGTTTATTCGTGTTCTATTTCTGTCTGGAATTTATTTAGCGAGTTTTAGAATGATTTACTTCATTTTACTTTCAATTCTCATTCTCGCAAATTTAATCTTTGATTTTCTTTCATTTTAGCGAATTATTCATAACTTTGCTCGCAAAATAAAGTGATACATAATTCTTATTCTCGTTCAAATGGCTAATTTATCCGAAGGAAAAGAGATGATCTCAAAGGAGGTTGTGGAGTCTTATATCTTCTCGACTGTCCGTCACGATTTTGGAATTTATTCTGAGCGTCTACTTCTCAGGCTTGTGGAACTTGCTCAGTGTGAAATCAATGGACTCGACTTCAAAGGTGGCACCGATATAGGTAAGGTCACAGTGGGGGAGTGGGGCCATGCTGAGATTGTGATTCCTGTAAAGGATATTCTCTCCGGTGAGGACGATACCAATTATACTAAAGCCAAGACTGCAGTTCGTAACTTGATGGGTAAGTTCCTCGAGTACGAAGATGAGAATAAGTACAAGGCAACTCATATCCTCAATGATGTCGATGTGGATAAGATATCCGGTAAGATGGTCATCCAGGTCAACAGAAATGTGTGGAGTGCCATGCTCGACTTCAGTAAAGGTTTCAGAAAGTATGAGCTGGAAACTGCGACAAAGCTTCGCGGAAAATATTCTCTCCGTATATATAAGCTTGTCAGCAAGCAGACCCAGCCGATCACTTACCTCATTGAGGACCTCAGGAAGATGTGGGGACTTACCGATAAGTATAAGAAGGTTGATGACTTCATTAAGAATACCATAGTCGCTGCCAAGGAAGAACTTGACAGGGTGAGTCCGTATTCATTTGACTATGTGTTGAATTCAGCAAAGACAGCTGAGGTCAACAAAGGAAGAAAGGGTAGACCTGCCATAACTTCTGTGACTTTCTTCCCGATTCATCGTCTTAATAACGAGTCGACAGATGCAGTTCGCAAGAGTGTGGATCCATCGATGATGATCGACAGGCTTGTTTCAGATATCCTTAGAAACAAGTTAGGTTTCGATTGGGCTGGCATCAAGGCAAATATATCTCTCTTTGACATTGCGCAGAAGGAGTTTGACCTTTTCGCATTCCTTAGTCAGATAACACCTAAGGCTCTTCGTGCTGTAAATCCTCAGGGTTATGTCATCAATGCGATCAAGAAACATCTCAGTGAGAATCACGGAATAGTCATCGAGGGCGGAATCATTCTTCAGGATAAGAAAATTGCCAAGAAGGCGACAGTCACAAAGAAGGAACCGACTTCTCTCAAAGATATCTTCGGTGTAGACGAGCAGTAATGGGCAGCGCACTAAATCACATAGAGTATTCTCTTCATCCTGACGTATCGGCAATGACCGTAGGTAGGGATTCGGCCTTGCCGTTTCCTGTACTTCAGATGCATCAGGTGCATGATGTCCATGTAGCTGTCATTGATAATCCTGATATTACTTCGGAGCAGCTGGATGGATACGATGCTATGATCACGAATCTGCGCGGTCTGGCCATTGGGGTCAGAACAGCTGATTGCATTCCTATCCTTCTTTATGATCCGGTAAACAAAGCTGCAGCTGCAGTGCATAGCGGATGGAGAGGAACTGTAGCAAGGATCCTGCGAAATGTAATTGGCAAGATGTCAAGTACCTACGGCACAGAACCGGCAGAGTTACTTGCAGTCATCGGTCCTGGTATCTGTGCGGACTGCTTCCAGGTAGGGGAGGAGGTCGCCCTGAATTTCAAGGAGGCGGGATTTGATATAAATTCCATCTGGTCGTTCCGTGGACCAAAGAACGGAGCAGATATGTCCGGCGGTCATCATATAGATCTGAAGGAGGCCTGCCGACAGACTCTGACTGATTGTGGTGTCAAGAAAGAGAACATACAGATTTCAGATCTCTGCACATATGAGGATAACCATCTCCTGTATTCAGCAAGGAAGGAAACTATCGAGTGTGGCAGGAATATCAACTGTATAAAAATCCTCTAGAAAATCTTTTCAAGCTTATTTCTGGAACCAGGATAGAATTTCTCTACCTGATCAATAAGAATATCGCGCGATTCTTCCGGTGAGCAGTTCACGAGAATCGCGTTTTCTGTACATGGCTCCAGATGTTTTGCCCAGAACGGATTCTCACAGGGTTGAGAAAATTCCTGAAAAAGAAGATCCGGAGTCGTGACTGAGTTTTTCTGCCATCCCTTGTATTCACAGTTCGGTCCTCGATATACTCGGGTGATGTCACCGACTATAGTCCAGGTTCCCATATCAAGGAACTGAAGCAGGAAGTCGACCGCCTGTTTCTTTATGTTGGGGATCAGATATTTCTCAAGGTGACCGCCGACTTTCTTTCTGACCTCTGTTGGAACGCACTCGTCGAGCAGTGTCCTGATTTCTGCAGAGTCCAGCGACTCCCTTTCCCTGATCAGATTGAGTAGGGTAGGGGAGAGGTGCATCATCAGTTTATCATCAAGGGTCTTCGGCTTGAACTTCGCCCCGAGTGGAATCTGATATTTTGGAAGACTCCTTCTCCAGTTCATCAGATGGCGGAAACATTCCTCGGTAGCGAATGCGGATTTGCGGCCGACGAATTTTCCATAGACGATTCCTTCGCGGACAGCTTCCACTTTCCAGTCCCATGGTCCGAGCTGATCGGAGGTCGTGAACCAGAAGTCGGGATCCGTAATCTCCTGGATGGACCAGCCGGGTATGCTATTCTTGGAGAAAGGTATTATCCCGATCTCCTTTATAGCCTGAATCATGCTCTCAGGCGAGTTAACATTTGTGAATAGGTCCATACTCTACAAAGATATGTTATTTAGCTGAATCCTGCCATTGAAATTTTTCATTTGCTATGATTTGAACGATTTTTCTAAATACTTTTATTCTTTGTGTTATCTCCTAACAAAAAGTTGCTATATTTGTTAAAAAATAGGGATAGAAATGATTGGGATTAAGACATTGGTCTTAGAAAAGATTCGAAAAATGCCTCGAGGAAGCATCTTTTTCATAGATGATTTCATCGAATTAGGCAGTCTTGGCTCAGTCAGACTGGCACTGATGGAACTCAAGAAGGAAGGTTTGATCCTGCGGCCTGCCAGAGGCATCTATTGCTATCCTAAAATCCATAGCGAATACTCAGGATTCATAATGCCGACAGCAGAAAGTATAGCAGACGCTCTTGCAGCCAAAGAACGAGTGAGAATCATACCTTACGGAGATCAGGCTGCTTATAAATTAGGACTGTCGGGACTACGGCTGTCAAATCTGAAATATCTGACCGACGGACCCTCTAGGGTCATCAATCTCTCGGAGGGTAAGAAGATATTCTTCAATCACACCTCTGAGGTCAAGATGTTCGACTTCTGCAACGATACGATGCAGATGGTTTCCTCTGCTATAAGAGTTCTTACGGAAGAGTGTCTTGATGCTGAGAAGAAGCGAATAATCCATAAGCATCTCAGATCGGTTCCAGATAATGAGTTCATGAAGGACATTACGATACCTCCGGCATGGGTAGGTGAGATTATGCTGGATATTTGGAACACCTAATTACAAAATAAACACTGATTCATATCGGCATAAGTATTGATATGTTGCATATATATGAAACTTTATATATATTTGCAAACGGGAGGAAATTTATATGAAACATTTGAATGACATAAACCTTAAGCAATTAAGGAAGTCTAGGGGTTTCACTCAAGAGCAACTTGGAATAATCGCAGGTATGACAAAATCACAGATATCTAAGATGGAAAGAGGCCTCTTAGGAAGTGACGTGACAATTTCACGTGTTTTGACTGCGCTCGGATACAGTACCAGAATAATTTGTATCGATTCCAGAGGAGAATTAAAATCAGAGAGAGATAAAATTCTTGATATCCTTAAGATCTTCAAAATCAATAACTCAGATAAGTACGGTATTGAGAGTCTCGCTCTCTTTGGCAGTTTTTCAAGAAATGAGCAAAAGGCCGGCAGCGATGTAGATATTCTTGTAAGTCTTAAAAGACCATCATTATACTTGTATGCTGCTCTTAAAAATGACCTAGAATCAATATTAAGTCGCGAAGTTGACATTATCTCAGCCAAGTCGAAACTACGTGAAGAATTCAAACAAACAATCTCAAAAGAACTGATATATGTCTAAAAAGAACCGCATATCAACTTACATAAAGACAGCGATTGAAGAAATGGAGCTGGCTGAACAGATGTCAGAACCTATCATCGAAGCTGATGATTTCGGTAAAAATCTCAATGGCATGACCATATTCAGAGCATGCAGCATGAGTATTCAATGTATCACTGAGAATTTCATTAAAGTCAGAAATAATACAAAGTCAGGCTTTTTCAAAAAGTATAATTCTATTCCCTGGAATGAAGTATTCGGAATGAGGAACTTCATTGCGCATGAGTATGCAAATGTAGATGAGGAAGCGATATTCACGACTCTTAAAGAGGATCTTCCTCAGTTGAAAAAAGTAAGTAAACAGATACTAGATGATCTCCAGAATGGATTACTGGATGATTTCATAGAAGAATAAGTGTTTCTGTTTTAGTATGCAGATAACTATTGACAGATATCTCCGCTGTGTGGATGCCAAGGAATCCACGAGAGCCACCTACAGAAAGGTCCTGGACAGTTTCGCTCAATGGGTGGAAGGTACTGACTGCGCCTTCTTAGAATTGACGCAGGCGGATATCATCGCGTATAAGGATTCTCTTCTGAAGGAGAACAAGTCTGCGATGACTGTCAATCTCTATCTGTCAACCATCAGAGGATTCTATAAATGGTTGGCCGCTGAAGGAATCTGTGATAATATCGCACAGAACGTAGGAAGTGTACGTACGAATAAGTCCACATTCAGGAGGATGCATCTGGAGAACGAACAGGGAGCAGAGCTTCTGACTGAGGCATATCTTCCCAAGAGCGTAACTGGAGTGAACTCCGGAGTCACGCAGAAGCTCCGTGACAACGAGAACATCATAAGCCTCAGGAACTACGCCATGCTTAACCTGATGCTCCGCACAGGTCTGCGTACCATCGAGGTTTCTCGAGCAGATATAGGAGACATTACTTTCAAGCGTGATAGGAGAGTTCTCAAAGTATGGGGAAAGGGGCACGTAGAGAAGGATGACTTTGTTGTCCTCACAGATGAGGCATGGATTCCGATAGAGCAATACCTTCAGGAAAGAGGGGATTGCAAGCCTCAAGAACCATTATTTGCAACCCATGGACTGGGACATGCTGGTGGCAGGATGTCAACCAGATCGATACAGGATATCTGCAAGAAGAATCTCAGAGCGATAGGCCTGGACGGTCATGAATATTCAGCCCATTCACTAAGACATACGACAGGAACACAGATCCTGAAGAACGGCGGATCGATGATGGACGTGCAGCAGGTACTGCGTCACACATCACCATCTACATCTCAGCTGTACGTCAACACCATCATGGAAGAGAAACGTCTTGATGATGCAAGCGAGCAGATCCTGGATGGCTCATTCAAGAAATAAACGAAATAATCGAATTAATTATTTTCTCTCCCCTCTTATAGCATTGCGGTAAAATAGTATTTACCGCAATGCTTATTTACGCACTCTAGAGCCTAAAAATTTGGACTTTCTATAAGAAACATCTAATTTTGTTAGATTAACGATTCATCTTTAATCCGATGGCAAAGTACACGGAACAGCAGAAACAGGAGCTGATGTCGATCTCCATAGTTGAGATTCTTGCATACTACGGCAAGAGTCTCGCACGTACGAAGACCGGCATGTACTATTCACCGTTCCGTGACGAAAAGACTCCTTCATTCCACATAGACGAAGCTGCCAATACCTGGTATGACTTCGGTACCCATGAAGGCGGCGGACTGATAGACTTCGTCTGCAAGATAACAGGATGCCAGAGAAAAGAAGCTTATGATTGGCTCGCGTCAATCAGGCATATGATTCCTGAAGATGTACATGCTGAGGTAATCAAGAGAGCCGCTGCCACAAGCGAATCTAAAGTGATAATCGAGCAGGTAAACGACAAGTTTGCAAAGAAGGCACTGATAGAATATGCCCAGTCGAGATGCATCTCTAAAGAGATTCTCGACAGATACTGTGACGAAGTCACTTACAGCATATCCGGCAAACCTGGAAGCAGCTTCTTTGCCATAGGCTTCAAGAACAACTCAGGCGGCTATGTGCTGCGTTCAAAGGTGGCGAAGATATGCTCTTCAAGCGACGTGACAACACTCGGTCCAGACGGAAACAGAACCGAGGACGCAAGCAGCAAGAAGGTGGCAGTCTTTGAAGGTTTCATTGACTTCCTCTCTCTACTGTCATATAACGAGAAGGAGATACCTGGCCATGACTGCTGCATCCTGAACAGTGTATCTAACCTGGAAAGGGCTCTTCCTTGGATTGCACGCCATAAGGAGATCATGGTATTCGCCGACAATGACAATGCTGGAAGAGATACTCTCCAGAAGATCACAGATTTCGTATCAGGATCGTCAGAAGAGGTCAGCATTTATGATATGGCTGAACTTTACAAAGGCCATAAAGATGTGAATGACAAGCTGATAGAAGAAACGAATGAGTCTAAGAAATAATGTTCAAGCACAAACAGATAGAAACTCACAATTCTAAGCATTCCATAATTGTTAGAAAGGCTGACCATGACGGCCAGCCTTCGCATATTCTTGATTCTGGAATTATTTTCCTGCCTCAAGCGATACCTTTCTGAAATTTTTGAGTTCCTTCTCAAGAGCGAGTGAAACTTTTCTTGCTCTGGCACCTGCGGCCTTCACGCCCTTAACTGCCTGAGTCTCAGCATCTACAGCAAATGCAGCGTAGAGCTCGTTGATCTTTTCTACCAATTCTTTCATGTTGTTTTGTATTTAAAGTGTTAGTACTAGTCATTATTCGGTGTAATCCTGATCGTCACTTTCAATCCTGCTAGTTCAGCCAGTTTGTAGATGTATGAAATGAACACATCATCATGGCTGAGCCAGTAATAGATCGTAGTGTTACCGATTCCCATCTTCGGAGAGATATCCTCTCTGTAGATGTTGTATCTCTTCAGAGCACTGGCAAGGAACTCAAGCCTCTTGCCGGTCTTCTGTTTTCTCTGCACCTGCATCTCTACCTTTGCCGGTTCTCCTTCTGAAGTCCTTTCCTTGATAAGGTCAAACTCAATCTTGTATCCGTAAACTTCAAACAGCTTGAAGATGACAGATATCTTGACATCATCCTTCTTGAACCAGTAGTAGACTGCCTGTCTGGATATACCAAGCAATTCAGCCACTGACGCGGTTGTCAGTCCGGTTTCTTCCATAAAGTCGGTCAGGAACTTAAGGTGTACCAAGTTCCACTGACCATCCTGATAGTTACTCTCAGGACTTGATCCCTCTTTACGCATTTTAGTGAGCATTGCATCAAGAACCCGGTCAAAAGTTGCAAAAATAATTAGTTTCTTTTAACTTTGCCCTTGAAGATATTTAACAACAGTATTCGTATTCCTTGCGATAGCGATACAAATGTATGCAAATATTTTCATTTAACAAACAATCAGTAACATTTAACGGACAATTTAGATTCCTATGGCTAGATATACATATGAAGAGAGAGAAATTCTCCTTTCTACTCCTATCGAAGCCGTCCTGTCGTTCTACGGCAAGGACACCAGCCATGACAGGACCTATCACTACTACTCTCCTTTCCGAGATGAGACCAATCGTTCGTTTCATGTGAACCCAAGGAAGAACGTATGGTATGACTTCGGAATAGCTGAAGGAGGCGGTATACTGACCCTTGTGGTCAAGCTATCCGGCTGTGACAATGATGAAGCTTTCGACATCCTGGCACAGATGAACACTTCGTTCATCCCGTCATACATATACAGTTCCCCTTCACCTGTAAAGAAGGAACCTGAAAGATGCATCATCATAGACTATGTGGGAAAAGAATTCCGAAGAAAAAGCCTGGTGAGCTATGCACAGGAGCGTGGAATATCAAAAGCAACCCTGGACAGGTTCTGCAGCTGCATCACCTACCATAGCGTTTACTCACCAACACTCAAGCATACTGCCATCGGATTCGTCAATGACTCTGGCGGATATGTCCTGCGGTCACGCTCCGTGAAGAAATGCACGGCCAGCGGGATATCGGTCCTGAAGGGGGAAAACTCCGACGAGGTCGCCGTATTCGAGGGATTCTTTGACTTCCTCTCATGGGTAGAAGACCAGGGCATAGAATCACTCGCATGTGACGTATGCGTACTTAACAGCGTATCCAATCTCAAGAGGGCTCTTTCGTTTCTGAATGAGCACCGTGAGATATACCTATACCTTGACAATGACAGAGCCGGCAATGAAGCTGCAGCTCAGATAGAATATTTCTGTATGAATGAAGAGACTCGAATAGTCAGGATGTCCCATCTGTTTGACGGATACAAGGACTACAACGAGATGTTGACCGCGAAGACATCAACCCAAAAAACAGATTCATATGGAAAATTTACCGAACGATGTTCAGAACAGACTGAACAACATTAATTGGAATCACCTGAAGGAGAAGTACGGGATCGCCAAGGAAACAATCATGAACAACCCGACTGTTGCGGCTCAGCTCGCATACGGTCAGATGACTGATCTGGTGTACGGAAGCACGAAGGAACTGACCGGTTCCTTCTCTCTGAGAGCCTACCCGCAGGGAGAGGGGCAGGAATGGGCAGTCAAGCTCTTCACCATGGAGAAGGCCAAAACGCCAAATGACACTCTCTATCTCTACAACCAGCCGATCACCAGTCCGAAGGTCAAGGAGGCCCTAATCGAAAGGACATCGTGGGAAGACAACAAAAAGAAGACCCACTACGGCCTTGCCAATGCCAACGGCGGACGTCCTATCACCATCGAGGTGGACGGACGCAAGCAGGAGTTCCTGGTCTCCATCCATCAGCCCACAAACCGTGTTGTTGGTATGCCAGTAGAGCAGGTAAAGGCTATGCTGCTAGACGAGCATGGGCATTCCAGGGGAAGAGGCATCTACGGAGTAACTTTCACAGACGAGCAGGCAAAGGCACTAGCCGAAGGAAAGGCCATAGCCATTTCCGGAATGAAACGCGACGGCGAGAGATTCACATGCTGCGTTCAGTTCGATGCGGCTCAGCGCCAGGTGGTCACATGTCACCCGACATGGTTCAAGGAGGCACAGAAGGCAGGCCTGGACATGAAGTACTCCAAGGAGGTGAAGGTTGACAAAGAGGTCAAGCAGCAGGTGGAAAACACCATGAAGCAGGGGCAAAAGAAAGGCAGAACCCAATCAATAAAGATGGGATAGTATGCTAGGAGCTATAGCCGGAGACATTATTGCGTCTCCATATATAAAGAACAACGCTCAGAGCAAAGACTTCAGGATGTTTACCAGCGTGCGCGGATGGTCATCCGGGGAAGAAGTAACCTTCTTCCCCAGGGTGACTGACGCCAGCGTAATGACCCTTGCTGTTGCTCGATGGTTAGCCACGGATCCTGAGCATCGGAAAGCAAGCTTCATAAGCATTATGACAGATCTGCATTCCAAACATCCCGATTGCGAGTACTCGCCGATCATGAAGATGTGGTGCAAAAGCGAGTACTTCCAACCGTTCAGACGTGACAGCAATGATGTCATTGCGAGGATTTCCCCTATAGCCTTGAAGATCGATAACCTTAATGAGGCGATACGGTTGGCAAAGGCTACTACAGAGTTCACACACAAAGATCCGGAGAGCATCAAAGGAGCAGAAGTGTTCACGGACGCACTATGGAAGGCTGCCAGAGGACGTTCCAAGGACGATATCCGCTTTGCGGTGGAGAATGACTATGGGATTGACCTGAACATCCCGGAGCAGGACCTGAAGTCCATCCTTATGGGGGCCGTAAAGGAGGATGTGATCATCAACGGAGAGCCTACGGGAGAGGTCTACTACCGAGATACCGGTAAGATAGACTACTCGACGATGAACACTCTTACAGCTGCCTTGAAATGCTTCCTTGAGGGCAACAGCTTCGAGGACATAGTAAGAAGGGCCGTCGCCTTGGGCGGCGATTCTACGACCATAGCATCTGTGGCAGGAGCCCTTGCTCAGGCCATGCATAAGGACATGCCGCAGGAGATCCTCAGTCAGTGCGAGAAGAACATCCCATCAGACCTGAAGAACATCATGGATTCATTCGAGATGTCTTTATCACGAAGGACTGCACAGGAGCCGGTAAAGAAGGTCCCACAGACCAATGAACTGGCATTCCACATCATCAAGAAGCCCGACGGGGACAGGATCTTCGTCGCTGACCAGCATCGCAAGGAGCTGATAGCCGCCCTCAAGGGGCGCTTCGGCAATGACATCACCATCATCAGGCCGAGAGATCTGCAGCAGGTCTACAGAGAGCTCTGCCATCAGGAGAAGGACGGAACCTACGTGGAGCAGAAACGCCCGGAGGTGCGTACCATCTACTTCCAGGACGGCGAGTTCAGGACGGCCGTGACCATGACCGGGGACACCCTCCCAGACAAGGAGTCCAGGATCTCCGCACGTCAGGCCTTCTGTGAACTAGTGGATTACGTGCAGAAGGTTAAGGCGGAGCTTTATGAGAAGGTGGGTTATGTGGGCGACGGGGACATCCATTTCGCCAATGCCTACTACCCTGTCATCTTTCACGACAGGATAGAGATCCTGAAGGGCGATATCTTCGCCGGCTCGGTTGGCATCGATCCCAACAGCGGACTCCTGAGGGTTGACCAGGGCGGAGATTTCGGCCCAATGGAGTGGTTCGGCGAGAGGACG
>JBGVQX010000061.1:0-41674 GCA_045127905.1 Candidatus Cryptobacteroides sp.
ATCAGTGTAGATGTTAAATCAGTAGAATAATCAGTGCTAAAACGTTATGAGAAAGGAAGAAAAACTCGATATTATCAACGCGATTTCAGCACAGTTGGAGGAGACTCCTAACTTCTACATCACTGACATCGCAGGACTCAATGCCGGCAAGACTCACGCACTCCGCAAGGCTTGCTTTGAGGCTGGTGTTAAGCTCGTAGTAGCTAAGAATACTCTCGTAAGCAAGGTTCTTGAAGCTTCTGAGAACGAAGAAATGAAGAAGCTCGTTGAGGTGCTTGCAGGTCCTACTGCAATCATGTTCACTGTAGCTCCTAACGCACCTGCAAAGGTGATCAAGAAGTTCAACGAGGGTGGAAATGAGAAGCCTGTACTTAAGGGTGCATTCGTTCAGGATTGGCCAGCTTTCATTGGCGCAGATCAGCTTAATAACCTCTTCGCTATTAAGTCACGTGAGGAAATGATCGCTGACATCGTATCACTCCTCCAGTCGCCTATCCGCAACGTTATGTCAGCTCTCGAGCACAAGGATGATGACAAGGCTGAGGCTTCAGCAGAATAATTAAAGAAAACAGAAACAATTTAAAATATTACAATTATGGCAGACATTAAAGCACTCGCAGAAGAGTTGGTAAACCTTACTGTGAAAGATGTACAGGAGCTCGCAACTATCCTGAAGGAAGAGTACGGAATCGAGCCTGCAGCAGCTGCAGTAGTAGCAGTAGCAGGTCCAGCAGCAGCAGCTGAGGCTGAGCAGACTGAATTCGACGTTATCCTCAAGTCAGCAGGTGCAGCTAAGCTCGGAGTAGTTAAGGCTGTTAAGGAGGCTACAGGTCTCGGACTTAAGGAGTCTAAGGAGATCGTTGACAAGGCTCCAGTAGCTGTTAAGGAGAAAGTTTCTAAGGCAGAGGCTGAAGCTCTTAAGGCTGCCCTCGAGGAGGCAGGTGCAGAAGTTGAGATTAAATAACTTCATCTCCTTCCCCTAAGGGAAAAAAGTCAGGTTTAGGGCCATATAAGGCTCTAAACCTTTTTGTCGTAATAAAGTTTTTCTCTATATCAAAGGCAGAAAGATGTCAAAAAAGACTAACAATCAGCGAGTTTCATTCGCATCATCAAAAATTCTCCTTGAGTACCCTGACCTCCTCGAGGTGCAGTTGAAGTCCTTCCAGGACTTCTTCCAGCTCGACACAACGCCTGAGAACAGGCGCAGCGAGGGTCTGTACCAGGTATTCCAGGAGATATTCCCAATCGAAGACACAAGGAACAACTACAAGCTCGAGTTCATCGATTATTTCATCGATCCTCCACAGTATTCGATTGATGAGTGTCTTGAGAGAGGACTGACATATAACGTTCCTCTGAAGGCAAAACTCCGCCTTTCATGCAGCGATCCTGAGCATGAGGACTTCGATACGAAAGTCCAGGATGTATACCTGGGTAACATTCCATACATGACCCCAGGCGGTACATTCGTAATTAACGGATCAGAAAGAATCATTGTATCACAGCTTCACAGATCACCTGGCGTGTTCTTCGGACAGAGCCTCCATGCTAATGGAACAAAGCTCTATTCAGCACGTATCATTCCTTTCAAGGGATCATGGATTGAGTTTGCTACTGACATCAACAATGTCATGTATGCTTACATTGACCGTAAGAAGAAGTTACCTGTTACAACCCTTCTCAGAGCCATTGGATTCAACGGCGATAAGGACATCATTGATATCTTCGGTCTCGCTGATGAGATTGAAGCTACTCCTGAAAACCTTAAGGCAAATGAGGGTAGGAAACTTGCGGCTAAGGTGCTCAAGACATGGATTGAGGACTTCGTTGACGAGGACACAGGAGAGGTTATTCCGCTTGAGAGAACACTCCCTATCGTAGAGCGTGGCGAGATTCTTAATGACGAGACAATCGAGAAACTTTCTGAGACTGATGTGAAGACTATTCTTCTTCAGAAGGATGAGGCAAACGTTAATGAGTATGCCATCATCTACAACACTCTTCAGAAAGACCCTACAAATACTGAGATGGAAGCTGTCAATTATATCTACAAACAGCTCCGTAACTCAGAACCACCTGATGAAGCAACTGCAAGAGATGTCATTGACAAGCTCTTCTTCTCAGAAAAGAGATATGACCTCGGAGATGTGGGACGTTACAGACTCAATAAGAAGCTGAACCTCACTATCGATGAGAGCACAAGGGTGCTCACTAACACAGATATGATCGAGATCATCAAGTATCTGATCCAGCTTATCAACTCAAAGGCTGTTGTTGATGATATCGACCACCTGAGCAACAGACGTATCAGGACAGTGGGTGAGCAGCTTGCAAACCAGTTCAGCGTGGGCCTTTCACGTATGGCACGTACTATCCGTGAGAGAATGAACGTACGAGACAGCGAGCAGTTTTCTCCTACAGACCTGATCAATGCGAAGACTCTTTCTTCAGTGATCAATTCGTTCTTCGGAACCAGCCAGCTGTCGCAGTTCATGGACCAGACCAACCCGCTGTCTGAAATGACTCACAAGCGTCGTCTTTCAGCCCTCGGTCCAGGAGGTCTCTCAAGAGACCGTGCAGGCTTCGAGGTTCGAGACGTACACTATACACACTATGGCCGTCTCTGTCCTATCGAGACTCCGGAAGGACCAAACATCGGTCTTATTTCATCACTTTGCGTTTACGCAAGAATCAATGACCTCGGATTCATCGAGACTCCTTACCGCAAGGTAGAGGGAGGTAAGGTAAACCTCAGCTCTGATGGCTGGATTTATATGAGCGCCGAGGAGGAGGAGAACCAGATGGTGTCTCTGGCCAAGGTAAAGATGGATAAGGATGGACAGATTCTTGAGGATAGAATCCAGTGCCGCTTTGGTGCTGACTTCCCTGTGGTAACTAAGGAGGAAGTTAACTATATGGACGTAGCTCCTAACCAGATCGCTTCGGTTGCTGCTTCCCTTATTCCATTCCTCGAGCATGATGACGCCCACCGTGCACTCATGGGAGCGAACATGATGCGTCAGGCAGTTCCGCTCCTCAATCCTGAGTCTCCTATCGTAGGTACCGGTCTTGAGGAAAGAGTATGTCTCGACTCAAGAACTCAGGTCAAGGCTGAGAGAAAGGGTGAGGTAGTATATGTGGATGCCAAGGAGATACATGTGAAGTATGAGCGTACTGAGGACGAGAAGTTTGTAAGCTTCAATCCTGATATCACTGTATACCAGCTTCCTATATATAGAAGGACTAACCAGAGCACGACAATCCTGCTCAAGCCTATCGTCCGCAAGGGTGATATTGTTGAGCCTGGACAGATCATGACTGAGGGTTATGCAACTCAGAACGGTGAGCTCGCTCTCGGTAGAAACCTCAAGGTTGCATTCATGCCTTGGAAGGGTTATAACTACGAGGACGCAATCGTTATCTCTGAGCGTATGATCCGCTGGGATATCCTTACTTCAATCCACGTAGATGAGTATATTACTGAGGTGCGTGACACCAAGCGTGGTATGGAGGAGCTCACTTCAGATATTCCAAATGTCAGCGAGGATGCTACAAAGGATCTCGACGAGAACGGTATCATCCGTATCGGTGCTCACATCGAGCCGGGTGACATCATGATCGGTAAGATCACTCCTAAGGGAGAGAGCGATCCTTCACCGGAAGAGAAACTCCTCAGAGCCATCTTTGGTGATAAGGCAGGTGACGTGAAGGATGCTTCACTCAAGGCTACACCTTCACTCAGCGGTACTGTAATCAATACTGCCCTTTACTCTAAAGTCGCTAAGGAAAGCGGCCGCAAGGGTGCGAAGAGCGACCAGAAGGTGAAGATTGAGAAGGCTGAGGAAGAATTCGCAGCCAAGGCAGAGGCTCTCAGAGCCAGGTTCCTCGAGAAACTCGCAGTTCTGGTTCAGGGCAAGAAGAGCGCCGGCATCAGCGACCTTTATGGTGTTGAGATCATTGCCAAGGGCAAGGATATCACTGTAGCTGACCTTAGGGACATCGACTATGAGAACATCAACTCAAGCAAGTGGACCAGCGACAAGAATGCCAATGTCCTCATCAGAGAACTCATCAACAACTACTGCATCGCACATAAGGAGGAGGCAGCAAGGAATAAGAGGGTTCTTGATAAGATCAAGGTTGGTGACGAGCTCCCTAACGGAGTAATGCAGCTCGCAAAGGTATATGTTGCCAAGAAGAGAAAGATCAGAGTAGGTGACAAGATGGCAGGTCGCCACGGTAACAAGGGTATTGTTGCCAAGGTTGTAAGGGATGAGGATATGCCTTTCCTTGCAGACGGTACTCCTGTAGATATCGTGCTTAATCCTCTCGGTGTGCCTTCACGTATGAACCTCGGCCAGATTTACGAGACAGTTCTCGGTTGGGCTGGTGAGGAACTCGGTGTGAAGTTCAGTACTCCTATCTTCGATGGTGCAAGCCTTGACGATATCTGCCAGTACACAGATAAGGCAGGCCTTCCAAGATATGGTAAGACTTATCTCCGTGATGGTGGTACTGGTGACTGGTTCGACCAGCCTGCGACAGTGGGTGTGATTTACATGATCAAGCTCGGTCACATGGTTGATGACAAGATGCACGCACGTTCTATCGGTCCTTACTCTCTTATCACTCAGCAGCCTCTCGGAGGTAAGGCGCAGTTCGGAGGACAGCGTTTCGGAGAGATGGAGGTTTGGGCACTCGAGGCATTCGGTGCATCCAACATTCTCCAGGAAATCCTGACTGTGAAGTCAGACGATGTTTCTGGAAGATCCAAGGCATATGAAGCAATCGTCAAGGGCGACCTAATGCCTAACCCAGGCATCCCTGAGTCTCTCAATGTATTGCTCCACGAGCTTAGAGGTCTCGGACTTAAAGTGACTTTGGACTAATTACTGACAATTGAAATTTTAGAAATATGCCGACTTTTAATAAAGAAAACAAGGTTAAAAGCAATTTCGAAAGAATCAGCATAGCTCTTGCTTCTCCTGAAGACATCAAAGAAAGGTCTTCAGGAGAGGTCTTGAAGCCGGAAACCGTCAATTACAGGACTTACAAGCCTGAAAGGGACGGTCTGTTCTGCGAGAAGATCTTCGGTCCTACAAAGGACTATGAGTGCCACTGCGGTAAGTACAAGAGAATCCGCTACCGTGGTATTGTCTGCGACCGTTGTGGTGTTGAAGTCACTGAGAAGAAGGTGCGTAGGGAGAGGATGGGACATATTGAGCTCACCGTACCTGTTGCACACATCTGGTACTTCAAGTCAGCTCCGAACAAGATTGCGGCACTTCTCGGTATTGCAGCCAAGAAGCTCGAATCAGTAATCTACTACGAGAAATATATCGTTATCAGACCAGGTGCTTCCGAGTTCGCGAAGCTCGACCTTATCTCTGAGGACGAGTATCTTGAGTACTATGCACTTCATCCTGAGCAGTACAATATGCCTGCTGACGATCCGGATAAGTTCGTTGCCGGTATGGGTGCGGAGGCTATCTACGAACTCCTCAAGGAGATTGATGTGGATGCGCTTGCAAAGGAGCTCCGTCACAGGATGCTTAAGGAGACTTCACAGCAGAGAAAGGCAGAGGCTCTCAAGAGACTCAGCATTGTAAAGTGGTTCCAGGAGTCCAAGACTATCAACCGTCCAGAGTGGATGATCCTCAAGGTGATTCCTGTAATTCCGCCTGACCTTCGTCCTCTCGTTCCACTTGATGGTGGACGTTTTGCGACATCAGACCTTAATGACCTCTATAGAAGGGTTATCATACGTAACAACCGTCTCAAGAGGCTCATCGAGATCAAGGCACCTGAGGTAATCCTCAGAAATGAAAAGCGTATGCTTCAGGAGGCAGTGGATTCACTCTTCGACAACTCTAAGAAGTCTAATGCGGTCAAGAGCGAGGCAAACCGTACTCTCAAGTCGCTTTCAGACTCTCTCAAGGGTAAGCAGGGACGTTTCCGCCAGAATCTCCTCGGTAAGCGTGTGGACTATTCTGCGCGTTCGGTTATCGTCGTAGGTCCTGAACTCAAGATGCATGAGTGCGGTCTTCCTAAGTTTATGGCTGCAGAGCTTTACAAGCCGTTTATCATCAGAAAGCTGATTGAGCGCGGTATTGTTAAGACTGTCAAGTCTGCAAAGAAGATCGTTGACAGAAAGGATGCTGTTATCTGGGATATCCTCGAGAATGTGATGAAGGGTCATCCGGTGCTCTTGAACCGTGCCCCTACACTTCACCGTCTTGGTATTCAGGCGTTCCAGCCTAAGATGATCGAAGGTAAGGCAATTCAGCTTCATCCGCTTGCATGTACTGCGTTTAACGCAGACTTCGACGGTGACCAGATGGCGGTCCACCTTCCGCTCGGCAACGCTGCAATCCTTGAGGCACAGCTCCTTATGCTCGGTTCGCACAACATCCTCAACCCTGCAAACGGTACTCCAATCACCGTCCCTTCACAGGACATGGTGCTCGGTCTGTACTACATTACCAAGGCTCGTCCTGGTGTGAAGGGTGAAGACATGAGCTTCTATGGACCAGAGGAGGTGATTATCGCTCTCAATGAAAAGGCGATTGATATCCACGCAAGCATTAATGTAAGACTTCCTAAGGATAAACTCAATCCAGAGGCAGGTACACAGATGATAAAGACCACTCCAGGTAGAATTATCGTCAATCAGCTTGTTCCTCAGGAAGTTCCATATATCAACGACGTTCTCGGTAAGAAGTCGCTCAGAAAGATCATTTCTAATGTTATCAAGTATACAGGTGTTGCACGTACAGCACAGTTCCTCGATGACATCAAGGACCTCGGATACACTATGGCATTCAAGGGAGGTCTTTCATTCAACCTCGGTGATGTGATTATTCCTGAAGAGAAGAAGTCTCTGATTGAGAACGGTTACAATACCGTTGAGTCGATCAAGGCAAACTTCTCAATGGGTTTCATCACCAACAACGAGCGTTATAACAAGGTAATTGACCTTTGGTCTTCTATCGATAACCAGATTACCGGCATCGTCGAGAAGCAGATTTCAAGCGACCAGCAGGGATTCAACCCTGTATATATGATGCTCGACTCAGGAGCCCGTGGTTCGACAGCGCAGATCAAGCAGCTTTGTGGTATGCGTGGTCTGATGGCTAAGCCTCAGAAATCCGGCGGTCAGGGAGCGGAGATCATCGAGAATCCGATTATCTCGAACCTCAAGGAGGGAATGTCGGTGCTCGAGTACTTCATCTCTACTCACGGTGCGCGTAAGGGTCTTGCCGATACAGCGCTCAAGACTGCCGATGCAGGTTATCTTACCCGTCGTCTCGTGGACGTTTCACATGATGTGATCATCAACGAGGAGGATTGCGGTACTCTCCGCGGACTTGTTGCTACAGCAATCAAGAGCAAGGATGAGATTGTAGAGTCACTCGGCGAGCGTATCCTTGGACGTACTTCGGTACACGATATCTTCAACCCTCTTACAGGAGAGCTTATCATCCCTGCAGGAGAGGAGATTACAGAGGATATTGCAAATCTCATCGAGTCGCTTCCAATCGAGCAGGTTGAAATCCGCTCGGTACTTACTTGCGAATCACGTAAGGGAGTCTGCGCTAAGTGTTACGGACGTAACCTTGCATCTGGCCGTATGGTCGAGAGAGGTGAGGTTGTCGGCGTGATTGCTGCACAGTCAATCGGTGAGCCTGGTACTCAGCTTACACTCCGTACATTCCACGTCGGAGGTACAGCTTCAAGTACAGCTGCCGAGAATGCGATTACATCCAAGTATGACGGTAAACTTGAGTTCGAGGAACTCAGGACTATCGAAAGAGTTACTGAGGATGGCGTACAGAATGTTGTAGTCAGCCGTACGACTGAGGTTCGCATCGTAGATGAGAATACAGGTATTACATATTCACAGTATGATGTACCTTATGGTGCTATCCTTTACAAGAAGGACGGTGCATCAGTGAAGAAGGGTGACCTTATCTGCGAATGGGATGCATATAACGCGATCACTATCATCGAGACTGCCGGTAAGGTTCGCTTCGACAGCATGATCGACGGTGTTACATTCCGTGAGGAGATGGCTGACGAATACTCGCTCAACCGTGACAAGGTCATCATCGAGTCACGTGACAAGTCAAAGAACCCTACAATCGTCATTACCGATGAGGCTGGTGTAGAGCTTAAGCACTACAACCTTCCAGTAGGCGCCCACGTGATGGTAGAGGACGGCAACGATGTGAAGGTCGGTGATATCATCATCAAGATTCCACGTGCTATCGGTAAGTCAAGCGATATCACAGGAGGTCTTCCACGAGTTACAGAGCTCTTTGAGGCACGTAACCCATCTAATCCTGCAATCGTTTCTGAGATTAACGGTGAGGTGATTATGGGTAAGATCAAGAGAGGTAACCGTGAGATCATCATCAAGAACAGAACTGGTGCAGAGAAGCATTATCTCGTGCCTCTTACCAAGCAGATTCTTGTTCAGGAGAATGACTACGTGAAGGCTGGTACAAGACTTTCTGATGGTGCTGTATCTCCTACAGATATCCTCAATATCCTCGGTCCTATCAAGGTTCAGGAATATATCGTGAATGAAATCCAGGAGGTTTACCGCCTTCAGGGTGTGAAGATCAACGACAAGCACTTTGAGATCATCGTTCGTCAGATGATGAGAAAGGTGCAGATCAACGATCCAGGCGATACTGAATTCCTGCAGGAGGAACTTGTGGACAAGTGGCTGTTCATGGATACCAACGATGCTATTTATGGCAAGTTCTTCGTGATGGATCCGGGTGATTCCGAGACTTACGAGGAGGGTGATATAATCACTGCCCGTGAGATGAGAGGCGAGAATGCGTCCCTCGAGCGTCAGGGTCTCCGAATGATGGTTCTTCGCGAGGCTAAGCCAGCAACTGCAAGCCAGGTACTTCAGGGTATTACAAGAGCTGCGTTGAAGACTAACAGCTTCATGTCAGCAGCATCATTCCAGGAGACTACCAAGGTACTCAGCGAGGCTGCAATCCGTGGACGTGTCGATACTCTCGAAGGTCTTAAGGAAAATGTCATCTGCGGTCATTCGATACCTGCCGGTACAGGTCAGAAACAGTATCAGGAGATACTTGTTGCCCCTGCAGCCGACACTCAGAAGAATCTTGCAGATCTCTAATAAACGAAAAGCTCCGATCGGTCGGAGCTTTTTGTTTATGTGTATTTAGACAACAGGGTGACTCGATTGAGTCACCCTGTTTGTTATCTCATGATGGTAGCCTCGCGGTCTGGGCCTACGGAGATGATCTTGATAGGCACTCCGAGGTACTGCTCCATGAATGCGATGTAGTCGCGGAATTCTGCAGGAAGTTCCTCTTCAGAACGGCAGTGAGTGAGATCTGTATGCCATCCCTTGAATTCAGTATATACTGGCTGGATGTCAGCATATGTGTCGAATGGCCACTGATCTGAAGGCTTGCCGTCCACGATGTATGATGTGCAGACTTTGATGGTTTCGAATGTATCAAGACAATCGGATTTCATCATTATGAGGTCGGTTACTCCGCTGATCATCACTGCATATTTGAGGGCTACGAGATCGAGCCATCCGCAGCGGCGTGGGCGCCCTGTAACTGCTCCGAATTCGTGTCCGATGCGGCGGATTTCCTCTCCAGTCTCATCAAAGAGCTCGGTAGGGAACGGACCGCTTCCGACACGTGTACAATATGCCTTGAAGATACCGTATACGTGGCCGATAAGGTGTGGGTTCACTCCGAGACCCACACATGCTCCTGAGCATGAGGTGGTGGACGATGTCACGAATGGATATGAGCCGTAGTCGACGTCAAGCATTGAGCCCTGTGCTCCTTCTGCGAGGATATCATGGTCCTTGAGGAGGTTATTGATATAATACTCGCAGTCCACGAACTCGAATTTCTTGAGATATTCGCATGCAGCCATGAAGTCTGCATCCTCGGCATGTGGATCACACTCAAATCCCATCTGGTTGAGAAGGGTGATGTGACGGTTCTGCAGCTTTGCATATCTGTCTGCGAAATCCGGTGCCAGAATATCTCCTACACGTAGTCCGTGACGGCTTATCTTGTCTGTGTATGTAGGTCCGATACCCTTAAGGGTAGAACCGATCTTGCCTTTACCCATTGCGGCTTCGTTTGCTGCATCCAGAAGTCTGTGGGTAGGAAGGATCAGGTGTGCCTTCTTTGCGATTACTATACGTTCGGTAACAGGAATGCCTGTCTTGCTTTCTATATTCTCGCATTCGCCTCTGAATGTAATAGGGTCCAGTACGACACCGTTACCTACAATGTTCTTTGCGTCCTCTCTGAAGATTCCTGAAGGGACAGATCTTAGCACGAAGCTCTTTCCGTCAAAGTGCAGCGAGTGTCCGGCATTAGGGCCGCCTTGAAAGCGTGCCACTGTCTGATATCTGCTGGCAAGTACGTCTACAATCTTTCCTTTTCCTTCGTCTCCCCATTGGAGGCCGAGTACAACGTCGAGTTTCATTATTCTGGAGTTATGATAGGTTGCTGTTTAGAATGGAAGGTCATCGTCCGGCATTTCCTCTACCTGAGGTGCTGCTGGCTTTGGCTGTGCAGGCTGCTGATAAGGCTGCTGGTATCCGGGAGTCTGAGGCTGCTGGTATCCACCCTGAGATGCGGCAGGATTGTCAGACTTCTTTCCGAGAAGCTGGAGAGTGTCTGCAATAATCTCTGTAGTGTATCTCTTGTTGCCGGTCTGGTCATCCCATGACCTTGTGCGGATACGTCCTTCAATATAGAGCTGTGTGCCTTTCCTTACAAACTTTTCCACAACATCGGCGGTGTTTCTCCATGCTACGATGTTGTGCCACTCTGTGTTTTCACGTGTTTCACCGTTACGGTCTCTGTAACGCTCTGTGGTGGCCAAAGTGAATGTGGCAACCTTTGCTCCATTGTTTCCTTCGAGGTAACGTACTTCTGGGTCTCTACCAACGTTACCGATCAGCATAGCTTTGTTCAATGACATAATCTTATATTTTTATTATTCCTTTCGGGAATCCCCGAAAAACTTTGCAAGGTAGTCATAATTTCTTATAAAACATCGGACATCCTGCTCAAATCCGGCTTTTCTCCGGTAAAAAGTTCGTAGCCGGTCAGGGCCTGATACAATAGCCAGGCATTGCCATTGATATGCCGGAAGTCTGGATTTATATTCAGAGCCTTGTCTGCCAGTTCCTTGCTGAATGATGGATTACGATAGTTGGCTTCGAGCAGAATCTTCGTGCGTCCCGGCGTGAAGTCCTCGTCCGAGAGTTCTTCCAGCTGAGGAATTGCCACGGGGAGATTGTATATGATGATGTCCGCTTTGCGGAATTCCTCGCGAAATGTTTCAAGAGGTAGTATGTCCGGACTATACTGCGTCCTGTTCATCAGAACAGTCTCATACCCGAGGGTGCGCGATGCCGCTGCCGCCGCCTTGCCTGCACCACCCATACCCACTATCAGCGCCCTATATCGCTCTCTTCCATCCGCCGGACAGAGCCGCTGCCGGAACCCCTCCCACTGAGTGGGCCCCACCCCCTGCGGCCAGGGGGGTAGCACGCCGTCAGCAGCCCTATCCGCCGGATGGAAATTTTCCAGCAGCAGGACAAGACCTCTGTAGTCTGAATTATATGCCGTAACTCCTGCGTCAGTCTTGACCAGAAGATTCGTCGCCCCGATCATCCTGCACTCATCGGATACAATATCCGCCTTGAGCAGAGCTGTTTCCTTGAATGGAGATGTCACATTTATCCCGTCATATTCCGCCAGAAATCTCTGATAGGCTTTCTCGAAATCCTGCTCTTCGATAAGATCGTATGGGTATTTCCCGTCATAGCCCGCCTTGAAAAGGGCAGGAGAGAGCGAATGCTCTATTGGGTGTCCTATAAGTCCGAATTTCATATATTGCGTTGTCTGACTGCTTCAAACATCAGTATTGCAGCAGAAACGGATACGTTAAGTGAGTCCAGTCTGCCGAGCATCGGAATCTTGATGTGGGCGTCTGCGGCCTGTCTCCAGCAGTCTGTAAGCCCTGTGGCTTCTGTCCCCATCACAATGGCTGTGCCGCCCTTCATGTCGGTGTCATAATACCACTCAGAGTCCTGCAGCTGTGCTGTGTAGATCTTTATGTTGTTGGCTTTAAGCCATTCGATTGTCTCTTCAGAAGTCGCTGTAGCAACAGGTACAGTAAAGATTGCACCGATGCTGGAACGTATGAGATTCGGATTGTACATATCGGTCAGCGGATCGCATACGATAACTGCGTCGACTCCCGAGGCGTCAGCGCTGCGGAGGATAGCACCAAGATTTCCTGGCTTCTCAACAGCCTCCAGTACTACTACCAGCGGATTCTCTTTAAGCTGCAATGCTTCCAGATTCATCTCCTTGCAATGCAGTTCTGCAATTACTCCTTCTGTGCCTCCTCTATATGCCACCTTGTCATACAGATGTTGAGGTACTTCTATAAACCCGCAGCTGCATCGGGAGACAATTTCCTGGAAGTCTTTTTCTGAAATGATATCAGGGCAATAGAACACTGCATAAGGCTCATATCCGGCATCGATGCAGTGCAGAAGTTCGCGTCGTCCTTCGACCACGAACAGCCCGCTCTTTTTCCTCTCTCTGGATTTCTCCTGTAGAGCCAGGAGGGTCTTGATCCTGGGGTTTTGTGCAGATGTTATTGTTTCGATAATCATTTTACAAATAGATAGGTATTTTTATTCGTACCATGTCTTATAAAGAAGGTAGTGTTCGGCGTTGGCATGTGCTTTGGCGAGGATTGCTTCCGAGCCATCTTTGATCTTGCGGGCCGGAATTCCGGCATAGATGCCTGGTTCGAGCACTTGATTGGCCGGTACCACAGCTCCGGCAGCTATGATAGTTCCATCCGGCACGACGGTATGGTCCATTACGATGGCTCCCATGCCGATGATCACGTCATTGCCGATCACGGCTCCATGCACATTAGCACAGTGTCCGATAGATACGTCGTTGCCGATCACGCATTCCGACTGCTTGAAAGTCGCGTGAAGTACGGCATTGTCCTGGATATTCACACGGTCGCCGATGCGGATTGCCCCCACATCGCCACGAAGCACTGCACCATACCATACGCTGCAGTCGTTACCGATTTCTACATTACCGATGATAGTCGCTGTCTCCGCCAGAAACGTGCGCTTTCCGATAACCGGTGTGTCGCCTTTGAGCTTCTTTATTATAGCCATGACACTTATCTCCTCGCTAAAGTCTTAAGGCCTTAAGAGGTACGCTCAATATTTCTGAGAAAGATCCGAATCCCCATATCCATTCAAGGATAGGTCTATAGCTAATGATGAAGAGTCCTATGCATAGCAGGAGAATCGAGAGAATCAGAATCAATGCAAACGGCCATTTTTTCTCCTCTTTTGCCCAGGTATATAGTAATATAGAGGGACCTATGACTATCATTAATCCAATAAGCGCCAACATGGAGATAAGGACTTCAATGATTGTGCTGAGCGTTTTCTGAAGGAAGTTCGGGTTCTCGCCTCTGATCTTGTCTTTTACCTGCAGCTTGAAGTTGTAGAGCCCTCCGGTCTGAAGTGATGTGAAACCGTCCATCACTTCTTCAAGCATAGAGAAGTCTCCGTCCTTGGATATCTCATAAAAGGAATAGATGTACTTGTTGCCGTATAGATTGATGGCACGTGACGAGTATCCGTTGCCCATGTCGTAATTCTTGACAGTGCTGCTTGTGAAGATGTTGTTTTCGGAAGATTTCAGGGTACCGGTTCGGAAGAGCATTGTGTCGATATCCCTTGCATAGCTGCATTTGAATGAGTAAGACGTAGTCCTATTGGCTGTATGTTCGTCTTCCTTTTTATTTATCAGGGTTCCTATGGTCACTGTCTTGCCCTCCGGACTTGTCACCTTCAGGAATATGTCCATACCTTCGATTTTTTCGACTTTATAATTATCCGGAAGATCGAGGATGAATCGTTTTTCAGCATCTCTGTATTCATTTGCTGAAGCGAAAAGAGGCAGTAATGCCATAACTGCTGAAAGGAGCATGTGTTTCATGATGTGGGTTGTTTAGAAGTTAATTATGTTACAAACTTACGAAAAAAGGAATGTTTTGTGATAAGTTTTCACAAAAACATTCCTTTTATAGAAGTCCTTGAGACTTAGGGGCTGGTTACAGACTCTTCGGTCTCATCTGTGGGAAGAACAATACGTCCTGGATGGTAGGGGAGTTGGTCATGAACATTGTCAGACGGTCGATTCCCATACCGAGTCCTGATGTCGGAGGCATGCCGTACTCGAGTGCCCTCACGAAGTCCATATCGATGAACATAGCCTCGTCATCACCCTTGTCCTTAAGCTTCACCTGCTCCTGGAAGCGCTCGTACTGGTCGATAGGGTCGTTGAGCTCGCTATATGCGTTTGCAAGCTCCTTGCCGCATACGAAGAGCTCGAAGCGCTCGGTCAGCTCCGGATTCTCGCGGTGACGCTTTGTGAGCGGAGACATTTCCACAGGGTAGTCTGTGATGAACGTCGGCTGTGTGAGGTGCTTCTCGCAGTATTCTCCGAAGATGGCATCAATAAGCTTACCCTTTCCGAATGATTCGTCAATCTCTACGTGGAGCTGCTTGCATGTTGCGCGGAGCTGATCCTCGTCCATGCCGGCTACGTCCACGCCTGCGTACTCCTTGATAGCCTCGAGGATAGGAAGGCGGCGGAAAGGCGGCTTGAAGTCAACCTGCTTGTCGCCGATTGTAACCTCTGTCTTGCCGTGGAGCTTGAGAGCGATTTTCTCGAGCAGCTTTTCCACAAACTCCATCATCCAGATGTAGTCCTTGTAAGCAACATAGATTTCCATACATGTGAACTCAGGGTTGTGGGTCTTGTCCATGCCCTCGTTACGGAAGTCCTTTGCGAACTCATATACTCCGTGGTAACCGCCGACGATGAGTCTCTTGAGGTAGAGCTCGTTTGCGATACGGAGGTATAGAGGAATGTCGAGTGCGTTGTGGTGAGTGATGAACGGACGTGCTGTGGCGCCGCCTGGGATGCTCTGGAGAATAGGAGTCTCCACCTCAAGACATCCGGCCTCATTGAAGTACTCGCGCATTGTAGCCACGATCTGGCTTCTCTTGATGAATGTGTCGCGCACCTGAGGATTTACGATCAGGTCCACATATCTCTGTCTGTACTTGAGTTCAGGGTCTGAAAAAGCATCAAACACTTCGCCGTCCTTCTCCTTTACGATAGGGAGGACGCGGAGCGACTTGCTGAGAAGTGTAAGCTCCTTTGCATGGATTGAAAGCTGTCCTGTCTTGGTGATGAATGCAAATCCCTTGATACCGATGATGTCGCCGATGTCGAGGAGTTTCTTCCACACTGTGTTGTACATTGTCTTGTCTTCGCCAGGGCAGATTTCGTCGCGGTTGATATACACCTGGATACGTCCGGTCTCGTCCTGAATCTCGCCGAATGATGCAGCACCCATGATACGTCTTGACATGATGCGGCCGGCAATGACTACATCCTGGAAGTTGCCTTTCTCCTCGTCATACTCTGCCTTCACCTGAGCTGCAGATGTATTGATAGGGTAGAGTGGTGCCGGATAAGGCTCGATTCCAAGTTCTCTGAGCTTAGCGAGCGATTCTCTTCTGAAAAGCTCCTGCTCGTTGAGGTCCATTATGCTCATAATTATATGTTTTTATAGTTTATTCTAAAAATCCCACAAATTTAGAAAAAAATCCATATCTTTGTGTGATATGGCTATAGAAAAGATATGGAAACTGCGTGAAGTTGCTGACCGTGAGAATGTCAGCCGTCTTTCTTCTGAACTCGGAGTGGATCCCGTGCTTGCGGAACTCCTTGTCCAGAGGGGGGTCCATACTTTTGAACAGGCCCGTTCGTTTTTCCGTCCAAGCCTCGATAATCTCCACGATCCGTTTCTGATGACGGATATGGACAAGGCTGTGGAGAGGGTCCATCAGGCTGTGTCTGCCGGAGAGAAGATTCTTGTCTACGGCGACTATGATGTGGACG
Source organism: Candidatus Cryptobacteroides sp. (assembly GCA_045127905.1). Lineage (GTDB taxonomy): Bacteria > Bacteroidota > Bacteroidia > Bacteroidales > UBA932 > Cryptobacteroides. The sequence continues at coordinate 16,059 of JBGVQX010000061.1, forward strand.
GCACTACAGCAGTATCCCTGGTGTATTCCTTCCTCCGACGCCTTACCCGTCAGTTGGATTTCTATATCCCTGAAAGATATGATGAAGGCTACGGAGTGTCATACAAAGGTATAGACTGGGCTGCAGAGAATGGATTCAGCCTTATCATTACCCTTGACTGCGGCATCAAAGCCAATGAAAAGGTGGAGTATGCGAGGGAAAGGGGAATAGACATGATCATATGTGATCACCATCTTCCCGAAAATGAACTTCCAAAGGCAGTGGCAGTGCTTGATCCTAAGCGTGAGGACTGTAATTATCCATTTGACGACCTTTCGGGATGTGGAGTCGGATTCAAGCTTGTGCAGGCGTATTCACAGAGATACGGAATTCCATTCGAGTCGCTCATTCCGCTTCTTGACCTTCTGGTGGTAAGTATTGCTTCAGACCTTGTTTCAGTCACCGACGAGAACAGGATATTGGCCCATTTTGGCCTTAAGCAGCTCAATAGCAACCCTCGTGAGGGTCTGCTTGCCATGATCCAGCTCTCTGGACTGGAACCGATGCATCTTACTATAGACGACATTGTCTTCAAGATAGGCCCGCGTATCAATGCGGCAGGACGTATGGAGTCCGGAAGAATAGCCGTGGAGCTTCTGACCGCGTCCAATGTGGATGAAGCCATCCGGATCGGATCTGAAATCAACGAGCACAACAACGAGCGCAAGAACATTGACAGACGTATCACCCAGGAGGCTCTTGAGATGGTTGAGTCAGGCAACTGCCTGTCGTGCGCGAATGCGACCATAGTATATAATCCGGAGTGGCATAAAGGAGTGGTAGGAATCGTGGCTTCAAGACTGGTTGAAGCTTTTTATAGGCCTACAATAGTGTTTACGAAGTCTCAGGGAGGGCTTGTGACCGGATCTGCCCGAAGCGTGCATGGATTCGATCTGTATGATGCCATAGAAAGCTGCGCTGACCTTCTGGAGAATTTCGGTGGCCATCTCTATGCCGCGGGACTTACTTTAAAGGAAGAGAATATTCCTGCTTTCTGCGAGAGGATTGAGAAATTCGTGTCAGGCAAGATCATCCCGGAGATGAAGACCCCGGTAGTGGACATCGACGCCATGCTGAATTTCTCACAGATCACCCCTAAGTTCCTCCGTATCCTGAAGCAGTTCCAGCCTTTCGGTCCGGGCAACCATGCTCCGGTATTCAGGACTGATAATGTATATGACAACGGTATGGGCCGCAAGGTGGGAGCAGAGGGTGGCCATCTCAAGCTAGAGCTCATCCAGGAGTCCCACCCATACCACCACATCTCCGCGATAGCATTCAACATGGCAGATTTCTTCGACCACATCAAGGCCGGCAATCCGATTGACGTCTGCTATTCGATCGTTGAGAACTATTACCGTGGCACGGCTAATACCCAGCTCCGCATCAAGGACCTTCACGAGAGGGACGAACTGGTTTAAATTCCCGTTATTGCTGATACTGTAATACCCAGGGCACAAATGTGCCCCTTTTTGTGGCCGGGTAGCCGTTTTTCTGACGGTCAGCCACAAATATGCCCGTTTTTGTGGCCGGGTATCGGTTTTTCTGACAGTCAGCCACAAATGTGCCCGTTTTTGTGGCCGACCACCAAAAGTTTTTGCTGTATTGGGGATTTGTCTGTACTTTTGCCTGAGGATCATCGTGTCCAAAAATGTCTGAAAACGGACACGCCTGTGGAGATCATATAAAATGGATATGACATGAGTGTGAACAACGAACTGAGGGCTGCCTGGGAATTTGTGGAGAAGACAGGCAGGAGTGTGTTCCTTACAGGCAAGGCAGGAACGGGCAAGACGACTTTTCTTCGCGAGGTGGTGGCGTCTTCAAGCAAGCGGGTAGTGGTTGTGGCTCCGACCGGCATTGCTGCCATAAATGCGGGTGGAGTGACCATCCACTCGTTTTTCCAGCTGCCGCTCCATCCGTTCATCCCCGGAATCAAGGTGGAGTCCAAGTTTGCATTCAGCAAAGAGAAACGCAGCATCATAAAGACAATAGACGTTCTGGTCATAGACGAGATAAGCATGGTTCGCAGTGACCTTCTTGATGCTGTGGATTCAGTGCTGAGACGTTTCAGAGACCGTAGCAAGCCTTTCGGCGGGGTCCAGCTTCTTATGATAGGCGACCTGCAGCAGCTCACTCCGGTGGTGACGGACGAAGAAGCCCAGCTGCTTTCGAATTATTACACGACACCATATTTCTTCGGCAGCCATGCTCTTGAAAAGATCGATTATGTCACCATAGAGCTGAAAAAGGTTTATCGTCAGCAGGATGAGGCTTTCATATCCATCTTGAATGCAGTGCGTTCAGGCAGACCGTCAGCAGATGTCATGCGGGAACTTAATGCCCGATATATTCCTGATTTCGCCCCGGATCCGGAGGAGGGATACATCAGACTTGCCACCCATAACAATACTGCCAACAGTTACAATGAGCAGCAGCTTGAGCAGCTCGAAGGACCCATGCATGACTTTCAGGCTAAGATAAGCGGAACTTTTCCCGAGTATTCATACCCTACCGAGCTTCGGCTTGACCTCAAGGAAGGGGCCCAGGTGATGTTCGTCAAGAATGATCCATCTTCCGAAAAGCGTTATTATAATGGAAAGATAGGACATGTGGTCGAATTTCTGGAAGATATGATTCTGGTGAAGTGTCCTGATGATGACGAGGTGATAGCTGTGGAGCCGCTCGAATGGGAAAACTGTAAATATGTTATAAACGAGCAGACTCAGGAAATGGAGACTCAGGTTCAGGGCGTTTTCAAGCAGTATCCTCTGCGTCTGGCCTGGGCGATAACCATCCACAAGAGCCAGGGACTTACATTCGACAAGGCCATCATTGATGCTGCCGCTTCATTTGCTTCCGGACAGGTCTATGTGGCGCTCAGCCGTTGCAGGAGCCTGGAGGGCATGGTGCTGGCGACCCCGTTGAGGCAACATGCGGTCATTACGGACCTTCAGGTCGAGGATTATATTCAGGTTCAGGATAAGGCTGCAGCGGAAAGCATGGCTCGTCTGGATGACATCAAGAAGGATTATTTCAGGGAACTTCTCGGGGATATGTTCGATTTCCGAGGCCTTGCCTACCATCAGAAAAGGATGCTGGGAATATGTAAGGAGTTTCCTTCGGGTTCCGTTGTGGGACTCAGTCAGAAGCATAACGACATCCTGAATGCACTGAATGAAAAGGTAGTGCCGGTGGGACTGAAGTGGCAGAGGATCATTGGAGGCAAGTCCTATGAAGAGTTGTATTCAGACGAATTCGCCTTGAGGGTCCGGAAGGGCTGTGAGTATTTTCTGGCCGAACTGGAAACCGCCTATGGCGACTTTCTTGACAAGATGAAGAACCTTAAGGCCGAGAACAAGGAACTGCTGAAACGCTACAATAATATATGGAATGATCTTCATCTGGAAGTCCAGACACAGAAACTCCTGCTGAGAGCAATGTCGGAGACCCGCTTCTCGACGGATACTTTTCTTAGGGCCCGTCAGAAGGCCGTTTATGAGGCGTCAGGCTTGGTTCCTGAAGAATTGAAGACATCTTCGAAGACAAAATCGGGAAAGTCCAAGACTCCGAAATCGGAAAAGCCTAAGAAAGAAGATACGAAAGTCACAACGTTCAAGATGTATAAGCAGGGAATGTCTGTGGAGAAGATTGCCAAGGAAAGGGATATGCACAAACGCACCATCTATGGTCATCTGGCACACTATGTGGCTCATGGGATGATTCCTGTGGGGAATTTCGTATCCGGGTCCAAGTGTGAAGCCATCCGTGCAGTCATCGAGGAAACCGGCACCACCAAAGGTCTCTCCATCATCAAGTCCGCCTGCCCGGACAACGTCACCTACGAAGACATAATCATGGTCATCGCTTCGCTGGAGGCGGAGTAGGGGGATGCCGGCAGGTTACAGCAGAACTGACAGCTACAAATATCACAAAGGAAGAAGCCGTCCGATCACTGATGCTGACCGGGCGGCTTCTTATATGTATTGTATATGGCTTTTGCAAAGGCCGCGAGGAAAGGATGGCTTGCATTGTGCAAATGCCAACTATGATGCATGGACGTCGGGACATCTTTCTGCAAAAGGATTCGACCTATACTCCAGGCAGAATGGGAAGTGGAAATGGGCCGGATGTGCTGAATCAGTCAGGATTCCGCTTCTCAGAATATTGAAGAAATACTTTTGACGATTTCCTCTGAGACAGCGTCAACTGTCTTGCCGTCTGTGTCTATGATGATATGGGCGGTTTTTTCGTAAGTGGCTGAGCGTTGGGACATCAGCGTCAGTATGCGTTCCTGCAGGTCGGAAGCCTCCAGCAGGGGTCTGCCGGCAGCCTCGTTCCCCAGATGTGAAACCAACGTCTGTACTGATGCCCTGAGATAGATGCAAAAGGTGTTTTCGTGTGCCAGTTCCGCACATCTTGGAGTCATTACCGTCCCGCCTCCCAGAGCCAGTATCATCTGGGGCCTTTCGTTCGAAGGATGTTCTTGATTTTTACAGGCAGGTGTGCTTGAAGATGGAGAAGACATGCCACCCCCGGCTAGGGGGTGCCCGACCGTAGGGAGGGCGGGGGTCTTCGGAATCTCAAGCACCCTGCCGCCTGTTTCAAGAATATCTTTCAGTGTCTCCTTCTCAAGCCTTCTGAACTCTGCTTCGCCGGAAGTCTCAAAAATCTCCGCTACAGTACATCCGCTCCTGGTCTCTATCTCCGTATCCAGGTCCATAAAAGGACAGCAGAGCAGTTTCGAGAGTTCTCTCCCGACGCTGCTCTTGCCGCATCCCATAAATCCTGTCAATGATATTATCATGTTATTAAAAGAGACTAAGCTGAGGATCGTCCTCTTCAAGCATGATGTCGATAGGATCCTCCACGTCGCTGTTGTCTATTTCACCAGCCTGATTCTCAGCTTCCGAAGCCTCCGGAACAATGTCGTCTTCCGGCTTGTGCAGAGGCTCGACAAACTCTACCTTCTTGACATCAAGCGCACTTACCTTCTTGCCCTTTGCCTGCACACCCTTCTTGGCAATGAACTCTTCGGCATCCACATGTTCCGGATCCCTGTTCACATTCTTTCCTCCGAAAGTAATCTCGAACTGAGGATGCAGGTCGTCGCTCAATGCCACCAGATATGATCCCTTGGCATCAGAAATGAAGTTTACTGCTGTGTTGTCGCTCACATCGAACGAGAACCTCTTTACATAGAATGATGCCACCGCCTTGTCATAATATAGTGCCGTGTAGACCTTGCCTACATCAAGCTTCTCAATCTTCAGAAGCTCACCCTGATACCTGTTGCTGAGGTCGAATGAAGTGGTGTAGTAGGTTCCGTCCTTGAAGACTGCGAGGATGTGGTCTCCGGTGTTGAACTGTCCAAGATGCAGGCCACGTGCATCCTCGTTGAGTCTTTGGATGTCTTCGTCGAACCAGATATCCTTGCCACCGATGGTAGATATACCCTTCGACTTCAATGCAATCTTCTGAATCGGGTTCTTTGACACCAGATTTCCTCTTGATGCACGTCCCTTGATGCCTAATGCCGAGAAGTCATACTCGTCGATAAGCTTCTTGAGCTTCGGACGCTGTCTATACCATATCTTCACTGTCTCTGCCTCTCCGTTGTGGTTCACCGTGAACCATAGGATCTGCGATCCAGGGGTGCCTTGGGTGATGTCATACTCCTTATCGCGTGTCACGCTTGTGACGGCAAACCTCTTTGCGTAGCTTACGGAAGTCTTGCCCTCCCTATATATTACATTATATATGGTCCTCTGGTCGTTCCTGTCGAATAGTCCCACATAGAGGATGTCCTTTCCGAAGAACGCCTTTTCGCTGACCTTGGTCACGCGGTACTTTCCGTCCTTGTGGATTACGATGATCTCCGAAAGGTCAGAGCAGTCGCAGATGAATTCCGCATTGTCTTCCTTCTTGAGAGCGATGCCCACGAATCCTTCTGCCTTGTTGGCATAGAGCTTTGCATTATTGCTTACCACGCGTGTGGTCTCGATGTTCTCGAATTCCACAAGCTCGGTAAGTCTCGGATATGCTTTGCCGTATTTCTTCTTGAGGTTCTTGAAGTAGTTGATTGTATAGTCTGTAAGATGGTCGAGATGATTCTGTACTTCCTCCATCTCTGCCTCGATGCCTTTAAGCTTCTCGTCAACAGCTTTGGTGTCGAACTTGGAAATCTTTCTCACAGGCTTCTCCACCAGTCGGTTGATGTCTTCCATGAGGATAGGCCTCTTCAGGAGGCTCTGGTATTCGAGCATCTTCTCAAACACTTCCTGAAGCTGGTCTTCCCATGTCTTGGCATCTCCTTCCAGAATCTTGTATACCTTGTTCTCGAAGAAAATCTTCTCGAGCGAGTTATAGTGCCAGTCGTTTTCCAGCTCTCCGAGCCTGATGGAAAGTTCCTGACCCAGAAGATCCTTGGTGTGCTCGGTGCTGTAGCGGAGCATGTCGTTCACGCTGAGCACCTGTGGTCTGTTGTCCAGAATCACGCAGGTGTTCGGAGTAATCGATACCTCGCAGGCTGTGAATGCATAGAGCGCGTCTATGGTCTTGTCCGGAGAGACGTCGTTAGGTAGATGAATGATGATGTTCACCTTGTCAGTAGTGAGGTCGTCGATCTTCTTGATCTTTATCTTGCCGCTTTCCTTTGCCTTCAGAATGGTCTCGATGACCACTGGAGTCGTCTTGCTGAAAGGAACCTCAGTAATGGCAAGGGTGTTCTTGTCGATCTTCTCGATTCTTGCGCGGATCTTGATCTTGCCTCCCTTGCGCTTGCTGCTGTACTTCGAACAGTCTGCCGCTCCTCCTGTGAGGAAGTCAGGGAATATTTCAAAGTCCTTACCCTGAAGGATGGATACGGAGGCGTCTATGAGTTCGTTGAAATTGTGTGGAAGAATCTTCGAAGCAAATCCTGCTCCGATACCCTCGGTACCCTGGGCAAGAAGAATAGGGAATTTTACAGGAAGCTCGATAGGCTCCTGATTTCTTCCGTCGTATGAGGTCATCCAGTTGGTGGTCTTAGGATTGAACACCACTTCCTTTCCGAACTTGCTCAGACGCGCCTCGATATAACGGGGAGCCGCGTTTGAGTCTCCGGTGAGGATGTTACCCCAGTTTCCCTGGCAGTCCACCAGGTAGTTCCTCTGTCCGAGCCATACGAGAGCTCCAAGTATTGACTGGTCGCCATGAGGATGGAACTGCATGGCCTGTCCGACGATATTTGCCACCTTGGTGTAGCTGCCGTCGTCCATGCGCCACATAGCATGCAGCACACGCCTCTGTACGGGCTTCAGTCCGTCGATCAGGTGAGGCACGGCCCTGTAGAGCACGGTATATGACGAATAGTCGATATACCATTCTCTGAACATGCCCGAAAGCCTGTATTTCTTTCCTCCCTCTCCGATGACTTTGTCGAATCTGCCGCTTGGAGCAGCATCCTCTGCCATTTCCTGTCCTTCGTTGTTTGTGTCGTCGATTTCCTCTTCAGGAAGTTCGATATCTTCAAAACTCATAGATTATCCGTTTCTATATGGTTAGCGGCTTGCCGCATTTTAATATTCGTATCCGAATCTTCTCAATTCCTTCTTGCTTTCCCTCCAGTCAGAGTCCACCTTGACATAGAGTCGGAGGAATACCTTCTTCTGGAAGAAATCCTCCATGTCGATCCTCGCCTGGGTGCCTACTTTCTTCAGGGACTGACCTCCCTTTCCGATGATGATACCCTTCTGCGTATCGCGCATCACGTATATCACTGCGCTGATGTCATATCTTTCATCGCCTTCCTTGAACTCTTCCACGACCACCTCGCAGCTGTACGGGATTTCCTCCTTGTAGTTCAGGAAGATCTTCTCACGCACAATCTCTGAAGCGAAGAAACGGAGATTCCTGTCGGTGAACACATCCTTGTCATACCATGCCGGAGCATATGGGAGGTTCCCCACGATGGCATCGAAGATGTTGTCGAGATTGAACCTCTCCTGAGCTGATGCCGGGAAAATGATGGCGTTCGGAATCTGCTCCTTCCACCAGTTCATAAGCTCGAGCACCTGCTCCTGGGAACTGATGTCTATCTTATTGATGACGAGCACGACGGGGCACTGGATCTTCTGGAGCTTAGCTATATATTCGTCGTTCTTGTCTCCCTTCTCCACTGTGTCGGTCACGTAGAGTATGATGTCGGCGTCGCCTATTGCTGTGTCCACGAAGTTCATCATGCTCTGCTGGAGCCTGTAATTCGGCTTGAGGATGCCTGGGGTGTCCGAATATACGATCTGATAATCATCACCATTGACGATTCCCATGATCCTGTGTCTTGTGGTCTGTGCCTTTGCCGTCACGATGGAAAGCTTTTCGCCCACAAGAGCGTTCATAAGAGTGGATTTGCCTACATTCGGATTACCGATAATGTTGACAAATCCCGCTCTATGTCTTTTATTGGTGTTTTCTGTATTCATACCGGATATTAAAGATAAGCACCCATCCTCAGAAGATTGGTCTCACCTTCAGTGAGGAATCTCCATTCTCCTCTCTTGAGACCCTTCTTTGTGAGGCCGGCGAAATACACCCTGTCGAGAGCCTTCACCTCGTAACCGAGGGATTCGAAGATTCTTCTTACGATTCGGTTCTTTCCTGAGTGAATCTCGATACCGAGCTTGCGGTGGTCGTCCTCCTCGATGTATTCGAGTTCGTCAGCCGCGATCATTCCGTCAGAAAGCTCCACTCCGCTGAGGATCTTGTCATAATCCTCGCCTCTGAGCTTGCTGTCGAGTGACACCTGGTAAATCTTCTTCTTGTCGTATGAAGGGTGTGTAAGCTTCTCGGCAATCTCGCCGTCGTTAGTGAACATAAGCACTCCGGTGGTGTTCTTGTCGAGGCGTCCCACAGGGAATACTCTTGTAGGGCATCCCTTGAGGAGATCCATCACTGTCTTGTCCGCATGTGGGTCGCTTGCTGTAGTCACGTATCCCTTAGGCTTGTTCATGATGATGTATACCTTGTTCTCACCCTTGAGCCTCTCTCCGTTGAAGCGGATGTCGTCAGTGTTGATGTTAACCTTGGTACCAAGCTCGGTCACCACTTCTCCGTTCACTGTCACCACACCTGCAAGAATGAAGTTGTCAGCCTCTCTTCTCGAGCATACACCTGAGTTGGCGATGAACTTGTTGAGTCTTACTTCGTCCTTGATAGGAGTCTGCACCATGTCGTTGTCAGAGAAAGCCTCGTTGCTTACCTGTGGCCTTCTGCTTATCATCTTGTTGATTCCGCTCTCCTCCTCATTGCGGAAGTAGTTGAAATCCTTCTTGTGGAATGAACTCTTTGCTGAATTCCTCGGACCTCCGAATGCCGGTTTTCTTCCTCCTGAGAAACCTCTTCTTTCGCTGTTATCTCCGAAAGACCTTCTTGGTCTGTCAGAACCGAAGCTTTTTCCTTCCGGACGTTCTCCAAAGCTTCTTCTTTCAGAACGTTCTCCGAAAGTCCTTCTTTCCGGACGTTCTCCAAAACTTCTTCTTTCGCTGTTATCTCCGAAAGACCTTCTTGGTCTGTCAGAACCGAAGCTCCTTCCTTCCGAACGTTCTCCGAAACTTCTCCTCTCTGAACGCTCTCCGAATGTCCTTCTCTCCGGACGTTCTCCGAAACTTCTTCTTTCACTGTTATCGCCGAAAGACCTTCTCGGTCTGTCAGAGCCGAAGCTCCTTCCCTCTGATCTTCCGCCAAAGCCTCTTCTTTCTCCAGAGGCATTTCTTCTTTCACCGTACTCTCTACGGCCATCTCTGCGGCCATTGCCGCCTCTTCTGTTATTTTCCATTGTCATTCGCCTTCACGGCATTTAAATTTGTTATACTTTATTGGCATCACGCCAATGTCATTATTTCAGTTTAAATATATATGTTATCGTTCCTTTCTGAAGAGCAGGCGCATCCGCACTCATGTTGAAGCTTGCTTCCATTGCAGCATTGCGTGCTGCCTGCCACAACTTCTTATCTGTTACCGTCGTGCCTTCCGCTCCTGCAACAGCCCTCTTCACGATACCGTAGTTATCTACCCATATCTCCACAACCACTTTTCCGGATGCCTGTACTGAATACGAAGGCTTCGGCAGTGTGCCGTTATGGGTCCTTCCTGCAAGGTCGGCCTTAGGTGAGCCGAATGTCTCTCCCGTCTTTGTATTGCCAAGTGCGTGCCCGGCCTTGAGGGCTTCGCTGACTTTTTCGGAAGTCTGTGCTGCGAGTGTGTCCTTCTGAGTCTTGTTCTTCGCTGAGGAGAAAAGTGCTCTGCGATCTATCTCCTTTTCGCGTGGAGGCTCAGGCACTTCCACATCACCTTGGTCTCCCGGGGTCGCTTCCGGCGCTTCGTTTGCCTTGGTCCCTTCATGCTGAGCTTCGGACTGCTGCACCAGGTTCAGTTCCTTTTCTGCCTTCGGTGCCCTAGGCTTCGTGCCGTCGAGAGTCTGTTTCGGCTTTGCCGGCTTAATTTCCTCGAAGTCTATGAGGATCTGGTCCCGTTCCGGAGGGGGAGGGTCCAGGTATGTGAAACCGGTGATCAGGAAGCATGCTATGAGAACGCAGTGAATACACAACGTAAGGACGACACCTGTCGCCCTTGAAAGCTTTGACTGCCTTTCACGTTCCTGTATGTATCTGCGTCCGTCCATCTTCCTATTCCGGTGATGTGGCCATTATGACCTTATAATGGTTCCTCTTAGCTATGTTCATTACAGCCACGACCTCCTTGATAGGGACTGTCTGGTCTGCATAGATCGAGAATGTAGGATCCTCCTCGTTCTGGAGAAGGTCTATCAGCTGGTCTTCTATCTGGTTGAACCTTACTGGAGTCTCGTTACCGTTGATGTGGTATGAGAAGTTGTTGTCTTCCTGCCAATGTTTGATCGAGACGCTTACCGTAGCCTTTGCGGACACCTGACCGGTGCTCTTAGGCAGCAGAAGCTTCAGCGCATTGGGGTTTATCAGGGTGGATGTCACAAGGAAGAAGATGAGCAGCAGGAACACGATGTCCGTCATCGACGACATCGAAAAGCTCGAATCCACCTTTGTAGTTCTTCTGATTGCCATGTCCCGGGATGCTTCTGTTATTTTTCCGACGGCTCATGGAGCATGTCGATGAATTCTATTGTAGTCCTCTCCATCTTGAACACGAGATTGGAAATCTGTGAGGTGAGGAAGTTATATCCGAAGTATGCTATGATGCCGACGAAAAGACCTCCCACGGTGGTCACCATTGCCTCATAGATACCTCCTGAAAGCAGTGTGATGTCAATGTTGTTGCCTGCTGTGGACATTCTGAAGAATGCCTGGATCATACCGGTAACTGTTCCGAGGAATCCGATCATCGGAGCACCTCCGGCAATGGTAGCAAGCATCGGCAGTCCCTTCTCAAGCCTTGCCACTTCCACGCTGCCGGTATTCTCCACTGCAGTCTGGATGTCCTGAAGCGGTCTTCCTATCCTGTCTATGCCTTTTTCTACAAGACGAGCCACAGGGGAGTCGTATTTCTGGCAAAGGTCGATGGCCTGGCGGATCTTGCCGTCATGGATGAAATCATGGATGTCGTTCATGAAGTTGGCGTCTATCTGGCCTGCCTTGCGGATAAGCCACCACCTGCTTCCGAAAATGTAGATGGCGATGACCGAAAGGATTAGAAGCACAATCATAAGCCATCCTCCCTTGGATGCCATATCGATAAGAGATAGTTTCATCTCCTGCTGGATTGGCTCTGCCACTACCTCGGTGGCTGCCTGTAAAAGATTGAAAATCATAGCTATAAATAATCTTTAATTTTTCTTTTTCATAAGCCTGCAAAGGTAGGCAAAAAAACGCGGATTCTAAAATTTATTTGTACTCCGCTCCAGTAAAGAACAGGGCTTTTCCGGGCACTGATGATCCTGCGTCGGAACGTGACCCGCTTTCGATCAGTTCTGCAATCCAGGAAGGCTCTTTCTTGCCACGTCCCACTTCTATCAGCGACCCGACGATTGCCCTTACCATATTGCGCAGGAAGCGGTTGGCGCGTATCCTGAATACTATATAGTCGCCTTCGGCGGCAGGGTAACCGAGCATATCGGCATGCGAAGGTATATATGTTTCCCATCCGGCTTCCGTTATGGTGCAGATGGAGGTCGTGTTGTTGCCACCCACTTTCTCGAAACAGCAGAAGTCGTGCTCTCCCAGAAGATGCTCCGCGGCCTTGTTCATGGCCTCTATATCAAGAGGATAACGCATTCTGTATGAGTATTTTTCGCAGAATGGATCCTTGCGGAAGTGTATGAAGTAGCGGTATTCTCTCGAACGTGCGTCAAATCTCGCGTGGAAATCATCAGCGGCTTCGGTTATTTCATGAACGGCGATTCCCTTAGGGAGGATGGCATTTAATTTGTAGCAAAGATGTGCCGTTTCGACCGGGATGTTATCCGGAAGGTCGAAATGCGCGATATAGCGGATTGCGTTGACGTCAGTGTCGGTTCTTCCGGCACCAGTGACCTGGATATGGTCTCTGAAAAACGTGGCCAGGGCCTTTTCGATCTCGCCCTGGACGGTGTCTGCGTTGTTCTGGACCTGCCAGCCGCAGAAGAAACTGCCGTCATATGAGAGGCTTAATTTATATCGCATATAGAGAAAATTTAGTACCTTTGTAAGTTTTAAAATGCAAAAATATCAAAAATCATATTTATGGATAGCATAAACATTAAAGAATTGAACGACCGCATTCAGAGAGAGAGCTCGTTTGTGGACATTCTGACCATGGAGATGAATAAGGTCATCGTAGGTCAGAAGCATCTTGTGGAGAATCTTCTGATAGGACTTCTTGCCAATGGCCATATTCTCCTCGAAGGTGTGCCCGGCCTTGCCAAGACGCTGGCTATCAACACACTGTCGCAGGCTGTAGACTCTAAGTTCAGCCGTATCCAGTTCACTCCGGACCTTCTTCCTGCGGACGTTCTCGGTACTCTCATATACTCACAGAAAACCGAACAGTTCCAGATAAAGAAAGGTCCGGTCTTCGCTAATTTCGTGCTTGCCGACGAGATCAACCGTTCTCCGGCAAAGGTGCAGTCAGCCCTTCTCGAGGCCATGCAGGAGCGCCAGGTGACGATCGGTGATGAGACTTTTCCGCTTCCGCAGCCTTTCCTTGTGATGGCGACGCAGAACCCTATCGAGCAGGAGGGTACATATCCGCTTCCGGAGGCACAGCTGGACCGTTTCATGCTCAAGGTGGTGGTGACCTATCCTAAGAAGGAAGAGGAGCGCCAGATTATCCGCATGAATAACACCGGAGAATTCCCTAAGGCATCGCCTGTCCTCAAGCCAGAGGATATCGTGAGAGCCCGCGAAGTGGTGAAGGAAGTGTACATGGACGAGAAGATCGAGAGGTATATCGTGGATATCGTATATGCGACACGTACTCCTAAGGACTATAACCTGGAGAAGATCGCCGGATTTATTTCATATGGTGCTTCGCCACGTGCCAGCATTTCGCTTGCTGCCGCAGCCAAGGCATATGCTTTCATCAAGAGAAGAGGTTATGTGATTCCGGAGGATGTGCGTGCGGTGTGCTATGAGGTGCTCCGTCACCGTATCGGCCTCACATACGAGGCAGAGGCTGAGAATATGACCACTGACCAGATCATTTCAGAAATCATCAACGCAGTAGAGGTTCCATAGGATGTCATCATTATCAGCAAACGACCTTTTGAAGAAGGTCCGGAAGATAGAGATCAAGACGCGTGCTCTTTCGCATCAGATCTTTGCCGGTGAATACCACTCGGCCTTCAAAGGTCGTGGTATGGCCTTCAGCGAGGTGCGTGAATACCAGTACGGTGATGATGTGCGCAACATGGACTGGAATGTGACGGCACGTCTACGATCGCCGTATGTAAAGGTGTTTGAAGAGGAGAGGGAGCTGACGGTTGTGCTTCTGGTTGATGTGAGCCGCTCGCGTCTGTTCGGAACGGTGGGCAGCAGCAGGAAGGATGTACTGGCGGAGATTGCCGCTGTGCTTTCGTTCTCTGCGGCCATCAATAATGATAAGGTTGGTGCCCTGTTCTTTAGCGAGAAGGTGGAGAAGTTCATTCCTCCGAAGAAGGGACGCAGTCATCTTCTGCATATTATCCGCGAGATCATCGAGTTCGAACCGACCACCGACGGTACCGATATTTCCGAGGCGTTGCGCTATCTCACTAACGCCATCAAGAAGAAGTGCACTGCCTTTCTTCTGTCCGATATGCTTGATGTGGAAGAGGATGGTACCCCGCGTTATGAGGAGGCTTTGAAGGTGGCTGTGAATAGACATGACCTTTCTGTGATAGAGGTATTTGACCCGCGTGAAAGAAGCATTCCAGATGTGGGACTGGTGCATATAAAGGACTCTGAAACCGGCAGGGCGGCATGGGTGAACACTTCCGACAGGAAGATGCGTCTGGCCTACGAGGAGTGGTTCCGCAGGATGGAGGAGACATCTTCGCGTATGTTTATGAAATATAATGTGGACAAGGTAAGCATCGCGGTGGACGATGATTATGTGAAGGGACTGATGTCCTTGTTCAAAAACAGATAGGATTTATATGCGTAAGGCATTGATATTTATATCGCTCTTTATAACATTGGCAGCGTTCGCTCAACAGACGGACACCCTTGTCACCGCTACCGGGGATTCCCTTGTGGTGATGAAGGGGCGCATGGTGCCGGTGACCGGAGCCTTCCTGCAGCCATTGCAGGAAAGAGACTCCGTGCTCGTTGCCGATCAGCTGCTATATGGCTTTGAATTGAAACAGGTGGAGGAAGGCACTCAGTTCGGGTTCCCTCAGTGGGAAAACGACCCTAAGGGAGGAGTGACAGCGCTGACTTCATGGATGGTGGATACGCTGAAAGTCACCAAGCAGAAGAAAGGCATGCCCAAGCTGCTGGATATCAAGGCCGGAATGGTGATAACTTCCTTTGATGAAGGACTTTATGACCTCCCGCAGATAGCTGTGCAGAGACTGTCCAACGATGGCGTTCTGGATACTCTCGTATTCGATCCGATGCGTCTTGACGTAAGGACCATGCCTGTGGATACTGCCACATTCCAGCCTCATGACATAAAGGATATCATTCGTTATCCGATTACCGTTGCGGAAGTGCTTCCGTGGGTGGGAGCCTTATGGCTTTTCGGTACATTGGTGACACTTGCCGTTTGTCTCATAATGATGCGCCGCAGGAGGAATGACCCTGACTATGTCCGCAGGGATCCTCCGCATATCGTGGCATTGCGTGCGCTTGACAAATACCGAGGCAATGCAATGTGGGCGCCGGAGAAGCAGAAAGCCTTCTACACCGGCATCACCGATGCACTCAGGGAATATATAGCAGAGAGATACGGTGTAGGCGCGATGGAGATGACTACGGCTGAGATTTTCGACAACATGAAGGCGACCGATGCGCCTGAGGATCTTCTTGCTGAAATCAGGGATCTTTTCGAAAGGGCGGATTTCGTGAAGTTCGCAAAGTTTACAGCTTCCGACGAGGATAATGCTTCAGCTCTTCCTGTTGCAGTGCGTTTCGTGACATCGACCTATCAGGCTGATGTAGAGGAGGCTGCGGCTCAGGATGACAAGAGTGATGAAATTAAAGAAGGAGGTAAGTGATGTTTTTCGAGTATCCTAAGCTTTTGTGGCTTCTCTTAGTGCCGGCTCTGCTGGTGTTGCATTATATTTATCGTGAAATAGCTCAGAAACGTCCGCATCTGAGAGTTTCAACATCAGTTCCATGGATGTTGAGGGGCAGGTCGTTCATGTCGTTTTTCCGGCATGTGCCTTTTGTGCTGAGAATTGCAGCGTTGTCGCTGATTGTCGTGGCCATAGCTCGTCCGCGTTCGTCGGAGGATATGGAAAGGGTGGATACGGAAGGTATAGATATCGTGCTTGCGATGGACGTGTCCACAAGTATGCTTGCTCGTGACCTCACGCCGGACCGAATCAGTGCATCGAAGGATATTGCCATCGAATTCATATCTCAGCGTCCTACCGACAGGATGGGAATCGTCGTTTTTGCTGGCGAAAGCTTCACGCAGTGTCCTCTCACTACTGACAGAGCTACGCTGATCAATCTGATGAAGGAGGTACAGACAGACCTTATCGAGGATGGTACGGCTATAGGAAATGGTCTTGCTACTGCGGTGGCGAGAATGAAGGACTCCGATGCCAAGAGCCGGGTGGTGATCCTGCTGACTGACGGAGTAAACAACAGGGGAGAAGTGTCGCCGAACATGGCGGCTGAAATCGCAAAGACCTACGGTGTGCGCGTATATACTATCGGTGTCGGTAAGGAAGGAATGGCTCCATATCCGGTGATGACACCATGGGGAGTGGAGGTCCAGAATGTGAAGGTGGAGATAGATGAGGCTCTGCTTTCGGAGATAGCTGAATCCACTGGAGGACGCTATTTCAGGGCTACCGACAACACCAAGCTGGCTGAGATTTACAGTGAAATCAACAGAATGGAGAAGGCTCGTACGACTGTGGACAGCTTCCCTGTATATAAGGAACTGTTTGGAATGTACGCATTGCTGGCCTTGCTGGCCCTTCTTTTGGAACTTATACTTAACTGGTTTGTAATAAGGAAATTACCATGATACATTTTGCACAGGCACAGTATCTTCTGCTCCTGCTTCTCATTCCGTTCTTCTTCATACTCTACACCATAGTGCTGAGCCTGAGAAGAAAGAGGGTGAGGAAGTTCGGAGATGAAGCATTGGTGAATCAGCTGATGCCTTCATATACAAAAGGAAAGGCGTGGATAAGACTTGTACTCTTCTCCATCGGCTTCTTTTTCTTCGTTATAGGACTTTCGAGACCGCAGATCGGTGCCAAGCTTAAGGAACATGAGACCAAGGGCGCGGAGATCATGATAGTTCTTGACGTGTCGAACTCGATGCTTGCAGAGGACTACTCGCCTAACAGGCTTGAGAGGGCCAAACTGGCGATTTCAAGGCTTGTGGACAAGCTCCGTGATGACCGTATAGGACTGATTGTGTTTGCTGGAAACGCTTTCGTGCAGCTTCCGATCACCACCGACTATGTGTCGGCAAAGATGTTCCTGAATTCCATCACCACCGAGTCGGTTCCGATTCAGGGTACAGCCATAGGTGATGCCATCAATACAGCCATGCGCAGTTTCAGTGCCCAAAGCGAGAAGAGCCGCGCGATAATCGTCATCACCGATGGAGAGAACCATGAGGACGACCCTGTGGCAGCTGCTTCGCAGGCAGCTGAGATGGGAGTGCGGGTGTTTACTATAGGAGTTGGATCTCCAGAGGGAAAGCCTATTCCTTTTGAGGGCGAGCTGATGAAGGATAAGGAGGGCAACATCGTGGTGACAAGACTTGATGAGAAGGTGCTGCAGGATGTCGCGATGGCCGGTAACGGCGTGTATGTGCGTGCCGGAAACAGCGAGTTCGGACTCAATCCGGTGATTGAGGATATCAGAAAGATGGAGGATGAACGGTATAGTTCGATAGTGTTCGAGGAGTATGATGAGCAGTTCATGTATTTCCTCGGTATTGCATTGTTCTTTTTTGCCCTTGAGATGCTGATAGGGGACCGTCGTTCGAAAAGGCATTTGTTTAAAAGATGATTATGAAGAAATATATATTGTTGATGCTCCTTCTGCCTTTTGCTGCAGTATCCGCATGGTCTCAGGTAGACCGTCAGGATGTGCGCAAGGGCAACAGGGACTACCGTAAGGAAAACTGGCGTGAGGCGGAAATAGACTACAGGAAGGCGTTGGTGAAGGACTCGATGTCCGTGGCGGCTACATATAACCTTGCCTCTACGCTTTATCGCGAGGGAGATCCTGCACAGGCGCAGAAAGTACTGGAGGGCAGGAAGGACGTGGCTGCGACATCTGCTGATGCTGCAGATTACTTCTATAACCTTGGGGATATGGCCCTTGCGAACAAAGATTACCAGACAGCTGTAAATGCCTTCAAGGAATCTCTTCTTCTGAATCCGGCCGACCTGGATGCAAAGGAGAATTATATTTACGCAAAGAAGAAGTTGGAGGATCAGCAGCAGAATCAGCAGAACCAGCAGAATCAGAACGACCAGAATCAGCAGGATGATAAGAACAAGGATCAGGATAAGAAGGACGACCAGAAGGAGAATGATGAGCAGCAGCCTCCTAAGCAGCAGCCTCAGGATAAGCCTGATAATAATAAGCAGGAACAGCAGCAGGAACCTAAGATAAGCCCTCAGGCTGCACAGCAGATGCTCCAGGCTATTCAGGAAAAGGAAAAGGAGACTCAGGAGAAGGTCAAGAAGGAGAAGGCTAAGGCACTGAACTCAAGACAGAAGGAAAAGAATTGGTAAACGACAGGAAGACGGGAATATGAAGAAACTTTTACTGACAGCGGTTGCTGTGATGGCGGCCATTATGACTTATGCACAGACGGAGATTAAGGTGGAAGTGCATAATGTAGTGGCCATGGATGAGAATTTCAACGTTACTTTCATTGTGGAAGGTGAGGAATCTCCCAAAGATTTCTCATGGAGCGCCGGGGACGGTTTTCAGGTGCTATGGGGCCCGCAGCAGGGACATTCCACCAGCATCCAGATTATAAACGGGCAGAGGAAGACCTCGGCTCAGACGACCTATACCTATGTGTTGAAGCCAAAGTCTGCCGGTAAGTTTGCACTTCCTCAGGCTACAGCAAAAATAAAAGGTGAGACGATACGCTCAAAAGCGGTCAATATAGAGGTGCTTGGAGCAGGGGCTTCGTCACAGAAATCATCGGCCCAGCAGTCTTCTGGCCAGTCTCAGGGAGGTAGGCCGCAGACCCGTCAGCAGCAGGTTGTCAGTGATGAGGATATCTTCCTTACAATGACTGTGGACAGGAAGAACGTGGTTGTCGGGGAGCCTGTCATCGCTACCATAAAACTCTTTCAGAAGACCAATATAGTCGGTTTCGAGAGCGCTGAATTCCCGTCGTTTAACGGTTTCTGGAGTCAGGAAATCGAGGCTCCCTCGAGCATAGAGTTCGTGCGTGAGACCTATGACGGACAGATATACAATGCTGCGCTTCTGCGCAGGTTCATACTTATTCCGCAGCAGAAGGGAAGTGTGACCATAGAGCCCGCAGAGCTTGTGTGCATGCTCAATGTGAGGGTGCCTTCGCGCGGATCAAGCATCTTTGACGGCTTCTTTGACGATTACAGGACCATTAAGAAGAAAGTGTCATCAAAGCCGGTTACAGTCAATGTTACAGCTCTTCCTGCAGGTGCTCCGGTGTCTTTTGCCGGTGGAGTGGGTGAATTCTCCATATCTGCCAAACTTAGCAAGGATACTCTCAAGACTCATGAGGCGGCTTCCCTCGTACTGACTGTTTCGGGAAAGGGTAATATTTCTCTGCTCGAGGCTCCGAAGGTATCATTTCCGCCTGATATGGAGGTGTATGATACGAAGATTTCTGACAGGATTGACAAGAACGGCCTCTCCGGAAGCAAGACATACGAGTTTCCGTTCATCCCTCGCAGCTATGGTGACTTTGTCATTGAACCGGTGAAGTATTCGTATTATGATGTGAATACGAAGAAATACGTGACTCTTGAGACACGGCCTCTTGAAGTTACGGTTGAGAAGGGCAAGGACGACGATGCATCAGGTGCAGTAGTGGTCTCTGGTATCAACCGAAAGGACGTGAAGACTCTTGGCAGCGACATCAGATATATCAATATAAAGGATTCGTCGCTGGTGCCTAAGGGACGTTTCTTTGTGGGCTCGGTCGGATTCTGGACTGTTGCAGTATTGCTTTTGGTGTTGGCTGCGGTTTGCTGGGCAGCATTCAGGAAAATTGCAATGAGGAGGGCTGACGTAGTGGGCACAAAAAACAGGAAAGCCACCAGGATGGCTCTCAAACGTCTGCAGCTTGCCGGTACATTCCTCAATCAGGATCTATATACTGCCTTTTATGAGGAACTCCACAAGGCACTTCTCGGATTCATTTCCGATAAGCTGAACATGCCTGTTGCCGAACTCTCGAAAGATCGTATCTCCGATGCACTTCTGGCTGCGGAAGCAGACAAGACCGGCGTGGAAGCATTTATAGGGCTTCTCGATGCATGCGAGTTCGCACGCTATGCTCCGTCTGCAGGTCATGAGGCAATGGCGGCTCATTACAATTCCGCTCTTGACGTCATTTCATCAATAGATTCAAACATGAAGGCGAAGAAGAATTCAGCGAAGCCGGCTATGCTGCTTCTGCTGCTGATGACTGTAATGCCGATGTCTATGCAGGCGGCAGACACATATGTGGATTCATTGTGGAATGCTGCGAACCAGGCCTATTCGGAAGGCAGATGGGCAGATGCTGCCGGTGATTATCAGATGCTTTCGTCCATGGGGCTGGAGTCAGCTGCATTGTACTGCAATACAGGCGATGCCTTTTTCAAGGACGGTAATCTTCCTAAGGCCATTCTCTACTACGAGAAGGCTCTTAAGCTGGACCCTTCTTATGAAGACGCAAGATACAACCTGGAACTTCTCAATGCAAGAATACAGGATAGGATTGAGTTCGTGCCGGAGTTCATTCTCAAGGTGTGGGCGAAGGATGTGTGCTGGCTTATGGATTCGGATTCATGGGCAGTTGCTTTCCTGGTGTTTTTAGGACTGACTCTTGCAATGCTGCTGCTCTTCCTGCTTGCTCCGTCTGTGGCAGGCAGAAGGACCGGCTTCTTCACAGGCATCGTGATGCTGCTTCTGGCTGTGGCTTCAATAAGTTTCTCAATATGGCAGAAGAATGACTATTTCAAGGCTGATGAGGCTATCGTGATGCGTCCGGTTTCTGCAGTGAAAAGTTCTCCTTCCTCGGAGTCATCGCAGGATCTCTTTGTCCTGCATGAAGGCACAAAGGTCAGGATTCTCGACCAGGTGGGACCATGGAACAATATCGAACTCTCGGATGGCCGTCAGGGTTGGATTCCTTCGGGGGATATTGAGGTGATATAGACGATATGTCTGTGTACGGCAAGAAAAACGGGTGATGACTAAATCTTGATGTTTTATGAATAAACTTTTCCTTACTATTCTTTTGTCCCTTCTGATTGGTTTTTCGGCAGGGGCCCAGACTCCAAAAGATGTAAAGTATTTCTACACAGAGGCTTCAGACCTTAATCTTATTGGAAAAATCCATGATGACACTCCAAACCCATATCATAGGGTGGACACAGTCAGGTATAAGGGATTCACTAAGTCGGAAAATCTGCAGGTAAGATGCCCTGCCGGTCTTGCTGTGCTTTTCAAGACCAATTCCACAACGATTTCCATAAAGGCTGATTTCGGATATCTCGCAGAGTACAATTCGACGATGCCTGTTTCTACAAGAGGCTTCGGGTTATATATAAAGAAAGATGGCAAATGGCTGTACGCTTACTCAGGTTGCAATTCCATGTCAAATGCCAGAAAGGGAAAGGAATTGGTTATTCTGAAGGACATGGATGACAGCATGAAGGAGTGCATGATGTATCTTCCTATTTACAGCGAGTTGAATTCCGTTAAGATCGGTGTTGAGGAAGGTTCTGTCATTGAGAGCCTTCAGTCGCCTTTCCGCCATCGCATCGGCATTTTCGGTTCAAGCTATACCCATGGCATCAGCACAAGCCGACCAGGCATGAGTTATCCGTCACAGCTGATGCGCAATACAGGTCTGCAGATTCTTAATCTCGGATGTAGCGGAAACTGCAAGATGCAGCCTTATTTTGCTGATGTGCTTTGTGACGCGAAGGTTGATGCTCTGATCTTCGACGCGTTTTCAAATCCGAATGCAAAGATGATAGAAGAACGAATTATTCCTTTCATTGAGAAGATTCAGGCTGCACATCCAGGTATTCCGCTTATATTCCAGCAGACCATCTATCGCGAGAGCCGTAATTTCTCCTTATCCAAGGATGAAGCTGAGAGGGCAAAGCAGGAAATGGGGGCGAAGATGATGAAGGAAATCATGAAGAAATATGACCATGTCTATTTCATTCAGACCAACGCTACCTCGCCGGATCATGAAACTTCAGTGGATGGTACACACCCTAATGATTATGGCTATACCCTGTGGGCAAAGTCTATCGAGAAGCCTCTTCTGAAGATTCTGAAGAAATATGGAATCAAATAGTAGTTTATTAAATCTTAACCTTATGACTTGCTTATTACGTAAATTATCAGCTATTATTACCATTCTCTTGATGCTGCCGGCATTTTCGGAAGCGGCTCAAAAATGGTACAATCCTGAAGATGCCGGTTTCCGTGTGATACAGGGTCAGGCTTTTCAAGGCCAGGAATTTGAAAGATTCTATGACCGTCTTCCGGCAAAGGCTCAGAACTCGGTACGTAAGCCGGTATGGCAACTTTCCCGCTGCTCTGCCGGTCAGAGTCTGGTCTTCAGTACTGATGCGGAAAATATAACCGTCCGTTATCAGGTGTCAAGAAGGCACGCGATGCATCATATGCCTGCTACCGGAGTCTCAGGCCTGGACCTTTATACATTCGATCGGAATGGAAGAGAGATTTATCTGGCAGGAAAGTATCAGTTCAAAGATACGCTGACTTTTACTTATAATCCGATACATATAGAAGATAGCCCGAAGCATCATCGTTACACTCTTTATCTGCCGCTTTACAACGATGTGAAGTGGCTCGAAATCGGAGTCGATGATGGTGCGGAATTCCGTTTTGAACCGTTGCTTCCTGCGAAGCCAATAGTTGCTTATGGAACGTCTATCTGTCAGGGTGCATGCGCATCCCGTCCGGCGATGGCATGGACCAATATCCTTCAGCGCAGGTTGGATCATGAGGTGGTCAACCTGGGATTTTCGGGAAATGCCTTCATGGAAAACGAGATGATTGACCTCCTTGCCGAAATAGATGCCAGTGTTTATATCCTGGATGCAATGCCTAATATCAGCGGCTTCAAGGATCCGGAAGCGATTCGTGACACTGTCCTGAATGCGGTAAGACGTCTGCGTACAAAACGTCCGGACACTCCTATCCTTCTCGCAGATCATTCCGGTTATCCGAACCATCTGGCAAATCCGCAGATGAAGGCAAAACAGGACAATGCACTTAAGATGCAGCCGGAGGCTTATAGGATTCTTGTGGAAGAGGGAGTGTCTAACTTACATTATCTATCTTATGATGAGATCGCTATGCCTCAGGATGCTTCTGTGGAAGGTGTTCATATGTCTGATTATGGCATGGTGGCATATGCGGATGCATACGAAAAGAAACTTCGTGAAATCATGCATGAGCCTGTGGGTGATTGTACGACAATGGTGCCTGTGGTGCAGCAGCGTGATCCGTATATTTGGATGGACAGGCATTATGATATTGTAACAGAAAGTACAGGTAAACACTATTCGAGAGTGCTTATCGGGGATTCCATAATGCATTTCTGGTGTGATACGGAAGACGGGTCGGCTGTAAACGGACAGAAAAGTTGGGATAAGTTTGAAGGTGCTTCCCTTAATCTAGGGTGTGGCTATGACCGGATTGAGAATGTTCTTTGGCGTATATATCATGGTCAGATTGACAATTATACGGCTGACAGGATATATCTCACCATAGGAACCAACAACCTTAAAGACAGCAGTGACGGAGATATCGTGGAAGGTATCGCAAATCTGATATCAGCGATAAAGTACAGAAGGCCCGAAGCTGAACTGGTGTTGATGGGAATTCTCCCTCGTCGTGACCATGAGGCGAGGATAAAGAATTTGAATAAGCTCTTGAAAAAGGTGGCTGCAAAAGCTGATGTAAAGTATTCAGATCCGGGCACTGCTCTTCTGAAGAAGGGAGGAAAGATTGACGAGAACCTTTTCTCTGATGGCCTCCATCCTAATGAAGCGGGATATGAAGTCATTGCACCTTATTACAGATAACGATAACTATCAAAATCATCTTTGAAAGCTGGAGTGACCTACTTAGTAACCAAGTTGCTAAATGAAAAGTATGCTGTTGAATAGGATTCTTTTTTTGAAATTTGGTTGCTTTTCATGATAGTTGCTATATTTGCGGAAAATTAAAGTTAAACTGATTATGGCAAAACCTATTAAAGAGACGCCTGTTCTTACAGGAGATGATGCTACTCGTTTCGAGCAAGCTGCACAGGAGGTTGTGCCTGCATCACAGAAGGAAATTAATGAGGCAAAGCAGGCATATAGCTTTTTTGCTTCTATAGCAACCTTTGCATTGTAATGAGACCTCAGCTTATTAAATTTACTCCAGGATATGACATTAAGCCGTTCGATTGCGAAGATGCAGATCTGAACGGTTTTTTGTTAGAAACGGATAGGTCTATTCCCAATGCACATCATCATGCATTGGAGCCTTCACCAATCGGCAGTCGCGACTGCCGATTTCCAATTTTTGAACCTTAACTGCCAAATATGTGAAAATTTCACATAAAAGCGAGTTGAGTTTGCGGTTTTGAGACTTTAACTTGAAAATTTGTGATTTTCCCATAAATTCGTGAGTTAAGGTTTTACGTAAAGATTATAATTATAAAACTATCGTTATAACGATACTTTACTTTTGAGATAAGGAAAACTCTCTACATTTGCATCCGCAAACAAAGAAAAACCATGAGATATTCAATGAACATAATCACACTTGAACCGAAAGTCAGCACAGGATGGATCCTGGGTTGTAGAGTGCGATATGCTCATTGTAGTGGTAACTGATAGATAGATTTGTCAAGACTATATACGGAGGTGTCGCAACAAAGCGGCACCTCCTTTTTTGTGCCCGTTATCTTCTGGAAAAGCTTCCAGGACAGAAATTTCTTATACAGGGCTACGCATAAGGCGATGGCGGAGTTGTTTGGGGTGACTGTGCCGAATATCTCTTATCATTTTAAGAGGATATTTTCAAGTGGAGAATTGGAACCTGAAATGGTAATTAAAGAAATTTTAATTACCGCACAGAGTGGCGTCAGAGGCCTTTCTGAGGAGAAAGTTAAGTATTATAATCTGGACGCAATTCTATCCCTTGGATATAGGGTAAATTCAGACCAGGCCACTGCTTTCAGGAAGTGGGCAACCTCCATTCTGAAGCAGTACATGATTAAAGGTTACGCCGTGAATCAGAATGCTGTTTCGGAGCAGAAGTATGAGGATCTCAAACGTGCCTTGGGCTTGTTGGAGAACGTATAAAATATCTTCAGTAGTATTGAGTATTGATTTCGAGAAAGGTGAATTTACGACTCAGAATTCAATATATAGATTTGAATTTATAGATGTATGAAAGTAAATGATTTATTGTTAGCTTTGTATGAGATTAAAAATTGAACGTTATGACAATGCAGGAATTAAAGATTTTTGAAGAGAAGCAGATCAGGACGGTCTGGGATGAGGTGCAGGAAAAGTGGTATTTCTGCATTATTGATATTGTACAGATTCTTACGGAAAGTAAGGATTATCATACTGCACGAAAGTACTGGAATAAACTGAAACAGCGTTTGGTTTCGGAGGGGAATGAAACGGTGACAAATTGTCACCAGTTGAAATTGAGGGCTGCGGACGGCAAATTACGTTATTC
>JBGVQX010000062.1:0-20247 GCA_045127905.1 Candidatus Cryptobacteroides sp.
ATCGCTATCGCAGAGAAGAAGGAACTCACAAGAAAGCTTGAGGACTTCAAGAACGACCGCGACACCATGGAGGAGGTATTCGAGAACCGCGAGCAGATCGAGATTTCAAAATATTACGAAAGGCAGCCTAAGCCAAGCCTCGTGGCTATCGAGGAGTTCAAGGAAGGCGGCATTTCATACAGAATGGCAAAGCAGGACGAGGAGTAGCATATGCTTAGCCGGCTTCTGGTAAGAAACTTTGTATTGATAGACTCTCTGGAGATAGATTTTCCGGAGGGTCTGATTATTATTACCGGACAGACCGGTGCCGGAAAGTCCATTCTGTTGGGAGCCTTATCGCTGGTGATGGGCTCCAAGGCCGATGCTTCCATGGTTTCTGAGAATGCAGACAACTGTGTGGTTGAGGCTGAATTCGATATGGGTCCGTCTGATGGAGCGCTCAGGGGAATGCTTGAGGAAAACGATGTGGAATGGGATGACGGTCACCTTATCGTCAGACGTGTCGTGAACCGTTCAGGCCGTTCGAGGGCATTCATCAACGATTCCCCAGTGCCTTTATCGCTTCTTCAAGATGTGGCGGACCGCCTTGTGGATATCCACTCCCAGCACCAGACCATGATGCTCTCGGACCGTCATTTCCAATTGGAGACTTTTGACCATTTTGCAGGCTGCATTTCTCTAAGGCAGGAATGTGCAGACCTGTTCCGCAGACTTTCATCTCTTCGTTCGGAACTTAAATCTTTAGAAGAGAACATTTCAAGGATAGCAGCTGAGAAGGATTACAATGAGGCCCAGTTCCGCCAGCTCGAGGCGGCCGCTTTACGTGAGGGCGAACTAGCTGAGCTTGAGGAAGAGCAGAAGCAGCTTGCGAACGCCGAGGAAATCAAGACTTCGCTTTCTGCAGCTGAGGAATATTTCACCGCCTCTGCTTCGCAGGGCGAAATGCTTTCCGTTGATTCCGCTCTTAAGGAGGCCGGCAGAGCTCTAAACAAGGTGGCGCGCTACGTTCCTGCAGCATCTGATCTTGCTGACAGGGTTGACTCGTGCAGACGTGAACTCGATGATGTCCTTTGTGAGATTTCAACGATGAATTCCCGTACCGACCTTTCTGAAGAACGCCTTGAAGCTGTTGAGAACAGGATGTCCATGCTTTATGGACTCATGCAGAAGCATGCCTGTCTGAACGAATCAGAGCTTATAGCTTTGCGCGACAGACTTTCCGAGACTCTCTTCGATTCTACCAGGCTCGAGGAAAAACGAGACGCCCTCAGTTCGGAGATTGCCTCTATATCAGGCTGCCTGGACCGCACTGCCGAAAAGCTTCATGAGCTTCGCGCTGGTGCAGCTCAGAACTTTGCCGCGTCCATGACTGCGTCCATAAGAGGTCTTGAACTTCCTTATGCCGTATTTGAGGTGGAGTTGCTGCCTGTTCCCGTGTCAGCTACGGGTGCTGACTCGGTAGTATTCCGTTTTTCGGCATCAGGTCGCAATGCCGTAGAGGTTGCAAAGTGCGCTTCCGGTGGTGAACTTTCCAGAATTATGCTTGCCCTTAAGGCCATGAGGGCTAAATATATCAATATGCCTACT
This sequence comes from Candidatus Cryptobacteroides sp., assembly GCA_045127905.1. Taxonomy (GTDB): domain Bacteria; phylum Bacteroidota; class Bacteroidia; order Bacteroidales; family UBA932; genus Cryptobacteroides. Next base: position 1,588 of record JBGVQX010000062.1, read on the forward strand.
ATGATATTCGACGAGATTGATACGGGTGTCTCAGGCAGTGTGGCCGACAGAATGGGATCGATGATCTGCGATATGGGTGCATATATGCAGGTCTTCGCCATTACTCATCTTCCGCAGGTAGCTGCAAAAGGCTCTGCGCATTATATGGTTTCAAAGGAAATAGATCCAGCCACTTCCAAGGCGGTGTCTACAATAAAAAGACTCTCCCGTGATGAGAGAGTCCTTGAGATTGCGCGTATGCTCAGCGGTTCGACACTTACTGATGCCGCTATTGCAAATGCCCGGTCGCTTCTATCTGACCTTTGATACGGAATATCCGCTTTCAAATACGATTCTTCTTGTTGCGGTGTTTATATATCCGCCTTCTCCTTCCTTGACAAAGCGGAAGGTGCCTTGCAGCATTTCCTTATCTGATTTCTCGAGCATTTCAGGCCAGTCGTTTCCGTATTTCTGACAAAGGGCGATGAAATAAGATGTTACGTCATATCCTTGGAACGCGAACGAGTCCGGTTCTGCATTATATAGAGCTCGGTATTTCTTTATGAACTCCTTGACTTTAGCGTCGTTGTAGTCTATGTAGTCCGCGATGCTGAGGTGCATAGTGGATTTGTGGAAGTGGTCCACTTCTATGGTTTCAAAGCTGCGTGTTTTGCCGGGAGCGTATATCACGAGTGGGATGTTATTGTATATAAGGAGATTGATGTTCCTCACTACGTCATTTACAAATGCTTCGCTGTCCGATGCGACAAGCACCCTGGTAGTGCCCTGCTGTGATGTGAGGGCTGTAAGCGGCTCTGTTACATCCCTGCCTTCGAGGATGCTGTATGAGAAAGTACTGTATTTGATGCCTGTCGAATCGAGCGATGCCCTCATCTGGCTGGCGATCCTGTTGATTTTGCCGCTCTTTTCGCTTATTAGTATGACGCTGTCTTGCGGAGCCATGTCCTCAGCTACCCAATTTACCAGGTCTATATACTGATATCTGGTCGGCGTACGTGTCTGGGTAAGGTTTGGATGCCCTCCGACAAGTGTCTCGGCTCTCATATCCAGAGGTGAAATTATTTGCCTGTCACCTGAATATGCAAGCAGTCTGCTGATGTCACCTGTTGATATCGGACCAATTACCACATCTCTTCCTTTCACCATGTCTGCGCTGATGCCCGCTGCGGTGATGTCATGCACGGTAAGTTCGGTGTTGATACCTTCCAATCCAAGATCGCGTACTGCCATAAGTGCACCGCAATAAAAATTCATTCCGATCTTGCTTGGCTGTCCCTCCGCATTCGTCAGCGGCAGCAGCATCGAAACTTTCACCTTGCTCTTCGGGAAAAGGAATATTGGCTTCTTCTCTTCTTCCGGCTGTGGGGTCGGAGTCACCTGCACGCTGTCTACCTTAGGCGTTACAGTCTGTTTCACAGTGTCTTCTTGAGCAACTTCTTCAATTACCGGTATGATGAGTTTCTGCCTTCTTTTCAGTTTTCTGGTCTTTAGGTCATTTGCCTTCATTAAAGCCTCTACGGTGACTCCGTATTTCTCGGCGATGGCATCCAGGTCCTCTGTCCATTTCCTTACATGGATTATAGGTTCACGGACAGGTTCCTTTACAGTTTCTTTCTCCTCTATGATTGTATTCTCCTTGATGGGTTCAGTGACTATAGATTCTTCTTTACGTACGGTCTCTTCAATAACTACTGTTTCCGGCTTTGGGGCTTCTACAATCGGGATGAGGATGATCACATTTTTCTTGAGTCCTGTTTCTTCAAGCTTCGGATTATATTTATAGATGTCCTCCAAGGCAACGTTATATGCCTTGCTGATGGAGTATAGAGTCTGTCTCTCACGTACTATGTGCGAGTAGCATACAGTGCCGTCCGCTGCCTTGACTTTCTCGGTAGATATGGTCACAGGTACAGGTGCATAGTCCTGTGAGTGTGACGTCGCATATGAACCAAGCATAAGTGCTCCGGAGAGCAATGCCAATATGATATTCTTCTTCATATTTTCTTATATGTTTTAAAGCTTTTCGATGAATCCGAGCAGATTGTCTGCGAATCCTTTCCATGAAAGCCTGTCCTTTTCTATTCTGATGCATCTGATGCATTCCTGTGATATTGCAGGGTCGCTGAAATATCTCAGGACTTCATTGCAGATGGCTTCCGGAGTTCCATCCGGAGCTACGAGGCCGGTGCCCCTGTCTCCTATGGTCTCCTTGAGTCCTCCTACGTCAGTCACTACCATCGGTACTTCGAAGTGGTAGGATACTGAGCTGATGCCGCTTTGAGTCGCGCTTCTATAAGGAAGCACAGCCAGGTCTGCGGCTGAAAAATAGTCTGTGACCTCCGAGTCCTTTATATATCTGAGGTCCATGAATATCCGGTCCTTCCCCGGAAGTCTGTCTATGATCTGCTGATATTTGTCAAAAGAACCGTAAGGTTCTCCTGCAATGATCAGCTGATATTCTTCCGGAAGCATTCCGAATGCCTCCAGTAATATGTCAAGGCCCTTATAGGACCTTATAAGCCCGAAGAAGAGAAGGTTTTTCTTTCCCGGCTTAAGGCCGAGCTTCCTTTCTGCTTCCTCCCTGGGCTTTTTATTCCCGAAATGGGAATAAAGTGGGTGCTGGATTACGGTAAATTCAGCGTCCTGCTTCAACTTGAGCAGATCTTTTGATACTGCCTCGCACAAGGTTACGGATCCTGTGCTGCCTGTCAGGAAATATTTTGTCAGAGGGGTGTCGAAAAATCTTGGCTCATGGGGGATTACATTGTCCAGAATGGAGATGACCTTGCAATGCTTCTTCATCTTTCTGGTTATATATCCCAGCGACGGGCCGAAATATGACATCCAATATCTGACAATCAGCACATCGGGCTTCCAGTCGCGGATCGCCCTGTAGGTGCTGATGTATGAAAAAGGATTGGCCGTATCCAGCAGAGATTCGCTCTCTACCGGTACGGCCTCGTCGTCTGCTGTCACGTATTGTGTCTTTCCCGGGAACAGGAATTCAGGGTATTGACGCTTGAAATTGAATGCCTTGACATCATGCGTCTTGCTCAGTTCATTGTAAAGACATGCGTTAAACTGAGAAATACCTCCTCTGTAGGGATAGAAACAGGACAGTATCGCTATTTTCAATGATCCTTACTTTTTCTCGTTCTTTGTCTTGATGTACGCGTCGTTAAGACCTGCAAGCACATCGTCAGTGATGTTGAGAGCCTCGTCTGCAGTAATTACAGGTGCTCCGCCGCTGTTGGTAATGATCATCGCATACTTCTTCTCTGCATTGTAGCCGTCGAGGAAAGTCTTGATGGCGTCGCCGAGCTGATTCATCATCACAACCTGCTCCTCCTGGATCTCAGCCTGCTTCTGAGCGGCGTAGTTGTTGAATTCAGCTTCCTGCTGCTGGAGCTTCTGGCCCTGGACCTCAGCCACAGAACGTGTCATGAGACCCTTGTCGATCTTCTCCTGGAATGCCTTTACGTCATTTTCAAGCTTCTTGCCTCTTCTGGTGACCTCTGCCTGGATGTTCTGAACCTTTGTCTCTACAACAGACCTGAGGTCGTTAGCCATGTCATACTCCATGAGGATTCTGTCGAGGTCGATATAAACGATGTCGCCCTTACATGCTGTTACCTCTGCAGCCTCTCCTTCCTGAGCAGCTGCGCTCTTACCGTCTTTTGTGAGGAAAAGAATTCCGAATACAACTACAGCGATCAGTGATACGATGCTGAGTACAAGTGATGTGTTTTTCATTTTATTATTCTGGTTTTATTGTTTATGTCACCTTGATTGCGGGCTATGCGCGCACAAACTGCAAATATAGCTAAAAAATCCTTACCTTGGATAAATACTCCTGTATAGTTTTTTCGAGTCCCATATATATGGCGTCGCATATTATGGCATGTCCGATGGAAACCTCGGCTGTCCAAGGGATGCATCGGATGAAGTATTCCAGGTTTTCAAGGCTGAGATCATGACCTGCATTCACTTCAAGGCCGCATGCTCTTGCCGCTTCTGCGGTCCTGATGAAAGGTGCGATCGCTTCTTCCTTTCCGCAACGGTACTCTCTTGCGTATGATTCGGTGTACAGTTCGACCCTGTCACATCCGCAGAGCGCCGCAGCTTCTGCCATTTCGGGAGCCGGGTCGATGAATATGGATGTCCTGATGCCCTTTTTCTTGAATTCACAGCACACTTCGGTGAGGAATTCCTTATGTGCTATAGTGTTCCATCCCGCATTCGATGTGATGGCGTCATGGGCATCCGGAACAAGAGTCACTTGCGTAGGGACAGTCTCAAGTACGAGGTCCATGAATGATGGAATAGGATTGCCTTCTATGTTGAACTCGGTGGTTATGAGGGGTTTGAGTTCACGTACATCCGAGTATCTTATGTGTCTTTCATCAGGTCTCGGGTGCACCGTGATTCCTTCTGCTCCGAATTTTTCGCATGCTATGGCAGCTGCCGTTACGTCAGGCATGTTTCCGCCGCGTGCATTACGGATTGTGGCAATCTTGTTGATATTGACGCTTAATCTTGTCATTTCCCTTGTTTTTCTCGTTTACAGAATACAAAAATAATCATTAAAGTTCAATTTTAAAGAATTAAGTGCTAATTTTGAAGCCAGTTTTTGCTTATCGTATCATGAATATAGCAGTATATATAGGAAAGGATGAACTGAGGTCTGACGGACGCCTTGCTGCTCTTGAACGCAAGTTGCGTGATGCAGGTTGTCATATATATGACCTCATGAGTAAGGAAGATATACAGGATGGGACGGACTTCGTGCTGAGTGTCGGCGGTGACGGCACTTTCCTGTCTCTTGCCATGCTTGTCGCTGATAGCGGCATTCCTGTAGTGGGAGTCAACCTAGGCAGGATGGGATTCCTTTCGGAAAATCGTCCCGAGGATGTGGCGGAGGCTCTGCTTGGCGGCGAGTATGTGATTGAAGACAGGGCTTTGCTGCGTGCAGATGTGGCCACCGGGTCTCCTGTAATAGACGATTATCCTTATGCTCTCAATGAGATGACTGTAAGACGCAGCGGCGCCGCCATGCTTGGAGTGGATGTCACCTTGGACGGGATTCAGTTGCCGACATATTGGGCGGACGGGCTAGTCATTTCCACGAGTTCCGGTTCGACAGCGTACTCGCTGAGTGTAGGTGGTCCTATCGTGCTCCCTGAATCCAAGGTATTCATTATATCTCCTATAGCTCCGCATAATCTCAATGTACGTCCTCTCGTTGTCCCGGATTCTTCTGAGATATCTCTGAAAATGCACTCGAGAGACGGACGATTCGAGCTTTCTGTCGATAACAGGACAGTTGAAGTCTCGGAGGGAATTGAAGTGACAGTCGGTATGGCACAGTTTTCGCTTAAGCGCGTCAGGCTTGGCAGGTCTAATTTTATCAATGCCCTGACAGATAAATTGTTCTGGGGCGAAGATGTCAGAAATATAAGATAACTTATGGCGACAGAACCTATGAATAATATCCCTGTACATGTGTCCATGATAATGGACGGAAACGGAAGATGGGCGAAGGAAAGAGGAAAGGAGAGGGTCTACGGACATTTCGAAGGCGTCGAGAGTGTGCGCGCATGCGTTGAAGCGGCTGTCGAGTGCGGAGTGAAATATCTGTCCGTCTATGCGTTTTCTGAAGAGAACTGGAACCGCCCGCAGGAGGAAGTTGAAGCGCTTATGGGATTGATGGTCAAGGCTATGGCAGCGGAAATGGATAAACTTCACAGCAATGGCGTGAGGTTTGTCGTTATTGGAAACCGTGAGCGTCTGGCTCCTGAGCTGAATGAGGTCATTGACTCATGCATGGCACGTACTGCTGCCAATACTGAACTGACCTTTATCATATTCCTCAGTTATAGTGGCAAATGGGATATTCTGCAGGCAGCCAAGAAGATGGCTTTAGAGTTGGCGGAGCACCCCGAGCGCATGGAAGAACTGATGAATATGGGGGTGGATGGATTTGACAGTTATCTTGCTACGGCAGGCATTCCTGATCCGGATCTCATCATAAGGACTTCCGGGGAGAACAGGCTGAGCAATTATCTTTTGTGGCAGGGTGCATATTCCGAGTTCCTCTTTACAGACATATTGTGGCCTGATTTCAGGAAAGCGGAGTTCAAGAATGCCCTTGAAACTTATGCAAAACGCGACAGACGTTATGGAAAAGTCAAATAATTGCGTATATTTGCAGTTTTGAATAAAAGAATAGAAATGAGAGTAAGACGAATAATCCACCTTGTGCTTCTTATGCTGGCCGGAGCTACATCTTTCGCGCAGCAGAAAGGCGGAATAGAGGTTGATTACAATAACCCAAAGAAATATATCGTGGGAGGTGTAAGTATTGAGGGCAATCAGTACTTTTCTTCCGAACAGATACTCCAGAATACAGGTCTTCAGAAGGGTATGGAAGTGACGGTTCCGAGTCAGGAGCTGTCTTCTGTCGTAAACAGACTCTGGCATCAGAGGTTCTTTGAGGATGTGTCCCTGGTCATCGATTCCATAGCTCCTACCCGCGATACCGCTTTCTTCAAGGTCAGAATAATCGAAAGGCCACGTGTGTCGAGATGGACTTTCAGCGGAGTAAAGAGCGGTGAGCAGAAGGACCTTCAGGAACGTCTTAACCTCCGTCGCGGAGGCGAGTTCTCAGAGTATGTTTCCAAGACATCCACAGATATCATCAAGCGCTACTTCAAGGAGAAGGGTTTTCATAATGTGAAGGTGGATGTGAACACCAAGAGGGATACGATGATCAAGAGTGCCATCCGTGTCCAGTTTGCAATAGATAAGGGTAAGAAGGTTAAAGTCAAGAAGATAACCTTCAAAGGCGCAGATAACGTAGACGAGTATAAGCTCGTCAAGGCCATGAAGAAGACCAAGGACTATCGTCTCCAGAACTTCTTCAATTCAAAGAAATTCATCGAAAGCGAATACGAAAACGACAAGCGTGCCCTTTTGACTGTCTTCAGCGAGGCCGGATACAGGGATGCCAGAATCGTGAAGGATACGATGTATTATGTGGAGGACAATAAACTCCAGATAGATTTCGAGATCGACGAGGGCAAGAAATACTATTTCCGTGACATCAACTGGACAGGTAACTCCGTTTATAGTTCGGAGACCCTGAATGAAATCCTTAAGATTACCAAGGGTGACGTATATGACGTCGTGACAATGCAGAAACGTCTTTTCGGAGGCGGAAAGCAGACGGATTATGATGTATCCAAGCTATACCGTGACAATGGTTATCTTTTCTTCAACATCCAGCCTGTGGAGCTTAATGTGGAAGGTGATTCTGTTGATGTGGAAATGCGCGTTGTCGAAGGAAAGCCTGCGACTCTCAATAATATAGTTATCAATGGCAATGACCTCACCAACGAGAGGGTTGTCAGAAGACAGCTTTTTACCCGTCCGGGCTATCTCTTCAGTCAGTCGGATTTTGAGCGTTCTATCCGAGAAATTGCATCGATGGGCCAGTTCGACCCTGAGGCAATTATGGGTGAAGGCGGATATTCTATCCTGCCAAATCCGCAGAATAACACAGTGGATCTTGTGTATAATGTCACTGAGAAACCTTCCAGCCAGCTTGAACTGTCCGGAGGATGGGGTGGAAACACTTTTGTGGCAACTGTGGGTGTGAGCTTCAATAACTTCTCCACAAGGCGTCTTTTCGAGAAAGGTGCATGGAGACCGGTGCCTCTTGGAGATGCACAGAACCTGTCTCTAAGGTTCCAGACCAATGGTACATATTACACGAGCCTTTCTGCAAGCTTCTCTGAGCCTTGGTTGTTTGGAAAGAAACCTACTTCACTGAATATTTCACTCTATTATACCCGTCAGACCAATTCATATATTTATTATAATATATTGAACAATGATGAGTTCATGGAAGTGTATGGTTTTGCTGCGGGATTGGGTAACCGTCTGAAGTGGCCGGACAACTACTTCGTGCTTTACAACCAGCTCAGCTGGCAGACATATAACCTTCAGAACTGGTCTTATCAGTTCCTGTTCAACACCGGAGTGTCGCACAACCTCAGCTATACCTTGAGCCTGTCACGTAACTCCACTGACCAGCAGATTTATCCGCGTCAGGGATCGGACTTCAGCTTCTCCCTCCAGCTTACTCCTCCTTACTCGCTTCTGCGTAGAAAGAATCTGGGAGTGCTTGACGCGAACGGCAACCCTACCTATGCCAAGAGCTGGAAGGATATCGACTATAACCTTCAGAGTTCTGAAGACCGTTACAAGTGGATCGAGTACCATAAGTGGTCTTTCAAGGGTGCGGTGTATACGAAGCTGGTCGGAGACCTCGTGCTGATGGCACGTGCGCAGTTCGGATATCTCGGCTATTATAACAGAAACTGGGGCTATTCTCCGTTCGAAGGATTCCGCGTCGGTGGTGACGGTATGTCCGGATATGACACATACGGTTCTGAGATTATCTCGCTGAGAGGATATGAGAACTACTCTCTTACTCCTACTGCGATGTCATCATACAACTCTACCGGAAACTATTATGCCGGTAACGTATATGACAAGTTCACCGTCGAGCTCCGTTATCCTGTGATTCTGCAGCCGCAGTCAACTATCTACGCGCTGCTCTTCCTCGAGGGAGGTAACTGCTGGTCTGATATTCAGGATTTCAATCCGTTCCAGATCAAACGTTCTGCCGGTGTCGGTGTGAGAGTGTTCCTGCCTATGATCGGATTGCTTGGTGTCGATTGGGGATGGGGATTCGATGATCCTGTAAACGGTGGCAGTCAGTTCCACTTCGTGATCGGACAGCAGTTCTAATGGTCTTACTGATGAAATTATTAATTAAAGAACAATAAACAGATTATGAAAAGAATCATTCTTATCGCAGCAATGGCTGTAGCTTCAGTTGCTGCATCAGCACAAAATTTCACTTTTGGCTATGTGGATTTCACTGAACTTACTCAGCTGACTCCAAAGGCAGATTCTGCCCGAGTTGCAATTGAAGAGAACCAGAAGATGCACGAAGAGATTCTGGTTGATATGTATGAAGAATATCAGGCAATGACCAGAGAGTATCAGCAGAAGGCTCAGTCATGGACTCCAGCTGCACGCGAGAGCAAGGAAAGGGAAATTATGGACAAGCAGAGCAGAATAGAGCAGAGCCAGCAGGATTTCCAGATGGAGCTCCAGCAGCTTCAGCAGAACTTCCAGGCTGAATTGTTTGCAGCTGCTCAGGAAGCAGTGACCCAGCTGGCAAAGGCAAAGGGCGTTTCTGTTGTTTTTGATAAGAACTCTCTTCTGTACTTGGATCCAGCTCAGGGTGTGGATCTTGGTCCTGAGGCACGCGTTATGCTTAATATTCCTGAAGGCAGGACTCTTGCTGCACTGCAGGCAGAACTTCAGGCTAAGGCTCAGGCTGCCAGAGCAGGTATGGGTCGATAAGAAGTCCTTGATCAGATAATTGAAAACCGGTGCTTTCAAGTGCCGGTTTTTCTTTTGTAAAAAACTTAATATTTGTGTCCTCCGTATTAGAAAATTACTTACATTTGTATGGATAAAATGATTATTTGATTTTAAATCATAACAGTTTCTAATATGCAACACAAGGTAATTGATACTAAGGATGTTGTCATAAGGTTTGCAGGAGATTCGGGAGATGGTATGCAGCTCACCGGGTCTCTTTTTGCAGATATGTCAGCCATCTTTGGTAACGAACTTTCTACATTCCCGGACTATCCGGCAGAAATCAGAGCTCCTCACGGCACCGTTTCAGGCGTTTCAGGCTTTCAGGTGCATATCGGCAGCGAACACATCACGACTCCAGGAGACTTCTGTGACCTTCTTGTGGCGATGAATCCTGCTGCCCTCAAGGCAAATGCGAAATGGCTTAAGCGTACTGCAATGGTTCTTATCGACTCTGATACATTCGACGAAGATGGACTCAAGAGAGCGGGACTTAAGAACGATCCTATCGCTGAGCTTTATATAGAAGACAGGACAATAATCGTTGCTCCAATCACCACTCTCACCCACGAGAGCCTTAAGGAAAGCGGGCTGGATAAGAAGACTATCGAGAAGTGTAAGAATATGTTTACTCTCGGCATGGCGTGCTATATCTACAACCGCCCGATGGAATATATCTTCCAGTATCTTGAGCGCAAGTTCGGCAAGAAGAAGCCTCATCTGATTGAACCTAACAAGAAGGTTCTTCAGGATGGCTACAACTATGCGGCCAATATTCAGGCAATACCTAATACATATAATATCGAGCCGGCTCATCAGCCGAAGGGACTCTACAGAAACATAACCGGTAACCAGGCTACAGCATGGGGACTTCTTGCGGCTGCAGAGAAGGCGAACCTGCCTCTCTTCTGCGGTTCTTATCCTATCACTCCTGCAACCGGCATCCTTGAGGAACTTGCTGTTCATAAGAGCCTCGGAGCCAAGACCCTTCAGGCAGAGGATGAGATTGCCGGCATATGTACAGCCATAGGTGCTGCATTCGCAGGCAATCTTGCTGTGACCACAACTTCCGGTCCTGGACTTTCACTCAAGTCCGAGGCCATGGGACTCGCAGTCATGACTGAACTTCCTCTTGTGATTGTCGATGTTCAGCGTGCGGGCCCTTCAACAGGTATCCCGACGAAGACAGAGCAGACTGACCTCAATCAGGCTCTTTACGGACGTAACGGCGAGTGCCCTATGGTTGTGATGGCGGCTCATTCTCCTGCAGGATGCTTCGATGCTGCATTCAACGCAGCGAAGATTGCGCTGGAGCATATGACACCGGTGCTTCTTCTTACAGAAGGTTTCCTTGGCAACGGCTCTGAACCATGGCATATCCCTTCGATGAAGGATTATCCTAAGATTGTCCCTCCGTTCGCTCAGCCTAACACTCCATACAAGCCTTTCCAGAGGGATCCGGAGACACTTGCGCGCAAGTGGGCAGTTCCTGGTATGGCTGGGTGCGAGCATCGTGTCGGCGGACTTGAGAAGAATCACGATGGCGTGCTTTCGTCAGATCCGCAGAACCATGCGCTTATGGTGAAGGAACGCGAGGAAAAGGTACAGAGGGTAGCAAACTACATTCCTGAACTCGAAGTGAACGGACCGGAGAAAGGTAAGCTCCTTGTAGTCGGATGGGGAGGTACGTTCGGACATCTTTTGTCGGCAGTCCAGGAAGTGCGCGAAGAAGGAATTGATGTAAGTTTTGCACATTTCGACTATATCATGCCTCTTCCAAGGAATACAGAGGAAGTGTTTGCTAAGTTTGATAAGATCCTCGTATGTGAGCTCAATAGCGGCCATTTCGTGAATTATCTTCGTGGAATAATGCCACAGTTCAAATATGAGCAGTTCAATAAGGTGCAGGGACAGCCGTTCCTTGTTCAGGAGATTGTTTCAGCCATCAAAAGTAATTTGTAATTATGCCAAGATATACATTCAAAGAATTCAAGAGTGACCAGGAAGTAAGATGGTGTCCCGGCTGTGGTGACCATGGCGTGCTTGCAGCTCTTCAGAGAGCGCTTCCTGATGTTACCGAGGCCTTGGGCTACAGCAAGGAGAGATACGTGGTTGTGTCCGGAATCGGATGCTCCTCACGACTTCCTTATTATATGAATACATATGGCTTCCACAGCATTCATGGCCGTGCGACAGCTATCTCTACAGGTATCAAGGTGGCTAATCCGGATCTTACCGTCTGGCAGGCCTGCGGCGATGGTGATGCGCTTGCCATCGGAGGAAACCACTTTATCCATGCCATCAGAAGGAATGTCGACATAAACATTATTCTCTTCAACAACCAGATCTACGGTCTGACCAAAGGCCAGTATTCTCCTACATCACGTTTCGGAGCGATTTCAAAGACATCTCCTTATGGAACCGTAGAGCATCCGTTCAATCCTGGAAGCCTCGTGCTTGGTGCGAAGGGAACCTTCTTTGCCCGCAGTCTTGATTCCGAGTTGAAGCTTTCTTCTGAAATCATGCTGGCTGCGGCTAAGCATGACGGATGTTCGGTAATGGAGATGCTTACCAACTGCGTGATATTCAACGACGGTGCCCATAAACTTATATCCGACAGAGAGTATCGTGCCGACAGGACTATTATTCTCCGTCACGGAGAGAAGATGATTTTCGGCAAGAACAATGACAAGGGTATTATCCTGGACGGAATGGGGCTGAGAGTCGTTACGATAGGGGAGGACGGAATCACTGAGGATGATATTCTCGTGCATGATGCACATTCGGAGAATGTCGGTATCCACATGATGCTTGCAGATATGAAGTATCCTGAATTCCCTGTGGCTCTAGGCATCATCCGAGATGTGAAGGATGTGACTTATGACGATGGGGTTCGTGATCAGGTTGCTGAGGTCAAGGCCAAGTCAAAGATACAGTGTGTGGATGACCTGCTGCGCAGCGGCTCGACATGGGAGGTGAAATAATATTGCCATTCCGAAAGAAGTTGAGGAATCTAATAATAAGAAAAACCAATTAATAACAATAAAACACAATGAACACACAAGACTTAATGGCCAAACTTCAGGCCAAGTATCCTTACGAGAAGGAGTATCTCCAGGCAGTACATGAAGTGTTGGAGTCTATTGAAGAAGTTTACAACCAGCATCCTGAGTTCGAGGACGCTAAGATTGTAGAGCGTATTGTAGAACCAGAGCGTATCCTTACTTTCAAGGTTACATGGATTGATGATAACGGTGAAGTGCAGACCAATACTGGTTACAGGGTGCAATTTAACTCTGCAATCGGACCTTATAAGGGCGGTCTTCGTTTCCACCCTTCTGTCAATCTCTCTATCTTGAAGTTCCTCGGTTTCGAGCAGACATTCAAGAATGCCCTCACAACACTTCCTATGGGTGGCGGCAAGGGAGGTTCCGATTTCAATCCACGTGGAAAATCTGATGCTGAAATCATGCGTTTCTGCCAGGCTTTCATGCTTGAACTCTGGAAGATTCTTGGCCCTGATCAGGACGTTCCTGCCGGTGATATCGGAGTAGGTGGACGCGAAATCGGCTATATGTACGGTATGTACAAGAAGCTTGCGCAGCAGTACAACACAGGTGTTCTCACAGGTAAGGGCCTCACTTGGGGTGGCTCTATCCTCCGTCCTGAGGCTACCGGATTCGGTGCTGTTTACTTTGTTCAGCATATGCTTCAGATGGCCGGCAAGGATATCAAGGGTAAGACTATTGCCTTGTCTGGTTTCGGTAATGTAGCATGGGGTGCTGCAACCAAGGCTACCGAACTTGGTGCAAAGGTTGTTGCAATCTCAGGTCCTGACGGAGCAATCTACGATCCTGAAGGAATGAATGCAGAGAAGATTGCATACATGCTTGAGCTTCGTGCTTCGAACAATGACGTTGTGGCTCCATTTGCCGAAAAATTCCCATCTGCTACATTCTATCCTGGCAAGAAGGCATGGAGCATCAAGTGTGACATCGCCATGCCATGCGCATTCCAGAACGAAATGACAGGTGCCGATGCTGAGGAACTTCTTGCAAACGGTACATGGCTTGCTGCCGAGGTGTCAAATATGGGATGTACTCCTGAGGCAATCGCAGCGTTCCAGAAGGCAGGCATCATGTTCGCTCCGGGCAAGGCTGTTAACGCCGGTGGAGTGGCAACTTCTGGTCTTGAGATGACTCAGAATGCCATGCATATCAGTTGGGGACCTGCTGAAGTGGATGAAAAACTCCATAGCATCATGTCTAATATCCACGATGCATGCGTCAAGTATGGAACTCAGCCAGACGGCTATATCAACTACGTTAAGGGTGCAAATATCGCCGGTTTCATGAAGGTTGCACAGGCCATGCTTGAGCAGGGTATAATTTAGTGATTTTTGATTGCTTTATTATAAATAAAGACTAACTTTGCGCCCGTTTTTTTAACGGGCGTAATTTATTATTAACAAAAATACTGACTTATGTTTAAAATTTTCCCTGGTTATGACCTCGTAGAGGCCTACCATAATTGGAAGAAAGCTCACAGGACAGATGATAAGACCGTATCAAGACTTATCCGTCTTGCAATAGCTCTTATTGCAGCCCTCACAGTATGGTTCCTTCCTTTGGATAACTGGATCGAAGGAATTACAGTAATCCAGCAGAGAACTCTGGCTATTTTCCTCTGGGCCATCCTTATGTGGCTTTTTGAGGCTGTGCCTGCATGGACTACTTCAGTAATGGTTGTCGTGATTCTTCTGTTCACCACATCCAACAGCAGCCTTGTTCTCTTTGAGAATGCAGCTCCTGAGGTTCTTGGCGCTCACACAAGCTATAAATCACTCCTGCATTGCTTTGCCGATCCTATCATCATGCTCTTCATCGGAGGTTTTGTACTTGCCATCGCAGCTTCGAAGACAGGTCTCGACCTCTTCCTTGCACGCGTGATGCTCAAGCCTTTCGGAAAGAAACCAAAGTGGGTCCTTCTGGGCTTCCTTATGGTGACAGGTGTGTTCTCAATGTTCCTCAGCAACACTGCCACTGCGGCAATGATGCTCACATTCCTTGGCCCTGTCCTCAAGGCTCTTCCTGCGGACGGAAAGGGAAAGACAGCTCTTGCCCTTGCAATTCCTATTGCAGCCAATGTGGGTGGTATGGGTACTCCTATCGGAACACCTCCGAATGCGATTGCACTCAAATATATGTCTGAGATCGGAATCAATGTCGGCTTCGGCGAGTGGATGGCCTTTATGATTCCTTTCACCCTTCTTCTTCTCTTCCTTGCGTGGGTAATGCTGCTCAAGCTCTTCCCATTCAAGGCTAAGGAAATCAACCTCAATATCGAGGGCGAACTTAAGAAGGATTGGAGGTCTATCGTTGTATATATCACTTTCATCATCACAGTGCTTCTTTGGGTTCTCGACAAGGCGACAGGAGTGAATGCTAATGTTGTTGCAATGCTCCCTGTGGGTGTATGCGCTATTATCGGTGTACTCACCAAACGTGACCTTGAGGAAATCAGCTGGTCTGTTCTCTGGATGGTTGCCGGAGGTTTCGCTCTCGGTGTCGCTCTTCAGGAAACCGGACTTGCAGGTACTTTGATCGATGCTATCCCATTCGGCTCATGGCCTGCAGTTGTGATGGTGGTAGGTTCTGGCCTTATCTGCTATGCGATGGCGAACTTCATCTCTCACACGGCTACAGCATCCCTCCTCGTACCTATCCTTGCTGCAGTCGGCGCAAGTGCTGCCGTGGCAGAGAACCTCATGCCTCTCGGTGGTGTTTCTACACTTCTTATCGGTGTGGCCATCGGTTCTTCGCTCGGTATGGTACTCCCGATCTCTACTCCGCCGAATGCCATTGCAGCTTCGACCGGTATGATCGAGCAGAAGGAAATGATCAAGACTGGACTTATCATGGGTGTCCTCGGTCTTGTAATCGGATATGCTATGCTTATCGTTCTCGGTTCAAACGGTCTGATTTAATCCGAGATAATAATTGTAACAGCAGGGAGAATCTTCTTATGAGGGTTCTCTCTTGCTTTTTACCGATAAATTGCCCAACTTTACGTCCCTAAATTTTAAAAGACATGTCCTATTTTTCTTTTTTGGGTCATCCCATGAATGTAAAACGCTGTGTTTCGTTCCTGATCGTATGCGTTTTCACTTTTTTCCTGGCTCTGGTTCCTACTTCGTTTTTTGGAACTGATCCTGTCTCAGGTGCTAATCTTTTTACACTGACACAACAGAGAGTAATCGCAATCTTCGTGTTCACTGCAATGATGTGGATTCTGGAAGTGATTCCTACCTGGACCACTTCAGTTGTTGCAATAGTGTCCATACTCCTTACCACATCCAACAAGGGTCTCGGTTTTCTGATCTCTAAAGAAAACGTAGGTGCCCTTACAAATTACAAGGATGTCATGGCCGCATTTGCAGATCCTGTCATAATGCTCTTCCTGGGTGGTTTCGTGCTCGCTTTCGCAGCCACCAAGGTAGGTCTTGATGTTCAGCTTGCGAAGATTATGCTCAAGCCATTCGGTAAGAATCCTAAGACCGTGCTCCTCGGAGTTCTGCTCGTGATTGGATTCTTCTCCATGTTCATGAGTAATACGGCTACAGCTGCGATGATGCTTACCTTCCTTACCCCGGTGCTCGCGACACTGCCTAAGGATGGAGGCGGAAGAATCGCGCTGGCTCTCGCTATTCCGATTGCGGCTAACCTCGGTGGTATCGGAACCCCTATCGGTACGCCGCCAAATGCTATTGCCCTTGGCGCGCTTCAGGAGGCAGGCTATAACATTACATTTGCCGGATGGATGCTCAGAATGGTTCCTTATGTGATTGTGATGCTCCTTTTTGCATGGGTGCTTCTGATGAAGATGTTCCCTTTCAAGGCAAAGACAATCGAACTCAAGATCGAGGGTGCACCTGTTAAAGTGACTCCGTTCCAGAAATATGTGGTGTGGGTTACATTTGCCCTCACTATCATTCTTTGGGTCGGTGAAAGCATCTTCAAGGTAAACTCCAATATTGTGGCTATGATTCCTTTCGCGGTATTCTCCGCTACAGGAATTCTCAAGGCCCGTCATCTGGAGCATATCAACTGGGCTGTACTTTGGATGGTCGCAGGTGGATTTGCTCTTGGAACTGCCCTGAACCAGACAGGTCTTGCAACCCGTCTTATCCAGATTATTCCGTTTGCCAGCTGGAATGCGCTGATCGTTATGATTGTAGGCGGTCTCATCTGCTATTTCCTCTCTAACTTCATTTCCAACTCTGCGTCAGCAAACCTTGTTGTACCTATTCTTGTAGTGGTCGGTACAGCCATGAAGGATAATCCTGATTTTGTCGCTCTTGGAGGTGTCCCTGCTATGATTGTTGGTATTGCAATCGCTGCATCAGTGGCAATGTGTCTCCCTGTATCGACTCCGCCGAATGCTCTGGCTCACTCTACCGGAATGATCACAACAAAGCAGATGGCAACAGTTGGTATTATTATTGGTGTGGTGGGTCTCACTCTCGGTTATCTTATGCTTATATTTATCGGATTCTAAAATGAAGAAGACAATATTACTCATATCAGCCTTACTGACAATTCTTCCTGTCTTTGCCTCGGATAATGAGGCGAAGAAGGAGGAAAGTCAGGTAAAGGAACATCTTCAGAACCATTTCAAGCTATATGGTTTCATTAGGAACTATTTTGTAGCTGACACTCGTGAGAGTGTGTCCGGCACAGGAAACCTGTTCTACTATCTTCCTAAGGATGTTAATATTAATGACGCAGATCAGGATCTCAATGCCCAGCCGTCATTCCGTTTTCTGGCACTGACTTCCCGTGTAGGACTTGATGTAAACGGCTACTATATTAATAATGTGCACTTCGGCGCAAAGGTGGAGGCGGATTTTTATAGCGGTCTCAGCGGATCTACCGGAACTGCCGCCATGCGTCTGCGTCAGGCATATGCTACCATTACATGGAAGGATCTGCCTTTGTCAGATGAGAAGAAGGCATCGGTCGGCTTGAAAATCGGTCAGGCATGGCATCCGATGGCGGCCGACTTTCCTCATGTGTTCAGTCTTGAGGTCGGAGCACCTTTCGGACCGTTCTCCCGCACTCCTCAGGTGACCATGGATGCTGACCTGGGAGGTAATTGGGTTGTTACAGCTTCAGCTCTTTGGCAGATGCAATATACCTCCATGGGACCTTCATGGAATTCTACAAAGAAAGTTTATGAGTCTGCGGCTTCTGCGGATTATATGAAATATTCCTGCATTCCTGAAATGTATGCAGGAGTTACCTATAAGAATAAGGGTTTCCTTTTCAGAGCCGGTGTGGATATGCTCAGCATTGTTCCACGTATTCATAATATGAAAGAGGATGGCTCTGGCAAGATGGCTGCATATAAGGTTGATGAGCGTCTGACTACAGTTTCTCCTTTCGCATATGTGCAGTATGCCAAAGGTCTTTTCTCCGTAAGGGCAAAAACCATTTACGGTCAGGGAGGCGAGCATTTCAACCTTATGAGCGGTTATGTGAAAGTGGACGCTAAGGAAGATGGCAGTTGGGAATATGCTCCATTGCGTAACTCGTCTTCATGGCTATCCCTTGCTTATGGAAAGAAATGGCAGGGAGTGCTTTTCGTTGGATATATGAAGAATCTGGGTCTTGCTGACGAAGTGGCCGGTACTGTTTCAGCATCTGATATATACTTCTCTAAGAACGGATTTTCAAATCTGACACAGATGTATCGTATCCAGCCGGAGCTTATATATAATATAGGTAAGCTTAATCTCGGAATCGAGTATCAGTATACGGCTGTTGAATATGGAAAGAACTTCAACAAACGCGCCCTGGTGACTGATGATCTGCATTGGGTCGGCAACCATAGAGTTCAGATGATGGTGAAGTATAATTTCTAGTAAAAAATTGTATACCACATAATCTCCGTAGTATCAGTTCTTTAGCTGTCTACGGGGATTTTTGCGTCAAAAAAAGTTAAAATTTTTTGCAGAAAAGTTTGGAGGTAAAGAAAAATTGTCTACCTTTGCAATCCCAAACGAAAAACGGGGTACACAAACACTCCGAGTTTGGCAATAAAAGTTCATTGAAAAGACTGATTACTGTACAAGAAGCAAGTACCGAGAAATACAATTTATCGAGAAGCGTTAATTCTTTTGAAAGGATTATAAGTGTCAGG
>JBGVQX010000063.1:0-2343 GCA_045127905.1 Candidatus Cryptobacteroides sp.
AACTACAGCCTCATATCGCACGAAGACAGCATGGAACTGGTCTACAAGGACAACAACCACGTCACAGGCGTGTCCTACCTCCCGCTGGACAAGAACGAATCCGTCATCAAATCCCAGCTTCAGCACCACTTCGTCATATTCGTACTCAAGGGACAGGTCGAAATCTCCTGCAAACTCTACGACAAGAAGACCGTCAAGGAAGGCCACATGACCTTCCTCTCAAAAGGCGGCTTTCTCGAAATCACAGCAATCGGGAAAAATGCATCCCTCCTCTTCTTCGGCTTCGACGAAGTCACCGTACGCACCAGCGAATCCCTCATGGACTTCTTCCAGATCCACGGCAACCAGAAACAATATATCCACAACACCCTCCCGCTCAAAGCAAGCATGAAAAGCATCGTGGACCGAATCGTATCAGAAGTCCGCAAAGGAAAAATCAAGAACGCCGAAATCTGCCAAGCCTGGAACGTAGAACTCTTCATAACATTCATCACCTACTACACCAAAACCCAGGTAACAGAATTCTTCCGCCCACTTGTAAGCACAGAAATCAACTTCAGAGACTACATAGAGAACAACTACGCCGAAGTGGAAGGCAACGTAGAGAAACTCATCCAATACTCAGGCATGACCGAAAAACCCTTCATGAAAGCCTTTAAGCAAGAATTCGGCACAACCCCAAAAGCCTGGATGATAGAACGGTTCAAGCACGACCTCGAGCACTACTGCTCCCGTCCCAACGCCACCACCATCTTCGTCGCCAGCAAGCTCCGCATCACCGACGTCCGCCTCTGCCAGCTCACCCGCAAATACTACAACTGCACCCCAATGGAGCTCATAGAGAAGAATAAGCGGGGTGCAGATGAGGGATAAAAGAAATTCGTTATAGATTCGATATACAAGTCGGTACTCGTGAGTCATGCGTAGGCCCTTCCCATTCTATGAACCTTACCCTGTTCATACTTGTGAGAAGGTCACCATTAATAAAAGTTTGGTTTCATAGCGATTATTTGTTTATATATTTTCATTTAATTTTCACTATTGGCTACCGTTACTGTCACGGATTTACCCATGAGGTGGATTGTGTACTGATTTCCGTTCCTGAACATATATTCTTCATCGAGCGGAACATATGCCTTGATACCTTCCCCTATATCGCAGATAAGATATGCCATTTCCATATCAGCAATTGTATCGAAATGGAAAGAGCCGGTATTTGTGATTGCATCCATTACACCTCCTCCTGTTGAAAACAACTGAACCCAATTATTAGGAGCTGATCCACCCTCAGACATGCCGCAACCGAAATAGCACCATTTGCTGCTAAGCATATTTGCTCTGTGACCATCAGAATTCATCCACAATTTAATTGCCATGGCAGGGGTAGCTGCACTTTTTGCACAGTTTTCAGCAGTATATCTGCTGTTGGCAAATGATGGTTCAATCGCAGTATGATATGGCTTGCCATCCGGACGAAGATGATCCTTTCTCATAACGATGATTATTTCTTTCGCACGGATATCTCCGGCATCCTGAAGTGGAGGTACCATTACCAAGGTGCCTGCCCCTGCCTTGTAACGTTCCTTATTTGTCAAGCGAAGCAATTCCCACTCCTCATTGCTCACAGATATGCCGGACGGAAGCGGTGGTCTGAGTTTGGATAGTTCCATTGAGATGCGGGGCCTGCGTCTTACGTCTTTATATTCAAGCTCAAAGTTTATGACAATCCTGCCTTTATTATCGTAAGTGGCCTCTGTTTTTGTAAAGCCTGTAAAGGTCAGTTTTGATCCATTCTTTATAGAAGAAGCTGCAAGATCTATCAATTCCTGCTGTGTGGTACTGTTATTTACAGAATGATTATGTAATGCTTTCGAAAGTGCACTGAAGTCTGCGTCAATGGCGGCGTCTGCGGCAGAACCGTTTACAGGCAAGGTCTTATGTGCGTGGAAATAATCCCTTTTGTCGCCCAAGGCAAGTATTATATCTCCGTCAATGCTTCCTTGAATTACTGCAGTAGGGGCGCTATACTTATAGTCTTTATCCCATGTAGCCCTTGTTCCGTTGACTGCTGCAGCATTTACGGCAGCAAGAACATCATCCCCGGTTGTATGGGCTGTTACCATCAGGTTCTTTAGCGCTGTCTTCATAAGATTCATATCTGCTTGCAACTTGGCTGCTTCAGGTGACTTATTCAGCGCTGGGAGCAGAACAGAGAAATTATAATTGTCAAGAGTCACCCCCTCGTATGTAATTCCTATGGACACAGTAATGTTGCCGTCTACAGTTTCAGACGGAACTTTTCGTGTGTAACTGTAACTTCCTCCGGTTGACCATATCTGTGCT
>JBGVQX010000064.1:0-5520 GCA_045127905.1 Candidatus Cryptobacteroides sp.
TCTCAACTGCTCTCCAAGAGTCGAAAGTAAGCGTCTTTGTGATGGCAAGAGTTCGCGTTTCATATTATAATGTTTATAATTACGTACAAAAGTATGAATAAATGTTTAGAATTGCAAACATTATAGCATAACTTGAGCCAATGGGAAAGCATGTAATGGAAACGAAACAATATTGTCATAGGTATTTCATGGAACCTTATGATTGCTGTAATCTTTATCAGCGACCTTTGCCGCCGTAAACAATAATAGATAAGTGGAGAATGAAAATGAACTTTAGAAGATTTGTTCTGACAATTTATTTGCTGACTTTGCCGCAACCCCTGTGTCTCATCCTGTACTGAGTAACCTCATTCTTGTAGGGAATGGTGCAGGCAAGCAGGGCATCCGTCTGCGTAGAGGAACCCAGGTGGAGATCACATCAGCCAAAGTGACAGGCAAGGGCAAACCTCTGGCTGTAGAGAGTGCGGAAACTGAAAATGCCCTTCTCGAGAAGGTATCCAGACTCAGTGGAGTGGCAATCTCAGGAACACTTGACAGTAAGGAAGGCATCTACACCAATGACAAGTTTGTGGCAGATGGAAACACATCGAATGCAACTCTTGAGTATGAGTCCCTTGAGGATATTGTTAAGGAGTGCAGCTGGATGAACGGCTGGACGAAGTAGGACTATGCCATCATAAAGAATATATCTCATCTTCCGGAACCGAAAGGTGAGATATATTAAGTTGCTCATATAGGGCTGTATTAGTTTCTGTAATAAGAATCAGGCCAAATTATCAGAGAATCATGATAAGCACTTGTGCAGTAATGATCCTGAGGAACATTGCGATAGGAAGACTTCCGAAAAGGATTCCGATGAAGATGCCGACGAAGATTGTGAGTATGTTCGGATGGTCAAGTTGATTGTGGGAGTTGCCAAGTCTTGTGGCGAGACGGTCTACTGCATCTGAAGGCCCGACAACCGTTATACTGTCACCGACCTGGAGTCTTTGGGCAGGTCTGGCGAGAAGTTCCACTCCAACGCGGTAGATTCTTGTCGCATTGACGCCGAATTTACCGCTAAGGCTCAGCTGTGAAAGAGTCTTTCCATTTACATCTTCTTCTGTGACCAGTATCCTCTTTGATACGAGAGGGTAGTGACCTTGGTCGAATTCCTTGTCCACTTTCACTTGACTGCCTATGAAGGTAACGATAACATCCGCCTCGTCGCTGGCACATACGATAAGAAGGTGGTCTCCCTGATGCAGCACCGTGTCCCTGTTATGAAGACTTTCGTTACCGTCGTGAAGTATCCTTGAACAGACGAAGTCCCGGTTAGCCATTTCGCGTAGGCTCTTGAGCGTGATGTCTTCCAGTGCCCCGTTGTGGCGTGTTCCATAGCATCTTCGTGTGAAACACTGCCTGAGCCTTGCAGCAACAGATTTGGAAATTTACCACACCGTAATTCTTCTGAAGAAACCAGTCTGTGACTTTTTGAAATTGATATTTGTCGTGGGAATTCCTATAAGATTGGGCTGTTTTGCCGATTCATTATTTGATATTAATCAAATAAATCGGCATTTATGAAAAATACCGTGATCAAGCCTGACCAACGAATCCGCAAACCTCATAATTTTGCTTCATAAATCAATCTCCGAAAGGGATTAAAGAAGTTAATAGGATTATGAAGAAGTTGATTATCAAGTTTATCAGCAGGATGGTACTTATCTGCCCTCCTTGTCCTACTCCTATCATATACATCAGATACAAGGACAAGGTCATTGTAGCGTAGAAATGGACGATCTGACACGGCTGAGCGTCTCCAGTGACATCTGGAGATACGATGCGACATAGGTTAGGGGAGCCCTCTGGATGATTTCCGGGAACAGATGCATCAGTTTTGTATATCTGTCCTTGGCTGACTCGAAGCGGAGGAGGTCCGCCTTGACCTGTGAAAGCATCAGGGAATTCTCCAAGAATCGTCTGTACAGGTAGGCAAGGTCGGCGTTTGTTTCTGCCAGAGTCTCCATGCTGTCGCGCGGCATCTCCCATATGATTGTAGGCTCCAGCGCTTCGATTACAAGATTTGTTGGAATCCCGTGGAAATAACTGTTGATACAGAAAACGACACCGCCTTCACAAGATATGTGTTCGGTCATATCCTTGTCGTGTTTCACATAATGCTGGCGGATGAGCCCTTTCTCAATATATGCCAGACAGGTACATACCTCTCCATCTGACAGGATGATATCTCCCTTATGGAATTTCCTGCATTGGATGACTTCCGAAAACATATGTATGTTTTCCAGTTTCAGTCTTCTGTGAGGGCAGGTCTCCTCTACAATCTTTCTTGCAATATCCAAGCGGTCTGTCATACTGTATGATCTTTATGAATGAAAAATCACAGCAAATATAGAAAAGTTCAGAGATATTGAAATGCCTATGAAATTATGCACGATGCAATAACTATCGGCGATTATTGCTATAGAAACAAACACGAGCCGATGCTTTTTATGCTTTTGGATTGACGATACCTTTGCGACGTTAATTTTAAAATCCATCAGTTATGAAAGCATTTATACTTATTTTATGCTGCCTGACATTGGCACTGGTATTAACTGTTATTGAAAAACTACGCGTATTGAAAAGTTGGAACAAGATCAAATCAGATGATCCGCAACATCTGAAGGATTCTCTGAAGGAATATTGTGACAAGATGGACTGAAGGCAGTTTGATTAAATTACAAAGTTATGGAACTGAGGCAATTGAAGTATTTCGTAAAGACGGCTGAGACTCTGAATTTCTCTGAGGCTGCAAGGGCTTTGTTTGTAACGCAGAGCACGCTTTCCCAGCAGATAAGACAGCTTGAGCAAGAAATGGATACTTTGCTATTTGAAAGAGACAGCCATAGTGTTCAGCTTACTGAGAGCGGTGAAAGACTCCTGCCGCTTGCGAAAAGGACATTGATGGATGCCGTGACTTGCATGGACACAGTCAATGATCTCAAGAAGATGCTCTCAGGTTCCCTTAACATAGGTATTACTTATACATTTGCCCCTATCCTCACGGAAACCGTCATCGCATTCACAAAGGCGCATCCAGCTGTAAAGCTCAATATATTCTATAAGACAATGGAGGAACTGATGTCGATGCTTGAAAAGCGTGAACTTGATTTCGTGCTGTCTTTCAAGCCTTCAACCGTTCATCCTGCCATAGAATCGCATGTTCTCTTTGATAACAATCTCTCAGTCATTGTAAACAGGTATCATCCTCTTGCAGAAAAAGAAAAGATAACTCTTCAGGATATACTGCCGCATGGAATAGCAATGCCTGCCAAAGGTCTTCAGTCCAGAAATGAGTTTGACAAACTTTATCCATCTGCATACAATCAGATGAAGGTAAGGATGGAACTCAACGAAGTGAACGTCCTTCTGGATATTGTCAGAGGCAGCAGTCTGATTACAATATTGTCCGAAGCCGTCATCCATCAGACAAACGGGCTGGTTGCAATCCCGTTTGATGTGCCCGACAATATAATGGTCGGATGCGTCCATACCGAGAGAGGCGCTTACCGCAAGAAGGCAGCAGAGGAATTCATAAGGATGCTGCAGGAATCGGAAGCTGTGAGGGAAAGGGCCATACAATGGCTTGAATAAATGAATCTCATAAACAATCTTTTTGAAGGTGCGGAAGGTTCCTGGAGTGGTGGAATCGCACATATTCTCATAATCATTTCTATCGTCATTGCCTTGGGCAGGATTCTTGGCAAGACAAAAATCTGCGGCATCTCGTTCGGTGTGACATGGGTGCTCTTCGTTGGAATATTATTCGCTCACCATGGACTGACCATAGATCATAACCTCATTCACTTCCTTAAGGAGTTTGGACTTGTGCTGTTCGTGTACTCAATTGGTCTTCAGGTAGGTCCGGGTTTCTTCTCAAGTTTCCGTTCAGGTGGACTTGTTCTAAACGGACTGGCAGTGTTTATAATTGCCGTCGGAGTTCTTGTTACCGTGGGAATTCATTTCCTGTCTGATATTCCTGTGACAACGGTTACCGGTATAATGTCAGGAGCGGTAACTAACACTCCAGGACTTGGTGCCGCACAGCAGACATACTTTGATATTACGGGCAATACTGCCAATGATATGGCTCAGGGATATGCGGTAGCTTACCCATTAGGAGTGATAGGATGCATACTTTCGTTCATTCTGATCCGGATTGTGCTTTACAGAGTGTCGGGTGCAGAATCAAGATCTGCCGTGCATAATGAAAGGAAAACCGCGGGGGAGCTCCGTGGCAATTCCGATCAGCCCAATCTGATTCCAATTTTCATCGGAATAGCACTCGGCTGCATATTGGGAAGCATTCCTATCAGTTTACCCGGAATACCGCAGCCTGTCAAGCTGGGCCTTGCTGGTGGCCCGCTGATCGTGTCGATTCTCATCAGCCGTTTCGGGCCAAGGTTTCACATTATTACCTATACGACTCCGAGTGCCAATCTCATGATCCGTGAAATCGGTATATCCCTTTTCCTTACATGTGTCGGATTGGAAGCAGGAGAAGGATTCGTCGATACTCTGGTTCATGGGGACGGAATGAAATGGATCATGTATGGCGCATTGATAACGGTCATTCCAGTCCTTGCAGGAGGCTTCATTGGCAAATATGTCCTGAGACTGGACTACAATACATTGACGGGAGTACTTTCCGGAGCCTGCACCAATCCTCCGGCACTTGCTTATGCTTCCGAACAGGATTGCGGATCAGACAAGACATCCGTAGCATATGCCACGGTGTATCCGCTATCTATGTTCCTCAGAGTCCTGGCAGCACAATTAATGGTTTTATTTTTCTGCTGAAGAGTAAAACCATTTACCAGTGATACATCCGGCTTGCCCGAAAGATATTGGCGAATCGATAAATTCCGCCTGGTCTGTAAGGACGACACCTTTGGTAATCGAATCACCCAAGGCCGTTACTTATAACTTTTTCATTTTTCTCGTTCGTTTACGGTCGCAAAATTATCGCTCAATTACGAGGCAGGCCAGAAATAGTCGCATTTGATGTGCAAATGGGGAGAATGACAATAATAGGGGAGAAATAGCGTGTTTTCAGGGGCGTTTGACAAATAATTTATACCTTTGCCCCTGATTTAAGCAACCTAATAAGATGAACAGGACATTAGCCAAAATAGGTCTTATTTCATCAATCCTTCCTACATCAAGATCGTCCATCGTGATGAGTCCGGTCTTCTTGTTGCCGAGCTTGAACTTGACGGATTCGAGAGCATCCCGATATCCCGAAATATCAGGACGAGATCACAAAGCTCATGTAAAACAGTTTGTCATGAAAGTTTTCAAAGGCTTATTTATTATTCTGATTCACCTGGTCATAGGTAATGTGATATCATTCTGCACAGGTGAATTCATTCCCGGCAGCGTTCTGGGAATGATAATTCTGTTTCTTTCATTGATGGCAGGTATCGTCAAGGAGGATTCCGTGCGTGATGTAGCGCTTTTCCTTACCGACAATATGGC
>JBGVQX010000065.1:0-2773 GCA_045127905.1 Candidatus Cryptobacteroides sp.
GGAGCCCTCACCCATACAGTAAAAGGAATGGATATCAGCATGAATATCCAGATTGACAACAAGTAATATGCTTAAGGAGAAGATACAGAATCTCAAGAAGGAGAAGGGAGCAGTCATCCTGGCGCATTATTACACTTCCAAAGATGTGCAGGAAGTGGCTGATTTCCTGGGTGACTCTCTAGCTCTTTCCATAAAGGCAAAGGAGCTTGACGCCCCGATCATTCTTTTTGCAGGTGTCAATTTCATGGCCGAGACCGCCAAGGTGCTGTGCCCTGAGAAGAAGGTTCTGATTCCCGTACCTGATGCTGGATGCTCTTTGGCGGAATCATGTCCGGCGGAAGAGTTCGCTAAGTTCAGGAAGAGATATCCGGACCATACGGTCGTGTCCTATGTCAATACTTCTGTAGAAGTAAAGGCGCTGACGGATGTGTGCTGTACATCGACTAACGCCCTGAAGATAGTCGAAAGCATTCCTGCTGGCCAGCCGATAATATTCGGACCGGACCGCAACCTTGGAGGATACATAAGGAAGGTTACAGGAAGGGAGAACATGATTCTATGGGACGGCTCATGCCATGTGCATGAGAAGTTCTCACTCGACAGGATACGTGAGCTAAAGGGAATGCACCCTCATGCGAAGACCGTGGTACACCCTGAGTGTCCTGCCGCAATCGTAGAAGAGGCAGATTATGTCGGCTCTACAGCAGGAATTCTGGAGTACTGCGGACAAAGCGAGGCTAAGGAGTTCATAGTCGTCACAGAGTCAGGCATCCTCGTCGAGATGAGGAAGAGATATCCCGAGAAGATTTTCATACCGGCGCCATCTGTCCATCAAGCGACATGCAATGAATGCAATTACATGAAGATGATAACGCTGGAGAGCATTCTGGCATGTCTTGAAAACGAGGCTCCTGAAGTGCTGCTTGACGAAAGTATCAGGGCAGCAGCGAAACGCTCGATAGACAATATGATATCCGTAAGATAGTCTGTCATAATGGCAGACCGCAATATTTTCGTATCCTCACCCGCGTGGGGATACGATTTTTATTTCATGATTATTGTCCATCAATGACAATATAACTTTCATGACAACCTGTTTTACAGGAGCTTTGTGATCTCGTCCTGATATTTACGGGATATCGGGATGCTCTCGAATCCGTCAAGTTCAAGCTCGGCCACAAGAAGGCCGGCCTCATCACGATGGACGATCTTGATGTAGGAAGGATTGATGAAATAGGATCTATGGCAACGCACCAGACCGTGCTTCAACAGGTCCTCCTCCAAGGCCCTCATCGAGGAGCGTAGTATGAATTTCTTTGTCTTGTTTCTGTCAAGGTAGTGAATTTGGACGTAGTTGTCCTCGCACTTGATGAATATCACAGCCTCATGAGCGATTACCAGACGTAGTTTCTTGTACTCATCATAGAACCTTATAAGAGAGTTCTCATCTCCTGACAACGGCTGGTCAATGTTCCTCAAATGACGTTCAAAACACAGCCATAGAATCACATAGGGGTAGACAGTAGTAGCGAGCAGACTCAGATAGGCCATTCCAGCCGTCTCGAAGAACGCAAGTTCCCCTCTTGATATGAGGACAATATAAAGGGATGAGAAGAGAGCCGTCAGCATCAGTTCTCCGGCACACCAGAGGATATAATATTTCCCGGATATGGAGCGGAATCGTCCCAAAGCGTAAAGAGAGAATCTGCTAAGCAGTACAGAGCCAAGAACAATGCAGAAGAGTATCGTCACGTTGAATGCGAATGACGAGTGAGGCATACTCAGGATATCATACTCCATCCTCGGCTGGTAATAGAGCGTGAAAAGAAAAGCGAACAAGGGTATGACCAACGAGTGAATGACCGTACCCGGCAAAGATACTATTTTGGCTAATGTCCTGTTCATCTTATTAGGTTGATTAAATCAGGGGCAAAGGTATAAATTATTTGTCAAACGCCCCTGATAAGACACTTTTTCTCCCCTATTATTGTCATTCTACCCTTTCTACCCTCAAATGCGACTATTTCAAGGCAGCCTTATGAACGAAACATAATTTTGCAGTCGACAAACGAATCAGAAAGATGAGAAGACTAAAAGTAACAGCCTTGGGAGACTCCATTACTAAAGGTGTCGTCCTTACAAATATGGACAGGTATGCGGTAGCTCAGAAATCCTTTATGGATATCGCTGGAGAAAAACTTGGAATGGACGTGATTAACTGCGGGAAGTTCGGCTCTACCGTAACTATGGGCGAGAAGATTGTCAGCAGGTATTCTAAGGACATATCGGAAAGTCAATATACTTTTATTGAGTATGGTGGCAATGACTGTGACTTCGACTGGTCTAAGATTGCAGAGACACCTTCCGGAGAATATTCACCAAAGACTGAATTAGAGGATTTCAGGAACAGGTTCATAGGATTGATCAACAGAGTACGTGAACTGGGATCAACACCAGTGATACTGTCACTTCCACCTATTCTGTCTGAGAAATATTTTACATATTTCAGCAGTCGCATGTCGGAAGAGCAGAAGGAAAATGTCATCAGATGGCTGGGAGGAGATGTCGGCATTATTTCCAGATGGCACGAGACATACAACAGAACCCTTTTTATGATTGCGGCACAGACACGGACTGGCATCATAGATGTGACGAGTCCCTTTGACACTTACAGAGGAGACCTGAAGACTTTGTTCTGCACAGATGGCATACATCCCAACGAAAACGGATACAGACTGATTGCAGATACAATAATAAATCAGGTTTCCCTTGT
>JBGVQX010000066.1:0-8602 GCA_045127905.1 Candidatus Cryptobacteroides sp.
ACTGTGGTTTACGGTATCGAAGAACTTTTCCAAATCGAGGTCAACACAATATGTATAACCTTGGTTGACGAGTTCATTTGAACGAAGCAACGCATCATGTGCGGAGCGGTTCGGACGGAAGCCGTAACTGCTCGCGCTGAATCTCGGTTCATAGATTGAAGACAACACCTGCGATAGGGATTGTTGGATTACTCGGTCAACCAAGGTCGGGATGCCGAGCTGACGTTTCTTGCCGTTGTCCTTGGGTATCTCTACTCTGCGGACTGGGTTCGGTCTGTAACGCCCATTCAGGATTGATGCCGTCAGTTCTTCTCCATGGCTTTTGAGGTACGAGAGGAGGTCTCCCAATCTCATGTTATCGACACCGCCACTGCCCTTGTTGGACATGACGCGCTTATATGCCGCGTTCATATTCCCACGGGACATTATCGTTTCCAACAGCATCTCACTACTTAAGTTCACTTCCACAAGTGATTCATGTGATATGCCTATTACGGTCTGCACTCCTGCATACTCTTCGGATTCCGTCCTATCCCTTTGCAGGCAGCCTTTAGTTTTCTGCATTTCTTCCGTCATAAGGTTGTCATTCACGGCACTTGTTTATATAAGGTTCTGCCCTTCCCCGAACGTGCCGATTTTTTCGGGTACTATGGCTTCGGCTGACTTCTCGCAGTTCGTTGTTACTACTTGCAAAACGGCTCGTCTGCGAGACCTCCCCAGATAAGAACATGCTCTTTCCGCCTTATGCCTGCCGCATTTACCCACATATATTCCGAATGACTATCGGGCTTTGACTTCCTATGCAGTCTTACCCTATATGTAGGCCTTGTATGCGGTTTCTGTCCGTCAGGCCAGACTTTTGCCGCCGGCTTCCTTCAGATTCTACCTCACGATAGACACCCTTGCCTTTGGCTATATGCTTCCCGTCATTTGGGCGCATTAGGGACTTTCACCCGTTAGAACATGCCCATGCTGGGCGTACATAGTCAGGGGATGGCCGGAAGTCCATCCCCTTTATATTTCTTGAAATGAAAAATTATTTAATGTTTCTTCTTGCACTTCTGGCTGTCGGATGTGCAGATAAGGTACAGAATCAGGGACCGGAGGATTACACAGGTCTGATAATTACCGAAGTGGCTGCTAATGCAGATAAGTCGGCAGCTTCGTGGGTGGAGATCTACAACTCAAGTTCGCACGATATCCGACTTTCCGGACTCGGTCTGTATCTGACTGATGCTCAGAATACTGGCGAGGAAATCACCATAATGGACGATGTTGTGGCGAAAGCTGGCCAGCGACTTGTATTTTCCACTTCAGATATGACTCTTATGAAGGGGTTGTCATCTGATGCAGATTTCAAGATTGTCTTAGGAAAATCAGCTGAAGCTGATGTCTTGGACAGCTTCTCTCGTGATACGGATGCAGGTGCTGTTACAACACAGAAGTATGGTTCTTATCAAAGAATACCAGAAGACGGCGATGATTGGAAGGTGACCGTTCAGGCGACAAGGAGGATGGAGAATTTCGATGCCAAGCCAAACGGAATCTGGGTATGGAGCACTCATATGGACCAGTGGATTGCCGACGATTTCAAGGTCCTGAAAGAGATGAAGAAGCTTGGATATGACCACATTCTATTGAATTATAACTCTTTCGACGATCCTGCGAAGGCAGATAAGGCGCGACAGATCATTGCAGCATCAAAGGGACTTGAAGTAAAGGTTCATGCATGGATGCAGGTATTCTGCGAGAACAAGACCTGGATCAATCCTATAGAGAATCTTGGAGACGGCACAGGCCGCTACAAGCAGGAGGAATTCGACCGTATCATAGCCAAGGCTAACCGATATATCGACGACTTCGATGTGGACGGAATCCATATGGATTATATCCGTTTCTCCGGCTCAGGAGTGAATATTGCGAATAGAAACAACTATAGCAACGGCGTGACTGCATGCGGTGCCATAACCGAGTTCTGCAGACAGATCCGCGCTTCATTGGATTCACGTCTTGAAGGAGTGATTCTGTCAGCTGCAATGATGACAGGAAGCAATGTGCAGTATTATTATGGTCAGGAAGCTTCGGATATGGGTAAATATATCGACATCCTTATGCCGATGGTCTACAAATACTATCCGAATACGACTTATGACGACAGCTGGATGAGAGGCACATGCAGCCAGTTCACTCAGGCCTCGGACGCACAGGTGTGGGCAGGAATCCAGACCTATACTCACCTTCCTGGCAGTCAGGATGTGAAGGGAATGAGCGCGAGCGAGATTCGTGCGGATTCGGAGGTAATACGCAGCACAAAATGCAGCGGAGTGGTAATGTTCCGATATGCTTTGGGTGAGTTCCCGGATGTGAATGACTTATGGAACTAGGATAAATGCCACGCTCTGACACTTAATTGCACGGATGTTGGATATGTCGGTTATAAAAAACACTGACATGAAAGACATCGTGACGTGGCTTAATGAATTCATGGTCGAAAAGACCGGAATGCCGGCTATCTGGGCCAATATGCTGGATGAGGCTCTGAGCATAGCTATCATAATCGGGGCAGGAGTGGGAACAAACGCTCTTTGCCAAGGATTATTCAAATGGATATCAGAACATAATAAGCGCATAAGACGCTCGAAATGGCATCCTTTCATTGCCAGACACCGTCTCGGACATCATGCTGTCATGATGATTCCGGGACTGGTCGTATATGGACTTCTGTCAATTGCCTTCAAGGGTGAGAGTGAACTTCGACATCTACTGGTAAGACTTGACGTAGTCTACATTCTTGTGATAGCAATCCGGACTTGCAATTCGCTGCTGTTGGCATTTCAAGACATATATTCATCATCCGAAAAGAGTCGGAACCATCCTTTAAAAGGGCTGACACAGGGACTTCAGGTGTTGATTTTCTTCATCGGAGGCATAGTGATAATAGCAGTCCTGATCAACAGATCTCCGGCGGTACTGCTCACCGGACTGGGTGCTTCGGCGGCAGTGCTGATGCTCATATTCAAGGACAGCATCCTGGGATTCGTAGCCGGAGTGCAGCTCAGTCAGAACAATATGATCCGTCTTGGAGACTGGATCCAGATGCCGGACGGCAGCGCCAACGGCACTGTGGAGGAAATCACGTTAAACACGGTGAAAGTGCGCAACTGGGATAACACCCTCACGATGATTCCGCCATATACGCTGACAAACACCCCGTTCAAGAACTGGCGGGGAATGCTTGAAAGCGAAGGAAGACGGGCCGACAAATGTATCTATATAGACGTCAACAGCCTGGAAACCTGCTCTGAGGATATGATTGCAGGGTTTGGAAAGACTTTCCCAATGCTGAAGAATTATCTCGATGATTACTCCGGCGCTCAGGTGACCAATATCCAGATATACAGGGCATATATCGCAGACTATCTAAAGAATCATCCCGACGTGAATCCGGACCTGGACATTATAATAACACAAAAGGAAGCCACGGCATACGGGCTTCCTGTAGAGGTATATTTCTTTATCAAGGATAAGGCCTGGGCTTCCTTCGAGAGGAAACAGTCAGACATATTCTCACATCTGATGACAATGGCTCCGGAATTCGGTCTCCATCTTTATCAGAGGCCGTAGGATGAGTTATTTCAGGGTTATCAGATCGGCAAGGGCAATGGCTGTCATGGCTTCCACTATCACTGGAGTGCGGAGAGCGAAGCAGACATCGTGACGGCCTTTGACCTGAAGGGTGTCCATCTCACCTGTAGCGAAGTTAAATGTCTGCTGAGGCCTGCTGATGCTGGAAGTCGGCTTGAAAGCCACTCTGAAGGTTATAGGAGCGCCGTTGGTGATGCCGCCGTTGATGCCGCCTGCTCCGTTCTTGAGAGGCCTTCCGTCGGGACCGATAGGGTCGTTATGCTCGGAGCCCTTCATGGCCGCAGCAGCAAATCCGTCACCGAATTCTATGCCGCGTACGCCGGGAATCGAGAATATCGCATGCGATATGACTGCTTCCACGCTATCCCAGAAAGGCTCTCCGTAGCCAGGATCTATCTGAGGCACCTCACACTCGACTACTGCACCGAGACTGTCTCCTTCCTCCATGGCCTTGTCTATGGCTTCCTGCCATGAATCAGACCTTCCCCCCAGCTCCACAATCCGTGCATTAATAGAGTCGCATGGAGTATCATCCAGGATGGTCGCATCGGCGAGTATCTTCTTGGCAACTACCCCGGCTGCCACTATCGGAAGGGTAAGTCTGCCTGAAAAATGACCACCGCCGCGCGGATCCTGGCAATCATCCCACTTCAGAGCTGCAGTCAGGTCCGCATGTCCTGGACGAGGCATGGCCTCGAACTGAGTGTAGTCCTGCGACTTGGTGTTGGCATTCTCGAAGACTATGGTCAGAGGGGCACCTGTGGTGTGGCCTTCATAGACGCCGCTGACAATGCGTGGCTTGTCATCTTCAATGCGGGGAGTCGTGCCTTTGACCCCGCTCTTGCGGCGAAGAATATCGTTTTCAAAATCCTGTTCGGACAATTCAAGACCGGCCGGCACTCCGTCCAGCACTGCGCCTATCAATTCACCGTGAGACTCCCCGAAAACCGAGACTCTGAATCTTCTTCCGAAGGTGTTCATATTTCTATCATTTAAAATTCAACCTATCAATAGTTTAGGCCTGGAGGCCCGCATCATCTGGAGCAGGTCATCGATTGCCATATGTCCAGAAACTGCGGGAAGGATTTAGCCACACAGGCCTCGTCGTCAATCGTTATCGGACTGTCCGCTCCGAGTGATGCCACTTTGAGGGCCATGACCATGCGATGGTCGTGATGCGACGTGTAGGATCCTCCTTTAAGAAGATTACCATCAAGCAGCCTCTGCACCAGTGTCTGTCCTTCAACCACAAGTTCGTCTGCCTCAATCGATGCCTTCACACCCATCCGGGTGAGCATCTCAAGAATGGCCTTAGCCCTGTCACTTTCCTTGTTGGCAAGACGCGACACTCCTGCCAGACGGCTTGTACCATGGCAGAATGCTGCCAGCACAGAGAGTACCGGAAAGAGGTCCGGACAGTTGGATGCATCCACCTGAAATGCAGTCAGAGGAGCTCTCTGCACGGTGATATCGCCATTATTGCCGTCCATCTGAGAGAGACTTGCCCCGGCATCCATCAGGACATCCATGATAGAGAGATCCGCCTGAAGAGAAGTGGTGTCAAGCCCCTGAATCTCAAGCTTTCCGAATATAGCTCCGGCCACAAGGAAATTTGCTGCTGCACTCCAATCCGCTTCAAGGTCGATGTCGGCAGCCTTGTACTTCTGACCGCCCTTGATCTTGAAAACCATCTCGGTGCAAAGGGACCAGTCTCCACCGGACTCCAGGAAATCCCTTCCGCCAAGCATATCGTTGCCTACCTTTACTCCGAACTTCTTCAG
This sequence comes from Candidatus Cryptobacteroides sp., assembly GCA_045127905.1. Classification (GTDB taxonomy): domain Bacteria; phylum Bacteroidota; class Bacteroidia; order Bacteroidales; family UBA932; genus Cryptobacteroides. Next base: position 5,427 of record JBGVQX010000066.1, read on the forward strand.
GACCTCAAGAGTTATGAATGTATATGGAATGCTCTTGGGCTCGTGTACAATAAGTGAAGAATTGCGGTCAGCGAACGGAAGCGCCATCAGGAGGCCAGAGATTATCTGCGAGCCATGTTTCCCTGATACTTCTGCGCGTCCGGCCTTAAGAGGGCCTGAGACTTCAAGAGGGATACAAAGATCCCGGGCATCAGTTCCATCTATAGACCTGCATTCCGCGCCGAAGGCCTCAAGTATTGCCTTGGCACCCGTCAGCGGGCGTCCGAGAAGAGTTTTTTCTCCAGTTAGGATCACTCTTCCCGGGCAAAGCTGAGCCATTACCGGAATCATCATTCTCGTGAGAAGTCCCGACTCCCCGACGTGCAGGGTCCGCGATTCCAAGGCATCACTGTCTTTGTCTGCAGAAACATTAGTACCAAGTGACCCCAGGGATGCAGATATACCTGTTATAGTAAGTCCGGTGCCGTCCTGCTCCACCTGCGCTCCCAGAGCGCGCGCGACCTGAAGCGCCGCCTCATTATCCCCGCATGGGGTATACCCCCTCAGGTGAGATGTGCCTTCTGCCAATGCCGCAGCAATAATTGCACGCTGGGCAAAGCTCTTGGACACAGGCATCTGCAACGGTGACTCCATATCGGTAAAGCGGAAATTGCCATAAACTGCCTTCTTCATCTCATCGGCAGGCCACTGACCAGGAGCCGCTGCATCTTCAGAGGAAAGTGCGGCATATGTAAACGGAGCACCTTCCTTCAACGCCCTCAGACGGGATTCCTTTCCAGCCTCACCCATGCAGAACGCGATGAGTCCGCCTCCCGCGAGTTCCCCCGCATGCCTCTCATCCTTGCGCGACTTCCCGCCATGTGCAGCAGCTTCCTCACGGCACCATGCATATAGCGCCATCACCCTCTCCACATCTTCAGGAGCATGTGCCATAGTCACCACCTTCACCATGTCCGCTCCATGATAGAGACATTTCTCCACCACAGCCTTGAGCGCCTCCAGAGAATCCGTTGCCTCAAAATCGTGGTATGAGCGTATGAAAACGGTTCCGTTCTCATGGGCAGAGCTGCGCACTCTCTTGGCCATAGGCTTCGATGCTTCAATTTCCACATCCACATAACGGGCACCGGCCTCGATTGCCCTGATGAGCCTTCTTTCGGCAATCTGCATGGCTTTCACCTCCCGGCTCTGCTCAGGAAGTTCCTGAAGAGACGGATCTGCTGCAGCAATCCCGGAGATCCTGCATGTAGCTACCAAAGGTACATCCGAAGAAAATACCGCCTCCATCTCGCGGGCAGAAAGATCGCATCTGTCCAGACGGATTTCCGCCATTTCACACATATCCAGAGCCTCAAGAATCTGCTCTGCTGTCTTATTCTGTATAGTTGTACAAATCATAAATCATTTCATTAAACACATTGACCCGGACATTCATGGCTGCCATGAGGAGCAATCACCTCAAGAGCGCAATGGCCTCATCAACCGTCAGGTCATGGACAGTCACATCTCCGATTGCGCGAGGCAGGATAAAATGCACCTTCCCTTCCTCGGCCTTCTTGTCCTTGCGCATAGCCTCAGCCATATCCTTTACTCCGTAAGGGCATATGACCAGCAGAAGACAGCTGTCAAGGTCGCGTTCCAAAGCAGCAGCAAAGCCCTCCTCCGCCATTCCCAGTTTCTCTGACAGCTGAGCGGCATACACCATACCCAGGGCAACTGCATGTCCATGATCCATCTCATCATGCTGCCTATGGGCGAGGGACTCGATGGCATGCGCAAACGTATGTCCCAGATTCAGCTTGCGACGCTCCCCTATCTCGTACTGGTCGCGCGACACCACTCCGGCCTTCACCTTAGCAGCAGCCGCAATCAGCGGAGTCATCTGAGAAAGCCTTCGGGAAAGCACCTCAGACCAGTGTTCCTCATTATAGCTCAGAGTCGAGCTGCTCTCGCATGCCTTCACAAAATCTGCCGCAAGATTCTGAAGCAACGCCACGGCCCGGGCATAATGACCATCATCCTCTATAATGAACGTCTTCAGCATCTCAGCCGCTCCCGACTGAAAATCCTGCATAGGCAGACTCTCCAGCACCTGAGGACAGAGATAGGTAAACTCCGGCTGACGGATAGTGCCCAGCATATTCTTATATCCCCATGCATTAACACCGGTCTTGCCACCGATTGCAGCATCCACCTGCGCCAGGAGCGTGGTAGGAACATATGCAAAGCGCACCCCCCTCTTATAAAGAGAAGCTGCAAAACCGGCCATATCTGTCGTGACACCACCTCCGATAGCCAGCACCAGAGCATCCCTGTCGGCACCGTTATCGAGCAGCCAGCCGCATATATCCATCACGGTCTCCATACACTTGGCCTCCTCAGTGGCATCCACCAGCATCCCGGGCGCCCCGCGACGATTAAGCATCTGCGACATATCATATGCAGCAGGACACTTCATCGCCACATTACTGTCCATCACCACGAACACATTCCGGTACTGCTCCAGACACTCCTCCAATGCCTCAACACCATCAGCCACAACAATCCGGCTAAGCACCTCTTCCCCCGAATATATATTAATCTGATCCATAGACATTTACTTACATCTTAGAAACTAAAGTCCCATGCACGATGGCAGAGTGCATTCCCGCTCCAATGGTTCAAGAAATTATCGTCAATACCAACCACCGCTACAAGACAACTTACAAATATAACAATCTTTGTGAGGAATATAACCCCCAAACAAAGGATTATCAACCTGCTGATGACGAAATATTTTGCATTCTCGGAAAAATCCGATACCTTTGCAATCCTAAATGAGGAAGGCAATCCTTCCAGTGCCTCTTTCAGCCCTGGTCAAAGCGCCCGCTTAAGAAGCAGCCCGGATGCCCGAGCATCCCACCCTGCCAACGAAGCCCCACGCCCACAGGCAACTGAAACAGCACACCAGCCCGGATGGCGGAATCGGTAGACGCGCTGGTCTCAAACACCAGTGGAGCAATCCGTGCCGGTTCGATCCCGGCTCCGGGTACACGTAAAGAGGCCGACCCAAAAGGGTCGGTTTCTTGCGTTCTATAGGGAGGCATAGAGTTGTCGGAAGGCTCCGCCAGAGTTCCGCTCCGCTCCATCCACCCTTCGGAACTTCGTTCCTTCGGGAGCCGCTCACGAGGCCGCGG
>JBGVQX010000067.1:0-12895 GCA_045127905.1 Candidatus Cryptobacteroides sp.
TTTTTGAACTTCATTTATCTTTATTTCTCTCGTTTTGATTGAACCATCTTAAACCATATTCAACCATATTAAACTTTATCCACTACCTTTCTAACGTGATTACTCACTGAAAATCATCGCGGTACAAATGAGGTACAAAAAAGAACTGAAAATCGACTATATTAGACCTATATTAGTCATATAGCAAAAAGAAAAGGCGCTGATAATCAACGCCTTTATAATCAATAATAATATTTTGTAATTGTTGCTAATCGTTTGTTACTTTCCGATGCACTATCTTGTAAGGCGCAGATAATCAATAAGATAGATTTGCGATTCCAACAAAACCGGTTAAAAGTCAATACAAATATCGTATTATATCAAAATCTTGTAAAGGACACGATTTTACAAATATAGATAGATATCGTATTATATCAAGTGTTATTTTGCTGAAAATTCCGAAAATCATATCTATTGATAGTTGTATTCATTTTTAATTAAATGCACAATAAATTTCACTTAACATTTCAGCATTTTCCACTTTGATCATTTCCCTGAATATTGTCTTCCAGTTTATCTACCTTGGATGTATTCCGGACTTTCTGAATGCGAAAATACGTGAATGTATTCGCTAATTTCTGCAAGCATAAATACGCATGCTTTCCAGTCTCTATTCTTTACCTATTTATATAATCTAATATTTGTTTTTTATAATACGATTTTATACCTTTGTTAAAAGAAACTGAATGGAAAGTAAAAAGGGACTGCAAAAACAAAGGGTATGAATAGTAATGCTTATAACTTCTCTTCAGATGAACACCTGGTGATGACAACCTTTAAAGAGAGGGAAAGGTTGATACTCTGTGGACTTAAGAGATACTTGACAAATGTAGCTGGAGAGTACTTTACAGAAGAGGAGATTAATCGTTTTCTAAAGATGCTCCAGAACTTCAGGCATAGACCGGAAAACCTCTCCTTCTCCAAGAATCTGTGTCTGTGTGTTTCTTCATCCGATGTGTTGAAGAACAGGTTCATCCCCAGAAAGAGAATGCGTAAAGATGAGCTTGCCGCACTTATCTACAGCGTGGCTCCATATGCTCTTCTGACACGTAGGCAGGCTGCAGCTATGGCTAAATGTGCGTTCCCTAATTTTCTCGCTTCTGTGGGGACCATCAATTCAACCTTTACAAGATCCACAGACTCCGGTCAGCTTCTCACGGTAAGACCAATGTCAATGGTGGCATCCAGCCTTCCAAATATGACAACTGATGAACTGGAGAAAATGTTATACAATTATGGAAAACAGATCGAACAAATATAAGAGTGCTATGAATAATGATACAATTACTTTTGACCAGATTCCGGGCACAATTAAACAACTTGTGGATGAGGTGAAGTCATTAAGAGAGAAGATCGATAAGATATCTGAAAATACAGATCAGCGAAAGGGGCAGGATACACATAGGGTCCTCTATGTTGAAGAGGTCTGTAAAATGATAAGGAAGTCCAGGAATACGCTTTATGCTATGACATCTAAAGGTATTATCCCAAGCTATAAACAAGGCAAGTATCTGTATTTCTTCGAAGATGAAATCCTTGAATGGATCAAGACTTCAAGGAAGAATGTCAATGTGAGGATTAACTAATTGCATGTGATATGCATCCATCCGTGTTTGTGAGTATTAGGATATAATTAGAGTTTATATGCAAGAGAATATTTTAATGCAGACAGATACTCTATCGGCTTTTCAAGAGAAGGAGGAATGTTTGTTCCGCGGCGTTATGGCCTACTTGAGAGATGCGGCAGGGGAGTATCTTTCTGATGAACAGATAACTATGCTGGCGGAATCTTTGAGACGGTTGAGAAATCGTCCTGCTGATGTGAATTATTCCGATGACCTTTGTGATGTCGTTTCAGAGGAGTCGGATATAAGGCATAAGTATATACCCCGAAAACTCTTGCGTAAGGATGAAGCATCGATCCTTTTCTATAATCTTGCTCCTTACGCATTGATTGGACGAAAGTATGCTGCCAGCTTTGCCAAGCGTGCTTTCCCTAACTTCTTCGCTTCTGTGGCTACAATCAATTCGACTTTCACGAAATTCACCAGGATGCCAGGTTCAGACATTGAGAGTAATGCGGGTTTGTCAATAAAGCCGTTCCATGAACATTCCATTTATGCGGTTGAATCCTTTCTGTATAATTTAGGCATTGTAAATCAGGTAAAATAGAGGTTATGAAATCATTCGCTAAAAAGGGAATAGTTCATCTTGAAGACATGCCCGGCATGATGGTCGAGCTTCTTGAACAAATAAAAGTTTTGGGTGACAAGATTGACTCCATGCAAAACGCCAACGCATCCATACAGTCGCAGAAAACCGAAAGGGAACTCCTGACTACATTGGAAGTGGCAAAAATGCTGAAGGTGGCGCGTATCACAATCTACAGGATGGCCAGCAGAGGTGATATACCATGCTATCGAAACGGCAAGAATCTGATGTTCTACAGGGAAGAAATCCTCCAGTGGGTTGATTCGACCAAGACCAATAGACATTTACGATAAAAGGCGGGACTCAGAGTGAGTTTCCCGCCTTATTTATATCTTTCGTATCAATGGTCATCTCCAGATTCCTCTGTCCGCCTTCCTCATAGAGGTAGACCTTGATGACCTGGTTCTCTGAAAGGGTCTGCTTGTCAAGGGAATAGACCATTATCTGCTTCTGTCCGGCTCCGGTCGAGAGTGTGCCGAATCTGTTCTTAGGGAAAAGGGTCTGCTCGAAGACGACAGATCTCTTGCTTTGCTTCTTGCTCTCCACCACAAACGTTGCGTCAGTGACGTTGTAGCTTACCGATGACCGGTTCTCAAGCGACAGCACGATATAGGTCATGTCGCTGTATGAGATGATGTTCTCGCAGAGTATCATGATTCCGTATTTCCTGGCGCCGATATGATACAGGGCCTGCCTGCCGGCGGCCACTTCCTCCAGGGTCGGAGCATCTGACTTCCTCATCAGCGAGACATTGCCGTCTGTCATCTTCTCATCCTTACGCAGGTCGATGACAAGGGTCTTGGGATACTGGTCATAGGCCACGATGAAGGTGTGCATCCTTCCGTTGGACTCAAGGGCAGAGATGCTGGTCATGTCCTCGAATACGCACCTGGCCTTTACGGCAAGGATGTTCTTGTTCTGCTCGATGATCTTGGCTGCCACCGCTTCCTTGTTGGAAAGGTCCGCATAGGTGAGCTCCGTAGGGAAGATCACATGAGTGGTGAATGCGGTCGACACCTTGAGCGAATCACTCTGTGAGTAACTATAGTAACTGAAGTAGAGTAGTGCAATTAATGCTGTTATTATCCTTTTCATCTCTTGCTCTTTACGATGTAGAATGTGTATCCGGCCGGAACGCTGACCGTTATCTCACCTCCTGCGTTCTGTGCGATGGAGACTCCGGTGGAGACGACCTCTCCGGCTATCCTTCCCAGCCTTCCGGTAAGTGCGGAACTTATGATGTTGGATCCTCTGGAGCGGACCTGCTTGCCGGTTCCGGAGACATCCGGGCAGTAGATGCCCTTGCTTCCGTCAACGTCGTAGGCCTCGTATCCCAGATGCAGGATCCTTCCGCCGATCTCTATGTTCTCGAACTCCAGTTCAAGACGGTCCGAGAGCTGGCATCTTGCCATCAGGTGAGAGTTCTTCGGCACTGGAATCCCGCCGACCATGATGTCCTCCAGCAGTATGACCGACACCCTCTGCCCGTTCTTGACCCTGCTCTCCTTGGCGAACATGCACTTGAACGGCTGAGACTCGCTGCTTATGGTCAGTGAACCCTCGTCATCCAGCGAGCTCATCCCGCTTGACGAGAAGTCATCGTCCAATGTTGATATCGATGATGACTGACGTGTCACTACGGGCCTCTGCGGCTCCTCGCTCTTCTCCTCATCGGACAGGTCAGTTTCCTCCTGCGTCACCTCCCCGGTCTCCTCGGATGTCATCCTCTCGGCGAGCTCTATGGCTTCCTCCTGTCTACGTCTGTGACGGGCCTCACGTTCCTCGGGAGTCTCCCTGTAGGGATTGCTTGCAGGAGGGGAGGAGTATGCCGGAGCTGAAGGCGGCGTTCCGCTGCCGAACATCTCCTGTGAGCTCTGCCTCAGCTCCTCATGGGTCATCTGACTCTCGTCCCTGGAGCTCCAGTAGATGTCTGCCGCACTGTTGCGGTTGCCGGAAGAACCCCTCTCATAGCCTTGCAGCTTCGAAGTCGTGACCTCCTGTGTGTCACCGTCCGGGACATTGGCGGTCTCGTTCTTCTGCCTCTGGCCAGGCTCCTGGCCGGTCTTCTTCTCCGGAATGAACATGCAGACGGCTATGACCAGAAAGGCAGCCGCCGCACCATATATCATAAGTTTGCTCTTGTCCATATCAAGCTCCTATAAGTTTCCTGATCTGTACGGCCAGCATGAAAAGACATAATCCTACCGCGATGCAGATGAAGGTCATGTCAAGTGCCTTGGGATGCTTCTCCTTGAACCGGTCAACAGCCCAGGTCAGTCTTCTGAAAAGGTCAAACATGCTAGTTCCTCCTTCGTGATCCTATGTTCTCGTTTCGGGTGACGTGGAACTTCTCCAGCATCAGCCCGTGCGGGTTGGAAGGGGAGCGTTCCACTTCCACCAGCTGCCCTTCGCTCTCGAACTCGTACAGGTTGATGTTGCTCTCCCTCATCAAGTATAGCTTGCCGTATGTCCTGACCTTGTAGGGATACGACTCCATGTTGACCTTCACCGAGTCAGCGACGAACTCCTGAGTGATGTTCGCCGATATCATCCTCTGGTAGAATCCCTTCTCGGACAGGTCCATGTAGTAGTCGTACGCGCTCTTGTCGGAGAGGATGAGGGCACGGTCCAGGTTCCTCTTGATGGACTCCGCGTTGGGAGTGACATTGAGCATCAGCTCGTGGAACCTGAGCACGTGGTCGTCGGCCTCGATGTCCCTGTAGCCGTCCTCGGGTGTGCGGCTGGCCATCACCGCGGACCCTCTGTCCACCACGTAGATGGTGTCGGTGAGCGACTGCGTCCTGTTGGTGTACAGAAGCATGGCTCCCAGGATTACCGCGGCCGCTGTGCCCAGAGCCAGGGTTGTGATGTACTTCATCACCTTGAATGACTGTTCTATGTCATTGAAATGCTTGATCAGTTTGTCCATGATATTTTACGCTTTAATGAATCTTCTTGCCATCATCCTCATCGGGTTGGTAACCGAGCCGTGTGCATCGTTGGCTCCGGTGGACTCGATCCACCATCCGGCGATCTTCGGAACGGAAGCCACCGCCGCAAGGGTGACGCACTGCAGCACTATCATCGTCCATTCCACTCCCAGTCCCATCACTCCCTGCTGCGCCAGGGTGCAGAACCCTTCGACGAACAGGAGGCTCAGTCCGAGGATGATGTATCCTATAGGAACCCACAACGCCACCTGCAGGTATCGGGCTATCCATCCCTTCATTCCGCCCTCATAGCCCGGGATGATGCTTATGGCCATCACGAACGGGCCGAAGATGCCGTTTAGGGTCATGTACAGGCAGCACATGATCTGCTGGGCGAAGAGCAGCACCTTGACCAGCGTGAAGAGGATGCCTCCTATGAGTCCCGCGAGGCTCATCGTCCTCACGCTGAAGAAGTTCAGTGCGAACTTCTTCACTCCGTACCACAGCTTCGCGAAGAACCTGCCTATCACGGAGTCGTTCTCCGCTATCTCCTCCAGCTCCTTCTGGTAGTTCTGCTCGTTGTTGGCGATATTGAGGACGGTCATCGTGTGCATGCTCTCGGCCCATCTGGTTACGTACTCTCCGGTATCCACATCCATGATCTTGATGGTCTCCCTGGAGATGATGTTCACTATGGCATCCACAGGCTTCAGCACGAAGGTGTTGAAATTGCAGACCATCATCATCAGGATCAGCGGCTTGCCGATCTCCCAGGCATTGAGGTTATGTCCCTCGAAGTAGTGCAGCACGACCTTCAGCACCGCAATGGCCGCGGCGATGCAGGCGATGATACCCGCGATGTCTATGACCGCGGATACCTTCTGGGTCAGGATGATCTCCCTGACGCTCTCCAGTGTACTCCATGTTGACAGTATCATAACCCTATAAGTTGAATCCCATTACATAGCTTATCATCTCCAGCATCACCAGGCCCATGAAGAATCCCGCGGCGATCCTGAACATCACGTTGTCAGCCACCGGGTCTCCCGCGATGCTTCCTCTCGAGTAGATGAGGTATCCCCAGGCTGCGGAGATGATGGTCAGCAGTCCCAGTATCAGCGACACTACTCCCAGGCTGCCTTCGCCGGCATCGGTGAGCGATCCATAGACCTCCATCGTCTGGACGTAGTCCCTGCCGCTCATCGAGTCGTCCAGGTACTCCACGAAGTCGGTCAGGCTCGTGGCTATGGCCGTCGCCTCCGCCTCTATCTCCACCATGGCGTTCATCTTGTCAAGGTTCCCCTCCATCTCCTCGATGAGCTTGTCGACCTCGTCCTTCTTCTCTTTCCTCGAGAATCCCATGGTGCCGAGGATGTGCTTGGCCGTCTCGATGGCCAGCTCCGCCTGCGTCTTCATCTGGCGGATGTAGGTGAGCATCATGTTGGCGTCCGACAGCTTGTACTGTCCCATCTGCTCCATGGTCTTGGCCAGCTGCTCCGTGCTCCTGATGGTGTTCAGGTAGGACTGCGTGAGCCTGTCCAGCGTGCCCAGGTCCTGGAGGATGCTGATGGTCTTGCCGCCAACCCCGTCATCGCCGAACACCTCGTCGATGTAGCCCCTCATCGTGCTGAGCTGATCGCCCAGGTGCGCCAGCTCCCCGAGCTGGTCGAGCATGTAGTCCACCTGCTCCGCGGCATTGGTGGCCGATGCGGCGATCTGGCTGGGGTCGATGACTATCTGCTGCGCCCCCGCCGTCAGTGCGACGGCCAGCGCAGCTATCAGTGCAGACAGCCTTCTCATCGCCTGCCCTCCGTGATGGTCTCTATCGCCTCAATGGCGGTCATCGTCTGCGTCAGCTCGAGGAACCGCTTCTTCTTGCCCTTGTTGGACTCGTAGGCTATGAGCTCCTGCGGCGACACCTCGTTGGTGAACACTACCGAGTATTTGTCGGACAGGGCGATGAATACGTCCCTGATGTTGCTCTCCGTGAGGTTCATGGACATGACCATCGCCTTCTGATGCTCTGTCAGGCCGAGCAGATCGCACGTCTGGGTCAGCAGTCCCTGGTTGCCGGTGGGTTTGAGCAGGATCTTCGTGTCGGAGTTCTCCAGGATGGTGTCCTTGAGGAACTCCGAGCCGATGATGTCCGACATCTGCTGGGTGACCACTATGGCCGACGTGTTGAACTTGCGGGAGGTCTTCCAGAGTGACTTCATGAACGGAGCCATCGTCTCGTTCATGATGGCCTTCCAGGCCTCCTCGATGATCATCACCTTGAACCTCTCGGGCTCACGTCTCATCTTGGCGTTGAACGCGTTCATGATGCACAGCAGCACGAGCGAGAGGAACTGGTCCTTGGACTCGGAGATCTGCTGCATCTCGAAGACGGTGAAGCGGCTGCTGATCACGTCCACAGGGTTCCTGTCATTGAGAAGGAACGCGTACGGACCCTTGCCGGTGTATGACTCCATCGCCGTGAGCATGTCCTTGAGGTTGAACTCCCTGAGGGTGATGCTGCTGTCTCCGCAAGGGTAGCCCTCAGGACTGCTCATCCTCTTCAGGATGGATTCCCTGAAGAACATGTGCAGGTCGTCCAGGACCGGCTTCAGACTGTTCCTCCTGCAGAATGTCGTGAAGTCTGCCAGCATGGCGTCGAGGATGTTGACGCTCGAGCTGTCCCATCCGCCCTTCGGCCTCCAGAGGGTCTGTATGAACGAGGTGACGAAACCGAGGCCTTCGCTCTGCTTGTCGAGCACGCCGTTCTCGTCCACCCACGAGTCGATGTCCCAGAAGGCGTCGAAGGAGAGCTTCTTGACGGCGTCCCACTTGTAGTAGTGTCCTTCCTTGCCGCCGCTCTGGCAGTTGATCACCGAGCAGAGTCCCTCGTAGGAGTCACCGATGTCGATGATGAATACCGTCTCGCCGGCATCGTAGAGGTTACGCACGAGCGTGTTCGTGAAGAAGGACTTTCCGCTTCCGGAGGGACCCATGATGAACGCGTTGTAGTTGGTCACGCATCCGGCCTTCTCCGCGGCGTCCTGCATGTCGATGGCGATCGGGATGCCTCGCAGGCGGTCCCTGAGCCTTATCCTTCCGCCGGGGATGCCCCTCTGGAAGGTCTCGCTGATGCCCATGCACAGGCTGCTGCTCAGCTCCATCGTCATGAGGTTGTCCCTGGAGATCTCGCATGCCGCGCCCGGGAACCCCGCGTACCATATGACAGGGGTGTCGAAGGTGTTGCGGACGCTGCTCACGTTCATCCTCGCCAGTGCCGCCGTCACCTGTCCGCTGACCGCGTCCATGTCCTTCGGCTGGCTCCAGACGATGATGTTGAAGTGATACCTGACCGTTGTCAGGGAGTCCTTGTGGACTGCCGTGAGGTACTTCTCCAGCTCCTCCGCGTTGAGCCTGTTCTCGGCATCCCTGCCGGACATGCTGACCATCTTCCTGCGGCGGGAGTCCATCTCAGCGAGTGTCTCCTCCCTCGGGGTGGTCAGTATGTATGAGTTGACTATGTGCTCGCACTGGAGCAGGGGACCGACGGCTGCACCGGCCGAGGTGTGCAGCTGCGCATGCTGCGAGCTGTACTTCTCCGCCTTGATGCTCCGGCTGAGGTATCCCGGCAGGTCACGGGCCTCGCTGTAGGCGTATGACCAGATGACCTTGCCGTCCTGGATCACCCTGTCCGGATGCAGCTCGGTGTCCGTATCCATGAAGGTGTCCCTTCCCAGATGGCGGTACATGCCGATGTTCTGCATCAGGTCGTCGTCGGTGAGCCTGCGCGCCGAGACCATGCCCGAGGATGTGAAGGTGCTGATGAAGTCGTTGCCTACGGACAGCAGACGGACGGCGTTCTCCCTGGCTACCTTCCCCGAGAGGAAGTGCATCAGGAAAAGACTGCTGGAGCTGTGCGCACGCAGGGCGGACTGCTTTGACGTGAGTGTGAGATAGATGTACTGGCGGTGCACCAGATAGCCCCTGCCCTGGAAATGCCTCTGGTATTTGCCGCCCAGGTACGTGTAGCTCTTCATGCCCTTGTAGCCTCTCCTGTAATAGACGTCCTGCCTGTGGACCATCATCCACGGCGGGAGGAAGCTGATGGCCTTGCAGAGGGACTCGGGGATCTCCAGCAGGCTGCGGGCATCGCATGAGAAGATGCCCGGCAGGGTGATCTCCCATCCGATGGTGATGTCGCCTGTCTTGGAGACTATGAACCCGTCGGACACATACTGCAATGGGACGCTCTTCCAGAAGTCCCTGGACCTTATCGTCATCTCCATGGTATGGCCCTCCTGAGTATGAAGTCAGGATCCAGAGGCCTGACCTTGAGGAAGCGGGGGAACCTGCCCCTGTCGGTAAGGCGTCTGAACTGACGGGTGGAGTACCTGCCCTGTATGCTCTTGACGAGCATGTAGTCGACCACGAGTGCCGTGAATGCAAGAAGGAACCCCAGGAAGCGTCCTGCGGTCTGCATCACGAGTATCGAAAGAATGATTGCCGCCACTGCGAAGAGCAGAAAGAGCATCAGATAGCTGCCCTTGATTCCGAAGAATGACGAGTCCGCATCCAGCGCCCGCCATACCATAATCTGTTTATCCCTTTCCATAGCCGATGCCGTTAAGTGAAGAACATCCTGCAGAACTCTATGATGACGAAGGCCATGAAGATGCCGGAGCCGTTCTTGAGGAATGCGTCGGCACTCTGCTGGTCACCCCTGATATGCTTGATGGTGGTCGGGATGAGCATCACGATGGCTATGATTCCGACGATGATGCTGGCGATGTCCGAAGCGTGCACACCAAGATTCTTCAGTTGAGTCTTGAAGGTGATGGAAATGGAATTGATATCCTTGTACTGTGCGGAGGCCGTAGTGGCGAAGAAGACAGCCTGCGCAAGAAGTATTGTCGTTAAGACCGACAGTCGTTTAGTAATTTTCATATCCTGACTTAGTTGATGAATAAATGCTATTCACCCACCTTGTCAAGTGTTAGTCCTCGAAAGGATCGGCATTCTCCTCAGTATTCTTCCATGATCCCTGGTATCCCAGTTCTTCCAGATCCTTGATCATCCGTGTCCTCTTCTCCTGCGACATCTTGTTGCCCAGGAAGTCGTCCACCGGATTCTCCTCCTTCTGCAGCCATTCGCTCTCGCTCGGGTCTATGTCGATGCCCTGCGACGGGTCGGTGAACTCTCCGTCCAGGTCGACGAACTCGCAACGTCTGACGTTGACCACAGGTGTGTCGTCCTTCGGCGGATCCTCCCTGACGGGTTCGCTGCCGATGCTCTTCTTGTTCTTTCCGTACCGGTAGTAGAGGAGTATGACCACGCATGCTCCGCCTACCAGAAAGATCGCCTTCTTGATTAAGGCTAAAATCTCTGCAAATTCCATAATGTTAGTGTTTTAAAAAATCCTTACGGGTGCAAATATATAAAATAAATTTAGAAACACTTAACAAAACAATTAGAAAGAATTAACAAGAAGGATTCAAAGACTATGTCTTTGTCCCTGGTCAGGATCTGATGTACGGCGCAAGTTAGGATGCTCGATTGCAGCTTCCGTCGGTCCTTCTCTCCGAAAATGGGACACTCTTTCAGAGCATCAATTTTCCTCAGGTACCGCAGTCGTCTGCATCACACCCTGCTTTCTGCACCGTAATCAGCGATCCTGCCTTCCAGGGCAGAGACAGACTCTTGGCGAGGGTGTCGCCCGGTCAGCTGACAAGGTGAAAGTTCAACAATTAAACAGTAATAAGACATGGCACAGCAGTACTATTTCTTCAAGACAATGAAGGTCGGAGGACGACAGAGACTCAGACCCCTCCCGGGACAGACAGAACCATCAGGAAGACACATCGACGAGAGCCTTAACGTACAGGCGGACTCGAGGATGAGAGAGGACTACCCGCTGGGTACGGTCTTCTGCAGCGAGAGCCTGGAGCTCCGCTCCCTTCACTCGACTACGTTCTATTCGGCAGGAGCGATCTACCCGATAGGACTGAACCTGGGTGACTACCACTCGCAGTCGCACATGCCTTCGGCAGGCATGAACGAGGCTTATGACAGCTACAAGGCGGACCTTGAGGACAAGGCAAGACCGGTACTCTCAGGAGAGTCGACACTCTTCACCGAGAGCGGCAATGCTGCGAATCCAGGAACGCTTCTCTCGCAGATCAAGGCTGACAGGAAGATGAACGCTCCGACAATCGAAGACGAGGGATTCCATATCGCAGACAAGGACTGGTACCTCCTGGTAAGGAACATCAAGTCAAAGGTCAACACGATGATGGTCGGACCTTCAGGTACAGGTAAGACAGAGCTGGTGCTGCTCGCCTGCAGGAAGCTCGGACTCGAGTGCAACGTGTACGACATGGGTTCGATGTACGATCCGGTATCGGGACTGCTCGGAGTGCACAGACTCCAGAAGGGCGGTGAGTCGGTGTTCGACTACGCGAAGTTCACGCAGGACATCCAGAAGCCTGGAGTGATCCTCCTCGACGAGCTCTCGAGAGCACCGGTTACCACCAACAACATCCTCTTCCCGTGTCTTGACTCACGAAGGATGCTTCCGGTGGAGATGGCAGGAGGAGACGAGCTTCGTTCGATTCCGGTACATCCTGACTGCGTGTTCGTGGCGACAGCCAACGTAGGTGCGGAGTACACAGGAACGATGAGTCTTGACAGGGCACTCGTAGGAAGGTTCTTCCCTTTGGAACTTGACTACATGCCTCTGGAGTGTGAGGTGCAGGTTCTGACAAAGAGATGCGGTATCATGCCTGCGGATGCAGAGAACATAGCAAGCGTTGCCGGAACGGTACGCTCGCTCTATGGCAAGCAGGAGATATCATGCACTATATCTACACGTGAGACACTTGCGGCTGCAAGGCTGGTGGCTGACGGCTGGAGTTCGCTTGAGGCGATGGAGCTGACCTTCCTTCCGCTCTTCGAGGGAACGAGGACAGAAGGGGAGAGAGGAATGGTTGCGAAGATATTCATGACTAGATAAATTACATGCTGATGTACTTATGATTTTCTCAAAAACGAGAAAATCATAAGTTTTATCAGTAAATTTTATAAATTTGCATATAATTGGCTGAATCCTACTATGATTTGGCATGAATAATAGTTATCATATGATAAAAGAAATTACCGTACGTGACTTCTTCTCATTCAAAGGAGAACACATAATTAAACTCAATCCAAGAATCAATATTCTGTTGGGTGTCAACGGAAGTGGAAAAACCTCTTTTCTGAACGCATTCACTTTGCTATATGAAGGAATAGCAGGTACTGGACTTAATGATTTGTTTCGTCAGTGGGGTAGCTACAACTCTATCGTTAACGCCTGTGGAAAAGACAAGCCGGAATGTTTCAGTGTTGCATACCTGTTTGACGCGAAGCAGCTCAAAAAGATTGTGCCGACATCCCCTTTCCAAAATGATGTCACGTACAAGATTACAGTCTTTCCGGTTGGTGATGGAACCAGTTATACTCTGTGTGAAACGCTTCTTGCTCAAGATACGCGGAATAAAAGTAAGAAGTTTACATACTTGGAGTTTCGCTCCGGTGCAGGTCAGATTTCTGTCAGAAATAACGATGGCAACATTGTAAGCGAGAAGTATGAAGCAGGAATGTTGTCTCCTCAAGAACTTGTATTGAAGCAGATTACTGATCCGCAGAGATACCTTCCTTCTTATGTGGTACGTGAAGCCATATCA
>JBGVQX010000068.1:0-15281 GCA_045127905.1 Candidatus Cryptobacteroides sp.
TGAGCAGGTGGGTAAGGAAAATGTAAAGCCTGGTATGTGGAAGTTCAGAAATGTTGACGGCAGCGAAGACGGAAAAATCAATGAAAGCGACAAGACCGTTATCGGAAATGCTAATCCTATCCTTTACGGAGGTTTCAACAATACCTTTACTTATAAGGGCTTCGATCTCAGCATTTATCTCACTTACAGCCTTGGCAATGATGTTCTCAATGCTACTAAGCTTACAAACTCAAGAGCCGGTAAGCAGAAATATAGCGTTCTTGCTGCAGTTGATTCAAAGAACAGATTTACTCTCGTGAATAATGAAGGTCAATTCGTTACAGATCCTGAGGAACTTGCTTCAATGAATGCTGGTAAGTCAGTTGCATGTATCCACGATCTCGAGGAGGCTGATACATATATCCACTCATGGGGTGTGGAGGATGCTTCTTACCTCAAGATCAGCAACGTAACCCTCGGTTACACCTTCCCAAGAAAGTGGATGGAGAAGATCGGTCTTCAGTCCCTCCGTCTCTATGTGACAGGAGCTAACCTCTACACATTTACAAAATATACCGGATTCGATCCTGAGGTGTCTACATTCGGTAACGGCCTCACTCCGGGAGTTGACTTCGGAGGTTATCCAAGAAGCCGTTCGGTGGTATTTGGTGTGAATGTATCTTTCTAAACAATGACAACAATGAAACAGTATAAATTTTTGGCGCTTTGCGCATTGATTGCAGCAGCAGTTTCCTGCGATCTTACAGAGAAGCCATCTTCTTTCTATGAGAAGGATACATATTTCGATTCCAGTACAAAAGCGAGGATGGCTGTAATGGGTATTTATGATGCTATCAGCACCACAAAGCACTATGGCCAGTATGAGATGGCTATCCCAAGTTCTGATGATACATATTATATCAACGGAATAGCAAGTGACGGTACGCGTCGTGATATCTCGCATTATATGGTCACACCTACGAATACTTGGCTGAAAGATATCTGGCAGCTTAAATATTCAGCAATTGACCGCGCAAGCTTCGCTATTGCGGGAATAGAGGGTATGGCAGGTTATAATGAGAGTGCGGAACTTAAGGCGCTTGTCGCTGAGGCAAAGTTCCTTAGAGCTTTCCTTGCTTTCGACCTTGTAAGATATTGGGGTGATGTTCCATACAAGACAACATACTCTGGCGGTTATAGCGATGCCTTCCAGCCTCGTACTCCAAGAGAGGAAATCTATGATTACATTATTGATGACCTCAACTTTGCAAAGGCAAACCTCAAGTCGGGAGCAGGTCTTTCTCCTGAGACTCCTTCCAAAGGTGCTGCTCATGCCCTCATGATGAGAGTGCTTCTCCAGAGAGCCGGCTACAGCCTTCAGATGGACGGCACCATGACGCGTCCGGATGATGCTACCCGCAAGACTTATTTCGATGCTGTAATCACAGAATGGGAAGCACTTACAGAGGAGGGATATCATGGCTTCTATGACGGAGGTTATCTTGAACTCTTCAAGAGTTATTCCGGATTGATTCTCGATTCGAAGGAGAGCCTTTGGGAAATACCTTTTGAGCCGCAGGGAGAGAATTTTGCTGACAATGAAGGTAAATGGGCTACATGGAACGGACCTCTCGTAGATGCTGCTGGTAAAGGCTCGGACAACTCTAACTTCATGGGTAGAGCAAATGCCTTCTTCCGAGTTATGCCTGCATGGAAGAACTTCTTTGAGGATACAGACGTGCGTAGAGATGTTATGGTCTGCACATATCAGCTCAAATGGAGTGATGCTCTCGTGAATCATGAAAAGAAACAGCAGAGTAATGAGAAAAACTGGTACCCTGGAAAGTGGCGCAGAGAGTGGATGCCTCTAGGCTATGTGGACCTTAACAATACAGGAGTCAATTTCTGTCCTCTCCGCTATGCTGATGCTGTCCTTATGGCTGCTGAGGCTTACAATGAGACTGGCAATACAACAAAGGCTCTTGAGCTCATCAATCTCGTACGTGCCCGCTCAGGTGCGACTCCTATTACACTTGACGGAAACTATGCTGAACTCATGAAGTCTCCAAAGGTATATGATCTTTCATTTATTTCTGATGCAGATGCTCAGGGTAAGATCCGTACAATCCTTTACTGGGAGCGTGGCTTTGAGCTTGCATTTGAGGGCCAGAGAAAGTTCGACCTCATCCGTTGGAATGTTCTTGGAGATGCTCTCGTGCTGTTCCAGAGCAAAATGTCGTCTAAATTAAAAGGCCTGTATATTGCCGGTGATAACTTTGTGAAAGGCAAGCACGAACTCTTCCCGATTCCTCTTACAGAGCTTCAGGCAAACCACAAACTCGAGAATAAGCAGAATCCTGGATACTAGGATTTCATATCACACACTATCACCAGAGCCCGCAAATCGCGGGCTCTTTTTTATAGACATCGCCCCGTTATAATATTAATGATTTTGTCTTTTTGTATTGATTTTCATTAATTTAGATAGGGAGTTTTCTCTTAAAGTTTTAATTTGATGTGGAGGATGGTAATTACGGCATAGCAGGATTTTAGATATCTTAAAAATTAGTGCTATATTTACATGTTCAACAGCACTATTCGGATATGATGAAAAAAATTATAATGATGGCAGGGCTGTTGATGCTCTGCCATTTTGCTTCCGCTTTCAAGCAGAAGGAAGTCTTCGTTTATAGCGAATCCATGAATAAGGATGTTCCGGCCACAGTGATTACACCGGACGGATATTGGAAGGGTAAGGATTACCCTGTGGTGTATCTGCTGCACGGATACAGCGACAATCATATTGACAGGTGGACTCACGATGGTCATGTGGGCCGTCTCGCAGACCAACATAAGGTTATTGTTGTGGTTCCGGACGGCGGTTTCAGCAGCTGGTATTTCGATAGTCCTGTGATGCCGGAATATAAGTATGAGACTTTTGTCAGCAAGGAACTGGTCTCATATATGGACAGTCACTACAAGACTTTGGCGGACAAGTCCGGTAGGGCGATTACTGGAAACTCCATGGGCGGACATGGCGCTCTTTATCTTGCCATCAGGCATCAGGATGTGTTCGCTTTGGCAGGAAGCATGTCTGGCGGAGTGGACTTCCGTCCTTTCCCTGAGAAGTGGCATATAGCTAAGCGTCTGGGTAGCAAAGAGGAGTATCCGGAGAACTGGGAGAACAACACGGTCATCAATATGACTCATCTTATCAAGCCGGGACTGGACATAATCTTTGACTGCGGTATAGATGACTTCTTCTATGAGGTAAACTGCAACCTTCATGAAAAGATGCTCAAGGAGGGAATCCCTCATGAGTTCTACCAGAGACCGGGCAAGCACAACTGGCCGTACTGGTACAATGCAATAAAGTACCAGTTCCTGTTCTTTAAAGACCGTTTCGGGAAATAGTTATTTCTGAAGAATAACCTGTGCAAGGCCGTTGAAGGTTGTGATGCCGTATAAAAAAAGACAAAACTTATAAAATTCAGAAAAAGTTATTATAAAAAAGAGAAAAATATTCATGCTACATATTGACATGAATGTTTATGGTCCTGAACTTTATGCCGGAATCTATAAGTGAACTGAAAATGGAAACGGATAAGAGTAAGGGTGAGATCGTGGTATATCAGCCGGATGAGGTTACCAGGCTGGAGGTGCAGGTTGATAATGAGACTGTGTGGCTGGCACAAGAACAGATTGCTATGCTTTTTGGGGTGAAACGCCCGGCAATTACGAAACATATACGCAATATTTTTGCCACCCAAGAGTTGGAGGAGAGATCAGTATGTTCCATTTTGGAACGAACTGCATCTGATGGTAAAACATACATGACGCAGTTTTATAACCTGGATATCATGAAGCACAATAGTCAATATAATCCGGTAAACGTCGTCCAGATACATAACATCCACGACCGATTTCTGATTGTGGATGACGACGTCTATCATATAGGTGCCTCTTTGAAAGATCTCGGCCGGAAGCTCTTTGCCTTCTCCCGGATGTCAGTTCCTGTGGAAATATTACTCGGAAAATAGTTATTTCTGAAGAATAACCTGTGCAAGGCCGTTGAAGGTTGTGATGCTGATGGTGTCGGCTCCGCTTTCCGGCCTTTCGTCGTGTTGGAATGCCGGGTCACCGTTGCCCCAGCCGAGTATGCGCCAGCCTTCCGGAGCAGTGAACTCCACAGGACAGTTAGCGGTAGGCACGAAACGGCCTTTTGCATCGTGCATAGCTACATTAGCTATCATTATGTCGCCGACAGTCTCATATGTCCACACGGCTTCTTCCGCTGCGCCTGTCGTCTCGATGCGCGTTTCCATCACCTTGCGTCCGCCCTTGTATCCTATGGCTTTCACATATCCCGGTTTATAGACTGCGTCCCATTCAAGATGGCCGTTCTTCGGCATTTTCTTGCGTGCAAGCCTGCGTCCGTTCACCGTAAGCTGCACTTCGTCGCAGTTGCTGTAGACCCACACCGATATCTTCTCTCCCTCGTGTCCGTCGAGATTCCAATGCGGGAGAATATGCAGCACCGGCTGGTCGGTCCACCATGCCTTCAGGTAGTAGGCCTCATCCTTCGGGAATCCGCAATAGTCAAGCAGGCCGAACTGGGATCCCGTGGCAGGGAATACCATAGGGTTGGGCTCTCCACGGTAGTCGAAGCCTGTCCAATAGAAGAGTCCTGCAAGGTAGTCTCTCTCAGCATAGAATTTCCATCCTCTTTCAATGCAGTTATAGAGGCTGTCGGGACCCTGCTTGCTTCGGTTCAGTGCAACCATACGCCCTTTCCCGCCGTCTACAGCAGAAGGATTGCGTCCGTCTGCAGCATCGAAATATACGCCTCGTGTGCCGCAACCTGTTGTTTCTTCCGAGCCCAACGCGCAGCGCTCCGGATAGTCCGCGCGGTGCTTTTCTATAGGATTCTGCAACATGTAGTTATAGCCTGCCACGTCGGCTGGAATGAGTATATGAGGTCCGCTGCTGGAGGCTACGGTCATAGGTCTGGTCGGGTCGAAAAGGTGACAGTATTCACGCATTGCTTCAGCTATGCGTGTTCCGAAGTCGTTCCACTCCATGCCCCATTCTTCATTTCCGACGCTCCAGAGGATAATGCAAGGGTGGTTGCGGTCGCGGCGGATCATGCGTCCGAGCAGGTCCGTATGTTCCCTGTTGATGCCCGTGAGGCGGTTCTCCTCGATGACAAGGATACCGAGCCGGTCGCATGCGTCAAGCACTTCCGGTGTCATGGGGTTGTGGCTGGAGCGGTAGGCGTTGCACCCGAATTTCTTCAGCTGGAGAAGTCTCCATTCCTGAAGTCCGTCCGGAATGCCGGCTCCGACTCCTGCATGGTCCTGATGCATGTTCGCTCCCTTGAGCTTCACCACCTTCCCGTTGAGGGTGAAGCCCCTGTCGGCGTCGAAGGCTATATGCCTGATTCCGGTCCTGGTTTCGTAAGTGTCTGTCAGTGAGCCATCTGCAAATATCTCGGTGATGACTTTATACATATATGGGTCCTCACAGCTCCAAAGATGGGGATTCTCCACAGGGATGACCGTATGTGTCTTGTGGCTGTCCTTTGCCGGGATTAGTCCGCCGTCTGATATGCATGTGCCTGCAACAGAGCCTTCTGCATCGATGAGCGTGTGCTTCAATGTATAGGCAACTGGCCTTACGCCCATATTCTGCACAGTGGTCTCAATGTTCAGCGATGCGGCTGAAAGGTCGGGCTTCATATCGCCGCGCAGGTTGTAAGGAACCGCAAATTCCGCGTATACGAATGTGCCTGAAGGGGCAACATTGACCTTTGCCGCCTTGTTCAGCCATACATGCCTGTATATTCCCGCTCCCTCGTAGAACCAGCCTTCTTCCAAGGTGGCATCTGCGCGAACGCACACGAGGTTTTCCCCTCCGTAGTTGAGGTATTCGGATATATCGTATGTCTGTGTTGCATAGCCGCTAGGCTCGTGGCCGAGATAGAATCCGTTTACCCATACGCGTGCATCGCGGAATATGCCGTCGAACTGCAGCCAAAGATGTTTTCCGTAATCCTCTGCGGGCACCGTGAAGGTTTTTCTATACCATCCGACGCTGGTTTCGGGGTATTTGTGTCCGACGGTCTTGTAGCCATGGCTATGGCTGGCTTCCGAATCGAAAGGAAGGTCGACAACCCAGTCATGCGGCAGGTTAACAGTCTTCCATCCTGATGCGTCGAATTTCGCAGTGTATGGCCCTTCATTATGGATGGATGCCGCCTTGGTCAGGTAGTTGAAATACTCTGTTCCGCATCCGAAGTCCTTTCCGGGTGATGATGCGTCACCTAAGGCAAATTGCCACCCCTTGTCGAAGGATATGCGTTCGCGGAGGTTCTGTGCGGTCGAGGATGCAGCCAGGGCTGCACATATAATAACGGTCAGGATTCGTTTCATTGAGTATGTGGTTGAAAGTTACATGCAACACAAACTTACAAAAAACTTCTGTGCCGTCATCAATAAAATTGCTATATTTGAAAAATAATAGGATTATCCGAAAAGGGAAATCATTAAAACCAGACAGATTATGTTTTCAGCAGAAGTTTATACCAGAAGACGCCGTGTCCTTGTGGAGCAGATGGCTTCGAGAATGCCGGAGGGCAGATGTGGAATAGCCGTATTTTTAGGTAATGTGGATGCTGCGGTGAATTATCGTGGCAATGACTATAAGTTCCGTCAGGACAGTAACTTCCTGTATTTTTGGGGAGTGGATGAACCTTGGTTTGCAGCTGTGATCGATCTTGACAGTGCCGACGAATGCCTCTATGGCAATGATGTGGATATAGACGATATCATATGGATGGGCCCTCAGCCTTCTGTCGCTTCCAAGGGAGCATCTGTCGGATGTGCGAAGACTCTTCCTCTTGCTAAGTTCGACAAGGCCGTGAGAGATGCTGTCGCTGCAGGACGTCCGGTTCATTTTCTTCCTCCTGCAAGATATTACAATCAGATGAAGCTTGCGGAGCTCACGGGTATTTCTGCTGAGATGGTACGTAAAGTGGCTCCGGTGGCAGCAGGCGGCGCTTCGGAAGAACTCGTGAAGTCGGTGGTGGCAATGCGCCTGATCAAGGAGCAGTGCGAGATAGAGGAAATGGATAAGGCTGCCGAAATAGGTTATTGGATGCATACAGAGGCTCGTCGCGGATGCAAGCCGGGAGTGCTGGAGCAGGAGATTGTGGGACGCATGGAGGGTATCACTTACTCGAAAGGATGGGGACCGTCGTTCACAACCATCCTTTCTCAGAACGGCGAGACACTTCATAATCACTCTCACCATCAGATCATCACTCCGGGACGTCTTCTTGTGGTGGATGCCGGAGCCGAAAGCAACACCCATTACGCATCTGACTTCACACGTACATACCCTTGCAGCGGAAGGTTCACTACAAAACAGCGTGAAATCTACGATATAGTCCAGCAGGCTAATGATTATGCGTTCAGCCTTACAAAACCTGGTACGACCTACTGGGATGTACACTATGCTACGGCCAGATTCCTTCTTGAAGGACTTAAGGCATTGGATCTTGTACGTGGAGATGTGGATGAAATGCTTCCGCTCGGAATCTCAGGGCTTTTCATGCCTCATGGTCTTGGACATAATATGGGTATGGATGTGCACGATATGGAAGACCTTGGTGAAAACTATGTAGGCTATGCAGAAGACCAGAAGCGCCATCCTCTTTTGGGTCTTGGAAATCTTCGTATGGCACGTCGCCTCGAACCGGGACATGTTGTTACTGATGAGCCGGGTCTGTATTTCATCCCGGCGCTCATAGAGCAGTGGAAGAGGGAAGGTACCGACAAGGGCTTTGTGAATTACGACAGACTCGCAGGATATTATGATTTTGGAGGCATCCGTCTTGAAGACGATGTGCTTGTGACTGCAGATGGTGCCCGCCGCCTCGGTACTGCCCGTCTTCCGATCACTTCGTCCGATGTGGAATCTATAATGGCGTCAGAGTAATATGCAGGACCTGTCCTGACCTCCGCTTTTGTGCTTACTCATGCAAGGCGAAGTTTCGAGGTCAGGTCTTCTCTTTGCAAGATTTGGATTAATATGGAAACATTGATAGTGATACTGGCTGTTCTGGCCGGTGTAATAGGAATTGCCGGTAGTATCCTTCCGGCGCTTCCGGGCACATCATTCAGTTGGATCGGTCTCTTCCTTCTTTATATGTGGGGTCCGGAGGCTGTCCCTGTGAAGGTGCTGATCATATGGGGAATAGTGGTGATAGCTGTGTCTGTGGTGGATTATGTTGTCCCTATGTTCTTTACCAAAGCTACAGGAGGCAGCAAGTATGCCGAGCGTGGTGCCATGATAGGGCTGGTGGCCGGCATAGTACTCACTCCTGTAGGTATGATTCTGGGCTCTTTCCTAGGAGCTTTCTTTGCTGAGCTCTACTGGGGAGGTAAAGACAGAAGGGCTGCCTTGAAGGCAGCCCTGGGCTCTTTTGCCGGATTCATAGCCGGTACAGGTATCAAGACTATCGCTTCCAGCCTGATTCTCTGGCAGATAGTAGTCTATGCCTTTTAGGCAGGAAGGAATCCTTTTTCGATGAGTTTCTCGGCAATCTGCACGGCGTTTGTGGCAGCTCCCTTGCGGAGATTATCGGCCACACACCAGAAGTTAAGGCCGTACTTCACAGATGGGTCGCGACGGAAACGTCCCACGAAAACGTCGTTCTTGCCCCATGCGTAGAGTGGCATAGGATATACGTTGCTTGCCGGATCGTCCTGAAGGGTCACACCAGGCATTTCTTCCATCATTCTGCGTACATCCGCGAGGTCGAAGTCCTTCTCGAATTCGAGGTTGATTGATTCCGAATGTCCTCCCTGCACAGGCACACGCACTGTTGTAGGGGATACTCCGATCGAGTCATCCGCAAAGATCTTATGTGTCTCGTTCACCATCTTCATCTCTTCCTTGGTGTATCCTGTCTCAAGGAACGAGTCGATGTGAGGAAGTATGTTCTGGTCGATAGGATGAGGATAGACGGCAGGGTATTCTCCCCATACGCCGCCCTCGCGCTCAGCTGTCATCTGGTCCATAGCTTTGTATCCGGTACCAGTTACAGACTGGTATGTCGATACCACAACGCGCTTGATAGTGTATTTCTTGTGGAGCGGCCACAGAGGAAGAAGCATCTGGATGGTCGAACAGTTTGGATTTGCTATGATATAGTCCGACTCTTCGATGACATCACCGTTGATTTCCGGTACGACGAGTTTCTTGGTCGGATCCATGCGCCACTGTGAAGAGTTGTCCACTACTCGGCATCCGACTTCCGCAAACTTAGGAGCAAGTTCTGCGGATGTACTTCCACCTGCAGAGAAGAGAGCCAGGTCAGGGCGTGCCGCTATGGCATCCTCAGCACTTACTACTGTCCATTCTTTGCCCTGGAATGTGATCTTGCGTCCAACCGACTTGGCTGATGCCACCGGAAGGAGCTCTGTTACTGGAAAGTTTCTCTCTGCGAGTACTTCCAGCATTCTTGTGCCAACCAGGCCCGTGGCACCTACTACTGCTACTTTCATATTATCTTATGTTAAATTTTTTGTTTTTATATTTTCGCCCGATCTCCCTTCTGTCATTTCGACCGAGCGAAGCGAGTGGAGAAATCTGTTACATTGTCCCAACATATAAATCCTCCATTTCAGGATTTATCGTTTTAATTAAGTTGTCTTTTTTCTCCCTTCTCCATTTCTTTAGTTGTTTCTCTCTGTCTATCGCTTGGTTTATGTCGGAAAACATTTCGTAATAAACCAGTTTAGTACAGTTGTATTTTTGTGTAAAACCAGGTATCTGTCTGCTTTTATGTTCTTGAACTCTACGATTGATATCACTTGTCACTCCTACATATAATGTAGTGTTGTTTAGACTTGACATTATGTATATGTAGTAGTTGTTGTACATTTTGGGTCTTTAGATTTCTCGACTCACTTCGTTCGCTCGAAATGACAGTGTTGTATCTCGCTCGAAATGACAGTGCCTGATTTTGTCAATTATATTACAACGCAGATTTGAGATCGGTGATGAGGTCGTCGACGTTCTCGATGCCGACACTCAGACGCAACATGTTAGGGTATACCCCTGCAGCTACCTGTTCCTCAGGACTGAGCTGCGAATGGGTTGTAGATGCGGGATGCACTATCAGAGACTTGGCATCGCCCACGCTGCCTACATGCAGGATTAGCTCCAGACGCGTAACCAGAGCCGCTGCTGCATCGAATCCTCCCTTCACCCTGAATGTGAGCACTCCTCCGAAACCATGCTTCAGATATTTGCGTCCGAGTTCATGATATGGGTTGCTCTTCAAGCCAGGATAGTTTACGCTTTCAACTGCAGGATGCTTTTCTAGGAATTCCGCCACGGCAAGAGTGTTCTCGCAGCATCTTTCAGCTCTGAGCGACAATGTCTCAAGCCCCTGAAGCATCAGGAATGAGTTGAAAGGCGACTGAGACGGACCTATGTTCCTGAGTCCATCCACGCGTACGCGTCCGGCAAATGCTGCAGGTCCGAACACCTCTTTATATATAAGGCCATGATAGCTCTCAGACGGAGCTGCCAGAAGGGGATATTTCTCTGGAGTCCAGTCGAAATTACCTCCATCCACAACTACGCCTCCAAGTGTGGTTCCGTGGCCGCATATCCATTTGGTAGCTGAATGTATCGACACGTTTGCTCCCCATTCGAACGGACGGAAAAGATATCCTCCCATACCGAAGGTATTGTCCACCATCACACATATACCTTTGCGACGTGCCATTTCAACTATCGGTTCATAGTCTGGAATGTTGAATGCAGGGTTGCCGATGTTCTCCAGGAAGATGGCCTTTGTACGGTTGTCCACCAATGCCTCAAGGTCCGAGACATGGTCGCTTGCTGCAAAGCGTACCTCGATACCCATATCACGTAGAGTGATGGCGAACATAGTGAATGTGCCTCCGTAGAGATATGGCTGGGCCACGATATTGTCTCCCGGACCGCAAATGTTGGTAATGCTTAGGAATACTGCCGACTGTCCGGATGCCGTAGCAACAGAAGCCACACCTCCTTCAAGTGCTGCCATCCTCTTCTCGAATACGTCGGTAGTGGTGTTGGTGATACGTGTATAGATGTTGCCGGTACGCTTGAGCTCGAAAAGCTCCGCACCATGCTCCATGCTGTCAAACGTATATGCTGTGCTCTGGTAGATAGGAACTGCTGTGCCCTTGGACACCGGATCAATCTCCTGTCCCGCCCTTACCTGCAATGTCTCGAATTTATAATTTTTGTTTTTCATAAAATGTTCTGCGGTTGTGATGCTTAAATTATTGATAATCAGCAGTATAAGTGTTAGTTGTCCGTCAAAAATCGCCGACAATAAAGTCGTAATTATTTGATTTTTAATACTTTGCCGATCACGGAAGTATTCATTTAGGTCTACATTATAATGTCATTCAACACTCCCGAGGCAGTCTGATAGGCGCCAGCTCCTGCTCCCTGTACGACCAGTGGAGACGGGTAGAATTCGGTCTGGATAAGAGCTGCATTGTCGGTGCCGCATAGGCTGTAAAGCGGATGATCTGCTTCCACGCGCTCGAGACCGATTCTGGCCTTATATCCGAAAGGAGCTTCGGCGTCCTTTACCAGTGAAGCAACGAATCTCTGTCTGAGTCCTTGTGCCGCAGCTTCCTTGTACTGAGCGGCAAACATGTCTTCATTTGCAGCCAGCTTGGCATAGAATGCCTCCACATCACCCTCAAAGAATTCTTCAGGAAGGATAGGTGACACGTCCACGTCCTTCTCATCGATGCCGACTCCTGCCTCACGCGAGAGGATGAGCAGTTTGCGCAGCACATCGCGGCCGCTGAGGTCCAGACGTGGATCCGGCTCTGTGTATCCTGCATCCTGTGCCCTTTTTACTACCTCTGCAAATGTACCTCCGATGCCTCCGGCGTAGTTGCTGAAGATATAATTCAGAGTGCCGCTCAATACGGCCTCGATGCGAAGGATCTCGTCACCGCTATGCACGCTGCGTGATATGGATTCCAGGATAGGGAGGGCTGCTCCCACGGTGGTCTCGTAGCGGAGGGTGGCTCCGATCTCAATGGCAGCTGACTTGAGTGCCGCATAATGCTTGTAAGGGGCTGAGAAGGTGATCTTGTTGCACGCAACTACGGAATAACCTCTCTTGAAGAGATTCATATACTTGAATGCTATGTCGGCAGAAGCCGTGCAGTCCACGAACACGGAATTCTCGAGCGTGAGTGTCGCAAGCTGTGTGAAGTAAGCCTCGTCAGCCGAGCTTTCTCCCTCAGCAAGCAGTTCAGCTATATTTTCGAGGGCAAGTCCATTCTTGTCTATGACAAACCGGCGGCTGTTAGCAAGTCCGCAAACATGGAGTCTTCTTCCTGTGCGTTCCTCTATCTTGTCACGGTTCTTGGAGATGATGTCAACAAGTGCCTTTCCAACCACTCCATATCCAGCTATAAAGAGGTGGATGTCCTTGCCGCTCTTGCGGTCGAAGAATTCGTTATGGATGGTCTTGATGGCTGCATCTGCATCTGAAGACGAGATGATGACGGATATGTTTCTTTCAGAAGAGCCTTGGGCTGTAGCCCTGACTGGGATACTGTTATTTCCAAGTGCTGCAAGCATGCGCCCGGTGGCTCCGCTCTGGTTGAGGACGTCGTCGCCCACCAGACAAACGATAGAGAATCCCTTCTCCACCTTCAACGGGTTGAGCTTTCCGAGAGAGATCTCATATGCGAAGCATCTGTCGGCGGCCTCGCGGGCTTTCTCCGCGTCTTTCTCTGACACGGCGATACACATGGTATGTACTGAGGATGCCTGTGTGATGAGGATGATATTGATATCGTTCTGACTTAGGGTCTCGAACAGACGGCTCGAGAAGCCGGGGATTCCAACCATGCCGCTGCCTTCAAGAGAAAGGAGCGCTATGTTGTCGGAATTGGAGATTCCGATTACGGAGTCCTTGCTGCGTGGCGGGTTCTTCTCAATGAGAGTGCCAGGCGCCTCAGGGTCGAATGTGTTCTTAATATATATAGGGATTCCCTCGGTCACCACCGGCTGGATTGTCGGAGGATAGATGACCTTGGCTCCGAAGTGAGATAGCTCGAGGGCGGCCTTGTATGATATGTTGCTGATAGTACGGGCTGTAGGGACAGTCTTAGGATTTGAAGTCATCATGCCAGGCACATCTGTCCAGATCTCGAGGATGCGGGCCTTGCAGCCTACTGCATAAAGGGAAGCAGTGTAGTCCGAACCTCCGCGTCCGAGAGTGGTGGTGCGGCCCTGCTTGTCTGAAGCTATGAATCCCGGAAGCACGAACAGCTGGGTGATGGGGTTGTTCTCCACCATTTCATTCACACGTGAATATGTCTTCTGTACATCCACGATGTTCTTGTCGCCCTTGGCTATTGTGCGGATGATCGTTCTGGAGTCTATCCATTTGGTCGAGATACCGATGGAAGCCAGTTTGGTGGCAAGTATCTTGGTGGACCAGAGTTCTCCGAATCCCTGGATAGCATCGAGGCTGGCAGGGGAGAGCTCGCCAAGCAGGAACACTCCCTGAGCGATGCTTCTGAGCGAGTCGAAGAGTGCGTCGCATGTCTCAAGTGATTCTTCCTGTTTTTCGCGTGGAAGGAAGTCCTTTATGATCACATGGTGTCTCTGCTGGAGTCCGTCTATCAATCCCTTGTAACTCTCGTCGCGTTGAGAGGCTAGCGTGCCTATCCTTATGAGGGTGTCAGTGCATCCGCTGATTGCAGACGCTACAAGGATGGTCCTGTCGCGGTCCACTGCATTGGTGACGATATCCACAACCTTGGACATATTCCTGGCATCCGCCACCGACGAACCGCCGAATTTCAATACCTGCATATATAGTGTCGTTTTATATTTTCATTAAACCCCGTTTCCCGCCATGATGCTGCGGTATAATCAGCCATATAGGGAAGTGGGTGGTGTTTGCTGCTTCAATGCGGAAAGCGTGGCGACACGGCTTTACGGCAATAAAGGCTTTATTATAGCCGTCAGCTGGTCATTCTCCAGCAGAAATCCATCATGTCCGAACTTTGATGTAATCTCATGATACACCGCTCCCGGCACGCACTCCGCTATGAATTTCTGTTCCTCAACAGGAAAAAGCCTGTCGCTGTCGATGCCGATCACGGTACACTCCGTTCTGATGGATCTGAGCGCCATTTCCACGCCCCCTCTTCCGCGCCCCACATTATTGCTGTCTGTAGATCCGCAAAGATAGTAGTATGAATATGCATCGAAACGGTCTGACAGTTTCTTGCCCTGATACCTCTGATACGAACCGGCCCTGTCTGCAAACATGCAGTCCGCATCCGTTTCTCCCTGAGTGGCGTTATATCCTTCGTAGCTTCTATACGAAATCAATGCTATGCTTCTGGCGCATCGGAGTCCTGACTCTCCTCCTTTAAGATCCTTGCACTCCCGGAAGGTGGGGTCTGCTTCCAGAGCCATTCTCATCGACTCGTTGAAGGCTGTCAGCCATGGGGTCACTCTTGCTCCGCATGCTATATACACAGCCTTTCGGATGACTTCCGGTTCCATGATTGACCATTCGATGGACTGGAATCCTCCTATCGATCCACCTACCATGAAATCAATTTTCTCTATACCTAAATGTCTGCGTACAAGGTCATTGGCCTTTACTATATCTCGTACGGTAATGCGTGGAAAATCAAAGAAATATGGCTTTCCTGTCTCCGGATTTATACTTGATGGTCCGGAAGACCCGTATGCTGAGCCAAGCATGTTGGCGCACACTACAAAATACTTCCTGGTGTCGAAGAGTTTACCGGGGCCTACCAGCTCCGGCCACCAGTCTTCGGCGTCAGAATTTGCTGTCAAGGCATGGCATATCCATATGACTTTTCTCTCATCTCCCGGCTTCCACTCCTGCTCCGAACGGTGATAAACCACCTTCAGCCCGCGGATGCTTCCGCCAGCCTCGAATCCGAAGATATCGTCATGTATATACTCACATCTTATCATAGTATTTTGCATGAAGAAAAACGTACAAAGATACATTAAAATATGTGAAACTGAATGATTTTCCTTTCCCGTTAAGAAAGAAAACCCCGAAAGTTGCTTTCGGGGTTCCTATCTATGACTATAACGTTTACTATATAAAGATGTATTTCAATACGAATAATCCTGCAAGGATGTACATTCCTAGGCTAATCTTTCGGAATTTGCCGCTTAAAAGGTTGATTATCACATAGCTTATC
>JBGVQX010000069.1:0-9664 GCA_045127905.1 Candidatus Cryptobacteroides sp.
GACAAGCAGCGGATCTGTCAAAGACCTTTTCCCCCCGCACAATGCCTCAACCGCTTTCAAATATAATAAAATTTCTTCAGACAACGAAAGAATCAGCGGAATTTCTCTCGTTTTATCGCCTTTACCATGCACTTTGACAATTTTTCGGCCAAAATCGACATTCCCCACATCAAGACCTATAAGTTCTGAACGGCGTAATCCCAAAGAATAGAGCATCGAGATTATAAGACGGGACAATCGGTCATTATAAGCTTTCTTGGCACTCCTGGACTCAGGATTCAGGACAAATGCTGCCAGACTATCCTCATCGGCAACATTAGAGGTAAACTTGAAATACGCTTCCATTGCCTCAGTCCGGTAGAATTCCGGCAGACGCTTCTCCACTTTCGGCCTCGGCACAAGTCTGACAGGATTGGAGACCAGATAACCTTCCTTGACAAGATAGTTGCAGAATCCGCTTATCACTGAAATATGCAGATTGACAGTCTTAGGCTGCAATGGGGGTCTGGAATTCATAAGACCCACCTCATAACTTCTGATTTCAGAACGGTTCAGCGCCTGCAGCAGTTCATCATCGCTTATCTCTACAGATACCCCGGATTCTCTTGTAACATAGGCCACAAAGCGTTGCAACGCATCAGCATACAGCTGGACCGTACGCCCGGAATACCTGCGTATATCCCTGATATAGACAACATATCGCTCTATCAGGTTCATAAATTATTCTTTTGGGAAAAGTCCTATTTCAGCGGCACATCTGCGCATATAGACGTCGGCAGCATCGAAAGAATTCTCGATCTCGCCGTCAAGAATGGCATTCTTCACCTTCTCCTTAAGCATTCCGATAGTATTGCATGGCTCTATTCCAAAGAGTTCCATGACATAATCACCGCTTATAGGATTTTTGAAATTGCGGATGGCATCCTTCTCCTCCACCTCCACAAGTTTAGCCTTCACAAGCTCGAAATTCTGTCTCAGACGAGCTACCTTGCGAGGATTTTTGGAAGTAATGTCGGCATTGCAGAGGAGCATAAGGTCATCGATATCGTTACCGGCATCGAAAAGCAGTCTTCTGACAGCAGAATCAGTAACCTCATCTGTCACCAAGGCTATCGGTCTGAGATGTAGATTGACAAGCTTCTGAACATATTTCATCTTCTCATTGAGAGGCATCTTCAGAGCTTGGAATATTTTAGGTATCCATCTGGCTCCAACCACTTCATGCCCATGAAAAGTCCAGCCCAGCGCAGGGTCATAACGCTTGGTGGCAGGCTTGGCTATATCATGGAGCAGAGCCGCCCATCGCAGCCACACATTAGGTTCCGTACGCACCTTAGCCACTTCAGCTCCATCCTCGAACACATAGTCATTCAGCTGACCGGCAGCAATAGCCTCGATCTCCGCAGCTGCCACATTATCAAGCACTTCAAGAGTGTGTGAAAAGTTCTCCTTATGGCCTTTACCCTCCACGGTCTCCACTCCCTTAAGCTTCACCAGCTGAGGCAGGAAGCATCCCAGAAGGCCGGTCTCATCCAGAAGTCTGAAACCCATTGAAGGCTTCGGAGTCACAAGAATCTTGTTCAATTCCTCCACAATCCTCTCCTTGGACAGAATTTCCATCCTATGAAGATTCCTCTTTATCGATTCCAGTGATTCAGGGACTATGGTAAACTGCATCTGGTCCGTAGAAAGTTTAGTAGCAAATCTTACCGCACGCACCATCCTGAGAGGGTCATCGCTATAGGTAGTATCCGGATCCAAAGGTGTCCTGATGATTCCGGCAGCAAGATCCCTTATACCTCCGAACGGATCCACAAGAGCTCCGAAGTCCTCCTTCTGAAGACTGAAAGCCATTGCATTTATCGTGAAATCCCTCCTAAGCTGATCGTCCTCAAGAGTCCCGTCCTCTACAATAGGCTTGCGGGAATCTCTGTTGTATGATTCTTTTCTTGCGCCCACAAACTCCACCTCAATTCCCTTGAAACGGAGCATAGCCGTGCCGAAATTCCTGAACACAGACACATTGCTGCGTACTCGTGCACCCACAGCCTCAGCTATCTCTATGCCGCTGCCCTCCACTACGATATCTATATCCTTGCTAGGACGTCCAAGAAAGCAGTCACGCACATAACCTCCTATCACAAAGGCACGTACACCCTTTTCTGCGGCCACCTCGGAAACGATGGAGAAAATCTCGTGATCAAGAAAACCCTGCGTAATAGTCATTATAGTAATTCTAAATATTTCGGAACATTGCTGATGAAACGGTATCCTTCATCCGTACGCCTGCACATCACGGTTTTAGTACCGTTAGTTATAATCATCAGCTTAACATCGAGCACCATATTATATCTTATGGCCTGGTCAAGCACCTCCTGCGTAAGTTCCACTTCAGGACGCTTACATTCCACAACTATGAGCGGACACGCACTTCTGTCATATACGATTATATCTGCACGGAACTGCTTGCCACCAAGCTTGAAACCAGCTTCGCTCATCATCATATGCATGGGCACATCCATATTCTGTGACAACACACCTATGAACCACTGCCTCACCCTTTCCTCCGGAGTGAGCGCCACCTCCTTTTTGCGGAGAGGATCCCATATTGTCTGAACTGACGCCATAATCATGCAAATTTACAAATTTTTCTGACTACCTTTGCGCCGTTGACAAAGTATTTTGCCATGAGAGAAAGACAGGAACTTAAAATAGTATTCGAAGACAACTGGCTGGTGGTTGTAGAGAAACCTTCAGGAATGCTCTGTGTAGCCACAGACAAAGGCGGGGAAATCACAGCACACAGCATGCTCAGAGAGGAATTCGGCAGAATTTTCATAGTCCATAGGCTCGACAGGGACACAAGCGGTCTGCTCGTTTTCGCCAAGGATGAGGAGACTAAACACGCCCTTCAGGACAACTGGGAGGAAGCCGTACTTGAAAGGAAATACATAGCAATCCTTGAAGGAAGAATCAATGATGAGGAAGGCTACATTGAAACATGGATGTACGAAAATCCCAAATCTCTCATGGTGCACTGCTACGGGATGGGTCCCTCAGACACCCCTCAGAAGCCCCCTCGCAAAGACTGGAAATACGCGTCAAGCCACTGCAGAAAAACAAGGGAACTAACCATAGATGGGAATCAATACACAGAAGTGGAATTCAACCTTAAAACAGGACGACGCAACCAGATCCGCGTTCACTCGCAGTGGATAGGTCATCCCATAGCCGGCGACAGGAAATACGGCGCACAGACCAATCCTATCGGACGTCTTGCACTTCACGCACGAGGACTTTCATTCATCCATCCGTGGACAGGCAAAGAAATGAAGTTCAGAGCAGCTCTACCGAAAGTTTTCAGCAGGGTGAAATAATCAGTTTAAAGAAAGGATATGGTCCACTTCGATTGAAGATGCCATTTCCCATGACATTCCAGCTGGAACCGACTGATTCTCCGGAAGCCTTAACATCTGGAGAATTTTTTGCGTAAAGGTCTCGATAAAATCTTCTCCCAAAGGGACGGCATTCTTAACGCCGACGACTTCCGCTATGCCGCCTGCCGCAGATCCCACAGCATTGGCCCCGCAACTGATGGCCTCAAGACAGACAAGGGGCAGGCCTTCATTCAGACTCGGAAGCACAAGCAGATCTGTACAATTCATCATCTCAGGCATATCTGACGAAGGCATATTCCCCCAGAAACGCACGCAATCCAATGAGGCCTCGGCAAAGTCCGCCTCAACAGCTGCGCGAAGCTTGCCATCCCCTATAATCCAGAACTGTAAATCACCCTCATAACCGGCACGCACAGCCTTGAAAACAGGAGCAAGTACCCTTACATTCTTGACCTGAGACAGATTTCCGGCAAAAGTCACAACCTTTGCGTTTTCGCCAACTCCCCTGGTGTGTCTGAGTCCTGCCCTGACCTCATCGGAATACCTTACAAAATCCTTTGAAACTCCATTATATAAAACCTCACGAACAATAGAGGCATCATCACATATGCGGACCGATGCTTCAGACAAAGCCCGGCTCACAAAGAAATTGCAACGGGCGTTCTGCATTATCAGTCCAGTCTGATGCATCTGAAGATGATTCCGGAACGGATGCGTGTGGATATCAGAGCCATGCCAAGTCACGAAATATGGAGTACCCTCCGAACAATAAACTTCCCATGCCATCATACCACCCACAAAAGAATGAGCTGAAATGACATCATATCCTTTCAACTTATCCACGACACGCCTTATGAAACTTTTGAATAGGAGAGGCTTGCAAGACAAGCAATCAAAGAGCAGATAGTCAATCAGAGAAAAACGATACCAGAGCATATTATACTTTACGCCGTCAACCTCGACCTCATCAACGCGAGGAACAAGCTTCCTGTGACGGATTCTCCCGGTGAAGACATTATCGATGCTCTGTATGCAATACACATCCACCTGACATTTCCCGCCGGCCATCATGCCTTTAACGCGATTATGAACAGAGTTGAAGAGCCCCTTTCTGTCAAAAGGACTGCTCTCGAATATGACAGCTACGCGTTTCATTTACCAGTAAAGATTTTACGAATATGATATGCAATGGAATAAACTCTCATCGACATCGCCGGTTTGCGGATCTTATACAAAACAATATTCAGCACCTGTCCCAAACGGATCGAGAAGATACCCAATGAATCATCAGCATCCATCATTTCATACACCCACTCAAGATACTCTTTAGTAAGCATATAGGACCTTCTGAGAATAAAGAGATTCAAGATACGGCAAAGATATCTGCCGACCAGGTCTTCATGATAAAGATTCTGCACCCTGGCTGAGGCTTGATATTTGCTCCGCAAAGTTTCTATCAGTGATGCATACTTCGGAAGGAAGGAACGAAGCTGAGACAGATGCCTGTCAGAAGCTCTGTCGCTTCCCAATGTTCCTGCAGCTATATAATAGGAATATACCGGAGAGGAGACCGCCATGACGGACCCTGCACGCGACAGGAGTTCAAACACAAAAAGCTTATCCTCAGCATAGCTCAACGATACATCGAAACGCAGGTCACCTATGAAATCCCTCTTGAACAGCTTGGCCCAACAGGAATCGAGCATCATACAGTTTCTTCTGATATTATCCTCCAGAAACTGTCCGCAGCCCTCACCACTATACGACATCGTCTTCAACGGGCAGACCTCATGTGAAGGAACTTCATCAGTAAAAACAGCATAACCGCCTACCACCATATCCTCAGAGTTCATACATTTGAACATATCATCAAGAGCATATGGAATAAGAGCATCATCTGAATCGACAAACATGACATACTCACCTCGAGCCATGTCGAGTCCTGCATTTCTGGATGCACTGACACCGCTGTTGGCCTGATGCTTAACAAAAAAACGTGCATCCGACCCGGCATACCCGTCACATATCGCAGAAGACGAATCGCTGCTTCCGTCATCCACAAGAATCACCTCATATGCATCGAACTCCTGATCCAGAATGCTGCTTATACATCTGTCAAGAGTCTTCTCTGCGTTATACACAGGAATGATTATGCTTAATTTGATATCTTCCATCCCCCTACTTTAAATTTTCAAGAAGAAATGCCGCTGACTCAGCTCGTTTTGCATTAAGAACAGTTTCCACAGCTTCCCAATCCGGATCCGACAGGAAGAATGTACCATCATCCTCCGGATCGATACCTTGAACCAATCTCTGGTCGAGAGCGAACATATCCAGAAGAGACTTTATACGAGACATTCCCCGATATGAATTCTCAACGACTATAAACGGCTTGTGCATCAGGATCGACAAGACGCATCCATGAAACGAATCCGTAACCACCATATCCGCTTCCGAAAAACCGGCCAGCCATGTTTCTATAGGCGGAACCACTCTCTCGGAAACCGGAAGACTCTTATCATATGCACGTACCGACACATCATGTACATCCTTTGAAGAAACTCTCCTGATAAATTCCACGACATTCATTTTATGTGCCGACCTGTCGAGCAGGTATGTCAGGATTTTTCCCTTTGCAGAATGATCTCCGGAGGTCGCTGCAAATTCTTTATAGCAGTCCGCATCGAGCATCATTACAGGATCAAGAACATGGACTGCGTTGTCATAATCAAACCACTCGCTGCACATTTCCACCGCTCCCAGTTCCCTGACTGAGACCCCGTCGAACTTGCTCAAAAGAGCAGAACACTGTTCCAGCTGCTGATATTCAAATTCCAGCTGATCTGTGCCGAATGAAGCGGCGTATGCCAGTCTCTTCACATCCCAGCCAGAGGTGAAGGCCAGGAAAGCGTCCTCAATTTTCCCGAAAAACCGAGGTCTCCACACCTGATCGCTTCCGACAACAAAAGCATCGAATTCCCCCTCTGAAATATCTCCATAAGACTTTATCATACGAGGAGATATATATTTCTCAACGAAAGCAGAGGTATTCTTTCCCACGACAGGAAGCTCACGGCGGAATCTGAGTTCCCGGAACACCTCTAGCCCTTTCTTGCCCTTCAGGCCTCGTTTAAGCATCCTGGAAGCATAAACAAACGGAGCTCTTAATCCCCCTGGTGCAGGCATCTTATCTATAGGATCAAGCACTATAGCCTCATGCCCGACAGACTCAAGAAAAGTCTTTAGCGCGTAAGCCTGAAGTATACCGCCATAGTTTGTATGCAGCGGCAATGTGATGATTCCTATCTTCATACTAATATTCTCCTTTTAATTTTTGAAAGAAGCGACCTTACCGAGCGCCATATCCTTCTGGAAAGGGGCT
This sequence comes from Candidatus Cryptobacteroides sp., assembly GCA_045127905.1. GTDB lineage: Bacteria > Bacteroidota > Bacteroidia > Bacteroidales > UBA932 > Cryptobacteroides. Next base: position 6,781 of record JBGVQX010000069.1, read on the forward strand.
CTTTCACAACATATTCCTTCATATGGGCGAGTATATCAGGAGTCTGATAAGCTCCCTTGAAAAATTCATCACGTGCAGCAGGGACTTCAGCATCAGATGAAAAGCCGGAATTGCAGCTGCGTGCCTTGTCAGGGTCCACCTCTTGAACAAATGCAGGACGAAGACTTCCGAATGCATGCATTCCTTTAACCGTATTGATGAAGACTCCGGACACCCCCTTATCATCGTCAAGTTCAGGAACCAGATCTGACACACTCCATAGATCCGACAGAGTTATATCACTGCCGCTTCTGCCGCATTTGAACCTGCACTCATAGCAGGACGGCCTCAATATCATCTTCTGCATGAAGAGAGACAGATACGGATTATTGTCTCTTCTGGAATATGACACGGTCCCGTCATCGTATCTGATGCTCATCCGATAATGTCTCCAGCTTCTGGACTTCTCACGGAAATCCACATGTACAATCTTTTTCCCTGACTCCTTCTCCAAAGAGTCCACATATCGTTCCCACAGCCCTGGCGGAGGAACACCATGACATGCAATATCTACTGTCAGAAGATTATCATATGACTTTCCCAGGAAGTTGTCCAAACCCGCGACCTGACATGGCGTACCGCTGAAGAGAACTTTCCTGTTCATCTGAAGTTTCTCGCGTATATCCTCAAAAACAGAATACAGATTACTCTGAACATACTTCGACCCCCTCATAGCTTCCATCTGAGCCATATCTGACGCCTCTGCATGCACTGTCTTCATATCTGACTTCTGAACAGCCCCATACACGCATCCTCCCTCATCGAGAACAGACGAAGCTAAAGCAGGAAAGACTCCGCCGGAAGATGATCCGGCAAGATATTCATCAAATCTCACTGCATAGGCGGCAAAAGGTTCCCCCTCATAATCATGCCTGTCCATAGGACAAACCGAGTCACATCTGCCGCAACCCACACACAGATCCGCATCCGCGACCGGATAGTCAAAACCCTCCTGATCCCTGGTCATGACGATGCATCCGACCGGACAGGAAGACACACATGCAAAACAGCCGCAGCACTTGGAAGGATCGGTAATCTTTATCATTTGCGGATCCTCCTTCTTATCATTTGTAAAAGCCCATGTCTTTCAGACTGCGAGCAGCCTATGAAAAGTACAGAAAGAACTGCGCATACAATACATCCAAGAACTCCCGGAATAAACCCTGTCCATCCTTCCGGTATCAGACTTTGCAATGATGCAGCGACGACAGAGGCCATGACAGTAACCTTGATTACATTCAGATATACCCTCTTTAAATACTCCATCATCGGAAACTTCACTGTCTTGCGAAGCATATACAGACGGGCAAAAAGGCAAATTTGAGATATGACGACGGCCACTATAACAGTAACCTCAGGAGCAGCTCCAAGCTTTAGGAAAATATACGAAACAGGGAAATTCAGCATTATAAGTCCACCTACCAGAATCTGGTAATTGCGGATATTGCCGGTGGCAAGCATACCGGTAACCAGAGGGCCTGAGAGAGATTCGCTCAATGCAAGAATAAGAAACAGACGTGCAAAATCCGATGACATGGCAGGCACATCTCCAAGCCATAATTGCAGAAGGAGGTCCGTATTGAACATCACAGGCAGCACAATAACCAGAAGCAGATAATAGGCCATCCGTGAAGATTTCATCATCAGCGAGAACATATATTCATGTTCACCAGCTGCATATGACTTAGTGATCTGTGGATTGACTGCAGTCATGAAATTGGTAACGAAACTCTGCACCGCATTACTGAGCTGAAGGGCCACACCACGTGCTGCATTCACCACAACAGAGCCGGAAAATATATTAACAAGAATATTTCCGCCATGATCCCTGAGCACACCGGCAGTCACACCAATGAAATTCCAGCCTGCAAAAGAGAACATTTCCTTAAGCAGACTGCTGTCGAGCACAGGGCGATAACGACATTCTTCAAAATGAGTCCTGCAATAGAAGCCGTAGGCAAGGCGCACCAACAGTACAGCCAGCATCATGAGTGCAGCATAGAAAATAAGTCTGTCATAGGAAGAATTCATAATCAGAAGAGCCACTCCGAAACGAAGCAGACCTTCCATTATTCCTATTACCGCATAAGCAGACATCTTTTCATGAGCAGTAATGGATGCCATCTGAGGCACACTCATCAAATTGATTACAAACGCAAGAAGAGAGAAATGCAGCACCCATTTAGCTGCAGGAATACGGGAAGGATCTATGGTCATTTCATTCTCAATGAACCACAATCCGACAGGCTCGGCAACAAGAACCACTACTGCGGCCAGAATCATCTGGATAGTTACAGCTGTTGAATATACGGCATTGAGCCGGGCGCCTTCACCTTTTCCCATCTCGAATGTAATGAAACGTGATACAGCTGAATTCAGTGCACCGGATATGATGGAAAACATGGCCACAACACCTCCTATCACATTATACACACCATAATCATTCTCGCCGAGAGCCTGGAGAACAATCCTGGATGTATAAAGTCCCATGAACATCATGAAGAGCATCCTGACGTAAAGCATCAGGGTGTTTCTGGCAATAAGCCGTGTCTTATGGGCGGTATCGTTCATCATAACCTACAAATTTACATATTTATTTCAGATGCACTCCAAATTTTGTCATTTAAAATTTCATAGGCTGATTATTGGGATTATATTTTGTTTATTCGATTATTGTTGCTAAATTAGTGGTCAAATATGGTTAAACACTAAAACACTTAAGTGATATGGTAAGATATTGTGTAATGTGGAAGTTCAAGCCATCAGATGGCAAGACTCCGAAGGAACTCGCTGAAGATGTCAAGGAGAAATATGAGTCCCTCCTGGGACTCGTGCCTGGTCTGAC
>JBGVQX010000070.1:0-21369 GCA_045127905.1 Candidatus Cryptobacteroides sp.
CGCCGGAGATTCGTAGCTGCGGGCCCCGAGGGTGAGGGTGGCAGCGGTTGTTAATGTTTTGTTCATAATTTTTGCTTATAGTTTTTAGTTTTAAAATAATCTTCAAGGGCCGCCATTAAGGAAAAGGAATCCTTAAGGTTGACGGGCGTCTTGCTATTCTGCGCATGTTTTGTTATATTTGGTGCGGTTTCTCCCCGCCAAAGGCTATTATGAAACTTCCTATCGACAATCAGGTCCTTTCATCCGTACTGGAGCAGATGGACATTCTTGACATTTCAGGCGCGACTATACGTCAGTCTGGAGCAATCGCCCGGGCCTTGGAAAAACGTACAGGCTCTGAGATCCTTCATCTTGAAATGGGTATTCCGGGACTTCCTCCGATGAAGGCCGGGGTGGAGGCAGAAAAGACGGCTCTTGATTCGGGTGTGGCTTCTCAGTATCCCAACATGGCCGGAACGCCGGACCTCAAGCTTCAGGCCTCCCGTTTCCTCAAGGCTTATCTGGATATCGATGTGGCCCCTGCCGGGTGTGTTCCTACCGTAGGATCCATGCAGGGCAGTTTCTCTACCTTCCTGCTGTGTGCCCATCTTTCGCGTGAGAAGGATACAATTCTTTTTGTGGATCCCGGATTTCCTGTGCAGAGGACCCAGGCTCATATCCTTAATATCAGAAGCGAATCATTTGATATATATGAATTCAGGGGCAGCAAGCTGGGGCCGGAACTGGAACGCCACCTTCAATCAGGCCGCATAGCAGCAATCATTTATTCCAGCCCGAATAATCCGGCATGGTTCAACCTCACTGAGGCAGAGCTTGAGATAATCGGAACGCTGGCCACAAAGTACGATGCGATTGTCATAGAGGACCTTGCCTATATGTGCATGGATTTCCGCAAGCCGCTTGGCAAGCCATATGAGCCGCCTTTCCAGCCTACCGTGGCAAAATACACAGACAACTATATCATTATGATGTCCGGCTCAAAGATGTTCAGTTATGCCGGGCAGCGAATTGCAATCATCTCTATTTCGGATACCCTCTATCGCAGGGAATACCCTCTGTTGAAGGAGTTTTTCAAGATGTCACGTCTTGGTGATGCCTATATTTTCGCTGTGCTTTACGCTGTGTCTTCGGGTGCAAGTCATTCGGCCCAGTATGCTCTTGCGGAGATGCTCCGGGCTGCTGCCGACGGGGAGCTGGATTTCGTGACTGCAGCAGCTGAATATGCGCACAGGGCAAAGCTGAGCAAGAAGATGTTTCTCGACAACGGTTTCAATATAGTCTATTCCATGGATGGCGACGAACCTGTGAGTGACGGCTTCTTCTATACCGTAGGTTACAAGGATATGCCGAGCGGAGAGCTGATGGGGGAGCTGATGAGGTATGGAATGTGCACTATATCTCTGTCAATGACCGGCAGCCCGCAGAACGGGGTTAGAGTCTGCGTTTCGCAGCTGAACCGTCCGGATCAGTTCGATATGCTGGCGGAACGTCTCCGTCTTTTTGCAGCCGACCATTAGTACCTTGGTTCAGGCTGGCCACAAAATACCTGCTTATATGTGGCCGACCCCATGAAAAATGCTGGCCTTGGCCACAAAAAACATCATTTTTGTGGCCGACCATTAGAAAGTGACAGAATTATGAAATACATGACAGCATCACAGGCCGTCCAGCTGATAGAATCTGGCGACCACGTATATATCCAGGGCAGTACATCCATTCCTGAGGTCCTGTCGCAGGCCTTGGCAGAAAGGGGGAATGAACTGAAGGATGTGACTATATATGCGGCTTTTGCCGTCGGACGACGTGAGGCTCCGTTCTGTCGCCCCGAGTATAAGGATGCATTCAATGTGAAAAGCCTTTTCGTGGCGAACAATGTGAGGAAGTGGCTGGCTGACGGATATGGCTCTACCATCCCGGCTTTCCTTGGCGAGATTCCGGCTCTTTTCAGAGACGGTACCCTGCCTTTGGATGCAGTGCTTCTGAATGTGTCGCCTCCTAATGAGGAAGGATTGTGTTCATATGGTATTTCTGCCGACCTTGCCGTCAGCGCTGTGGAGTCCGCACGCACAATTATTGCCCAGGTCAATAAATCCATGCCATTCTCTTATGGCGATGCCCTGATACACATTTCAAGAATAAATGCTGCAGTTGAGGTGGACGATCCTCTTGTGGAGGTCCCTACAGCCCAGCCGTCTCCGATAGATACTGCTATAGGACGCCATATAGCTGAGATGATTCCGGATGGAGCTACCCTTCAGATTGGCGTGGGTGGTATTCCTAATGCTGTGCTCGCAGCTCTTAAGGACCATAGGCATCTGGGACTTCACACCGAGGCACTCACAGACGGTGTCCTTCCGCTTCTGGAAAGCGGAGCCATAGACAATTCCTGCAAAAAGGTCATGCCAGGTATATCTGTCGCATCTCTCGCCTTGGGCTCCAGAAGACTTTATGATTATATGGACTATCGCCAGGATCTCGTGCTTAAGGATGTTGCATGGACAAACGATCCGTTCCGTATAGCTCAGAATCCGAAGGTTATGGCTATTAATTCGGCTGTGGAAGTAGACCTTACCGGTCAGGTGTGCGCTGATTCCGTAGGCACGCGCATCATATCCGGAGTCGGAGGACAGCACGACTTTATGTACGGCGGTTCGCTTTCTGAAGGGGGAAAGACCTTCATCGCAATTCCTTCGATGACGGAGAAGGGAAAGTCCAAAATCAATCCTGTGCTTTCCGAGGGTGCCGGCGTAGTCACCACCCGCCATATGGTCCAGAATATTGTCACAGAATACGGTGTGGCGCAGCTTCGAGGCAAGAGCCTTGTCGAGCGTGCCAGGGCCCTGATTGCCATCGCTCATCCGTCAGTACGTGAAGAGCTCGAACGTGCGGCTGCCGAAAGATTCGGCTATGCATTTCTTCGCTTGAGATGACAAAATAAATCGTATATTTGTAAGTTATATGATTTTGAACGATGAGCAGAAAATCCCTTCTCTTTATAGCATGTGTTCTTTTGTGGGGATGCGTGAGTGAATCATTGGAACCCCAGACGGCTGGGGAGCCGGTGGAATATCATGCGGTGCTTCCGTCTACCAAGACAGTGATGGATGAGTCCGTGATGAAGTCAAGGTGGTATGGTCAGGAAACAATCTCTTTGATTGGCCGGTCTTCATATGTGTTCACTTCGAGCCTTGCCGAGCCTTCTGCAGAAGCGGTCTTCTCATATAGAGGTGAGAAGTTCGAGGAGCAGCAGGTGATTGCTGTGTATCCGTCAGGAAAGTATTCGGCGGATCTGTCGTCTCAGGCCGTATCCGGCGTGACTGTGCCTCATGAGCAGATCGCTGTTGCGGGTTCTTATGATCCGAATGCTGCCGTGATGGTGGCTTATACAGAAGACAGGACCCTGCATTTCAAGAATGTGGTTTCCCTTCTGAAGTTCGAAATCGGATGTAGCGGGATTTATAATGTGACAGTATGGGGTCCGGGGGTAAATCCTGCAGGCAAAGGAACTTTGAAATATAATGAAGGCCAGCCTGTCGTTGAAGGAGCTGATAAATCCTATATTGAACTCAGGACTGCTGACGGAAGTGAATTCAAGCAGGGCGTGTCATATTATATTGCCTTGCTCCCATCTACCTTCGCAGAAGGAATGACGGTAGAACTAAACAAAGAGCCGGTGTTGTCGACCACCAATGCTCTGGAGGTGGAACGCAATAATGTATATGACCTTGGAGTTCTGATGTTCCCTAAGTACGGGGCTTATTCCGTTCCCGAAACTCCTTCGGCAGATTCTCCATGTACGATATTCTATCAGGCGGATGAAAATTCGCCGTTTTATGGATATAAGGGTGACTTATATGCCCATATAGGAGTAGTGGACGGGGAGTGGAAACATACGGTGGCGCAGTGGGGAGAAAATACGGATAAATGCAGATTCACAAAGGTGAAGGCCAATCTGTGGTCGCTTGAACTGACTCCTACGATACGTAACTGGTTCAATTCCGGTAGTACGCCACTGGGACGCATCGGAATCGTTGTCAGGAATGAAAACGGCACGAGGCAGACCGATGATATGTTCATATTGGTCAATGACCAGCTGAACGGGGAGTCCTCAGCGCTTCCCTCGGGCATGAAGCATGGCATCAACACTCATTCCAATGGAGCTGTGACCCTTGTGCTTTACGAGAAGGATAATCAGGGATGGCATTATGACACTTGCCATGTGCTTGGAGACTTCAACGGCTGGAATAAGACCGACACCTTCAGCATGAAGCGTGACGAGACTGCCGGTTGCTGGTGGATTACCATCACGGGACTTGTTCCGGAACAGGAATACCGTTTTCAGTACGAACTCACGACAGGAACCTATAGCATAAGGATTTTCGATCCTTATACCGAAATAGTCTATGACGGCTGGAACGACCATTATATCTCTTCCGATACCTATCCCGGAATGCCGAGCTATCCGTCCGGAGCATGGGATCAGATATCTGCATTCCAGATTGACAGACAGGATGACTACTCATGGCAGGTGAAGAACTACAGGATTGAGGACAAGGATGATTTTGTCATATATGAACTTCTTCTGCGTGACTTCTCCACTACCCACGACCTCAAGGGTGCGCTTAACCAGCTGGATTATCTTGACGGACTGGGCATTGATGCAGTGGAACTGATGCCTGTGCAGGAATTCGACGGCAATCTCAGCTGGGGATATAACCCTTGCGCGTACTTTGCCCTAGACAAGGCCTATGGAACTCGCTGGGATTACAAACATTTTATAGACGAATGTCACAAGAGGGGTATCGCTGTGCTTCTGGATGTAACATATAACCATGCCACCGGTGCTCACCCTTATGCAAAGATGTATTGGGACAGCACGAATAACAAGACCTCATGGACCAATCCGTTCTTCAATACGGATGCTCCCCACCAATGGAGTGTCTATCATGACTGGAACCATGATAATCCTCTCGTACGCGATCATATCAAGCGCAGCCTGGCATATCTCCTGACAGAGTATAAGGTGGACGGATTCCGTTTCGACCTCACCAAGGGATTCACACAGAATTCCGGCACGGAAGGGTCCTACGACCAGAGCCGTGTGGATAAGCTTAAGGAGTATTATTACCACATTCTTTCGGTAAATCCTGATGCCGTGATGATATGCGAGCATTTCTGCGATGAGGAGAACTGGGAACTGGGCGGCAAAGGCATGAAGGTATGGAGGAATATGAACCATTCATACAGGCAGGCCGCGATGGGCCATTCGGATAACAGTGATTTCAGCGGAATGCGTGAACATGACGGGATACGTTTCGGAACCTTTGTAGGATATATGGAGAGTCATGACGAGGAAAGAATGATGTATTCGGCTAAGGAATATGGTACCGACCGTGTCAAGGCTGATTATAAACTCCGTCTCAAGCGTGCACAGCTCAATGCAGCTTTCTCTCTTCTTGTGCCGGGCCCTAAGATGATCTGGCAGTTCGGTGAAATAGGATATGATTACTCAGTAGGATATGGAGGAGACAATACTTCTGAAAAGCCTGTGGTTACTGAGGAATATATGAAGGATGCCAATAGGAAGGCCTTGTATGACATGTACGCTGCATTGCTAAGATTCCGCCATGAGAATCCCCGTTTCTTCGATAACGATGCCGAGTTCCGCTGGTATGTGGACGGAGCACACTGGCCGGGAAGGTATATGTTCTGCAGGAATGCCAACGGACAGAATTTCGCACTGTTCGGTAACTTCGGATATGGCAACAACGACATAAGCGTGCAGCTGCCTCATGGCGGCAAGTGGTACAACTGGTTCGACCATAGGGAAGAGACAACGTGGAACGGTCAGAACCACACACCGAATATGGGCGAAGGGGATTTTTATCTGCTGGTGGATTTTTAGAATAATATCGTATGGATAAAAACGAACATATAGATATACAAGGCGCAAAGGCACATAACCTCAAGGATGTGTCCCTCTCGATCCCTCGAGGGAAATTTGTCGTGGTGACAGGCTTGAGCGGGAGCGGCAAGTCTTCACTTGCCTTTGATACCATATATGCGGAGGGACAGCGACGCTATATGGACACCCTTTCCACTTATGCCAAGCATTTCATGGGTATACTTGAGAAGCCGGATGTGGAATCCATTACCGGCCTGAGCCCCATCATTGCCATCGAGCAGAAGACCACCGGAAACAATCCCCGTTCAACTGTAGGTACAATCACTGAGATATACGACTTCCTACGATTACTGTATGCGCGTGCATCTACGGCATATTCTCCTCAGACCGGAAAGGCGATGGTGCGCTATAGCGATGAGCAGATAGTTTCTCTGATAATGGAGAATTACAGCGGACGTAAATGCTACCTTCTTTCGCCTCTTGTAAGAGGCCGCAAAGGTCATTATAAGGAACTTCTGGAGCAGATGCGCAAGCGAGGCTACACACAGATCCGTATCGACGGACAGCTTTGTGAACTCAACGATGTGACAGCCCTTGACCGATACAAGCCACATTTTATCGAGCTTGTAGTGGATAGACTGAAGCCGTCGCAGAAGGACGAGAAACGTATCAAGGATTCTGTGATGTCGGCCCTGAACTTCGGAAAAGGCTCTCTTGCCGTGATGGATATGGAGACGGAAGAAGTATGTCATTATTCCAAGCATCTGGTGTGTCCGGATACGGGTATATCCCTTCCCGAGCCGGCTCCACACTCTTTTTCTTTCAATTCTCCACAGGGATATTGTCCACATTGCAAGGGCCTCGGCATCATTGTGGATGTCAATATGGACACTATAATCCCGGATAGGAGCCTGTCCATTGCAGAAGGTGGAATCGTTCCTCTGGGAAAGGTGCGCGAGACGAAGAAATTCGATGTAATACGTTCAATAGCAAGAAAATATAATTTCTCTTTATATGATCCGATTGAGGAACTTCCTGAAGAGGTGATATCTCTCATAGTGTTTGGCTCTGATGAACTTTTCAGAGTGGGGGAGGGCGCTTCTTCGGAAATGGTGTCTTTCTCGGGCATAGTTTCCGATATCAACGAAAAGATTGTGTGTCCGATGTGCGGAGGCTCGCGTCTGAACAAGGAAACGACTTATTTCAAGATAGATGGAAAGACAATATCCGAGGTGGCCGCCATGGAAATCAGTCAACTGAAGGAATGGTTCCTCTCGCTCGATGAAGTATTCGGAAAGAGGGAGTCGCTCATTGCGCGCGATATACTTAAGGAGTTAAAGGATAGGGTGTCGTTCCTTCTTGATGTGGGACTTGATTATCTTTCTCTTGACCGTGCAACAGCCTCTCTCTCAGGAGGGGAGGGCCAGCGCATACGTCTTGCTACCCAGATAGGTTCCAAGCTTGTGAATGTCCTCTATATTCTCGATGAGCCATCTATCGGTCTTCATCAAAGGGATAACCGCAAGCTTATAGCTTCGCTGAAGAAGCTTCGTGACGAGGGCAACTCCGTGATGGTGGTCGAGCATGATGCCGAGACCATGATGGCTGCCGACTGGCTGGTGGATGTGGGTCCCGGAGCCGGTGAGGCCGGAGGCGAGATCTGCTTCAACGGACCGATAGAGGATATTGGCAAAGCGGATTCCACCACCCTCCAATATCTTCGTGGCGAACGCGCTATTCCTATCCCTGCGGCAAGGAGGACAGGCAACGGCCTCACTCTGGGCATCCGCGGTGCACGAGGCAACAACCTCAGGAATGTCAATGTGGATTTCCCTCTCGGGATGCTCATCGGAATCAGTGGTGTAAGCGGCAGCGGAAAGTCTTCCCTGATCAATGAGACTCTGATGCCGGTGCTTAAGAACCGTTTCTATAATGCAAAGCTTCAACCTCTTCCGTATGACGAAATAGTCGGTATCGAAAATATAGACAAGCTCATCGAGATCGACCAGAGCCCGATAGGACGTACCCCGAGGAGCAATCCTGCTACCTTCACAGGTGTGTTTAATGACATCCGCAACCTCTTTGAGGCGACTCCTGATGCCAAGGTGCGCGGTTTCAAGGCCGGAAGATTCTCGTTCAACGTGCCTGGAGGACGATGCGAGGAATGCAAGGGCGCGGGAATCAAGGTTATCGAGATGAATTTCCTTCCTTCGGTGAATGTTGTATGTGATGAATGCCGTGGAAAACGATACAGGAACGATACTCTTGCAGTCAGATACAAGGGCAAGAACATAAACGATGTGCTTGAGATGCCGGTCAGCGAGGCTTATGAGTTTTTTGAGAATATTCCGACCATAGCTCCTAAGCTGAAGGCAATGGTGGATGTGGGGCTGGGTTATGTGCGTCTAGGTCAGTCGGCAGTGACTCTTTCCGGAGGAGAAAGTCAGAGAATGAAGCTTGCCGCCGAGCTTTCACGAAAGAGCACAGGCAATACCTTATATATATTGGACGAGCCTACTACCGGTCTACATTTCGATGATATCAAGGTACTTATGGATGTGTTGCAGCAGATTGTGGAGCAGGGAAATACGGTTATTGTCATTGAACACAACCTTGACGTGCTCAAATCAGTGGACTATATCTTTGATATGGGCCCTGAAGGAGGCAAGGCCGGAGGTATGATAGTTGCGGAGGGCACCCCCGAGCAGCTCGCCGGGCATCCGGCGTCAGTCACCGGGCCGTTCCTGAAGGAAGTTTTATAAAAATTTTGGATAGCATGGAAACTGTCAGAATCTATTGCGAGAACACATCGTCTTATGAGCAAATCGGGATGGGAAGTACCCTGAGGGACTTGTCTGAGCGCATTTGTCCTATGATGGACGGAGATCTGCCGGTGTTGGGCGCTTTGGTGGATAATCGTCTGAGGCAGCTTGACTACAAGATACTCAGCACTCATAATGTCCGCTTTATAGGATATGACCATCCTGCGGGTCGCCGTACCTATATACGTTCTCTCTGTTTTGTTCTGCAGAATGTAATACGGAGCATGTACCCGGATAAGTCTCTCGCCATAGATTATTCTCTTCCTAGCGGTCTTTACTGTGAAATACGAGAGAAGGATGCAATGGAAGATGGTCGTCCGAAACCATGTTTCGTCACGGATGAACAGGTTGAGGAGATAGAGATGCGGATGCGGACTCTCATAGCTGCGGACAAACCGTTCAACAGGGTGGTGATGACCAATGAAGAAGCATGTGACGCATTTGCCGGAAATTCCCAGACAGAGAAAGTCAATCTTGCAAAGTCATTGGGAAGATTTGAGTATGATGTGTATCTCCTTGATGGTCAGGTTGATACTTTTTATGGCCCTCTTGTGCCTTCTACCGGATATCTGACCACTTTCAGTCTGGCAGGCTTCAATGATGGATTCTGCCTCCAGTATCCGATGGACGGCAATCCTGATAAAGTGCTTCCGATGAAGCGGCAGTCCAAGATTGCTACTGCTCTGAAGGAACATTCCGACTGGTGCTCCGTGATGGGAGTCAGGTCTGTGGGTATATTGAATGAAAAGGTGATGTCTGGAGAAGTTGTGGATCTCGTGAATCTTTCTGAAGCCATGCATGAAAGAAAATATGCCGAGATAGCAGATCAGATATATGCCCGTCGAGGCAGTGTGAAGATAGTCTTCATTGCAGGTCCGTCTTCTAGCGGAAAAACATCCACATCAAAGCGTCTGGCCCTTCAATGCCGCATCCTGGGACTCAATCCGAAGGTGATAGAACTCGATAATTATTTCGTGGAGAGGGACCGTACTCCTCGTGATGAGAATGGCGAATATGATTTTGAGGCTTTGGGAGCAATGGATCTGGATCTCCTCGGACGTCAGCTGAACGACCTTCTGGAAGGAAAGGAAGTGGAAATTCCTCGCTTCGATTTCAAGGAAGGACGTAAATACTTCGAGGGCAACATGATGCAGCTGCATGAGAAGGATATCCTCATCATGGAAGGTATCCACGCGCTTAACCCGGCTATGATCCCTGGAGTGGATCCGTCTAAGGTGTTCAGGGTGTATGCATCGGCGCTTACGTCTCTGTCTATTGATGAAAACAACAACATATCCACTTCAGACAACCGCCTTTTAAGGAGGATGATAAGGGATAACAGGACCAGAGGCATAATTCCCGAGGAAACGATAATGCGCTGGCAGAGTGTGAGACGAGGCGAAAACAGGAATATCTTCCCGTATCAGGAGAATGCGGATGCCGTGTTCAATTCAGCTCATATTTTTGAACTGCCGGTATTGAAATATTATGCAGAGCCTCTTTTGAGGCGCATATCTCCTCTATCTCCTGCATATACAGAGGCGTACCGTCTGTTGAAGTTCCTTGATTATATCGTCGCAATGCCCCCTGAGGAGATGGCAGCCATTCCTCCGACTTCGATCCTCCGCGAGTTCATCGACGGACAGACTCTTTAAAGTTCAATTCAAATCATAGTGTTATGGCAAAGGTTCTTATGCTTAAATTCATCGACGGCTCCTATAAGGAGTGTGAGGTGACAGGAAAAGACATGGGTGGAGATTATGTGTACTACAAGCCGCTCTCTTCATTGAAACCGGGTCGTGTGGACTGGGGTGTGGACAGGACATGGGCCGACCATCATGTGGATGTACTTGAAACGGGCAAGGACCATGTCGTCTTGGAGGTCAAGGACAGGTGGGGCAAACATAAGGGTGGCCCCTACAGACTGTATGAGGGACTGAAGGAAGGCTACAGTTACATGTTCGGCGAGTGGTCCTACAGTTTCTACGTCTCCCTTGAAAGGAGGGAAGAAGACTAGTCCTCGTAAGGTTCGTTGAATGGCATCAGGAAAGGATTGGTCATGCCTTCTGTAGTAAGGTCGGTGCATGGACCATGACCAGGTATTACTTTGACCGGTGCCTTGGAGTCATCCAGAGGCATGATGTTTTCGAAAATGCTTCTCATCAGGACATCATAATCTCCGCCCGGATGGTCTGTGCGCCCTATAGCGCCTGCAAAGAGGGTATCTCCGCAGAACAGCACCCGTTCGGCCTCTGAATAGTAGCATACGCCGCCGCGTGAGTGACCTGGTGTTTCAATGACGTTGAAGCACAGGTCCCCGACCTCAATAGTGTCGAGTTTCGTGACCGGTATGAATCTGCTGTTGAATGCAGCTTCCCGAATAGTCTTTATCATCGGGAATGTCTCTGGCAGCGGAAGACCATAGCACTTGCACACCTCCGGATTCGTCTTCTCGATGGTGTACATTTCTCCGAAATGCGCATATACTGGAATTTCGTATTCTTTTGCCAATGCCGACATGCCGTAAATGTGATCGAAATGGCAGTGGGTCAGCATTATGCAGACCGGTTCAAGACCTTTGGATTCAATGAAATCAGCAAGATGCGTGATTTCCTGCTCAGAATAGCATCCCGGGTCTATGATGGCGCATTTGCTGCCCTCTCCCCACACTACGCAGCAGCGTGTCTGGAAACTGTTGAATAAGAACTGTTCTATGTGCATAAGTCAAAATTTCCTTTAAAACACACAAATTTACATTAAAATTTCGTATGTTTGCTGACTATTATGGCATAAACTGTACAAAACTTATATAAATATTATATAGACATGCATATTGCAATCGCAGGTAATATAGGCAGCGGAAAGACTACCCTCACAAAGATGCTTGCTGCCCATTACGGATGGACTCCTAAGTTCGAGTCAGTTGATTATAATCCATATCTTGCTGATTTCTATGAAGATATGGAAAGATGGTCATTCAATCTTCAGGTATATTTCCTTAACAAGAGATTCAAGGATGTGGTGGATATCTCCAAACTTGATGAGGTGATTATCCAGGACCGTACCATTTATGAGGATGCGCGTATCTTCGCTCCTAACCTCCATGGTATGGGCCTCATGAGCACAAGGGATTTCGAGAATTACTCAGATCTCTTCGACCTTATGATGTCCCTTGTGAATCCGCCTGACCTTCTGATTTATCTCAAGAGCTCGATTCCGAATCTTGTGAGCCAGATTCAGAAGAGAGGACGTGAATACGAGAAGAGCATCCGTATCGACTATATAACAGGTCTGAACGAGCGTTACGAAAACTGGATAAAGGACTATAAGCATAAGCTCCTTGTTCTTGACGTGGACCGCATCAAGTTCGAAAACCGTCCTGAGGATTTTCAGGAAATCGTGGACAGGATTGATGCAGAACTTTTCGGACTTTTCCCTAACCAGGACTAAATACCTATCTAAACTAACA
The DNA here is from genome assembly GCA_045127905.1 of Candidatus Cryptobacteroides sp. Classification (GTDB taxonomy): domain Bacteria; phylum Bacteroidota; class Bacteroidia; order Bacteroidales; family UBA932; genus Cryptobacteroides. The sequence continues at coordinate 12,197 of JBGVQX010000070.1, forward strand.
TAATTATGGCAGAAAGATTAACAATTATCGACTTTGTCGAGAAGTATGTTGCCAAGTACCCTAAGAATACTTATCTGTGGGAAAAGGTTGGTAGCGAGTGGACTCAGACAACTTACGAGCAGACAAAGAAAGAGGTCTATCGTGTAGGAGCGGGTCTTATGGCTATCGGCTTCCAGAAAGGCGAAAAGGTGTCATTCCTTTCTGAAGGACGCAACATGTGGATCATGGGTGAGCTCGGTATCCTCTATGCAGGAGGTGTGAGCGTTCCTCTTTCGGTTAAGCTTGAAGAGGCAAATGATCTTGTTTTCCGCGTGAAACACTCTGATTCCAAATATGTGTTCACATCGGCATCTCAGATCAATAAGATCAGAGCAATCCTTCCTGAGTGCCCTATGGTGGAGAAGGTCATCGTGTTCGACCAGCTCAAGGATATGCAGGAGAATGAGATGTTTATCGGTGACCTCATGAAGCTTGGAGATGAATTCCTTGCAGAGCATGAGGAGATGTTTGTCCAGAGATATAAGTCAGTGGATCCTGACGATTATGCAAACATCAGCTACACCTCAGGAACTACAGCAGAGCCTAAGGGTATCCTCCTCACTCACAGGAACTACACTGCAAACGTAGAGCAGGCTCACTCTGTGATCGGATGCCGTGAGGATGACCGCATGCTCATCATCCTTCCTCTTGACCACTGTTTTGCTCATGTGGCCGGAATGTACACTCTGATGTCCTACGGATCGGCCTTGGCAACAGTGCCGGGCAACAGCCTCCGTAACATCCCTTCTACAATCAAGGCAATCCGCCCTACAATCATGCTTTCGGTTCCATCCCTCGCAAAGAGCTTCAAGAAGACTATCGAAGGTGGTGTGAAGGCAAAGGGCAAATTTGTGGAGTGGATGTACAACACAGCTCTTACAAATGCAATCAAGTACAACAAGGAAGGATATAACAAGGGTACAGGCGGAACATTCTGGAGAAAGCCGTTTGTAGCTCTCTTCGATAAGCTTGTATTCAAGTCTGTACGCGAAGGTCTTGGCGGAGCAATGAGATTCTTTGTCGGCGGAGGTGCTCTCCTCGATATCGATCTTCAGAGATATTATTACGCTATCGGTATTCCGATGTTCCAGGGTTATGGCCTTTCTGAGGCGACTCCGATCATCTCGGCAAACTCTATCGAGAGACATATCCTCGGTTCTTCAGGATGCGTGGTGAAGCCTATGGAAATCAAGATTCTTGACGATAACGGCAAGGAACTTCCTTATGGTGAGAAGGGTGAGATCTGCATCTATGGCGAGAATGTCATGGCAGGTTACTGGAAGAATCCTAAATCTACAGCTGAGACTGTGATTGACGGATGGCTCCACACCGGTGATATGGGATACATGAGAGACGAGACTTTCCTCTACGTGGTGGGACGTTTCAAGTGCCTCCTTATCAGCTCTGACGGAGAGAAATACAGTCCTGAACTCATCGAGGAGTCAATAGGCGAGAACTCGAAGTTTATCGAGAACCTTATCCTCCACAACAATCAGGATCCTTATACAATCGCTCTCGTGGTTCCTCATAAGGACAATCTCAAGGCTTATGTCCAGGCAACAAAGCCAGGTCTTGATGTAGAGTCTCAGGAGGCTAAGGAGATGATGCTCCAGAAGATTCAGGCTGAAATCGACACTTATCGCAAGGGTGGAAGCAACTTCGGTGCATTCCCTGAAAGATGGCTTCCTGCAGCGGTTTGCGTCCTTCCTGAACCTTTTACCGAGCAGAATCATATGATGAACAGTTCAATGAAGGTTGTTCGCCGTGTGGCAGAGCAGGTGTATGCGGATCATATGGCATTTGCATATACTCCGGAAGGAAAGAATATCGTGAACGAGAAGAACCTTGCTTCTCTATAAACGGATTGGAATATGCATTGAAGAGGTCGTCTGCGGACGGCCTCTTTTTGTGTTGTGTGTTGTCAAAAAGTCGGATTTGTTGCTTCTTTTTGATGTGTTTATTTGCTTTTTTATGTCATATATGCTTAAATTGCGTCGAATTTGAAACTAATAAATATGCATAACATATCATTACCGGAATTCAGACGTTTTTTTCCCTCTTGTCCAAGCATAGGCCTTGGCGATGATTTCTTCATCATGGACATCCAGTTCGATCAACCGCACCAGTCATTGAGCCACCCGTGCAGACTTGACGGATATATGCTGATTTATTGCATCAGCGGACATATCCGCCTGAACGTGAATCTCAATGAGTATGATCTGAAGGATGGTATGGCATTTTTTAATTTACCGGGCAATCTCTTGAGAGTCAACGAATTGGTAAATACTCATGATGGTGGTCTTCATTATTTCTGCGTAGCTATGTCAAAGTCCTTTGTGAACGAGCTGAAGATAGATATGAATAAGCTCTTTACTGAGGGAATGTCGCTTCTGGAACATCCGAGCGTGGTGATGGATCCAGTGGAAAAGGGGATTGCCGGCAAGTATATGCAACTTCTTACCAGTCTGCTGGAATCGGATATACCATATAAGAGAGAAGCGATATATTCGGTAATGTCATCGGTATTTTATATGTTGTCGGGAATATGGGCTCGTCAGGCTTCGGACCTTCGCGATAATGCTGTGGTGGCTACAAGCCGCAGCAGAATGATATTCGATCAGTTCATAAAGCTTGTCTCTCAGAATTATATCAGGCACAGGAATGTCGGATTCTATGCGGACAAACTCTGCCTTACGCCGAAGTATCTTTCAAAGCTTATAAAGGATACCTCCGGACGTTCGGCCCCGGAGTGGATAGATTCCTATGTGGTTCTTGAGGCCAAGAATCTTCTTAAGTATTCCAATGCGGCCATCAAGGAGATTGTCTATACTCTGAATTTCCCGAATCAGTCGGTGTTCTATAAATTCTTCAAGGCCCGTACCGGTTTGACACCGAGTGAATATCGTAATTCCTGAGTAATGATTTAAAACCTATATGGGAAAATGCTTTTAAAATCTTTACTAAAAATTTGCATGTTGATTTTAAATCGTTATCTTTGCATCAGACATTGGAATTATTTCGTGTCTATTTGTTAAGTTCGTTTTATATACGGCAGGGTTCCTTGGGGAGGGGACCCTGCTAATTTTTACAAATCTATACCAGATTTGTCTTAATTGTTATTCTTTTGACCGATTGTGTCGTTTTTTTTCGTAACTTGGGCGCGGTTTTAACGAAACTATATAATTATTAACAATAAATCTAATTAAAATGAACAAGAACAAGATCAATTGGGTAGCTGTCCTTACGATGATGTTCCTCTTCGGAATGATTTCATTCGTAACTAACCTTGCAGCTCCTATCGGAACAATCTGGAAGCAGCAGCCTGGTATCGAGGGCTCTAATTTCTGGGGAATGATGGGTAACATGATGAACTTCCTCGCCTATCTTTTCATGGGTATCCCTGCAGGAAAACTCATCACCAACCTCGGTTACAAGAAGACATCGCTCATCGGTGTGGGCGTTGGTCTTGCCGGTGTATTCGTGCAGTTCCTTTCGGGTAAGATTGGTGTCGGCGCTGCTCTTGCCGGTCTTCCTGCAAACTTCTTCGTATATCTCCTCGGAGCATTCATATGCGGTTTCTCTGTTTGTATCCTCAATACAGTTGTGAATCCTATGCTTACTATCCTCGGTGGTGGTGGAAATAAGGGAAACCAGCTTGTTCAGATCGGAGGTACATTCAACTCCTTGATGGGAACCCTTACTCCTATGCTTGTGGGTGCTCTTATCGGATCTGTTACTGCTGAGACACAGATTGCTGATGTCAACACAGTCCTCTTCATCGCAATGGGCGTGTTTGCAGCTACTTTCGCTATCCTCATCTTCATTCCTTTCGTAGAGCCTGAGCAGGAGAAATCTGATGCTTCAGTGAAGTCTCTCTTCAAGTACAGACATCTCGTATGCGGAGTTTTCGCAATCTTCCTTTATGTAGGTGTTGAGGTAGGTATCCCTGGTACCCTTAACTTCTATCTTACTGATACACTTGGAACTGCAAATGCAGCTACGACTGCCGGTTTCGTTGCCGGAACATACTGGTTCCTCATGCTTATCGGCCGTTTCGTTTCAAGCTTCATCAGCGGAAAGGTTTCAAGCCGTACACAGCTCGCTGTGACTTGTGCTACTGCTATCGTTCTTGTGATTGCCGCAATGTTCTCTACTGAGGTTGCTGCATCTATGCCAGTATTTACAGGATCAGGTTTTGGAATGGCTCAGGTTCCTCTCTCGGCTGTGCTTCTCGTATGCTGCGGTCTCTGTACTTCGGTTATGTGGGGAACAATCTTCAATCTTTCTGTTGAGGGACTCGGAAAACATTCTGCACTTGCATCTGGTCTCTTCATGACTATGGTTGTCGGCGGTGGTGTACTTCCGCTCATCCAGAATGCAATCGCAGACTCCGGATCTTACATGGGAAGCTACTGGGTAGTTGTTGCAGCTCTTGCTTACATGCTTTGGTTCGCACTCTTCGGTTCAAAGGTAAAGAAAGCTTAATACATAAATATACAGTAATATGAACTCATCATACGTAGTCGGTATTGACGTAGGTGGACAGACCACCAAGATTGGAGTTGTTGATGCAAGAGGTTCAGTCCTCGCACAGACTGTCATCCGCACAGACACTCATTCTGATGTTGCACTTTATATTGCAGATCTCGCTGAGGCCATCAATAAGGTCATCAAGGATGCTGATGCAGAGGGTAAAATCAGAGGTATCGGTGTGGGCGCCCCTAACGGAAACTACTATACAGGTACAATTGAGAATGCACCGAATCTTCCTTGGGGTCGTACGACAGTAGAGTTTGCCAAGCTCCTTTCAGAGGCTATGAACGGCATCCCTGTCGCTCTTACAAATGATGCAAATGCAGCTGCTGTGGGTGAAATGACATACGGTGCTGCAAGGGGAATGAAGAACTTCATCATGATTACTCTCGGTACTGGAGTCGGCTCTGGCATCGTTATCAATGGCGAGGTTGTATATGGACACGACGGTTTTGCCGGTGAGCTTGGTCATGTTGCTGCTGTACGTAACAACGGACGTGCTTGCAACTGCGGTAAGACAGGATGTCTTGAGGCTTATGCTTCAGCCACAGGCGTTGCCCGCACTGCTCGTGAATGGCTTGAGCTTACTGATGAGCCATCTGTTCTCAGAAGCCTTGATACCATTGCTTCAAAAGATGTGTATGAGGCTGCAAAGGAGGGAGATAAGCTTGCTCTCAAGATTTTCGAATTCACAGGAAAGATCCTTGGTCGTTCGTTTGCAGACTTTATCGCATTCAGCGCTCCTGAGGCAATCGTCCTTTTCGGTGGTCTTGCACGTGCGAAGGAATTCCTCACAGAGCCTATCCTCGAGGCTATGAATGCGAATGTGCTTCCATTGTGGAAGAACAAGGTTGAGCTTGTGTATTCACAGCTCAAGGAGTCAGATGCTGCCATCCTCGGTGCATCAGCTCTCGGTTGGGAACTCTAACCCTACCCCGAAGATTTATACGCAGACCAGGGACAAACGGCATAACCGTTTGTCCCTGGTCTGCGTATGTCCTGATGTACTTGTGTCCGTCCGCATTGCCCTCTCTCTTTCCCCTGTTCCCTCTCTGTTCCCCTGTTCCCTTCTCCTGCCGCCTGTGCCCTTCTCCTGCCGCGACGCAAGTTTTTTCCCTGTTTCCCCTGCGTCGTGTCCAGCGATTTGTAGTTCTGCGTTCTTTCCTGCCGCGACGCAAGTTTATAGCGCGTTTTGCCTGCGTCGTCTCCTGGTTCCCTTCCGCCTGTTTCCTTCTCCTGCCGCGACGCAAGGTTTTATGTCGTTTCCCCTGCGTCGTGTCCAGGTTCCCTTCCGCCTGTTCCCTTCTCCTGCCGCGACGCAAGTTTATAGCGCGTTTTGCCTGCGTCGTCTCCTGGTACCCTTCCGCCTGTGCCCTTCTCCTGCCGCGACGCAAGGCTTTGTGTCGTTTTGCCTGCGTCGTGTCCAGCGATTTGTGGTTTCTGCGTTCTTTCCTGCCGCGACGCAAGGTTTTGTGTCGTTTCCCCTGCGTCGTGTCCAGCGATTTGTAGTTTCTGCGTCCTTTCCTGCCGCGACGCAAGTTTATAGTGCGTTTTGCCTGCGTCGTCTCCTGGTACCCTTCCGCCTGTTCCCTTCTCTTGCCGCGACGCAAGTTTATAGCGCGTTTTTCCTGCGTCGTGTCCAGGTGTTTGTTCTATGCATTGTATGTCTGCTGTTAATTATTGCCTATAACGATTGTAAGGTAGTGCTGGGCAATACCATGCACCTGCCGATCTGTTCCTTTGATAGGTTGTGTCTGGCCCGTAGTGACTCTGCAATCTTTATGCACTTGGATACATGAAGAGTGTAGACTGTTTCTCCCTTGTATGATTTATTGATGTACTCATCAATTATAGTGCATAATTCGATGTCATCTATGTTCTGTACCCGATTCCGCCCGGTTTCATTTACCAGTAGGTGTTGTATTGAAGCACATCGTACACCGCGTTCGATATCTGTGACCCTTATCGGAGGCTTTCCGTTGTTGTCTTGCTGTTGCTCTTTTTCCCATGCTTCTCCAGAAAGCCGGTTCATAAAGTATATGTATGATCGTGCTGTACTGAACTGATGTTCCAGATCGGCAGTGTCCACAATACTCTCTGAAAGCAGATTTCCGTTCGAATCTATTTTTACATGTGGTGGAATCTTATGTCTGCTGGGTATCTGCTTATGTGGAATCCTTCCGCTTTGTTCAATGATCCTCAAATGCTGTCCAAGTTCTTCCCCGAACGGAGCGTGCACAGAGGAAAATTCATATTCGAATGGTGTCTTGCAGACTCCGTGATGCAGAGGGTTTCTGAGGATGTATGCAATCACTGTCAGCAGATGATGCAGTCCGTTTACTTCCTGACTGAAGAAAAATTTCTCACCAAGCCTTCCACGTCTATGATACTTGCTGTTGAAGTAACGTGAATATGAATACCGGAAAGACTTAATAAATGCCTTGATGTTGGCGCCTCTGACACAGATATGTACATGATTTGACATCAGGCAATATGCCATTAATGTACACCCTTTTTCATATGCGGCAATGCATAAGCATATGATACCATGAATGTAATCTTCCCTGGTCCTGAACAATACTTCATCTCCTCCTGACCAACATAAATGATAAGTTCTTTTCATTTTTGCTTTTAATGTACAGAGGATTGCCGGCCTTTTGTTAAAGAAAGGGAAAAATGTGGCGAAAATCTGATTATAAAATTATTTTTAGTGCTATAAAATTTATTTTATAATGTTTTTGATCTTTGTACGATTATCCACGACGCAATGTTTTGTGTCGTTTCTCCTGCGTCGTGTCCAGCGATTTGTGGTTTCTGCGTTCTTTCCTGCCGCGACGCAAGGTTTTTCCCTGTTTTGCCTGCGTCGTGGGCGAAGCAGGCGTCCGGAACGGCAGCATTCATATCAGTCGAGTAGAAAGTGTGTCAGAAACGCATGATGCGCATTTCTGGTGCTACTCTGAATGGTGTGGAACGGATGAAGAGCAGCCATTGTGCCGCGTAGTATGGAATCATGATGAGGAGTCTGCTGTAAGTTACGGGCTCCACGAACTTGTTCCATGCCAGGATAAAGTCTGAGAATACAAAGAGCACGGCACCGAGGGCATAGAGGCTGCTGCGCTGGAGCAGGGCCGTAACCAACATTGTGCATATCAGGCATGCGTATATCCCTGTACCGGTCCGTATTATGCCAGCAGGAGCGCATGGCACGATGCGGACGAATGCTGTGGTCATCAGCATCAGAACGCAGAAAATAACCATTGCCATATATCCCTTTGCCTTTGCTGTGAGTTTGAAATCCGGCTCCACTTTCTTGAAATATCTCTTTATGAAAAAAGTTATGTACCAGATGTGTCCTATTCCAAAGGACCCCATCTGCAACAGAAAGTTACTGTATGAACCAGCCAAATCTCCCAAAGCGGAAAAGAGAAGTGCCATCGTTATTTCCCACGGGCATAGCCAGAATGATGCTAATGCCGCGATTCCTACAGGTATAGCGATCTTGCTCTGTATCTCGATCGGCAAGAAGTACATCAGCGCTGTAATCAAAAAAAGACCTGTCGCCGCTAGGGCGACCGGTCCTGTATACCTGTCTCGTAGTCTTAAAATAGCCATCTTTGCGTAAATTTATGCAAAGATAAGAAAATTATCTTACTACTTGTTTACAAGGATAGGTGGTGCAAGAGGAGGGTATACCTCTTCTACGTAGTTAGACTTTGTTGTCGGATCCTTCTTCACTTTGTCATTCTTGACGAAAGAATCAATATTGAAATTAGATCCGGAAGCCTTCATGATTCTTCTTACAATCGCCTCACGAGATGGAGCATTGAAGTAGAATCTGTTGTCATGCATACAGCTTATATATTCGGATCTCCATACTCCCTGGTAATAAAGATAAGCTCCCTCATAAAGGCCAACAGCTTCATAACCGCTTCTATTGAAATACTCCTTCCAATGAACAATATTTCTGTCTCCGGTTATATCAATATTATAACCGAAGTATGGGTCTCCGCTTCTCCACTGAATAAGACTGTTCTTTTGATCTAATGGGAGTTGGGCCTCGTAATACCTATACTCATCCAGTAGTCTTCCGAATCCATGTCCGCCACCTTCATGACAAACGACAGGAACAAATGAAGACTTGCCCATCGGACACATCGACACAGAGCGTCCACTGTACTCCATCATACAGGTTCCTGCATATACATTCAGATTGATGAGCAGATATACAGTAGTGTTCTTAAGGGCAGCGTCATCAACTCCAGGCACCTTCATGGCATAGCTGAACACCTTATCGTAATTACATGATGTTCCTGTACTGTTACCTCCGTCAAGAGTTGCAGAAAAAGCTGTGTTCTTGGTCTGCGCAGGACAATTGCTCATGGCCGCCTTGACGGTAGCACCTCTCTCCTGAGAATACACAGCGACTGTGGTCACCCTGAAATAATCCTGATATGTTGCGAACGGTTCAACAGCGAAAAGACCATTTACGGCTGTCTCGACAGCCTGATCGAAGGCACCGCCCTCTGTATAGTCGTCCTCAATGAAACCATCACCCATGAATATCAGATGCACTGGCTTGGATGCACCGGCAGACTCCATTC
>JBGVQX010000071.1:0-10111 GCA_045127905.1 Candidatus Cryptobacteroides sp.
GTATCTCTTGCTGAGATTTTCAACTGGCACTCCGGAGAAGTACTCGCGCAGCATTTTTCCTTGAGCTCGCCGCATCGCTCGATAGCATTTAGCTTCCATAAAAGTTTCCGTTTTTTTGTAAACTTTTTTCAGGACGGGACAAGTACAGCATCACTTAATGTTTTGTGTATCAGTGTGTTGGATGTTTCAGGGTCGGTGAAAATCACGACCCGTGATTGCTTAATTATCTGATAGTCATATAATTGAGTGATGCTTGTTTGGAATCGCTGAAAAAGCATTACATTTGCAGTTGGATTTAATTAAGGAGAGCTAGATTATGCCGAAAGCGAAAAGCAGTGTAGAGATAAAGAACAGGAGGGCTTCGTTCGATTATGAGTTCATCGAGACCTTCCAGGCGGGAATTGTGCTTACGGGTACAGAGATAAAGTCCATCAGGGCCGGCAAGGCTTCACTGGTGGATGCCTTCTGTTATTTCAATAATAACGAGCTGTATGTCAAGAATATGCACATTGCGGAATATTGGTGGGGAAGCTGGGGAAAGCACGATCCGCGTCGTGAAAGGAAGCTCCTGCTGACCAGAAAGGAATTGACCAGACTTAGCCGTTCTGTGAAGGAAAAAGGATTGACCATTGTGGGGGTGAAGCTCTATATTGCTGACAATGGCTATGCGAAGCTGCTGATTGCTCTGGCGCGTGGTAAGAAGGAATATGATAAGCGTGCATCGATCAAGGAGAAGGATCTCCGCCGAGAGATGGAGAGGATATAAAACAAAAAAACCAGCAAATCTGCTGGTTTTTTTGTTTTAGAGTCCGAAGGCTTCCTTGATCATATCTACTGAATCAAGGAGCTCCCAGCCGAAGAACTGAACGAGCTCAGGGACGAGTTTGCCGTTCTTTCTTATCATTACCGTAGCCTTGTAAGGGTCGCGGCCTACGTGACCGTATGATGCTGTCGGCTCATAGATAGGCTTCTTCAGTCCGAACTTCTCGATGATCTTCGCAGGACGGAGGTCGAAGAGCTTCTCGATCTGGAGAGCGATCTCTGCGTCAGTGAGTCCGTTTGCAGCTGTACCGTAGGTGTTTACAAAGATGCTGAGCGGGCGGGCTACTCCGATGGCGTATGAAACCTGTACGAGCATTTCACGTGCTACGCCTGCTGCGACCATATTCTTTGCGATGTAGCGTGCTGCGTAAGCTGCTGATCTGTCGACCTTTGATGGGTCCTTTCCTGAGAATGCTCCACCACCGTGCGCTCCCTTTCCGCCGTATGTGTCCACGATGATCTTGCGGCCTGTCAGACCTGTGTCGCCGTGAGGACCTCCGATCACGAATTTTCCTGTAGGGTTTACGTGAAGGATATGGTCTCCTTTGAAGAGAGCTGCTGTCTCAGGGGCGAGTGTGTCGATGAGCATCGGGAGAAGGATGTTCTGCACATCTTCGCGGATCTTTGCCTGCATAGCTTCGTCCACGCGCTTCTGGCCGAACTGTGCACAGCCGTCTGCGTAGCTCATATTGCCCAGAGATGCTGGGGTGAACTCGTCGTGCTGGGTCGAGATCACGATTGTATGTACGCGAACTGGCTCATTGGTCTGTCCGTCATATTCGATGGTGAACTGAGACTTTGAGTCAGGACGGAGGTATGGCATAAGCTCCGGATTCTGCTTGCGGATCTTTGCGAGCATCAGGAGAGCCTGATGCGAGAGTGCGAGCGGGAGGGGCATATATTCCTCTGTATCACGGCAAGCGTAGCCGAACATCATACCCTGGTCGCCGGCTCCCTGAGCGTCTGCATCTTCGCCTACAACACCGCGGTTGATGTCAACGCTCTGCTCGTGAAGGGCTGAGAGGATTCCGCAGGAGTTGCCGTCGAACATATATTCCGCCTTGTTGTAGCCGATCTTGTTGATGACGCGACGTACTGTCTTAGGGATGTCCACATAGGCATCCTCTGAACGGACCTCGCCTCCTACCACTACGAGTCCTGTGCTGCAGAATGTCTCGCAGGCAACCTTTGATTCGGGGTCCTGGCGGAGAAATTCGTCAAGAATTGCATCGGAAATCTGGTCCGATACTTTGTCTGGGTGTCCTTCTGACACTGATTCTGATGTAAAGAGATAATTCATATCGTTGTTGTATTATAAATCAAAAAAGCCCCACAGAAATGCGGAGCCGTCACAAAAACACAAAACATTGATATGAAAAAGGTCACCGTGGCGCGATGACCGTTACAGTCAACATTTTAGCATTTTTTTAAGTGGTTGCAAGCAGCCAAATCTCTCCACATTTTCCATTTCGGGCGGCAAAGATAGTCAAAATTTCTGATATGCAAATACTTAAAGACCTAAATCGTTAAATATTTGAAATTTAGCTCTGAAAAACGCCTTCAAAATTTCATATCGTCGTCAAAAAGTCGTATCTTAGCGGGATAAAAAACCTTATTATTTATCTAAAACGTTATGAAACAAACAATTAAGTGTCTAGTTGCTGCTTTTGCAGCTATGCTTATGAGCGTAGCCGCCTTCGCGCAGGTTACGACTTCAGCTCTGGGTGGACGCGTTGTTGATGCTAACGGTGAGCCTATCGTAGGTGCAGCGGTTGTTGCAACTCACGAGCCTTCAGGTACCGTTTACGGCGTTGTTACAAACAATGACGGTCGTTATGCAATCAACGGTATGCGTGCCGGTGGCCCTTACAAGGTAGAGATGTCTTGTCTTGGCTATCAGACCCTTGCTTACACAGATGTAACTCTTCAGCTCGCTGAGACTTCGGCTCTCAACGGACAGCTTGTAGAGGATTCAGAGATGCTCGGAGAGGCGATGGTAGTCGCTGCCCCTGCTTCAAAGTTCTCTGCTCAGAAGATGGGTTCAGCAACCAACATCTCAAGCAAGGATATCGTATCAGTTCCTACTGTTAGCAGAAGCATCTCTGACGTTACCAGACTGTCACCTTATGGTGGTAACGGAATGAGCTTCGCAGGTGCTGACGGCCGTACAGCCAACTTCACTGTCGACGGAGCAAACTTCAACAACAACTTCGGTCTTTCAGACAACCTCCCTGGTGGTGGTAACCCTATCTCTATCGACGCTATCGAGGAGATGCAGGTGGTTATTTCTCCATATGATGTTCGTCAGACAAACTTCATCGGTGGTGGTGTGAACGCTATTACAAAGTCTGGTACAAACACATTCAAGGGATCGGCTTACGTATATCACCGCAACGAGAATATGCGTGGTAACTTCGTTGCAGGTCAGGAAGTTGCAGGTGCGCGTGACAAGGATCGCAACACTACATACGGTTTCACTCTCGGTGGCCCGATCGTAAAGGATAAGCTCTTCTTCTTCGTGAACGCAGAGTACTCTACTATCCCTACAGTAGTAAACAGATGGCGTGGTTCAGTGGACGGTGAGGCAAATCCGGATGCATATATCTCTCGTACTAAGCTCGAGGACCTCCAGAAGGTTTCAGAGTTTGTAAAGGAAAAATATGGCTATGACACAGGTTCATGGACAGACTATCCTGCAACAGAGAGCAACATGAAGCTCCTCGCTCGTATCGACTGGAACATCAACGACAACCACAAGCTCGCATTGAGATACAACTACACTCTCAACCAGGGTTGGAACTCGACTAACGGTTCTTCAATGGACGGTGGTTCACGTTCAGGTTTCTCACGTCTTTCACAGTACGGTATGGCTTACGCTAACTCCCTCTACTCGATGGACAACCTCGTGAGCACAGTGTCACTCGACCTCAACAGCCGTCTCAGCGACAACCTCTCTAACCAGTTCCTCGCAACATTCTCTAAGCTCGATGATATGCGTGGTACAAACTCAGAGGACTTCCCATTCATCGACATCCGTAACGATGACGGAAGCGCGGTTCTTCCTTACATCGCTCTCGGATACGAGCTCTTTACTTGGAACAACGGTGTTCACAACACCCACATCTCTATCAAGGATGACCTCACTTACTACGCTGGTAACCACAAGCTCACAGCCGGTATCAACTATGAGTACCAGATGGCTGACAACTCTTATATGAGAAACGGTACAGGTTACTATCGTTACAGAAGCCTCCAGGATTTCTATGATGGTGCAGCTCCTGAGGTTGTATGTCTTACTTACGGTTACGACGGTGAGGCTAACCCTGCAGCACGTGTAAGATTCCACAAGGCTGGTATCTATGCTCAGGACGAGTGGAACGTTAACGAGAACTTCAAGCTTACTGCAGGTCTCCGTCTCGACGGTCTCTTCTTCGACAATCAGGACCTTATGAGAAACAATGCAATCTACGATCTTACATATGTAGTAGATGGTCAGGAGCGTCACATCGACACTGGTAAGTGGCCTACAGCTACTCTCACAGTTTCTCCACGTGTAGGCTTCTCTTGGGATGTTCTCGGTGACAACAGCCTTAAGCTCCGCGGAGGTACAGGTCTCTTCTCAGGTCGTCTCCCACTCGTGTTCTTCACCAATATGCCTACTAACTCAGGTATGGTTCAGTACCAGGCTAAGCTTAACAGCGATGGCAAGAACGGTGGTGTTCAGACTGATATGAATGAGTTTGCTGGCGGTATCCTCAAGCGTGAGGAACTCCTCGCTAAGCTTATCGAGCTCGGTTATCCGAACACAATCTCTCCAGCTGACGGAACAATTCCAGCTGAGATCTCAGCAGTGGATCCTAAGTTCAAGATGCCACAGGTATGGAAGACTTCACTCGCAGTTGACTATACATTCCCTACTTCATTCCCATTCACTATCAGCGCTGAGGGTATCTACAACAAGACTGTAAACGGCGTTGTTATCCGTGACTGGAGTATTTGGTCTGCTGATGGATTCGCAAGACTTAACGGTGCAGACAATCGTCCATTGTATAGCCATTACAAGCAGACTTATGTTAAGGGAACAGACGAGAACGGTGCAGCAATTGTAGAGAACTTGCCTGCAGCATACGTTCTTGAGAACACTCACAAGGGTTATGGTTACTCAGGTACATTTACTGTGAACATGCGTCCTATCCCTGAACTCTCACTTATGGCTGCATATACTCATACAGTATCTAAGGAAGTTACCGGTATGCCAGGTTCAAACGCTTCTTCAGTACTTAACTATATGGGTACAGTTTACGGACCAAACGATCCAGGTCTCCACAATTCACAGTACGTGACTCCAGACCGTTTCATCGCGTCTATCACTCACAATGACAAGAGCGGTAACCACTTCAGCCTCATCTATGAGACTTGGAGAGGTGGATACAACTACACTTATATGACTGCAAACGATATGAACGGTGACGGTTACAATTATGACCTTATCTACATCCCTACAGACGAGCAGGTTGCTAACGGTGACTTCAGATTCGTTTCACAGGATGACGCTACACGTTTTATGGACTATGTTCACGCTGATCCATACCTCAGCAAGAACCAGGGCAAGTACGCAGAGGCTTACAGCGTGTATTCTCCTTGGACTCACAGAGTGGACTTCAGCTACAAGCATGACTTCAAGGTTAAGGCCGGCAAGTCAATGAACACTCTCCAGCTCTGCTTCGACGTGAAGAACGTTCTTAACCTCTTCAACTCTAACTGGGGTGTATCTAAGTATATGAACCCAGCCCTCGGCGAGGGCCGTATCCTTAAGTATGAGGGATATGACAAGGAGGGTTATGCAACATTCTCTACTCCATCTGCAGTAAATACTAAGACTCAGGTTTGGAATCCTTCAATCGGAATCGGCCAGTGCTGGTATGCATCTGTTGGTATCAAGTATATGTTTAATTAATAAATTGTCAGGAAGAATATGAAACTTAGAAATATTTTCACAGTTCTGGCAACTGCAGCTCTTACTTTCGTGGGTTGTCAAGAGGATTTGCATCTCATTGATGAGTTTCAGGTGTCAGAGACAATGATTGCTCTTCCTGTTGAGGGTGGTCAGTTCGAAGTCACTATCAAAGCTACCGCTGATTGGGCTGTTGCAGAAAACGATGAGTGGCCAAATGTGATAGAAAGGTATACAAAAGACGAAGGCGATCATAAAAAAGGTTCAATTAAAAAGAGTACTCCGTCTTGGCTTTCAATTGATGTTGTATCGGGTACTGCCGGTGAATATAAGGTTGTATTCTCTGCAGAAGCTACAGATGGAACTCGTGAGTGCAACGTTCCGTTCGCTTGTGCAGGTTATCAGCATACAATCAAGGTGTTCCAGATGGCAGAAAAGGTGGAGATTCCTCTTTCTACTTGCGCTGAGGTAAACAACAACGGTGTTGACGGTAAGGTTTACCGCGTAAAGGGTACTTGTACTTCTATCGCAAATACTCAGTACGGTAACTGGTATCTTAAGGATGACACCGGTACAGTATATATCTATGGTACACTCTACAACGGTGCTACACAGCAGTTCACAAAGCTCGGTCTCGAGGTTGGTGATATCGTTACTGTAGAGGGTCCAAGAAAGGATTACAACGGTACTATCGAGCTCGTTGACGTAACAGTTCTCGAGATCGAGAAGTCTCTCATCAAGCTTGAGAAGATGATTTCTACACCTCTTCCACTCGACGGTGGTGTAGCTACAGCTCTTCTTACTGTAAAGGATGGTGATTTCTCTGTTGAGATTCCTGAGGATGCAACTTGGCTTACAGCAGGTGAGCCTACTACAGTAGGTGGTCTTACTTGCGTAGAGCTTACAGCTGCTCCTAACGAGGGTGGTGCACGCAGCACAACAGTTACTTTCAAGACTACAGTAAACGGCAAGGACTATATCGCTCCTGCAGAAATCGAGCAGTATGGTGCTATCGCAGCTGTTTCAGTTGCTGATTTCCTTGCGGCTCCTGAGGGAACTGCACTTTACGAACTTACTGGTATCGTGAAGAACCTTAAGAGCGATGTTTACGGTAACTTCGACCTCGTGGACGCAACAGGTTCAGTATATGTATACGGTCTTACTGGCAACGGCGCAATCGGTACAAACGACAAGACTTTCGCTAACCTCGGAATCAACGAGGGTGACGTAATCACTATCGTAGGTACAAGAGCTTCTTACAAGGAGACTGCACAGGTTGGTGGTACAGCTTACCTCAAGGAGCATGTTGTTGCAGCTTCTGTAGCTACTGTTGCAGAGTTCCTTGCACAGCCTAAGGGTACTTGGTGCAAGCTTACCGGTACTCTCTCTAACCTTAAGAACGATGTCTACGGTAACTTCGACCTCGTGGACGAGACAGGTTCTGTATACGTTTATGGTCTTACAACTTCATACGTTGCTAAGAACGACAAGTCATTCGCTAACCTCGGCCTTAAGGAGGGTGACGTCGTTACTCTCGTAGGTAAGAGAGATTCTTACAATGATCAGGATCAGGTAGGCGGCCCAGCTTACTACATCTCACACGTTGCTGCTGAGGGTGGTGAGGAGCCAGAGCAGCCGGAGGTGCCGGTTGTGATGACTCTCACAAATGCTGAGATCTGCGCAATGATGACATCTGCTGAGACTTCATATGTTGATTATACAATCGAGTCAGCATCAGGAGTATGGACTGTAAACGCATCTCAGAATAATGCCAATACGTTCCTCCAGTGCCGTGGAAGAAAGGGTTCTTACATCAAGACTCCTGCATTTGAGAAGGATATCAAGTCTGTGACTCTTCACTTCTCAGAGGCAAAGTCTGTTTATGCAGACAATGTATATTGCGCATTCCCAGCTGCTTGGACTGCTCCAACAGAGGATGCCGCATATCCAGAGGATGGTAATGTAGGAAGAGCAGTTACAGATGGCTCATACAGCGTAACTATTCCTGTTGCCGCTGGTAACAAGCAGGTATCTGTTTCTCTTATCGGTACATATTCATACTATATCGACCACATTGATGTAGAACTCTAAATAAGAGTTAAATCAATACATTTCCAGCGACCGAGTCATAACTTGGCCGCTGGTTTTTTTATATATGGCAATATTGTCCTTATAAATTCGTATATTTGTAAGGACGAAGTTTTGTGTGTTTTATGAAAAACAGGATATCATTCTCGCTGATTGCCTCGATGGCGTTTCTTATATTGGCACTTATTTCTTGCGATAAGCCCGTTACTGAGCCTTCGGGCCCGGATGTACCGACTCCCGAAGAACCGCAGCCGGAAAAGCCTGAATTGAAGGAAAACACCTATATTGTCTCAGATGAAGTCTTTAGTTTCGGCAGCGTCGCAGTGAGTAATCTTGGCGATTATATATGCATTGCTGCATCTGTGGCGCAAGGCGTGCAGGAGTTCGATGCGGTCTTCGAGCAGGAACAGTATTTCTATGTGGCAATATCGCCGCTTCTGAACGGTCGGGAGTTCGATCTGAAGACCGAAAAGCAGGTCTATACCGTGATGAGCACAATCGATGGACTTTATCTTGAAACTGTCGCTCCATCTCTGACGGATGAGATAAGCGAGGGGAAATGTACATTCAATTATGCTGAGGGAGTGGCTACGGTGCTTATAAGCCTTGTGACGGCAGATGGTCAGGAATTCTCCGCACTGCTTTCTGCAGAGGAACCGGGGATCGCCGTGAATGAGAATGTGTTTGCGATTGGCGGGGATGAAAAGCCTGTGCGGACGGCGTTTGTCCTGCGCGAGGACGATACTACGGCCTTGTATCTGACCCCGGCTGGAATCGATTTCTTTGAAGATCTGGAGATTACGACTTATTATGCATATATCATTCTTGAGGATGAGCAGTGTCTTGGAAGGACATTGACAGCGGAAGACTTGATCGCAGTGGGATATGCGGACAATTTCAATGAATTGGTCGTAGATTCTGCGGATGTTCCGACAAGTGGTACAGTGAATGTCTCAGCTGATCCTGATGATCCGGCTCATTATATTGTCTCAGCAGATCTCGACTTTGCCGGTACTTCTCTTAAAATTCGGTTTGATGGCAACGCGCTCGATGCAAATGCAAAAGAGAGTGTGGCCAATGAAGTCATATATGAAGGGAAATCATATCCTATAAAGGAAGTCTTTCTCGATACAATGCCGTCGGTCGATGCGATATGTACAGTGCTTCTGATTCTTGAAGATGGACGTTCGGTGAATATTACACTGCCTATGGATTTCCTTGACGGAAATGCCCACGGATTCTCTCAGAGTCCATCTTTGTATATGGAATTTGATGGCAAGACATTCAGCAAGGCGGAAGGCTGCAGTGGTACGGTTACTGTGAAGGTGGAAGGTGATCATATTAAGGTCGAAGCTACTGATTATGACAGCCTGAAGGTTACATATGAAGGACGTTATACAGAGGTGTCATAGCGTCTTTCTAGTTGCTGATGAGAATGAAGTTTATTATCTTTGTTTCTAGAAAAATCACCCAAAAAATAACATTATGAAAATCAAACATTTACTTCTCGGTATGCTTGCTGTTGCGGCTACCGTAGCGTGTGATCCGGTGGAGCCGGAGGTTACACCATCTTTGGATGTGGATAAGACAACAGTTTCAGTTGCGGCTGAGGCAGGCCAGGCTACATTCAATGTGACAACAAACCAGGACTGGACAGCCTCTGCAGACGCAGACTGGGTATCACTCAATCCGAACAATGGCAAGGCATCAGATAAGGCTGTCGCAGTAAAGGTAACAGCTGAGGACAATACAACTGAAGCTGAAAGAACAGCTACAGTAACAGTGAAGGCTGGTACTCTTTCAAAGACAGTGAAGGTGACTCAGGCTGCTAAGGGTGTAACTCCAGAGCCTCCTGTAGATGAGCCGGAGTACACAGTGACAGAGCTTTATATGCTTGGTAGCGCTTGTGATACAGGATGGTCACTTGACGAGATGCAGGCATTCGCTAACGATGGCGGTATCTTCACTTGGACAGGTAACCTTAACTCTGAAGGTGAGTTCCGCTTCCCACTTCAGAAGGTGTCAGGTCAGTGGTGGCCTTGCCTTATGATCAGCGAAGACGGTAAGAGCCTTGTATACGGAACATCTGATGATGAGAAAGTTATCTATCACGTTCCTGAGACTGGTAACTATACTATCACTATCAATGCAAAGGATGTTGCTGCAATGACAGTTGACGTAGCCTACAATGGCGCTCCTACAGAGGGTCCTGAGGTTTCTTGGGGTCTTATGGGATGCTTCGTTGAC
>JBGVQX010000072.1:0-50614 GCA_045127905.1 Candidatus Cryptobacteroides sp.
CGTATTTTCCTTTATGCATATGCCATTCTACGTTAGTCTGGCAAAGATAAATTCAAATCGGTTGACTCGAAAAACCTCTATAACTACCTAACTTTCAATATTTTCAAAGAACTTTTATGATTTTTTACCGGACACTAATGAATTAATGTTATAAAGATAATGGTGTGAATACACCATGGATTATTTTAGTTTCTTGAGGATGTTGCTGAGGTTAACTTCCTTGCTGATGATACCGTGGAGATCCTCGATTTTCACACGCTCCTGCTGCATAGAGTCGCGGTGACGGATAGTAACACAGCGGTCGTTGAGTGAATCGTGATCGATTGTCACGCAGAAAGGAGTTCCGATGGCATCCTGACGGCGATATCTCTTGCCGATTGAATCCTTCTCATCGTACTGGCAATTGAAGTCGTACTTGAGTTCGTCCATAATCTCGCGTGCAAGCTCTGGAAGACCATCCTTCTTGATAAGAGGAAGCACTGCAACCTTGACAGGTGCGAGAGGTGCAGGAATACTGAGAACAACACGGCTCTCACCTCCCTCAAGCTGCTCCTCCTTATATGAGTTAGAGAGAACAGCAAGGAACATACGGTCCACTCCGATAGAAGTCTCCACTACGTAAGGAACATAGTTCTCGCCAAGCTCAGGATCGAAGTACTGGATTTTCTTGCCGGAGAACTTCTGGTGGTTTCCGAGGTCGAAGTCTGTACGAGAGTGGATACCCTCAAGCTCCTTGAAGCCGAACGGGAAGCGGAACTCGATATCGGTAGCTGCGTTGGCATAGTGAGCCAGCTTGTCATGATCGTGGAAACGGTAGTTCTCATCACCCATTCCAAGAGCCTTGTGCCATGCCATACGGTTTTCCTTCCATTTAGCGAACCAGTCGAGCTCTGTACCTGGCTTGATAAAGAACTGCATTTCCATCTGCTCGAACTCCCTCATACGGAAAATGAACTGACGTGCGACAATCTCATTTCTGAATGCCTTACCGATCTGTGCGATACCGAAAGGAATCTTCATACGTCCTGTCTTCTGGACGTTGAGATAATTCACGAAGATACCCTGCGCGGTCTCCGGACGGAGATAGATGATGCTTGCATCGCCTGTCACGCTACCGAGCTGTGTAGAGAACATAAGATTGAACTGACGTACATCTGTCCAGTTCTTTGTACCTGAAATAGGACATGCAATCTCGCAGTCGATAATAATCTGACGGAGTTCGGTAAGATCGTTTGCATTGAGGGCGTCAGCCATTCTCTTGCGAACCTCGTCTATCTTAGCCTGATTACGCAGAACATTAGGATTGGTTGCAAGGAACTGCTCTTCGTTGAAAGACTCGCCGAATTTCTTCTTTCCTTTTTCAACATCCTTCGCTATCTTATCTTCAAGCTTACCTATGTACTCCTCGATGAGTACGTCTGCACGATATCTCTTCTTTGAATCCTTATTGTCGATAAGAGGATCATTAAAAGCACCTACATGGCCTGAAGCCTCCCAAATCTTAGGATGCATGAAGATAGCCGAATCAATACCAACGATATTCTCGTGAAGTCTTGTCATAGCCTCCCACCAATATCTCTTGATATTGCTCTTAAGCTCAGAACCGAGCTGACCATAGTCATATACGGCACCGAGACCGTCATAAATCTCGCTTGAAGGGAAAATGAATCCGTACTCCTTGCAATGAGCTACGAGAATCTTAAAAAGTTCTTCCTGTGTCATAATAGTATTATAGTTTTAATTCTTATTTGTCAATTCAAAAGTGATGATTTCTTTCAAAGGAATCATCACAAAATCCCTCTCATACATCAGTTTATGGGGAACTGTAAGTTCCGGACAGTCAATCTTGTCATCACCAAGCAACAGAATATCTATATCAATCGGTCTTGATGTATATATCCTCTTTCCTGCTTCATCATACTGCGGCTGTCCCTGCCTTCCAAGTCTTCTCTCTATATCCTTGCATATTTCAAGTATCATCAGTCCCTCAGCTTCCGGATTATATCCTTCAGGCAGGTCAAGTTCATACATAACCACAGCATTTATGAACTTATCATCCGACTCAAAGCCCCAAGGTTCTGTCTCATAGAACGAAGAAATGGCCTTAAACGGCTTTTTCAGTTCTATATTGAGCAAGGATACAGCATTTTCAATATTAAGCCTTCTGTCACCCTGATTTGAGCCGAGAGACAGATAAAGCTCTACTTTCTCAGTATTTTCCGGACTCTTCTGCATAGGCATAAGGTCCTCATCTCTTCAATCATCCAGACCAAGTTCCACCAGTGCCTCCTCAGACATCCTGCTCTTATCCCACACCGGCTCCCATACAAGGTCTATCTCCACACTAACAACTCCCGGAACATCTTTCACAGCTTCATTCACCTGCTCAACCACATAATCGGCCATAGGACAATTAGGAGCAGTCAAGGTCATCTGTACATAAACATGATGATCCTCATCTACCCGGATTTCGTAAATCAATCCCAGATCATAAACATTGACAGGAATTTCAGGATCGTAAACCTGTCTCAAAGCCCTAATTATATCTCGTTCAAGGTTCATAAATTCGTCTATAAATTATTACTTGCCACCTCGCGTATTTTCGCAATCATCGACACAAGACCATTAGCCCTTGTGGGCGAAAGATTTTCCTTAAGTCCAATCTTTTCCACTACGGAAAAATCAGACGAAAGTATCTCTTTTGCAGTCCTTCCGGAATAAAGTCCAATCAGCAGAGAAATTATTCCTTTAGTGATAATCGCATCGCTGTCAGCATTGAATATTATCCTTCCATCGGCAACCTTATAATCAAGCCATACTCTTGACTGACAACCTTTTATCAGCTTATCATCTATCTTTGCTTCATCAGGATAATCCGTTAAGGATTTTCCAAGCTCAATCAAATATTCATATTTATCCAGCCACTCCTCATACATCGAGAACTCTTCGATAATGGCATTTTCAGCTTCATGTAGTGTCATATCAAACCAACATTCCAATTGCCTTATTCAAGCATTTTACAAAATATTCCGCTTCTTCCAAAGTATTATATGGAGCGATGGATATCCTCAGCATTCCGCTTACTCCATACCTGTCCATAAGAGGTTCCGCACACATCTGCCCCGACCTTGCAGCAATCCCCATCTTGTCAAGTATCAAAGCCAGGTCCTCATGATGTACTCCTTCCACAGTAAATGAGAAAAGCGGTATCTTATCTTCATTTATTCCCCGTGGAACACCATAAAGTCTTATACGTGAATCACTCTTGAAATACTCCAGCAGATAATCCCTTATACTATTATTGTATTTTATTAACTCATTATCATTCAATGATTTAATAAATTCTATAGCAGGTTTCAATGTAGCTGCAGATGCAAAATTCTGGGTTCCGGCCTCAAACTTCATCGGAAGCGGAGCATATGTGGTTTCGGCAAAAGAAACCATACCTACCATCTCTCCTCCACCCATATATGGAGGCATTGCATCAAGCCATTTCCTCTTTCCGTAAAGCACTCCTGTACCGGTAGCAGCATAAAGCTTGTGACCGGAAAAAGCATAGAAATCACAATCAAGCTCCTGTACATCCACTTTACAATGAACAGCTCCCTGGGCACCATCTACAAGCACAGGAACTCCTTTTGAATGACATTCTGATATAATCTCCTTCACCGGATTGATGATTCCCAGAACATTTGAAATATGGGTTACAGCAAGTATTCTGGTCCTGTCGGTCAGCAGTCCACCCAACTTTTCAATCATCAGATATCCGCTATCATCCACAGGAAGAACCTTCAGCACTGCCCCCTTGCGACGGCACATCATCTGCCAGGGAACAATATTGGAATGATGTTCTGCCTCTGTTACAATCACCTCATCCCCCTCCTTTACGAAAGCCTCACCAAAGCTGAAAGCTACAAGATTCACTGCAGCAGTTGTACCAGAAGTAAAAACAACTTCCTCTCTGGATTCTGCATTTATAAATTCCTTTACAGCATCACGGGCCTGTTCATAAGCCTGGGTCGCTTCATCTGCGAGGCAATGTACAGCCCTATGGATATTGGCATTTGACTCTTCACTCACCCTTTTCCACTCATCAACTACAGACTGTACTCTCTGACTGGTGGCGGCATTATCAAAATAAACGAGATCCTTTCCATACACCTTTCTTGACAGTGCCGGAAACTTACTACGTATTTCTTTAACAAGGGTCATAAACATCATACATACTCGCGCATACACGCAATAAGCCTGCAAATTTAGCAATTTTACTGTTTCTTTTACAGGATTTTATCATAATTTTGCAATAGGACACCATGTAGGGAAATAATAACAAAATAAAAACGATAGATATGATTGAATACATCAAAGGTAGACTCATAGAGATAACTCCCACAGATATGGTAGTGGAATGCCATGGAATAGGATACAAGATCCTTATTTCATTGCAGACATTTGAGTCATCAAATGGTAAGGAAGACCTGACAATTTACATCCACCACTACATTCGCGAAGATGAAGAACTATACTACGGATTCGCAACAAAGGACGAGAGGGAGATGTTCAGACTTCTAATAGGAGTATCAGGAGTAGGAGCTGCAACAGCCAGAATGATGCTTTCTTCACTTTCTACAGAAGAAATTAGAAACGCTATTCTCTCTGAAGACATAAACAAGATAAAAAGCATTAAAGGAATCGGAGTAAAGAGTGCACAAAGACTTATTCTGGAACTTAAGGATAAGGTTGTAAAGGGAGAAGGAACTGACACTTCTGCTTTATTCCAAAATACATCTAACCCTGCCGTAGAAGAGGCTACAACGGCACTTGTAATGCTCGGATTCAGTAAACCTAACGTCAATAAGGCAGTAGCTGCTGTACTGAAGGAAAAGCCTTCTGCAACATTGGAAGAAATTATAAAGCTCGGACTCAAGCGGCTATAACTAAGTTTGAATTAGATAATAAAAATAAAAAATGTTCCATGTGGAACATTTTTTTATTTTAAAACGTATTTCAAGAGAAAAAGTAACAGACATTATCTACCGAAATAAACCAGGAGCACAGATATATCCGAAGGGGATACTCCAGAAATGCGTGAAGCTTGAGCAATCGTGCGCGGAGAATATCTTTTCAGCTTTTGACGACATTCAATTGAAAGGCTCTCTACCCTATCAAAATCGAATCCATCAGGAATTATAAGATTTTCGAGTCTCATAATCTTATCAGCCATCTGCTGTTCCCTCTGGATATATCCCTTATATTTAATGGATATTTCAGAAGAATCAAGGATCTCACGCTTATAATTATCTGCAGCTATCCTATTCATACATTCATTATCTAACTTAGACACGGGATATTCAGTATTATATTTAAGAATACTCAGGGCATCACGATAAGATACTGTAGAAGGATAAGCATCGGTAAATCTATTATCAATATCTTCAAACTGAATCAAATCAGAATATTCAGTCTCCTTAGATAAAAGATTTTGAATAGGCGAAGCAAATCTCTTATCTAGATCAATATTAAATTTAGAAAAAGTTCCACGTGGAACAAAATTAATTAAATCATGTATATTTGTCTGAGGACGGGATATTATATCAGCTATTCTTTTACGAGAATCTATCTGTGATGAAGAAACAGATTCAAGATAGCCATTAATATTTTCAGGTTTTATTGAAGCATCAGCAAAGAAATTATTAAATGCTGTCACAGTATCATATTTACGCATAGTATAATCATACCTGTAACTATCTGCAAGACCAATTTCATATGAAAGAGGTGTAAGCCTTAAATCTGCATTATCCTGGCGTAATAAAATTCTATACTCAGCTCGCGAAGTGAACATTCTGTATGGTTCGTCAACACCCTTGATGATAAGATCATCAATAAGGACACCTATATAAGCCTGATCTCGCTTTAATATAAAAGGATCCTTACCGGCGACTTTAAGATGGGCATTTATACCAGCCATAAGGCCTTGAGCTGCAGCTTCCTCGTAACCGGTAGTGCCATTAATCTGACCAGCAAAGAAAAGATTATCAATTCCCTTTAATTCAAGAGTAGGTTTAAGTTGAGTAGGGTCAAAATAGTCATATTCAACAGCATACGCAGGACGGAATACTTTAGCGCTTTCAAGACCTTCAATCTGATGAAGGGCATCCATCTGAACTTCCAAAGGCAGGGATGATGAAAATCCCTGAAGATAATACTCATTAGTTCCCCTACCCTCTGGTTCTAGAAAAAGCTGATGCTCAGTCTTGTCAGCAAACGTACGGAGCTTATCCTCAATGCTTGGACAATAACGGGGTCCTATACCAGTAATCTTTCCGGAAAATAAAGGAGAATCAGAAAATCCGGTACGAAGAGTATCATGCACACGTTGATTAGTATGCACGACAAAACATGGCATCTGAGGAGTTCCGTTCTGTGCTGAAGACAGATAAGGAAGATAAGAAAATTTATCAGGAGACTCATCTCCGAACTGATGGATAAGTTTGGAAGTATCTACTGAAGAAATATCAATTCGAGGAGGAGTACCGGTCTTCATCCTTGCTGTTCTTATACCCATATCAACAAGCTGGGACGTCAGACCATGAGATGCGAGTTCTCCTATCCTTCCTCCCTCAAACATATTGCGGCCGATGAAAAGACGTCCGTCAAGAAAGGTTCCGGCAGTCAGGATAACTGTCTGAGAATTGAATATTGCACCTGTAGTCGTACATACGCCCGAAATTTTCGAACCAGAGAAAAGAAAACTAGTTACTGTATCTTGGTAAATATCTAATTTACAGGCACTTTCGAGTAATTTTCGCCAATAAAGAGAAAACTGGATTTTATCACATTGAGCACGAGGACTCCACATTGCCGGACCCTTGGACCGATTCAGCATCCTAAATTGAAGAGTCGATGCATCTGTAATGATTCCAGAATACCCTCCTAAAGCATCTATCTCTCTGATAATCTGTCCTTTAGCTATTCCACCAATTGCAGGATTACAAGACATCTGTGCAAATTTGTTCATATCCATAGTGATAAGGAGCACAGAAGATCCCATACGAGAAGCTGCCATGGCGGCTTCACAACCGGCATGACCACCACCAACTACTATAACATCATAAACCAAAGCCATATTAAACAAGCTCCCTTAACGAAAGATAATAATTTTCCTTTTTCCTCATTTCAGCAATATCCTCATCACAATGGTCATCATAACCTATAAGATGAAGAACTCCATGGACGATAACTCTATTAAGTTCCTCATTAAAGTCAGTACCATACTCGATAGAATTTTCACGGACGCTATCTACACTGATAAAAAGATCGCCTGAAAGTTTATCACCTTCACAATAATCAAAGGTAATTATATCGGTAAAATAATCATGTTGAAGATACTGCTGGTTAACATCAAGTATATAGTTGTCAGAACAGAAAATAATAGATAAATTTCCTATACGTCGGATTTCACTTTCAGCAACAAGGCGTAACCAGCGGTTAGTTAAAGTCTTGGACTTGAAAATAAAGTCGGTATCTTCAAAATAGTAAGAAATCATAGCTTATAATTTTCTGCAAAGCTACAAAATGTATAAAAAGTTTGAAATAAAAAATATAATTTCTAACTTTACCGGGCAAAACGAGAATATAAAATTAACAACTGATATGGAAATCAAAAAGTCAGAAAAAGCGAATCTCGAAAACAAAAAGCTCCTTTTCGTAGAAATCGGACTTGTTGTTTCACTCCTAATCACTTATCTTGCATTTGAATGGACAAGCAAGGAGACTTCAACAGCTGTTCTTGAAGACACAACTGAAATCCTCGTGGAAGAAGAGATTATCTCTACAAATATTGATACTCCTCCACCTCCACCAGCAGCTCCAAAGATCCCAGTACTTTCAGACCAGATCGACATCGTAGACGATGAAATCGAACTTGAGGATGATATGTTCATGAATCTTGAGGATGACTCAAGCCTGGGAGTTGAGATTATGGATTACGTGGAAGTTGAAGAGGAAGTTGTAGAAGAAGAGGCTATTCCTTTCCAGCTTATCGAGGATAGACCTAAGTTCCAGGGTGGAGACGCAAGTAACTTCTCAAAGTGGGTTAACCAGAGACTCGTTTATCCTGAGATTGCAAAGGAAAATGGTGTTCAGGGCCGTGTAATGCTTCAGTTCACAATCGAGAAAGATGGTTCCCTCACAAAGGTAAAGGTTCTCCGTGGAGTAGACCCATCACTTGACAAGGAAGCTGTAAGAGTTGTTTCTACATCTCCTAAGTGGAGCCCAGGAAAGCAGAGAGACCGTGCGGTTCCTGTAACCTACACATTCCCTGTTGTATTCCAGCTTAGATAATAATCTTATCTTAAATATATATACGGCCGACCAAAGATTTGATCGGCCGTATTTTTTCTAAAGATATATTTATATAATAACCTATATGGCTAAGATAGTAGAAGAACAACATCATGAAAGGGCGGTCTTCGTCGGTGTTATCAAACAAGGAGATGATGAACGTCAGATAATGGAATATCTTGATGAACTGGAGTTTCTCGCTGAGACAGCGGGAGCAACAGGAGTAAAGAAATTCATACAGAAGGTCGACAGACCTGATTCAAGGACATATATCCGTAGCGGAAAACTTCAGGAAATAAAGGAATATATTGAGAATAACGAGATAGAAGTAGTTATTTTCGATGATGAACTCTCCCCTACACAGCTGAGAAATATTGAGCGCGAACTTAATATAAGAATCCTCGACAGAACAAATCTTATACTTGATATATTTGCTCAAAGAGCAAAGACTGCATATGCAAAAATGCAAGTAGAACTTGCTCAGTATCAATATCTTCTTCCTCGACTGACAAGAATGTGGACACACCTTGAAAGACAGAAGGGAGGTATCGGTATGCGTGGTCCTGGTGAGACTCAGATAGAGACTGACCGCCGTATTATCCAGGATAAGATATCAAAACTCAAGGAGCAGCTTAAGAAGGTGGATAAGCAGATGGCTTCACAGCGCGGAAACAGGGGCTCTTTAGTACGTATTTCGCTCGTAGGATACACGAACGTAGGAAAGAGTACCTTGATGAATTTATTGGCTAAAAGCGACGTTTTTGCTGAGAATAAACTGTTTGCTACACTTGATACTACAGTCAGGAAGGTGGTTATAGAAAATGTACCATTTCTGCTTAGCGATACGGTAGGATTCATACGTAAACTCCCTCATCAGCTGGTTGAAGCTTTCAAGAGTACTCTCGATGAGGTACGCGAGGCTGATATTTTAATGCATGTAGTGGATATCTCACATCCTAATTTCGAAGACCATATCCGCGTGGTAGAGGAAACGCTTAAGGATATCAAGGCCATAGATAAGCCTATTTTCGTCGTATTTAACAAGATTGATGCTTATAGGTATGAAGAGTATGATGAGTTCTCTCTTGAGCCTAAAAAGCAGGTAAATTACACTCTTGAAGAGTTTAAGAACAGCTGGATTGCAAAGGAAAACACACCATGTATATTCATCTCAGCAAGAGAAAAGATAGGAATTGATAAACTTCGCGGAGATCTATATAAAATGGTGGCTGAAATCCATGCCGGCCGTTATCCATTCGATAACTTCTTGTGGTAATATTATTATGCGCCATGTATATGCCGGGGGTCCTTCCCACTTCGTGGGCCCCTTCCCTTTTCGGGAGCCAATGCCCCCGGCATATACATAGCACATAAATAAGAAAATAAAAAAGGTGGTAATTCGATTGAATAACCACCTTAATTATTTAATATCCAAGATATTAGTCCTGAAGTTTTGCGCAGAGGAATTCGCGGTTCAGACGAGCGATATGTGAAACTGTGATGTGCTTAGGGCACTCCATTTCACAAGCTCTGGTGTTTGTACAAGCACCGAATCCGAGCTCATCCATCTTTGCAACCATTGCCTTAGCACGCTTAGCACCCTCAACCTTACCCTGCGGAAGGAGAGCAAGTGAACTTACGCGGGCTGCAACGAAGAGCATTGCAGAACCATTCTTACATGTCGCAGCACAAGCACCGCAACCGATACATGCTGCACCGTCCATAGACTCCTCAGCCTTCTCGTAAGGAATTGGAATAGTGTTTCCATCAGGAACACCACCTGTTCTTACAGATACATATCCACCAGCCTGGAGAATCTTGTCATAAGCCTGACGGTCTACAACGAGGTCCTTGATAACAGGGAATCCCTTAGCTCTCCAAGGCTCGATTGTGATAGTGTCACCATCCTTGAACTTACGCATATGAAGCTGGCATGTTGTTACTTCATCGTCAGGTCCGTGTGCACGGCCGTTGATGTAAAGTGAACATGCACCGCAGATACCCTCGCGGCAGTCATGATCAAATGATACAGGACCGCTGCTCTTGCATCCCTTTTCGACAGCTACCGGATCTACACCCTCAGCGATAAGCTGCTCATTGAGGATATCGAGCATCTCGAGGAATGAGCTGTCAGAGGAAATATTCTTAACCTTATAGGTCTCAAAATGTCCTTGTGCCTTGGCGTTTTTCTGACGCCATACTTTCAATGTCAAATCCATGTCAATTAGTCTTTATAGTTTCTGGTAGCGATCTTAATATTCTCATATACAAGAGGTTCCTTGTGGAGTTCTGGCTCAACACCTTCACCCTTGTACTCCCATGCGGCTACATACATGTAGTTCTCGTCATCACGCTTTGTCTCACCCTCTTCAGTCTGCATTTCCTCACGGAAGTGACCTCCGCAAGACTCATTTCTGTTAAGAGCATCACGAGCCATAAGCTCACCGATTTCGAAGAAATCTACAAGACGGAGAGCCTTCTCGAGCTCCTGATTGAACTCACCGTTCTCACCGGCTACATAAACATTCTTCCAGAAATCAGCCTTAAGAGCGTTTATTTTCTCGATAGCTTCCTTAAGACCAGCCTCATTACGGGCCATACCTACGTTATTCCACATGATAAGACCGAGTTCCTTGTGATATGAATCCACAGACCTCTTACCCTTGACTGCGAAAAGCTTTTCGATCTTGTCTGTCACAGCCTTCTCAGCCTCTACGAACTCAGGCGCGTTGATGTCTGTCTTAGGCTCCTTGAACTTACCTGCGAGGTAATCACCGATGGTGTAAGGAAGAATAAAATAACCGTCAGCAAGACCCTGCATAAGAGCAGAAGCACCAAGACGGTTTCCACCATGGTCAGAGAAGTTAGCCTCACCGATAGCGTAGAGACCAGGAACTGTTGTCTGGAGGTTATAGTCTACCCAGATACCACCCATTGTATAGTGGATAGCAGGATAGATCATCATAGGCTCCTTATATGGGTTCACGTCAGTGATCTTCTCATACATCTGGAAGAGGTTACCGTATCTCGCGCGGATAACATCCTCTCCAAGACGCTCGATAGCTGTCTTGAAATCAAGGAATACTGCAAGACCAGTGTTGTTTACACCATAACCTGCGTCGCAACGCTCCTTAGCGGCACGTGAAGCAACGTCACGTGGAACGAGGTTACCGAATGCAGGATAACGACGCTCAAGATAGTAGTCGCGATCCTCTTCTGGAATATCAGAAGGCTTCTTGCTACCGTTACGGAGAGCCATTACATCATCCATACTCTTAGGTACCCAGATACGTCCGTCGTTACGGAGAGATTCTGACATGAGGGTAAGCTTAGACTGCTGATCACCGTGTACAGGAATACATGTAGGGTGGATCTGAGCGAAGCAAGGGTTAGCGAAGAAAGCACCCTTTCTATAACACTGCATTGCTGCTGAACCGTTTGAGTTCATAGCATTAGTAGAAAGGAAGTAAGCGTTACCGTAACCACCTGTAGCGATAACCACAGCGTGTGCTCCGAATCTTTCGATCTTGCCTGTAACAAGATTTCTGGCGATGATACCCTTAGCCTCACCGTTGATGAGGACTACATCAAGCATCTCATAGCGTGGATAGCTCTTTACTGTACCTGCTGCAATCTGACGGTTAAGGGCAGCATATGCACCGAGAAGGAGCTGCTGTCCGGTTTGACCGCGGGCATAGAAGGTACGACTAACCTGCGCACCTCCGAAAGAGCGGTTGGCGAGAAGTCCGCCGTATTCCCTTGCAAAAGGAACACCCTGTGCAACGCACTGGTCAATGATATTATTGCTGACCTCGGCAAGACGGTAAACGTTTGCCTCACGTGCACGATAGTCTCCTCCCTTGATTGTATCATAGAAGAGACGATAGATAGAGTCGTTGTCGTTCTGGTAGTTCTTGGCAGCATTGATACCACCCTGTGCTGCGATAGAGTGAGCACGACGAGGTGAATCGCTGATGCAGAACACCTTCACGTTGTAGCCAAGTTCTCCAAGTGAAGCAGCTGCAGATGCTCCACCGAGACCTGTACCAACTACAATGACTTCCATTTTTCTTTTGTTGCCAGGGCTGACAACACGGATCTGAGATTTGTGCTTTGTCCATTTCTCGGCCAAAGGACCCTCAGGAATCTTAGAAATAAGTTTTTCGGCCATTTTATAGAGTGTTAGTGAAATTTCGGCGCAAGTTTACGCAAATTAAAGGTATAAAACAATTAAAAACCTATCATTTCTGATAGGTTTTTAATTAAAATAATGAAGGATCATCCATATTTATATTTCCTTTTTCAAGTCCAAGATGTCTGTATGCCAATTCTGTCGCTTCCCTACCTCTTGGAGTCCTCATTATAAATCCTTCCTTGATGAGGAACGGCTCATATACTTCCTCAAGTGTTCCCTGATCCTCACCGACAGCCGTAGCAATAGTATTCGCTCCAACAGGCCCACCCTTGAATTTTGTTATAATGGTCTTGAGAATCTTGTTATCAATGGCATCTAATCCCCTCTTATCTATATTAAGCGCATCCAGGGCATAACGTGCAATGGACAGATCGATACGTCCACTTCCCATAACCTGTGCAAAGTCACGTACACGTCTCAGAAGTGAGTTCGCAATACGTGGCGTTCCCCTGCTTCGAAGAGCAATTTCGTAAGCCGCATCCTGTTCTATTTCAACCTTTAATATAGAAGCACTTCTCTTGACGATGCTTACAAGCGTGAGCGTGTCATAATATTCCATCGCGCATGTTATGCCGAAACGGGCGCGGAGAGGTGAAGTGAGCAGACCGCTTCTAGTAGTAGCTCCGACAAGAGTGAACGGATTTAAGGAAATTCTCACAGAGCGCGCTCCAGGGCCTTTATCTATCATTATATCAATGACAAAGTCCTCCATAGCGGAGTATAGATATTCCTCTACAACAGGAGAAAGCCTGTGTATTTCATCAATAAATAGAACATCTCCTTCTTCAAGTGATGTGAGCAGACCTGCAAGATCGCCCGGCTTATCCAGGATAGGACCTGAAGTTACCTTCATATTTACTCCAAGTTCATTAGCAATGATGTGAGCCAGAGTGGTCTTTCCAAGTCCTGGAGGGCCATGGAACAGACAGTGGTCCAGGGACTCCCCTCTCATCTTTGCCGCTGCAACGAATATTTTAAGATTGGACACTATCTTGTCCTGTCCGGTAAAGTCTTCAAGGTCCTGAGGACGTATTATTCCGTCCAAATCCTTATCTTTGCCCTCATTGATATTGTGCGGATCGAAATCAGTCGCCATGGTCAAAAACATTTATATACAAATATAGATATATTTATTTAAAAATAGATGATATTTATTTCTGTGTTAATATGTTGATAAAGTTTATAGGTAATTAATTGATAATTATTTACGGTAGTGAAAACATGTTGAAAAACCTGGTACGAAGTCATTGAAAAAAAATTATGGATTTATTTTGAAATTTTTTCAGACTGTCGGAATATACAGGAAAATCATAAAAACCAATTTATTTATTAATGGTTATCAACAGGGTTTTAAACAGGTTATCAATAGAAAATAAGGTAAAATGTTAATAAGTAAAAATTCAACCGGCACTCTTGCGGAATATATAAAGAATAGGGAAGAGGTTTTCTGTAGCGGACTCTTCCTTTCTGCCAGATGGCTTGTGGTTTCGCAGTTTGATTATGAAGGTATGCAGCTTATTGTGCTTCCTGATAAAGATAGTGCGGAATATTGTGCGGCTGACCTTTATAATCTTATAAGCGGGGATACTGTTTTCTTTCTCCCTGATTCAGGAAAGAGTGTGGAAAGAAGTAATTATAAGTCCACTCTTGGTGTTCAGAGGACATCGGCTGTAGGTAAGATACTTGAATATGGAAAAGGGGAGAGGCTTACCGTTGTCACATATCCTTCAGCTCTTGAAGAATCTATTCCTGACGCATTAAGGATAAGAGAATCCGTAATGAAGCTCTGTGTGGGAGATGAGATAAGTCATGATGAAATAATTTCCAGACTTTTTGAAAGCGGATTTGAAAGAGTTGATTTCGTTGCTGAGCCTGGACAGTTTGCAGTCAGGGGAGCTATAGTGGATATATTCTCGTATTCATATAATAATCCTTTCCGAATTTCCTTCTTTGGAGACGAAATCGAGACTATTAATATTTTTGACTGCAATACACAGTTATCCAAGGATAAGGTTGATTGTTGTGAAATATATCCGGATATAGTAGCTTCCGATGAGGATGCTAAATCTTCTTTGATAGATATTTTTCCTTCAGATACACTTGTCTGGCTGGATTCGTCCGATATGTATAAGGATAAGGAATTCTTTACCGGACTTTCAAAATTCAGAAGAGTGTATATGGAACTTCCTCTTTACAGGCAGGATGAAGAGGCTGTAAAGTTCAATATATCTCCTCAACCTGTATTCAATAAGAATTTCGAACTTCTTACTGAGGATATAAGGAAAAAGTTGGAAGCAGGTTATAGGGTAAGGATTTACGGAGAAAAACAGTCTCAACTTGAAAGACTTAAGTCTATACTTTCCCAAAACGGGGGAATACTTCCTGAATTTATACCTCA
Organism: Candidatus Cryptobacteroides sp.; assembly: GCA_045127905.1. GTDB lineage: Bacteria > Bacteroidota > Bacteroidia > Bacteroidales > UBA932 > Cryptobacteroides. The sequence goes on from JBGVQX010000072.1 coordinate 14,937, forward strand.
ATGCAATATCCATAACGGATTCATAGATCATGAAAGCAAGGTATGCTGTTATAGTGACCATGAGATTTTTGACCGTTTCCACAGAGTTACCATCAGGCGTTCTGTCGAGAAGAGCGAACAGCTTACAATTAATGATCTTACCTCTTTTTCTATAGGTGATTATATTGTCCATATAGACTATGGTGTGGGTATATTCGGCGGTCTTGTCAGGATGAAGGATGACAAGGGAAGAATGCATGAAGTAGTCAAACTGACATATAAGGATAATGATGTTGTGTTTGTTTCCGTTCATGCTCTTCATAGGATTTCCAGATATAAATCCAAGGATTCCGAACCTCCTAAGATTCATAAGTTGGGGTCAAAGGCATGGCAGAATCTGAAGGCTAGTACGAAATCTAAAGTAAAGGATATAGCAAAAGATCTTATCCAGCTGTATGCAAAGCGTAAGAAGGTCAAGGGTTTTGCTTTTTCTGCAGATACTTATCTCCAGCAGGAACTTGAGTCTTCATTTATGTATGAAGATACTCCGGATCAGGAGAAGGCTGTTATTGCGGTTAAACGTGATATGGAAGATGTTTGTCCTATGGACAGACTTGTGTGCGGAGATGTAGGATTCGGAAAGACCGAGGTAGCTGTCAGAGCTGCATTCAAGGCTGTTGCAGACAGTAAGCAGGTAGCTGTGCTGGTACCAACCACTATTCTTGCCCTACAGCATTTCAATACATTTAAAAACAGATTAAAGGATTTTCCTTGCAATATAGATTATGTAAGCAGATTAAGGACAACTAAGGAAATATCCGATATTCAAAAGAGACTTAAATCCGGGAGTCTTGATATAGTCATAGGAACTCATAAACTTATAAGTAAAGGTTTCGAATTCAAGGATCTGGGACTTTTGATTATAGATGAGGAACAGAAGTTCGGTGTAAGTGCCAAAGAGAAGCTTCGTCAGATAAAGGCTTCAGTGGATACACTTACTTTAACTGCAACTCCTATCCCGCGTACTCTTCAATTTTCTCTTTTAGGTGCCAGGGATCTTTCTATAATAAACACTCCTCCTCCTAACAGGATTCCGGTGCAGACGGAAATAATCCTTTTCGATCATGATGAGGTCAGGAAGATTATTGATTATGAACTGAATAGGGGAGGACAGATATTCTTTGTCCATAACAGAGTGGAAGAATTACAGTCTATACATGATATTCTGCATAGGCTGGTTCCGGATATGAAGATATGTGTGGCTCATGGTCAGATGGAAGCCAAGATGCTTGAAAACAAGATACTTGACTTTATGGCTGGAGATTATGATATGCTTCTCTGTACCACTATCATAGAGAACGGACTTGATGTGCCTAATGCAAATACTATTATAATCAATCAGGCACAGAATATAGGTTTAAGTGATCTTCATCAGCTACGTGGACGTGTCGGTCGATCAAACCGTCGTGCTTTCTGTTATCTGATGGTACCTCCTCTTGTTTCCATTACTGAGGATGCACGTCGCAGACTTAAGGCTATAGAATCCTTTTCGGATCTCGGAAGCGGATTTAATATAGCTATGCAGGATCTTGATATTCGCGGAGCCGGAAATCTTCTTGGAGCGGAACAGAGCGGGTTTATAACTGATATGGGATTCGAGACATATCAGAAGATTCTTGCTGAAGCAATGGAAGAGCTTGGTGTGGAGACAGGTATTGCCCCAAGAAGAACTGATGATAATTATCTTTCGGATTGTACTATCGAGACCGACCAGCTTGCGCTTATTCCGGATTCATATATAGATGTCACTGCTGAAAAGATAAGGATATATAAGGAACTGGATTCATTAAGTTCTGATAAAGAAACTGAAATACTTAAATCGAGCCTTACAGACCGATTCGGTAAGATGCCTGAAGAACTTGAAAGACTTTTTGATATAGTGAAGATAAGGAGGTTGGGACAGAAGTTAGGTTTTGAGAAGATTATTATAAAGAATGGAGTTATGATTGCATTCTTTATTTCCAATCCGCTTTCCCAGTATTATAGAAGTGACCGTTTTTCGAAGATTCTGGAGAGTATATCTGTTAATCAGAATTCTATGGAATTGAAGCAGAATGATAACAGATTGCGTATTTTCGTAAAAAATGTCGGAAGTATATCAAAAGCCTATGATATATTAAGCAAGTTATAGAAGAATTCTTATTTTTGCAGGATTTTAAGAAGTTTTACAATGGCTAATCTTATAATAGATATAGGAAATACTGCCTTGAAGGCATCATGGTGTGATGGGATCACACTAGGAAAGACCTTCAGATACCAGGGAGAGAAGATAATGGATTTCATTCTATCGCTCACTTCCAGAGTTAAACCGGAAGTAATGGTATTAAGCAGTGTCAGAAACTTCACTCCAAAAAATATCAGGAAACTTGAAACGGAATGTGACAAACTTATAGTTGTTGATAAGGAACTTATGTCACATTACGGTCTTCCTTTGCATCTTACTCCGGACAGAGTAGCTTCAGTGGTCGCTTCCCGTTATCTTTTTAAAGGAAGAGAATGTATGATATTCGATTTCGGAACTACGCTTACTGTAGATTTTATTGATGCTGAAGGAAGGTATGAAGGAGGTAATGTTTCATTGGGATACAGGACGAGATTTAAATCAATCAACAGGTATTCCAGAAATTATCCGCTTATAGGTGCTCCCTCAGAGACGGAAAATCCTGGAAATGACGTAGTATCCTCGGTGATTTCAGGTGTTCTGTCGGGTATGATATTTGAAATCGAAGGATACATTTTACACAATCCTGAAAAAACAGCTGTTTTTACGGGAGGTGATGCGATTTATTTTGCAAAAAGGATGAAAAACTCCATCTTTGCAGTTTGTAATCTTGTTTTAATGGGATTGGCTATAATAGCTGTTGAGTATGATAAGAAAGATAAGTAAAATATTTCTGTTATTTGTTTTTGCATTCATAAGTGCGTCTGTTTCAGCACAGGATGGTACTTATGGTGCATATTCTCCATATTCCATCTTCGGAATAGGTGATCTTTCTAAAGAGGGATCGGCATATAACAAAAGTATGGGTGGTGTAGGAGTGGCATCCAGAAACAGAAGATTCATTAATTATCTTAATCCTGCAGCTGTGACAGCAAGGGATTCACTTGCATTTATGGCTGATTTCGGTCTGGTGCAGAATAATACAATCTATGCCCAAGGTAACGGACTTACTTCAGCTCACAACACTTTCAATATATATGATTTCGTTATGAGTTTTCCTATTTGGAAATCATCTGCATTCATGATCGGAATAACCCCTTTCAGTGATGTAGGATATGATTTTTCAAAGAATGAGACTGATCAGAATATAATAGGAAATACCGGAAACATCAGTTATGACTCTTATGGAACAGGAAGTGTTTATCAGGCATTCCTTGGTGCAGGAGCTACATTCTGGAAGAATCTTTCCATAGGAGCTGAGTTGATATATTATTTCGGTAATCTGGATAAGGTTACCAATATGAAATACTCCAACGCCTCATTTAGGTCCATCAACAGCGGAAACGAAATCATGGTAAGGGGACTGACAGGAAAGTTCGGTATTCAATATGAGCAGAAGCTGGCCGGAGACGTGTCCATGACAGTTGGTGCCACTTATAGGCTTGGAACCAATATGAGTGGAGAATCAGTTGAATACAGATATGCTAACCAGTCAAGTGTGACTGATACTCTTAAGCATAATGTCGTGGATCTTGCTTCTGATGGAAGAATCCGTTTCGGAGATGAACTTGGAATCGGAATTTCATTCAGAGGTGGTGAAAAATGGATGGCTGAGGTTGATTATGTAAGGTCGGACTGGAGAAAGAGCGGAATGGACAAGATGACCGGTTTTGCTGTTTCCGGTGAGTCAGTTTTCACTACTACGGTTTCTAACTCATTCAGAGCAGGTTTTGAAATAGTTCCTAACAGAAATGATATAAGATATTATTTCAGACGTTGTGCTTATCGTGCAGGTGTATATTACGATCAGTCTTACTATAAACTTGATGGTAATAACATTGCTTCAATGGGTATTACTTTAGGTATGACTCTCCCTGTATTCAGATGGTATAACGGATTGTCCATTGGTGTGGATATGGGACAGAGAGCCAGCACAAGAGGAGGAATGGTACGTGAGAGATATGCTACATTTGTCATAGGATTCAATATCCATGACATATGGTTCCAGAAACCAAGATATAACTAATAAAATATAATAACACATTATGAAAAGGTTAATACTGCTTTTTTCAGTAGCCGCGATGGCTATGATAGGCGGAGCTTCAGCTTCGGCACAGAAGTATGGTACAGGTCCTGACAGTACCGAGTGTAAGAAGTATCTTTCTTACTATAATGAGTACTACAAGCAGAAAAATTACAAGGATGCCCTTCCTAACTGGAGAAAGGCTTACAAATTCTGTCCTCCTTCTGCAAGTTACAATATGCTTGTTCATGGAACAAAGCTCGTCAGGGATCTTATAATTCAGAATCAGAATAATCCTAAGTACAAGAGTGAACTTATCGATTCTCTGATGTTTATTTATGAGCAGAGACTTCAGGAGCGTCCTAAGCTTGCAAGCGGAATCCTTAATAATATGGGTACCGATATGCGTAATTTTATGAAGGATGAGCCATTTAAGATTTATGAAGGACTTACCGATATTATTGCGAAGAACGGCAATAAGACGTCAATGGGTCTTTTCACCGACCAGGTGAGTGTTGCATGTGATCTTTATAAGGAAGGTATTCTTGATCCTGAGAAGGTTATCAATGCATATGAGACAGCAGTTAAATACATGGGAGAAATCGTTCCTAAGAATGAGACAGAGCAGAGACTTATCGAGAAGACTCTTGGTGATATAGAGAATCTTTTCATTTCAAGTCATGTTGCTGACTGTGATAATCTCATTGCTCTCTTCACTCCAAGATACGAGGCTGATCCTCAGAATCTTGACCTTGCAAAGAATATAGTCAGAATGATGGGTATGACTGAAGGATGTATGGATAACTCTCTTTTCCTTAATGCCGTGACTACAATGCATAAGGTTGAGCCTTCATTCACATCAGCTTATAATCTTTATAAACTCCATTCTTCAAGGGATGAAGTTGCAGAGGCTATCGCTTATATGGAGGAGGCGATTTCTTATCCTGAGTCAGATGCAGCTATGGATGCTGATTACCTTTATCAGCTTGCAGTTTTCTGCTCTAAGAACGGAGAGACTATCAAGTCTGTAGATGCTGCTAACAGAGCTGTGGAACTTGATCCTGCAAATGCTGGAAAGTCTTATATGCTTCTCGGAATTCTCTGGGGTTCTGCTCCTGTTTATCCTAACGGAAACGAGATTGAGAAGAGATCCAAGTATTGGGTTGCAGTCGATTATATGACAAAGGCTAAAAATGCAGATCCTACACTTGCAGAGGATGCTGATAATTATATCAAGCAGTTCAAGGCATTCTATCCATCTACCGGTGATGCTTTCATGTATGGTCATGAGAACGGTCACAGGTTCGATGTGAAATGGAATAAGTTTGTGGTAAGCACAACAGTCAGAACTCAGAATTAATAAGTCTTGAGAAGATTTAAAAATACTATAAAGATGATTGCAACCGCTTCTGCGGTTGCTTTCGTCGTTTATTCCTGCAAAGGAAAATTGGGTGAAGCAGATGCTCTCGACCTTAAGGAAGCGCCGGTCCAGATAGTGGATGATATGTTCATAGTGCAGACTAAGAACGGATATATACAGATGAGGGCCGAGGCTCCGATTATGGAGAGGTATGAGAGGGATACTCTTTCGTTCGAATTGTTTCCGAAGGGTTTCTTCGTGTATGGTTACACTGAAGATGAGAAGGTAGAGACCGAGATTGTAGCAGATCAGGCCCGTCATCTCACATATAAGGATGGCAGGGAGACATGGGAGGCTTTCGGAAATGTGGTGGTCAAGAATCTGATCAATCAGGAGGTAATGGAAACGGATACGCTTTACTGGGATCAGAAGGAGGAGAAAATATATACTCACTGCTATGTAAGAATGTACTCACCTAAGGGTTTTATGCAGGGATATGGTATGGAATCCGACCAGAGAGCCCGGAATTCCATAATATTCAATCCTTTCAACAGTTATGGCATAGTGGTGCAGGATACTACGGTAGTTTTGCTTGATTCAGCCAATTTTATAGGTCCATTGCGAAAAAAATAGCTTTGGATTGGCAGAAAATTGTTATATTCGCACCCTAATGTTCCTAAGGGTAATTTTTTAGCCTTAATTCAGGATCTGAACAGAATAATAATTTTAAAAAAGTAATACAATGGCAATTCTTCAAACAATCCGTGTCAAGTTCGGAATTGTGATCACAGTGCTTATCGCTGTGGCGCTTCTGTCGTTCATTATCGATCCGACAACACTTCAGTCCGTATCCGCTTCAATGTCTTCAAAGTATGATGTTGGAGAAATAGATGGAAAGTCAATCTCTTATACTGATTTTCAGTCGGATGTGGACAAATTCACTGTAATCAATGAAATCGTTACAGGTTCTTCTGTAAAGAATGAGCAGCAGCAGGTTTCAATCAGAAATGCTGCATGGCAGTCTCTTGTAGACAAGTATCTTTTTGTTAAGAATGCAAAAAAGGCAGGTCTTGCAGTAGGTGAGGAAGAAATGGTAGCTATCCTTTCCGGAGAGCTTATGTCACCTGTATTTACCCAGAATCCTGCTTTCCTTGATGAGAACGGTAATTATTCAAAGCAGATGGTTCTTGACTTTGTAAATTACATCTCATCAGACCAGACAGGTCGTCTGAAGCTTTACTGGGATTATCTTCAGGATGCAGCGATGACTCAGCAGTATTATGCAAAGTATAACTCTCTCTTTACTCAGAGCAACTTCACAAACGCTCTCATGCTCACTGATGAGATTGCTGAGAATAACAATACTTTCAATGTTGAGTTTGTGACAGTACCTTTCGGTTACCCTAAGGATTCTACTATTGTTGTTTCTGATAAGGAAATCAAGGCATATTACAATGCTCACAAGAAGTTCTACAAGCAGCAGGCAAGCAGGGATATCGAGTATGTTGTGTTTGAGGTAGTTCCTTCAGCAGAGGATATCGCAGCTGCTAATCAGGCTCTCATCGATGTTTATGATGAGTTCAAGGCTGCTGAGAACGTAAAGAGTTTCCTTCTTGCAAACTCAGACAGACAGTATGATGCACACTGGTACAAGGCTGGCGAGCTCAATACTGTAGCCAAGGCAGTGAACGACTTCGTTTTCGGAAACAATAAGGCTTCTGTTTCAGAGGTTATTTCAGACAATAATACATTCTATGCAGTACGCGTACTTGAGTCTGCAAATGTTCCTGAGCAGGTGCAGGTGAAGTTTGCTCCGGCAAACTCTGAGGATGTAGATGCTGCTCTTGCAGAGGCTGAGGCTCAGTGGATTCCACAGACTCCTGGTTTTGAGGATGTGATGACTGCAAAGAAGGGTTCTAAGATTACTGTAAACGGCCTTGTTTTCGAAGTTCTCGACACAAAGGATGCTGCTCCTAAGAAGAGGGTTGCAATCCTCGAGAAGAAGGCTGTTGCAGGCAAGGAGACAGTAAGCGGATACTATGCTAAGGCAAACACATTCGCTACCAAGTCTGCAGGTAAGTATGAGAACTTCCAGAAGGCTCTTACTGAGGAGGGTGTTTACGCTCATCCTGTGAATAAGATGCTTGAGAGCGCTGACAGACTCGGTGCAATTGATAATACCAAGGAAGTTACAAGATGGGCTTTCGAGGCAAAGAAGGGTCAGGTTTCAAACATCATCACAGTAAATAACAACTACTTCATCATCGCTGCTCTCAAGGGTATCCATAAGGAAGGTTATGCTGACGTTGAGGAGGTTGCTTCATCTATCAGCAATATCCTTTACAGAGAGAAGGCTGGTGAGAAGAAGGCTGCTGAAGTGGCTGAGAAGATAGCAGGTCTCACAGATATGCAGGCGATTGCTGAGGCACTCGGTGCAACTGTAAGCACAAAGGAGGGTGTAGCATTCTCATCAATGACTTCACAGGGTCTTGATCCTAAGTTCATAGGTGCTGCTTCTGTAGCTGAGGATGGTAAGATCTGCGGACCTCTTGCAGGCAATGTGGGTGTATATGTATACAAGGTGACTGGCCGTGATACAGGTGCTTTCTACACTGAGGAAGATGCAAAGAATCAGGATGCACAGATGACTCAGTACTCTACCCAGATGCTCGTTCCTGTAATGATGGACGATGCTGACGTGAAGGATAACAGAGCACGTTTCTTCTAATAGGCTCTGAAATAAATAACAAAAAAACCTGTCATTTCGACAGGTTTTTTTGTTTATACGTTGAAAAGGAAGTGCATGATGTCTCCGTCCTGGACGACATATTCCTTGCCTTCGATTCCGAGCTTTCCTGCGGCTCTGCAGGCTGATTCAGACTTCAACTCCACGAAGTCCTCATACTTTATGACTTCGGCGCGGATAAAGCCTTTTTCGAAGTCTGTATGGATGACTCCGGCAGCTTTAGGTGCCTTGTCTCCCTTATTGATGGTCCATGCGCGGCACTCGTCGGCTCCTGCAGTGAAATATGTGCGGAGATTAAGAAGAGAGTATGCGCTCTGGATGAGTCTCACGACACCGGATTCTTCAAGTCCCATTTCCTCAAGAAACATCTGGCGTTCCTCGTAGCTTTCAAGTTCAGCGATGTCTGATTCTATTTTAGCTGCAATAACGAGAATTTCTGCATTTTCATCCTTTACAGCCTCACGTACCTGCTCTACATACTTGTTTCCAGTCTTTGCAGAAGCTTCGTCCACATTGCAGACGTACATCACCGGCTTGTTGGTGAGGAGGAAAAGTTCCTTAGCAAGCTGCTCTTCGTCGGCATTCTCAGGAACAACTGTGCGACATGACTTACCCTGCTGTAGAGCGTCACGATATCTGCAGAGAAGATCGAAAAGCTTCTTTGCATTCTTGTCTCCGCCGGTCTGCGCCTGCTTCTGCACCTTTGCGATACGGTTTTCAACTGTCTCAAGGTCCTTGAGCTGGAGTTCCATGTCGATTACCTCTTTGTCTCTAACTGGATCCACGCTTCCGTCAACATGCACGATATTTGGATCGTCGAAGCAGCGGAGTACATGAAGGATTGCATCTGTCTCCCTGATGTTGGCAAGAAACTGGTTGCCGAGTCCTTCACCCTTGCTGGCTCCCTTTACGAGTCCTGCAATATCCACAATCTCTACAGTGGCAGGAACCACTCTCTTAGGGTTACAGAGGCTTTCGAGTACTTCGAGTCGTTTGTCCGGAACAATTGTGGATCCGATGTTCGGCTCGATGGTGCAGAAAGGGAAGTTTGCGCTCTGAGCCTTTCCCGAGCTTACACAATTGAACAATGTTGATTTTCCTACGTTAGGAAGTCCTACTATACCGCATTTAAGTGCCATTTCTATATTCTTTTAAATCAGGGCGCAAATTTACGCTAACTTTTTCTTTTTCTTTGAATTATTTCTCTTTTTTATCCTAAGTTTTTCTTTTTTTTATCATCCTTCCGGAAATTTCATTTCACTTTTGCAATTATTGATATTGTCATGCTTTGTTGGATAAGTCAATCTTCCACATACGCATCAGCGACGATTTAAACCTGATATCATGAAAAGATTATTGGCTATATTGCTTCTGTCGTGCTCCATCAGCATATCTGCTTCCGGAAGGGATTCTCTTCTGATTATGTTCTGGAATGTCGAGAATTTCTTTGACTATATAAATGGCGGTATGAGTGAATCAGATAAGGAATTCTCTTCATCCGGCAGCAGAAGATGGACAAAGAAGAAGTTTCATACCAAGTGTGATGCCGTCGCTAAATCATTTTTTTGGACAGCTGAGAAATATGGTCGGATGCCGGATGTCGTGGGTCTTGCCGAAGTGGAGAATAGAGGAGTGCTGACCAGACTTCTCAATAATACTTTGCTTCGTAAACAGGGCTACAGGGTAGTGCACTATGATTCTCCTGACAGGAGAGGAATAGACGTCGCTCTGCTTTACAGGGAGTCTGTGTTCAGAAAGATATCATCTTCTGTAAAAGTTCCGGAATACAAAGGGGAAAGACTCAGGACCAGATATATTCTTCAAGTTTGTTTAGAAGACAATATGGGGCAGAATATAAATATGATAGTGAATCATCATCCTTCCAAGTATGGTGGGGCCGAGGAGTCAGAGGGGAGAAGAAATGCCGCAATGGCTGCTCTGAAAGAAATGTGTGATTCTTTGATTTCAGTAGGGCAGGTACAGATAGTTGCAATGGGAGACTTTAATGACACTCCTGACGGTCCTCAATTCCGGATGCTGGACGGGGTGCTGCAAAAAATGTCAGACAGACTTTTTAGGGCAGGAGAGGGGACTATCAGATATCGGGGAAAGTGGGAACTTATCGACATGTTCATGGTCAGCCGTGATTTGAGTCTTATTTCGCGCATGGATATAGTCCGGATACCGTTTCTGATGACGTATGAACGGAAATATCCCGGTCTGAAACCCCTCAGAACGTATTCGGGACCAAGGTATATAGGGGGCGTCAGTGACCATTGTCCCATAGTGCTGATGGTAAAAAAGTGATATGTTTTTATTTTTTGACTTTATACTTTCATTATTATTATTTTGTAATTAGTATCTTTGAAAGATTTTTAGAGAATACTCACATAATGACAATAAACACTAAATTTAATAACAATGAAAACAAGAATCGCTGAAAAATTCCAGTCACTCTTCCAGACAGAGGGTGAATTCTTTGCATCTGCAGGACGTATCAACCTTATCGGTGAGCACACCGACTACAACGGTGGCTTCGTATTCCCTGGCGCTATCGACAAGGGTATGATAGCAGAAATCAAGCTTAACGGCACATCTACAGTGCGTGCTTTCGCCCTTGACCTTGATGAGTATTGCGAATTCGGACTCAATGAGGAGGATGCTCCTTCACAGGGTTGGGCACGCTACATCTTCGGTGTATGCCGTGAGATCCAGAAGAGAGGTGGAGTAATTGCAGGTTTCGACACCGTATTTGCAGGTGATGTTCCTCTTGGAGCCGGAATGTCTTCTTCAGCAGCTCTTGAAAGCACATTTGCTTTCGCTCTCAACGAACTCTTCAACCTCGGTATCGACAAGTTCGAGCTTGCACGCATCGGCCAGAGCACTGAGCACAACTACGTAGGTGTGAAGTGTGGTATCATGGACCAGTTCGCATCTGTATTCGGAAAGGCAGGACATCTTATGCGTCTGGACTGCCGCTCAATGGAGTTTGAGTATTTCCCATTTGCACCGGATCAGAACGGCTACAAGGTGGTGCTTCTCAATTCATGCGTAAAGCACGAACTCGTAGGTTCTCCATACAATGACCGCCGCAATTCTTGCGAGCGTGTGGCAAAGGTCCTCGGACAGGAATTCCTCCGCGGAGCAACAATGGAACAGCTCGAGGCTATCAAGGATCAGATTTCAGAAGAGGATTACCTCCGTGCACGTTATGTGATAGGTGAAGAGAAGAGAGTTCTTGATGTCTGCGAAGCTCTTGGGAAGGGCGACTACGAGACTGTAGGTGCACGTATGTACGAGACTCACTGGGGTATGTCGAAGGACTATGAAGTTTCATGCGAAGAGCTCGATTTCCTCGCTACTGTAGCTAAGGAGTGCGGAGTGACAGGTTCACGCATCATGGGTGGCGGCTTCGGTGGCTGCACAATCAACCTCGTGAAGGAGGAACTCTATGATAATTTCATAGCAACTGCAAAGTCAGCCTTTGCTGAGAAATATGGCCACGAGCCGATAGTAATCCCTGTAGTGATCAGCGACGGCGCACGCAAGCTGGCATAATTCCGGCGATCACCTTATATTAAATAGCACCATCGCTACATGTTTCAGCTGTTTCATGTAGCGATGGTACTGTTTTCGGGTGTTTTATCCTGGTTTTGCCACCATCGCTACATTATTTTCCGTATTTATGTAGCGATGGTATTGGTTTTGGAAACATTGATGTCAGGCGAGCTTTGAACTGAGCCAGTCGGCGTCGATTTCTGCGAATCCGTCGGCTGGTTTTATTTGTGGGTTGCGCTCGAGGATGCCTGCGCAGTCCTGATAGACATTCCATCTGATGTTCACTCCGAGCATCTGGCCGTCGAGGGCGTACATAAAGGTCAGCACACGACCGTCGCCTTCCCCTTCGCTTCTATAGAAATGGAATACTGAGGCCATGAAGTCTTCCTTCTGCTCTGCGGAGACGCTTTTCTGGAGCATTTCCAGCTTGGTGACGTACTTGCACATTTCCAACACCACATCGTCGAGTCCTGCATCCGCAATAAGGACCTTTTCCATCAGCGAGCCCATGTCGTCAACTCTACGGAGGGTGTAACCTCCCATGGCCTTGGTGTGCATCGTGATGGCCTGCATCTGGGTCTCGGAGATTTCTCCGGAAGGAATGAGCCATACCATAAGTTTGGCTGTGGGGTCGTGATAGAGGGTCTCGTACTTGGCAAGGTTCACCTGGCCGCAGTGAGGGCATTCCCACAGAAAGAGGGAACCGTCACGAACTTTATCCTTAAGTTCGGGGTTTTCCGATATGTTGATGCTTCTGTATACTATAACTTTGTGCTGCTGTCCGCATTTGCTGCATGGTGCGAGTGCTTCGTTGATTATTGACATATATGTATGTTTAAAATGAGACATTGAATACAAAACCCCAGTGGTTACGGTCCATATTGATGCCGCTTTCGCTCATTATGCTTTTGAATCCGCTTCCTGTATTGTATGAGTAGGTTGCTCCGATAGAACAAGGCCATTCAATCCATAATGCCCGGTTGAGGTCGAATAGCAGTTCTGTTCCAATGGAGTTCAGGCTCTTGTTCCCGACTTTCATATAATCGAAATGAGGGTTTAAGACCATTCGTTTGATATATACGCACCCTCCTCCAAGTGGAATATCTCCTATGTAGATAGGAATTGCATAATCTGCTGTGAATTTAGCAAGCTGAGGATTTCTGATGGAGAGCCATTGTGCAAGTGCTGCATTGGAACTAAGACCTCTAGGAAGCACGTCTATGAGAGGAAGGCTGAAGTATGAGTCCTCACGGAGTTTCATCTGCAATGAAGCTGTCAGTTTTAAGCCCTGTGTACGAGTGAATCCCGGCACATATCCGTAGGCGTAGATATATCCCATGGGTGCGATGTACTGATAACTTTCCACTCCTGTGGAAGCTCCTACCTCAAGTCCAAGGCCCCATCTCGGATATACGGCAGAATTAGGTGTAGCCATGGATGTGTAGCCTCTGAGGGAAGCTGTGACGTTTTGTCTGATCGTATTCTCACCTTCTGTGACTCCTATAAATGTAGGGTCTCCCTGAACGCTTCCGTCTTCAGGACGTGTGCTCATCACTGTCATCGCAGTGTTGAACATATCGTTGCTGATGGTATAGGTTACCTTAGGGATTAATCCTCTGTACCATCCTCCGTCAGAGAATTTCCATGGTATGTACATGGAAAGCTTGCCTTGCAGATAAGAATTGGAGAGTTCGGTGTTGCGTATTTCCATTCCCGTTCCTTTGTCCTGGATGTATGCACATGCATAGTACTGCCTTGCCGCTCTGTCATTGAAATCCACTGATGCTTCAATCACCGGATAAAGTCCGGAATAGGTGAGTCTCGCATGTCCGGAATGCCTCCATTTTTCAGGATTGTAAGGATCCGGATGTGCTGAGTAGCCGAATTCCCCGACAGCCGTGGCAAGACGGTTCTGCATGATGCCAGAGATTCCGAGGGATGCAGCCTGCCAGATATAGTCGAATGACATATTCATGATTCTGTCTACACTCACATACACGGGAGCCCATGAATGGAGGTTGAACATATGAGAAAGTTTGCTGTATTCCTTAGGCTCCGAATGTTTGAGAGGCACGTGAGGAACAGCTTCAGCGTCTCCGTTTATATGAGCTGCAGTTTTTTCCTGCTGTGCGAGCTTTTCTGCTATAGGGTAGCTGTATCTTTCGAAGAAATCCACTTTACGGCTGATAAGCGAATCCGCATGCGTGCGGAAGATGTGCTTGCCTTTCATTGTCTGTGAAGTATAGTAGAGGTACTGCCCGTCCTCACTCCACTGGTGGTCTTTCGAGCCGTATTTAGTGTTTGTCTTCTGAATTATTTCTCTGCTTGCAGGGTCGAATATGTAGAGTTCGTTCACACCTGTCCTGTCTGAGCAGAACATCAGTCCTTCCCTGCAATCCTTGAAGCCGGTGATCATCACAGGCGAAGGCTCAAGGAGAGTATTCCACTTCATGTTTTCATAGGAGTAGATTCCATAGCCGTTATCTGAAATGGCTGTGGCGTAAAGAACATTTCCTCCTTCCACGATTTCCACTATCTGGAGAGAGTCCGGGGCCTCTGCGTATGAGACCTTTTCCCCTGTGCCCGTATCGAGTCTCACTATAGCGGACCCTCCTTCCACAAGATACTCTACAGCCGATATTCCCTCGGCATCCGCGACAGGATTGAAAAGAAGTCCTGTCTTTCCTTTGCTGAGACTCTTCTTTCCGGTTTTACGAGGGTCTGCATATCTGATTTTGGAATTGAATTTCATGCTCCATCTGGGGTCCGGAACAGATTCGCTCCAGTAGAGTCTGTTCTGAGTTTCGGACCAATTGAGCTTGCTGGTCTCATATGAGAAATTCGAAAGTATGGATTCGCTTCCGTCAGCGCCTATCCGCACAAGTGCAGGTGCGTTTACAAACCCTTTCTTGATGGCATAGAGGTCATGTCCCACAGCAATCATGCCTTCATAGTCGGTGTAATGCCTCGTTTTTCCGGTCACCGGTTCAGAAGGCATAAAAGGTGCTCTTGCTGCAGCATCTGCTGCCCATAATGCAGTTACGGTGTCCTTCACCTCCTGAAAAGCTTCCTTGAATTTCTTTCCCGAGACCTTCTTCGTAGTAGCGTGATATGCTCCAAAGTTAAAAGGATTACGAGCTGCTAGATGCTGTGCCTGGTCTGTGAAATCGGGGCAGTCGTAAAGATATCTGAATCCTCCGAGAGTGAGGTATCCGAGAGCATAATAGTCTGGTGTGTAGTTTCTTTGTGAGCCGTATCTCCACTGTTCCCAGCTGCGCGAGTCTCCATTGTCGAATGCCACGCGATAATAGTTGAGGAAATCTGCTATACGGCCTCGTCCGGATCTTGTGAATGCAGTCTCTGCTATCACGGCATCTCCTTCTATCATCGCCATGCCGGGATAGATAATTGATACGAGTATATTGAACATCTCTCCGAATGCCCATGTGCCGTACTTGATGTTTCCTGTCATTCCGAACTGCATCTGGGTCACGTGGCGTGACTCGTGTATCGAGAGCATGGTGCTCCATGGAAACGGCTCCGGTGAATATGCAGATGGGATGGTGAAAAGGTCCATTCTCTTTGGGGCCCATGCCACGGATCCGTTTGACGTGTTGTGTGCATGCAGCACAACCGGCATAAGCCTTCCGTCTCCCTCTCCCGTGATATATCCGCTTGTTCTTGATACCGGAATCTTGAATTTTTCCAATTTTCCTGCATAGACCTTTGCCAGTGAATCAGTTCCTTCGGGGTAGATGACCTCATAGCTGTCTGTCTTGATGCTGTACCATTTCAGATGACCAGGGTCGTCTCCAGTGACATAAAACTGGGCTGATGCAAGAATAGGAATAAAAAGAAATATTATGATGAGTTTCAGATGTTTCATATTTTTAGGCTAAAAATGCACAAATAGCAGGCAAATCTAAGGATTTTTTATATTTTTGTGCCTAAATTACCCGTAATTCTTTATTAAAGTTTTATATGACAACTATTCTAAACGTGCTTTCCGTACTTGGTGGACTTGCAATGTTCCTTTACGGTATGGCACTCATGAGTGAAGGCCTTCAGAAATCTGCAGGCGACCGCCTCAGAGCCTTCATGGCCAAGATGACATCAAATGCATTCAAGCGTGTACTTACCGGAACAGTAGTGACCTGCCTTGTGCAGTCTTCATCTGCAACTACCATCATGGTGGTAAGTTTTGTGAATGCAGGTCTGCTTACTCTCGGAAACGCCATAGGCGTAATCATGGGAGCTAATATAGGCACTACACTTACCGCATGGATCACATCCCTCGGTTTCTCCGTGAATATAGCCCTCTTTGCCGTCCCTATGATGGCTTTTGGTTATCTGATGCATTCTTCCAAGAAGAACGGACTCAAGAATGTGGGCCAGTTCCTTATGGGATTTGCAGTAATGTATGTGGGACTGACTTTCATGAAGGATTGTTCCAATGCGATTCTCGGTGAGTACCAGACAGGCATGATGAACTTCTTCGGAAGCATCAACGGCTTCGGCTTCGGTTCTATTCTCCTCTTCCTTATCGCAGGTGCTGTGCTTACAATCGTCCTGCAGGCATCAAGTGCCACAATGGCCATCACAATGCTTCTTGCAGCTTCTGGTCTTATCGACTTCCAGCTCGCTGTAGCAATGGTGCTTGGAGAGAATATAGGAACGACCATCACAGCCAATATAGCAGCCGCAGTGGCCAATACTTCTGCAAAGAGAGCGGCACGTGCACATACGATCTTCAATATCATAGGAGTGATCTGGGTGTTGGTTCTGTTCGGACCTATAGTGAAGCTTATCTGCGTGATTATGGAGTCATTGAATTTCTATAACCCTGTCGAGGCAAGTCACCAGTTGGCTACTATAGCGAACAGCGGTGTTACCGCGGCTCCGGAAACAGTGGAAATGTATAAGAATTCCCTTCTTTATGGAATCGCGATGCTCCACACTCTTTTCAATGTTACCAACACTCTCGTTCTCATATGGTTTACACCTCTTATCGAGAAGGCAGTCGTATGGCTTGTCAAGGAGCCTAAGGGCGAGACAGAGGTATTCAGACTCAAGTATATTTCAGGAGGTCCTCTCAGCACTGCGGAACTTTCAATCAGCGAGGCTCAGCAGGAAATCATCCATTTCTCGGAAATCTGCCGCAACGGATTCACTTATCTTCGTGAGGCTGTGAACGAGCAGAATCCTGAGAAGTTTGATGTTCTTAATGACAAACTTATCAAGTACGAGGAAATCACCGATAGGATTGAGTTTGAAATAGCGACCTACCTCAACGAGGTGTCAAAGGGAGGAGTCAGCCAGGAGGCTGCCGACAAGATCAAGGCTATGTATAAGATTATCGGTGAGATGGAATCTCTCGGAGACTCGGGTGAGGCTATCGGAAGAATCCTCAAGAGAAAGAATGCCCATGGAAAGGTATTTGACAAGTCTATCCTTGACCGTCTCAACAAGATGCTGGACCTCGTGCAGAAGAGTTATGATGTAATGATCGAGAACCTCAAGACCGAGAATCTGTCAGATATTTCTAATGCAGAAAATGCTGAGTACAATATCAACGAGTGCCGCAATCATCTCCGTGAGGAGCATATAATCAACATCGAGAGCAACAGTTATAACTACCTCACTGGTGTTTACTATATGGATGTGCTTGCGGAACTTGAGAAGATCGGTGACTTTATGATCAATATATCACAGGCGGCAAAGTCAAAGCATGAAAATTAGACTGATAATAATTTCCGTTGTTATCATAGCAGCAGCGGCATGTGGAAATAATAAAAAGGCAGAGCAGTTCAAAGCTCTACCTTTTCCCGAAATTGTGCCACCTGCAATGATGGAGAACCCTCTTGACAGAGCTGAGTATATGGCGGCTAACATGTGGAATGCGCTTCTGGATCCATCCCGTGCTTATCCGTGCGATTCTACTTATGTAAGCGGAGTGCGCAGAGAAGATGTCGAGCAGAAGTTCGCCAACTGGACCCAGATATTGAGCTCCATCAGAATGCCTGCTGCAGAGAAAGCGGTCAAAAGACTCTATGATAAGGCTTTGGCATGTGAGACAAAGGATACCTCATCTAATATTTTCGAGACTTTCCGTGACCTGGTGGATAAATATCTTTTCGATCCGAATTCACCGCTGCGAAACGAAGATTTCTACGGAGTCTATGCTGCAAAACTGGCAGGATGCGGAATACTTTCTCCAGAAATACGCGATAAATACGCAAGAGATGCACGACTGTGCGCATTGAATAAAGTCGGAACAAAGGCGGCGGATTTCAGGTTTGCTGATGCCCGCGGAAGAATACGCACCCTTTACGGTATACAAGCCCCATTTACCCTGCTTTTCTTCAGTAATCCTGGCTGCGGGGCATGTATGAATATAATCAATATCCTCAAGGGAGATCCTTCTATATCACAGATGATTTCAGAAGGCGTGATAGCTGTCCTGAATATTTATATAGACGAAGACCTGGATGAGTGGCGCTCATATATGCCTGTGTATCCGGAAGAATGGTATAACGGCTTTGACCCGGATTTTGCCATAAGGAACGAGATTCTCTATAATGTACGTGCGATACCGTCTCTCTACCTCCTTGACAAGGACAAGACGGTGCTTCTTAAGGATGCGCCTGAAGACAGAATGTTTGCTTATTTGCAGAATATCAGATAGTATGAAACTAAGGTCAATATATCTTCTTATTTCACTTCTCGGGTTTTGTTCATGTATATACGATGATCAGAATGCATATGAACTCAAAGTAGGGGACTATCTTCCTGAGTTTTCTATTGAAATGAACGATGGAACAGGGGTGTCGTCTTCAGATCTTAAGGAAACAGTTTCATGTGTAGTATTCTTTCACACTGAATGCCCGGACTGTCAGAAGACTCTGCCTCAGGTCCAGAAGCTCTATGACAGGTTTTCTTCAGAGGTGAGATTTGTCCTTATAAGCAGGGAAGAATCAGATGCTTCCATTGCAAGGTTCTGGGAAGAAAACGGCCTTACCATGCCTTATTCAGCACAATCCGACCGCAATGTATACTCCCTTTTTGCGCAATCGAGGATTCCGAGAGTGTATATCTGCAGCAAAGGAGGAAAGATCGAGGCTGTCTTTACCGATGAGCCGGATACTCCGTCCTATGATGATATGGCTGAAGTGCTTTCTGATGAGTTTATTTATAAATAAATTATTGATTAATCATCGGCATTTGTTATCTTTGTGGGTTGTTGATGTACTATCCCCATGAAGCGACTGATACTATTACTCTTATCAGTATTGTTCTTTTTTGAGACTGCGACAAATGCCCAAAATTTGTCGGTAAAGTCCAATACTTTATACCTTCTTACTACCACGCCTAATGTAGGTGTAGAGTATTCTTTTGCTCCTCGTTGGACTGTTGAACTTGAAGGAGGTTACAACCCTTTTACTCTGGACGGCGGGAAGAATATGAAGCTGAAACATTGGCTTGTTTCTCCGGAAGTCAGGTATTGGTTCTGTAATAGTTTTCAAGGACATTTCGTAGGCATTAATGCCAATTTCACGCAATTCAATATCGGCGGACTGCCGTTGTCCATTCTGGAGGAATCCCGTATGCAGGGATGGGCGATAGGCGCCGGGGTGACATATGGATATGCGTATCCGATAGCCCGCAGATGGAATATCGAGCTTACAGCCGGACTCGGCTGCTGGTACACAGCATATGACGAATACGAAAGCCGCAAATGCGGACTTTTCAAGCAGACAGTGCAGAAGTATGCCCTCGGACTCACATCTCTGGGGGTTTCTTTTGTGTATATGATAAAGTAAGGAGGAGATGGTATGAAGAGGTTATTAGCATTCATTATATTACTTATTGCGGCTGTGACAATGTCAGCCCAGACGTCGGTCATTAATCAGAACATGACTCATGATGGCAGTAAGGTGACCGTAACGTTTGAGGTCGACACGGATAAGTCGGACATACCTTCTCAACGCAAGGAAGTCATACTTCCATATATCTACAACGGAAAGGATACGCTTTTTCTTGAGGTTCTTGAGATTTATAGCAAGGGACGCTTCAAGAGGGAAAGGCAGGAGTATGCGATAGCAGGGGATTCGTCATGGGGACTTTCGTCCAATCAGACCCTGCAGAATGAAGGTATATATTCTTATGTGGCTCAAGTGCCTTTGAAGAGGTGGATGAAGAACGCTGTTCTTGGGATAAGAAGGCAGATGGTAGGATGTGCATGTGAGAAAGAAATAAGCAATGAGAATATTGCGCAGGCATCTCTGTTTGAGGAACCTAAGGTCCAGAGGCTTGCTCCTGAATACCATCTGGCTGAGATTTCCCGCAATTGGGATTTCGGTCAGGATGAACTTGAAATTATTTTCAAGGTTTCGAGAATAGAGATAGACTCAACTGTTTTCAATAATGAGGTTACATTCGGGAAGATTCTTGATGCCGTGGATAAGATTTATAGCAATCCTCATTACAAGGTGGATAAGATAGAAGTTGCGGGTTATGCATCTCCGGAAGGAACCAGAAAGTTCAATAATTGGCTTGGAGAGAACCGTGCCAAGGCCCTTATTGATTACATCATGGTAAATCGTCCTCAATATGGTCTTACGGAGAGTAACTTCTTTATCCGCAATGGAGAGGAAAACTGGGAAGGACTCCGCAGGCATCTCCTGCAGTCATCCATAGAGGAAAGAGACCAGGTTGTTGCTATTATTGACAGCCAGCTCTCTGATGAGAAAAAGAAAGTTGCCATAAAGTCCTTGGATGAAGGAAAAGTCTGGAAAAAAATGCTTGATCAGATCTATCCACATCTCAGATGTGCCCGTTATAAGGCTGTGTATTATGATTCTACTGACGACAAGGCTGTGGAACTGATCAGAAAGGCTGATTCTCTGATTAACGATGGGGATTATGTTCAGGCATACGGACTTCTTATGCAGGTCAGTGACGACATGAGGGCATATAATTCCATTGGAGTGACCCTGATGATGCAGCTTAAGTTTGAAGAGGCTATGCCTTGGCTGCAGAAGGCTCTTGAACACGGATGCCTCACGGCTCAGAAGAATATCGATGCAATCAATGCGGCATATGCTTCGGAAGAACAGCAGAGAAAGGATATCGAGGAGTACTTGAAAAAATACGAATAAAATCATATCAAATCATTATTAACTCAAATATTAAAGCCATGAAAAGTACTAAATTCATGTGTGCAGTTTTCGCTGCAATGGTGGCATTCGCAGGATGCCAGAAAGATGAGACACCAGCTCAGAAGAGCAAGAATCTCAAGAGTGTCGAGGTTAAGATCAACAACGTGTTCCCAAGCACAAAAGCAATCGGAGGAGTTGGAGACCTTGAAGGAAAGAATGTAAAGCTTAACTCTCTGCAGTTCTTCTTCTCAGATGGTACATCTCTCTATGAGGCAAAGGATGTAGATGGTAATAAGGCAGATGTTTACTTTGACGCGGCAGAGCTTACTGCTATGGCCGGAAACATCTCAGCTAAGTTCCACTTCCTTCCTGCAGCAGTCAAGAAGGTTATCGTTGTGGGTAACTTCACCGAGATTGTTGCAACTCAGGAGACTAACCTTGACAGGGAACTTGAGATTATCAACTATCAGGACGTTACCAACTTCCCTCTTTATGCAGAAGGAACTCTGGGAGCTCCTCAGTCAAACACCCACAATAATGCTGAAAACGGAAACCACTTGTCGAATGTATACAGCGTAAAGCTCAACATCCTTCCTCATGTGGCACGTTTCGAGGTCAAGAGTGTAGGCTGCAGCCTTCCGACCGGTTCAGAAAAGATTGTAAAGGTTGTGAGCATGGCATTTGCTGACTTCTATGACAAGTGCGACTTCCGTACAAGCGCTCTCAATACTCTCAGAAGCGTTCAGATCACCCAGCAGGATATCTTTACTTATTTCCAGACTCAGATGAAGACCAGCAAGTGGAACAACGACTTCTTCAATGGTCTGAACGGTCAGGAAGGAGCCGGCAACTCACATCCTGTTGCTGAGTTCACTGCAACCAACCCGTCTTTGGCAACAGATATCGCTTATAACTTCTTCTGCAAGGGTGCGCCTTCTCCAGCCCTCCTTCTCAATGTGATCGAGTATGAGAATCAGGCAGCGCTTGAGGCAAATAACGGTACTCCAGGATATCTCTACACCAACACTTACAGACTGAATTCAACTGAGGTGGTGACAACATTCGAGCCTGGTAAGATCTATAGAATGAACATCAACTTCAATGAGACTAACCTTCAGCATCAGGACAGATGTCTCGACATCACTCTTGAAGTAGCTAAGTGGGTTGTAATCAACGTTACTCCTGAATTCTAATAATTTTCATGAAGCTCAATCACATATATGTAATCGTTCTGCTGATGTGGGGACTCCTGAGTTCCTGCATCAGCGAGGATTACAGTGATTGCTACAACCGGTACGTGGTCAACCTCAGCTATCTGGGAGACGGACAGACGGAAATCTTCCCGGACAAGATAGACAAGGTACAGATGTCCATATTTGACAAAGCAGGCAACTGCCTGTCCCGTACAATGCTCTCGGATGAGGAAGTGGCGGCTCAGAGCGTAATGCTTCCTTCTTTGGCTGAAGGTGATTACAGGATAGTCTTTTTGGGCAACCCATACTCTACTTCCACGAGGGATATCAGTCTTCGCAGCACTTTCTCTAATCTCTGTTTCGGTGCCGATGCATATTGGAGCGGAGAGGAAGTCTCCGGCAACGATCCTTTGTATTGGGCTTCCTTGGAGCAGACAATCGCGCCTTTTGATGAACATAGACAGGTGACATATTCAACAGCTCATTTTGCAGCTTCGCACTATGACGTGAGCGTTGAGGTCACAGGGACTCCTTCTGCTCTGAAGATAGTTCTGGAAGGAGTAAGTCCATATACCGATTACAACAACATTGCGGCAGCCGATGCGGAGACTACATATATCCTGAACTCCGTTTATGACGGAACGGACAAGGTGACGGCTGTCTGCAATATCATGAGGCATAAAGATCATGAAAATGTAAACCTCAAGGTGCTGTCTCTGGAAGGGACGGAGCTTGCAGTTGTTAATTTTGCGGAATTTCTTAGCGAGAACAGCAAGTATATTGACTGTTCGAAACAGGAGGTTCTTATTCCGTTCCAGATCGGATTCAAGTCCGCCGAGGTGGAGATAACTATGCCTGACTGGGCAATTACGGATGTTACACCGGAATTTAAATGATAAGGATCCTTCATATTCTGCGTTTTATGGCAGCGCTTTTCGTGGCGTCTGCCATGCTTGGTTCGTGTTCCAAGGAAACGGATCATGTCGAGGAGCAGTATGTGACGGTCCAGATTAATCTTGATAGTGAGGCGACAAAGGCAGAGATTACCGAACAGGAAAAGGTAATTGGCTCTGTACGTATATATGCATATAGGGAAGATAACGGAGATTTTGTGGGACGATATTTCCGCGAATCCGCTTCAAATGAGCCTATTTTCATCGATCTTGCACTTCCTGTCAGGGGGGAATATGATGTGCTGTTTTACATCTTCGTAAACGAGACATCTGTCAATATGTCGGATGGTTTCACTTTCCCCGACAGACCGTCTCAGAAGCAGCTTGCCTCTGCAAGATTCCAATTTCTCAAGTCTGATGCTCCGATGCCGATGTACTGCGTCAAGAGCGAATCCATAGATGTGAGTCAGGTTTCGGACGAACTTAATACCGCTCCTGGTCATGAGGACCATTTTTTTCTTAAAAAGAAAGTGACCTTCAAACTCTTCCGGCCATTGGCCAAGCTTTCTGTCTATGCTGCCAAAGCTCAGGGTACTGTTGCGGCGAAAGTCCATTCTGTAAGCTACCTCAAGGCAGGATGTAGACAGTATATGTATTATCTTCCTGCTGATGATCTCACACTTGCAGCTATTCCTAACCGTGCTATAGGACGCGACCTGATGACTGAGGAGACTCCGCTTACTAATGTGGCAATGTCCGGAAGCACAAATGCAGCCGATTACAATCTCCTTTTGTCGGATGTATATATCCCGGAAACAGAAGTAGGTGGAAGTGTGTGGCAGACTAAGGTGGATGAAAGACAGGCAGCTGTCCATATCCAATATTCGGTAGGAGAGGACGGAGTGCTCAAGCATGGATATGTATACCTTCCCAAGATAGTCCGTGACACTCATTACAAGATCTTTTTTACAGTCACATCAGAAGGAAGAATCATCCTGAATTATCAGGTGGCGGATTGGGAAGAGGCTGATATGACCGACCTCTGGTTCGATTACCCTACTCATTCTTATCTTGAGGATACAGAGGACGAAGACAGGCCGACAGCTCCGGCACAGATGTCCGTCGACAATCCTTTCGAGTGCTACTTCAGGATGTCGTATCCGCAGAATGAGAAATGGAGACCGATGATTCTGGATGAACTCTCCGACAAGGTGACGGTCAAGGTGTTCAAAGGCCTGCAGGAGGTGAGCCTTCCTGTAAGTGCCGATCCTGACAATTGGTATCGCATACAGGTGACACCAGGCGAGACTCTTCAATCCGGTGATAAGGTCAATCTCGCCATAATATATTCGCCGACTGGCTCTACTACAGGTGAATATGAATATCTGCTCATCAATGGCAGCCAGGATAACTATTACTGGCCGGGCAGCACTGATGCCAATAAATTGACAATTACGGTAACTGACTGATGATTAAAAGGGTCTGGAATATCATTCTGCTTTCAGCAGTGTTGCTGTCTGCCGTCTCCTGTCTTGAGAAGGAGATGGTGGAGGTGCCTATGAATGAATCCATCATCCTCGACCTCGCTTCTGCGGGCACGAAGGCAGTTGCCGACAATGAAACCGAATCCTACATCAACAGCCTTGATGTATTCATATTCAAGGCAGATGAAAACAATGCCAAAGGAGAGAGGGTCTATTATGACAGATACGAGGTCAATAATTCCGGCAGCCTTACTCTCAACTGCAAGAGGAGCGAATTCAATCCCGATGACAGATTCTTTGTCTATCTCGTGGCAAACACAAGTTTCTCCAAGGAGGAACTGGCTTCACAGACCACATATGCCGCCCTCCTGAATAACAGACAGAAGGATGAATACATCCATCATTCCGGACTTACCTCAGCAAATGCTCCAAGGTATTTCCTTATGGACGCTCTTGCTACCGATGAAAACGGAAACTCTCCGTTGCGTCTGAATGACGGCGTTGCTGCCAATAATACCATTCTCAAGGGTGAGCTCCGCCGTGCTGCAGCCAAGGTCGAGATCACCATCAATGCCGGTGAAAACGTCTTTTTCCATCACTTCCGCGATGACCTGGAGTCAGAAGGAGGTCTCTATCATATACGCAATCTTCCTTGTGACGCATTCATCCTTTCCGGTGAGGATGTCATTTCTACTACGGCAACCCTAAGGAATACAGCTAAGGGCAGCAGTGCATATTTCGGTTGGCATCCGGAGACTGACCCGAAGAAGGTTACCCTCATCGCCTATGTCTATCCTCACACATGGAAAGATGCCAGTCTTCTGGATTATGAGACATGTGTAGTAGTCAATCTCCCGATGAAGCGCATTGAGGGAGAAAATGAGGTGGATTACAAGAACTCATGGTTCAAGATTCCTATGACCAATACCTCATCGTTCGAGCGAAATCATCATTATTCGGTGAACATCAGACTCAACCGTCCGGGAGCGGCTGCCGATACCAATCCGCAGACCTTCGAGTACATCTATTATGATGTGCAGGAATGGACTCCGAAGACGGTGCATGTAGGAGGCACTCAGGGACCTGAGTATCTGCAGTTGAATACTGACCATGTGGATATGTACAACGTCAACATGGATGACTTTACTCTTGAATTTGCATCTTCTTCTTTTATTCCGGCTGATGGTATAGAACTTCTTGAGGCTTATTATTATAACTATCTTGACGAAAAGGTGGACCTGTCCACAAACGACAAATACGGAGTATATAGCTCCATCAAGGCGACTGCCGTGCAGAATGCACTTAACGGAGGCATCAAGATAGTATCTCCTTTCGTTGCCATGACCAGGGCTGAGATGGATGCGGAGATTGCCAAGCTGGTAAAGCCTGTTCCTGTTCCGGAGCCTGCGGGCAAGCCTCAGGAGGTGGAGAATCCTGATAATGATGCTACGTTGAACGCGATTGCTAATAATCATAGCAATAATTGGGGAAAGGTAAAATGGAGAAGAAACAATGGAACAGTAGAGTTTTATAAATCATCCGGATGGTATGATTATTCTGGAGATGCTCAAGCTGAATATGATGCCTTGAAGAAAAAGTATGATGATTATTTGGACGAAATTCAGAAATGGTCTGCCAAGTACCCTGAATATTATGCATATCTCAAGGCTCTTGAGGAATATGAGGCTGCCGTCGCAGCAATTGAGTCATCCTCTAAGGACAGCCATGGAAATGCCATCAGATATATGCGTTTCAGGGTTACCAATGAAACTGGCCAGACTGCTGAGTTCACGGTAACTCAGTCACCTACGCTGTATATTACTAATGAGCATGGGTATTATTCCTATAGGAGCGACTTCGGAGGCACTACATATGAGAAGAAGGGAAATCCTAACTATGCCGGTGCAGACTGGGCCAGCAGTAAGTGGCAGTATACCTCCACTGCAAGCAACAGTAACCTGTTCGCCTCAAAGTATGCTGCTACTTCAGGGAGTTCGTATGATATTAAATACTACTATTGGGAAGGAAATACTAAAAGGTCAAAGGATATTGGCGGCTTGAACAATCCACGTATGTATCATGTGCATGTGACAGCGACTTCCGCTCTATATACCGTCGCTATTCCTCGTCTTGATGAGAATGGATATACGTTGGGTAATGCAGATAACTCCAAGCTGGTTTCTCCATCATTCATGATTGCGTCACAGCTTGGTGCAACCCAGTCGCCTTCTTCGTTGACAGTTGCAGCTTCTCATTGCAAGGAATACATTGAAGTCACCCGTGACGGCAAGATATACGATGACTGGAGGCTTCCTACCGAAGCGGAGGTCAAGATCATACTTGACCATCAATATGCAAGTGATGCCATGGCAGAGGTCCTGTCAGGAAAGTATTATTGGTGTGCATATACGGCTGATGGAAAGAACTATGTGCAGAACACCCAGACATCCTCTACCAGCAGTAATACGGCTGTGCGTTGTGTGCGTGATAATTATTAAGATCAGACTATCATGAAGAATATAGTGAAATATCTTTTTGTCTTTTGCCTGTCGTTTCTGATGGCTTCCTGTCAGAGCGAGGAGTCTCTGCGTACGGAGGCTCAGGAAGGATATGTCACCGTACGTTTCATGATGGATGTTGCCGTTCAGGACCAGGTGTGGACCAAAGCTGTCGATCCTGACGGTGGAGGAGTGCAGCAGATGCAGGTATTCTGTTTTGACGAAAACGGAATCTTCATCACTACCGTAAAGGCGAAATTGAATCATGACGCACCTGAAACGGGCAGCACCGTATCCATGAGCGGTACAGTTGAGGTGTCGGTTCCCGAACATGCAGAAATCCTGCAGCTTGTAGGAAACCAGAATCTCACATTCTTCGAAGAAGACAGCTACCGAGGCATGACGGAGATAGAGTTGATGTCTTCGCTGGAGGCTTCTGCCGGGCGTATGATATATTGGGCGCGAAAGACCGTTGATGAACTTAAAGCATGCAACACGCGTGAGACTGCAGTTAAACTTCTCCGTAATCAGGCTAAGTTTTCTCTTGAAGTGTCTGATGATGTTGATTTCAAGGAAGAGGGATGGATTATTGTCAATACTAACGCATTCGGCACAGTAGCCCCTTATAATTATGAGAAGGGTGTATTTGAGGCACCGTCTCACGATAATCCATTCGTTACCCTTCCTGACAACACTGCCAGACTGGCCGATTATCTGGATGTCCGCACCAATGCAGATGAATATGTGTTTGAAAGTCCCAACACTTCATCCAACCCTGTCGATTTCATTGTAAAGGGTTCTCAGAACGGAGGACCATCTCTTTATTACCGCATTTCCATCATTGATGAAGAAGGTATAAATATGCCGATTCTAAGGAATCATCATTATACGATATTTATAGATGGTACACTCAGCTATGGAAAGGAAACTTTTGCTGAAGCATTGCAGACTCCTCCTACAAACAATGTATGGATAGCGGTTTCTCAAGGTATTGCAGCTATATCGGATGGTGAATACAGGCTTACGGTGGATAAGACATCAGTTGTGGTTGCTGAGGATGATTTTGTAGCGCCATATCGTGATTACCAGCTTTTTTATACTCTGGAGAGTCTTGCTGGAGGCGTGTTGACGGAGCCTGAACTTTCATGGGAAGACGGCAATGAGGTTGCATTGACCCCGTTTGACCATGAATTCAATCCAAGCAACGGCAGGGGTATGATAAGGATATATCTCAATGAGATGGGTGAAAAAGGCAAGCGTGAAGGAACCCTTGTTGTCAGATATGGAAGATTGACAAGAACCATAAAAGTGACGACAGTCAGGAAACAGACCTTTGTCCCTGCTTGGATCACAACCAATATATACGGTGGGCAATCTGGTGAGAATGTTACCATGATGTTCCACATTCCGGAAGACTTTCCGGAGGAGATGTTCCCGATGGATGTGCTTGTGTCCGTGAATGATCTTGACGTGCGAAATGCATCCGGCATGGTGCTTCCTGTTATATTGAGGGGCGAAGAAGGTTACGGCGAGGATAATGGTATAGGCTATAAATACGTACTTACTGTGCATAATCCCGGAGTTCAGCGCATATACCTTAAAACCATTCTCGGGCACCAGACCGGTGAGACGGTCTCTGTTACGATTGAGGCCGATCATTTCGAATCTCTGACCAAGACAGCAACTTTTGTGAGTGAGACCAATAACAGAATACTTCTGCACAATCTTCGGTCGTATGTAGGTGCGATGCCTGCAGATGAGGTTATTTATTATTATATGGTGCCGCAGAAGAAACATGCAAGAGTGGAGTTTACCTCGCATTTAGGTCAGGTGTACAGGTCTCGTCCATCTCAATATGATGCTACTTTTGTCGATGCTTTGGGAACATATTATGTTGATTATGTGACTCCGAACCATAAGTTTACAGCGCCTTATAATGTGGATGAATTCCTGCTTTATTCGGAGAATCTCGAGCATAATCACGATCTTCCTGAGGATACATATTATTTTGATTTCTATAAGATAGATGCCTCCAAGTGGTCTTCTACGGCAGGTCGCGTGATGGGCTTCTTCAGAAATGAAAACGGCACTCCGGGACAAGGTGCTACCTTCCATCTCAGAACCAGGATTCCGAAGGCAGATGAGGTCGTCAGAATAGCATCAAATCCTTATGGTTCGCCTTCTGTTACAACGGGAGATCCTGGAGAATTGGCTTCTACGGTGTATTCCGTAGGCGAATGTACCGGAACAGGCCTTTATAAATCGGCTGTCTTTGAATTGGCAACCTTCCATCCGTTCCACTTCTCTGCTCAGATAAAGGTTGGAGGGAATACTTATGGAAATGTCGTCCAAGGAACAATGGAAAATCCTGTCACTGATGTATCTCTTGATTATCAGCCGGGTCAGCCGGTCATGTTGGAATTTGATGTGACCAGTTTCAAGTCGGATATGGCAAGTGTGTCTGATGCGGAACAATTGAGTGTGGATCCTTTTGGAACTGCGTTTGACATATATATTGATGCCCCTATGCTTGAATTGGATAAGTCTGCTATAGATCCGGCATGGCTTGTTCCGGATGCGGACGGTGTGATAAAGATTCAGGAAAATCCGTCAAAGCCGGGACAGTTCATTTATCACGTGGCAGCAGACAGAGAAAAGGAAAGATTATATGGAGCAGCTGAGGCTATCTCCAAGGACGATGCTGTGATGGATCTTTTCCGTCAGCCTTATGTGGCCGATCAGACAGGAGAACGCAAAATCATTCCTTTCAGGACAAAAAACATTGTGAGTGCAGGAGATATCAGAATCAGCTCTCAGGAGGATGTAGCGGTATATTATCCTAAACGTTTCAGGGTCACTAATGCCTCTATGAAAGGCAGATTGCTATATCTTAAGGATGGTGTTGAGGTGCCGGTTCCTGCGGGGTCATTCGTGCCGTTTGAGATAGCCCCGTCTTATAACCGTATTGGTGCTATAGCGATAGCTGATGGCGGCTCTTTTGAATTGCGTCTCCGTGCGGAATACGTATATTCATGGGCCGTAGGAATTGTTAAGTTCCAGTTTAATGACGGTGCTTCAATATATGAGGCTGAATATGATTCTCTGGCAGAACTCTATCAGGCTCTTGCGGCAAACGAGTCAGTTGTCCTTTGCCCTAAACCATAGAATTAACATCTTATCAATATGAAAATCACAAAAGAACTCTGGGGTACGTCCCCATGCGGAAAGGAGATATTCCTCTATACTATTACCAATGAAAAAGGAGCATATGTGCAGCTCTCAAGCGTAGGTGCCGGCATCGTGTCGGTAGCTGTTCCTGATAAGGACGGAAATCTTGCAGATGTTGTCCTCGGCTATCCTGAAGCTGCGAGTTATTTCAGTGACGGCCCATGCGCGGGAAAAATCCCAGGACGATATGCCAACCGCATCGCCCTTGGAAAGATTGTTCTTGATGACGTGGAATACACCCTTCCGATAAACAATGGCCCTAATCATCTTCACGGAGGTCCTCAAGGTTTCCAGAACAAGGTATGGGAGTCGCGTGAGCACGAAGGTGGCGTGGAGTTCCTTTATTACTCCGAGAATGGTGAGCAGGGGTATCCGGGCGCAGTGAAGGCTGTAGCACGTTATGAATGGAGCGAGGACTGTGAACTCCGTCTGACTCTTACCGCAGAGTCAGATGCCCCTACAGTAATCAACCTCACTAACCACGCTTATTTCAACCTTAACGGCGAGGGCAACGGCGACATCCTCGGTCATATCCTCAAGCTGAATGCATCGGAGTATCTTCCTACAGATGCAACTCAGATTCCTCTCGGAGAAAGCGAGCCTGTGGCCGGAACTCCAATGGATTTTGTGAATGGCAAGCCTATAGGTCAGGATATCAAGGCTGATTTCGAGCCTCTTAAGATAGGAAAGGGTTACGACCACTGTTGGGTCATCGATGGCGCCCAACCAGGTCAGCTTCAGTTCTGTGGAGAACTTTATGCTCCTGAGAGTGGACGCGTGATGGAAGTGTATACAACCCAGCCTGGTGTGCAGGTGTATACCGGAAACTGGCTTTCAGGATGTCCTGCGGGCAAGAATGGACATACTTATGAGGATTATACAGGCGTGGCTATCGAGTGTCAGAACTATCCTGACGCACCTAACAAACCAGAATTCCCTTCGCCAGTCCTCCGTCCGGGAGAGGTTTATGAGCAGGCAATCATCTTTGCGTTCGGTATCAAATAGTTCCTATGAAACAGTACTTAGACCTCCTGCGCCATATCCGTGAAAACGGCACTATGAAGTCGGACCGCACCGGCACCGGCACCCAGAGTGTGTTCGGCTATCAGATGCGTTATGATCTCAGTGAGGGATTTCCCCTCCTGACTACTAAAAAGGTTCATCTCAAATCCATAATTTACGAATTGCTGTGGTTTATTGCCGGTGATACGAATGTCAAGTATCTCCAGGACCACGGTGTGACCATCTGGGACGAGTGGGCAGATGAAAACGGGGATCTCGGTCCTGTATATGGCCATCAATGGCGCAGCTGGCCGACTCCCGACGGAGGCACCATCGATCAGCTTTCTAACGTAGTGAACCAGATAAGGAATAATCCCGATTCACGTCGCATGATAGTTTCTGCTTGGAATGTCGCAGAGGTGGAGAAGATGGCTCTTCCTCCATGCCATTCGCTTTTCCAGTTCTATGTAGCGGATGGAAAGCTGTCATGTCAGCTCTATCAGCGTAGCGCCGATGTGTTCCTTGGGGTGCCGTTCAACATCGCTTCATATGCTCTGCTGACCATGATGATCGCTCAGGTATGCGGACTCCAGCCAGGTGAGTTCATCCACACCACAGGTGACACTCATATCTATGTGAATCATTTTGAGCAGGTTGCTACCCAGCTTTCACGTGAGCCGCGCAAGCTCCCGAAGATGAAGATCAACCCTGATGTCAAGAGCATTTTCGACTTCAAGTATGAGGATTTCGAACTTGTGGATTATGATCCGTATCCTCGCATTCCTGCACCTGTAGCAGTGTGATATTATGGAAAAGTGTATAATTGTTGCAATCGCTGATAATAATGCCATAGGACGTAATAACGAGCTCCTGTGGCATATTTCCGAGGACCTGCGCTTCTTTAAGCGTACTACCCTCGGAAGCCCTGTCATTATGGGCCGCAAGACCTTTGAATCTATAGGCCGTGCACTTCCCGGACGTGTGAACATCGTCGTATCCCGCGGATTTTCCACGGGTGAGGAAGTGGAAGTAGTGAATTCCCTTGAGGATGCTTTCGCTGTGGCAGAGGATACCAATCTTGAGAAATGCTTCGTGATAGGCGGAGGGCAGATCTATGCTCAGGCTCTTGATTTTGCTGACCGTCTTGTGGTGACCCATGTGCATACCGTGATTGAAGATGCAGACACCTTCTTTCCGGCAATAAATCCTGAAATATGGAATGTGGTGCAGCGCTCGGAGATGTTCACAGACGAAGAGACAGGATATCAGTTTGAATTCGTGGAGTATGAAAAGAGATAGTTTCGGAAGCCGATTCGGCGCTCTTGTGGCTATGGCCGGGTCGGCAGTCGGCCTTGGAAACCTATGGCGTTTCCCATATCTGGTGGGGGAGAACGGAGGAGCAGCCTTCATTATCATATATATTCTTATTAGTTTCCTGATATGCCTTCCGATATTCATATCCGAATTCGTGATAGGCCGAAGGAGTCAGAAGAATGCATTTGCCGCGTTCCGTGACCTTTCAGGAGGTTCTGCATGGCGCTATGTCGGGCTTTTCACCGTTCTTGTGCCGCTGATTGTGCTTTCTTATTATAGTGTTATCGGTGGCTGGTCAGTAGAATATCTTTTTAAGTCGCTTTCATTCTCGTTTACCGGAGAAGCATCACAGAGTGCGGCTCATACGATGTTTTCGGATTTCGTATCCTCGACATGGGCTCCTTTGGCAGGACACACCCTTTTTCTGCTGGCTACAACATTGATAGTAATCATAGGAATAAAGGACGGAATTGAAAAGTTCAGCAAGGTAATGATGCCTATGCTTTTCTTCATGGTAATAGCCATTGCTGTATATGTTGTGACGCTTCCGGGAGCTAAGGCCGGTCTGGATTATCTATTCAATCCGGATTTCTCAAAGATTACCGGAAAAGCGTGTGCAGCAGCCCTCGGCCAGGCTTTCTTCTCTCTGTCCCTCGGCTTCGGCACCATCATGACATATGCTTCCTATGTGGATAAAAAGGAAAATATCCTCACCCAGAGTTCTGCTACGGCGGTTTCCGACCTTATGTTCGCGCTCATAGCAGGAGTTGCCATTATGCCTGCTGTGTTTGCCTTTGGTCTGAATCCTCAGTCGGGACCGGGATTGGTATTCGAGACCTTGCCTTATGTCTTCGGTCAGATGCCTGCCGGTGGAGTGATTGCCATTATTTTCTTTGTTGCCCTTCTGGTGGCGGCCCTGACGTCGTCCATTTCGATGATGGAGGTAGCAGTGGCGTATCTGGTCGAAGAAAAGAAGTTCTCCCGTTTATGGGCTTGTATAACGCTTTTTGCGGGATGCTGGATAGTCGGTGCACTTTGCTCGCTGTCTTTCGGTCCACTGTCACATATAAGAATCGATGGCGGAAATCTCTTTGATTTCTTCGACAACCTTTCTTCGAACATCCTAATGACGCTCGGCAGTCTGCTTACTGTGCTTTTTGTAGGATGGAGGCTCAAGAAGACCGATATCTATGACGAATTCACCAATGGCGGCAGTCTCCCTATGAACGTCCGTATCTTCGGCATCCTATGGGTGCTTATCCGCTACGTGGCTCCTCTGGCCATCATATTTATTTTCGTTTACGGCCTTATCTGACGACCTTTCTTGAACGTGAGGTGACAATCAATCCTGCGGAAGACAACAAGAGAAGCACAATCAGTGTAATCGAACTTCCGCGGGATATATTTTCTCCTATCCTGTATGAATCCGGTTCGAAACGCATTATAAGCTGTCCTTCTCCCTCCGGAATGACTGCTCCGCGAAGCATCCAGTCTGCGCGGAAGAGGTCTATCTCGCGGCCTTCCGCTGTCGGCTGGTAGCGACCGTCCACAACTGATCCGTATGTTCCTGCAGGCTCTATCCAGGCTTTCCAGCCCTTAGGGTAATAAATCTCGCTGAAAATCGCCGCTCTCTCGGAGCCTGTGCTGAATGAGTAGCGCAGTTCGTTAGGGGCATAATAGGTCATCTCTATATGCGCCGGCTTTCTTTCGTCCATAGATGTGGAATCTTTGGCAGCGCAGTATGGTCTCGCCCATGCGAAATCATCACCTATTACGGCTGTATTGCGGAGATCTGCAGAAGCAAGCAGAGCAATCTCTTCATCAGGGTTAGTTGCGCACATGAAGTCCTCCACAAACCATGCATCCCCCATTGCATGAGGATTTACCACCGGCGAATAATCGCCACCCAGAACTATATATTTTCCGTTCAGCATAGATATCACCTTGAGTTCAGGAAGATTTTCCGAAACCTCCTGAATAGTCTCGGATTTGCCTACAACGTCATATATACTGCGTATCTCAGGAGTAATATATCTTTCTATAAGGTCCTGATAACGCTGGAGCTTGACAGGGCTGTAACCTCCGATAGTCTTGTGGTGGTAGCTCGGAATAGCGCTGTTGAAAGTATTCACACTAAGGTCGAGCACCCTGTAATCAAGATCCGGATCCTGCATTATCATCTCGTCCACCGGCCTGAGTTCGTACTGTGCCGTGAAGTCTTTTGGAGTGACGAAATGGTCATTATTGAGATATCTCTTGCCGATAGGAATAAGGTCAAGCAATACGAGAAGAATTATCGCAATGCTGGCTATACCTGTCCGGCCTTTTAAAACTTCGGCCTTAGGAACCCTATATGTCCATATAATGAGCAGAAATGTGCATGTAATGAACAGAAGTGACCTGAGGGCATCCTTTACAAGCAGAGCCTCTCTGTCAGCAGCCAGGGCATCTACAATCATTTCATTCATGCCGGCATCGGCCGCACCTGTAAAGGATCCTGCAATCCCAGGTGCAAAGGCGCTCAGCGCGCAGAAACCGGCAGTTATGCCGAAGGCTATGTACAGAGCCTTCATCACGGCCTTTTTCTCATATTTCCCCTTCAATATCCTGTCCAGTACATAAAATCCCAACATCGGCAATGTCACCTGGAGCACAGTCAGAGACATTGATACTGTTCGGAACTTGTTGTATAGTGGGGCATACTCGAACCAAAGTCTGGTAAACCACATGAAATGGTTGCCCCATGACAGAAGCACAGCAATAAGTGTAGCAGCTATCAGCCACCATTTTTCCCTGCCTCTGCAAAGGATTATTCCGAGTATGAAAAGGAATATTGTGATGGCTCCCATATACATAGGTCCTGCTGTGAAAGGCTGTGGTCCCCAGTACAGAGGCATATGCTTCAATGTCTGGCGCAGATTAGGCTGGCCGGCCCTTTTAAGCAGCTTTCCTGTCTCGGAGTCTGTGGCCAGTTCTCCTGACGACGAGCCGCCGTTGAAGTTTGGAATCAGCAGGTTAGGC
>JBGVQX010000073.1:0-2636 GCA_045127905.1 Candidatus Cryptobacteroides sp.
CGGAGCAATCACAGAGACTTTGTTTGAGAGTGAACTCTTCGGCCATGTGAAAGGTGCATTTACAGACGCCCATACTGATCATGTCGGCAAGTTTGAACAGGCAAACGGAGGCACGCTCTTCCTTGACGAGATCGGCAACATCCCTCCGCATCTTCAGGCGAAGCTACTGCGCGCTCTTCAGAACCGCTGCATCACAAGAGTCGGAGACGACAAGTCCATACCTGTGGACATTAGGCTCATCTGTGCTACAAACAAGGATCTGAAGCAGATGGTTGCAAACGGAGAATTCCGTCAGGACTTGTACTATAGAATCAATACATTCGAGCTCCGCCTCCCTGCCCTTCGTGAAAGAACCGATGAAATCCTTCCGTTGGCAGAGATGTTCATTAAGAAGTTTGCCGAAAAATACAGACGAAACGTCAGCGGAATTTCTGCAGATGCGGCAGAACTCCTGAAGGGACATTCGTGGAGTGGTAATATCCGCGAACTCTCCAACTGCATCGAGAAGGCTGTAATTCTTTCTGAAAATGATCTTCTGACCGCTGCTGACATAGAGATTGTTCCAGCAAGGGCATCAGGCTCTATCGATGTATCAAGCACAGACACGCTTGAGGAGACAGAAGAAAAGGCAATACGTGCAGCTATGGCACGTTTCGGAGGTAATCTGTCGATGGTAGCAAAGTCGCTGGAGATCAGCCGTCCTACTCTATATGCGAAACTGAAGAAGTATAACATCTGATGACAACCGTAACCGTCATATTGATTGTTCTTGCAGCGATAGTAATATCGTCTGCCATCACTTCTTTTGTCACATCAAGAAAAATGAGGGCCAAGGTAACCTACATGCTTGAAGCACTTGAAGATAAGGAGCTCAACTTCCGCTTTGACGAAAGAAGGCTCCGAGGACGTAAGTTCAACAGGACTCTGAATCGCCTGCGCAACATCTTCGACAAGGAGAGGCACGAGATCATCGAACAAGAGAAGTATTTCGGCTTGATGCTTGACCACGTAAAGACAGGCATTGCAGTAATAGAGAAGGACGGTCGTGTGGCATACTCCAACAATACAGCTCTTAATCTGCTTGGCATCGCCACATTCGGCCACATCAGACAGCTTCGTGCAGTGAGCGACTCTCTGTATGACTCGTTCCAGACTATTGCAGACGGCAATGAGGAGAGAGCAAGTTATTACAATGAGAGCGGAAAGATGACTGTCTCCCTTACAGCATCAGAGGCAAAGATCGGTAAGGATACTGTGAGGATCATCGCATTCAACGACATAAGCAACGAGATTGCGGAAAACGAGCAGCAGTCATGGTCCAAGCTCATCAGGGTATTGACCCATGAGATCATGAACACCATTACGCCTATTGCTTCGCTCAGTGATACATTGCTGACCTTCGATGGTATAGATGAAGACATCAAGAATGGTCTCAGCACCATTTCAGAGTCTTCGAAGGGCTTGATCAAGTTCGTGGACTCATATCGAAATCTCACCCGCGTAGCTCCTCCTGTGAAGAAAGCGTTCTATTTCAAGGAGCTTGCTGAAAGGGTTATCAGTCTGACCAGAGAACAGGCTGCGATGAATGGTGCTGTATGCACATATGAGGAATTGTCGGCAGATATAATCCTGTATGCAGACGAGGGACAGATCACACAGATTCTCATCAATCTTGTCAAGAATGCTGTTCAGGCAGAGGCGCGTAATGTAGTAATCACAGCTCAGATTACTCCATCTGAGCAGACAGTTATCAGCGTTTCAAACGACGGTCTTCCTATCAGCCGAGAAAGCCAGGATGAGATATTCGTTCCATTCTTCACGACCAAGCAGGAAGGTACTGGTATCGGATTGAGTCTCTCGCGTCAGATCATGAGACTGCATAACGGCACGCTGTCGCTCACAAGAAGTGATGCGAAAGAAACAGTATTCACGCTGACATTCAAGTAGCGGTCCCCATCTCCATCAATCAGCAGTTCAGTTTGTAGCCTATACCCCTGATGCTCTCTATCTCCACACCTGGATCGGATTTGAAGTGGTTGCGCAGGCGGGTGATATAAACATTGAGACTGCGGAGGTTGAAGTAGTTGTCGTCGCCCCAGAGTTCCTTCAGGAGGGCTGACGTATTTACTGTCTTACCGGCATCACGGCAAAGTCGGAGCAGGACTTCGGATTCTCTCGCTGGGAGGATAGTTTCGCAATTGTCCATTCTCAGGATCTTGCTTGCCGGGATAAATTCATATCTGCCGATAATATAGACTGTTTCCGCAGATTCATGTGCCTGGAGTCTTCCGGCAAGAGCTTTGACTCTGACTATGAGTTCATCGATGGCAAACGGTTTCTTAAGGAAGTCGTTGCCTCCGGTCTCGAATCCTTTGACCACATCCTCTGTCGCTGAACGTGCTGTAAGGAAAAGTATAGGGGTATTATATCCTTCTGCTCTTAGCTTTTTTGCCAAAGAGTAGCCATCAAGATTCGGCATCATTATGTCGCTGACGATGACGTCAAATGACTCCCTTTTGACAGCATCCAGTGCCTGTACTCCGTCATATGCAAGATGCACATCAAAGTTTCTATCCGACAAAGTATCAGAAAGAATCTCGGCAAGCATCTTCTCGTCCTCGACTATGAGTATTTTT
>JBGVQX010000074.1:0-17188 GCA_045127905.1 Candidatus Cryptobacteroides sp.
GAATATAGTACCATGACCATTACGCCTTCCATTGTGGAAATCACCCCAATAGCGCTCTCCGTTGGGTCTCCAATTGATACATCTGCCCTCCGGTACACTATTTTTGAAGGTGCCTATTATAAGTCCGGAGTTGTTGGAGCAATACACACCTTCTCCTTCAGGCCACTGACCTTCGTATCTGTATCCGTCACCGATGATGACGGTATCGATCTGAGGTGTTGGATTCTGTGCATGTGCAACTAAGGCAATGAATAGAACAAAAGTGGTTGTAAGTAAATGTTTCATGATATTATCTTTCTACCCAGATAGGGGAACTCCATGCCCACTGCTGGTCTTTCTGACGGACACGGATATAGTAGAAGTCAGTGTCGTTTTCAGGCTCGCAGTCTTCCATATAGTGCTCTACGGTCCAGCAGCTTTCCGGCATAGCCCTGTTGAAGAGTACGGCCTCGCTGAGCCATCCGCGCATGAAGTGCGAACGTGAGCCCTCGAGAAGCTCTGCAAGTGTGTGGCTGAATGCCTTGCCGTTGAAGTCGGATGTGATGATTCCGTCGAGAGGCATTTCCACATCGAGAATGACAGCCTGAGTGGCAGGGGTCACTGTATTAGGATTCTTTGTAGTGTGGAGAGCCAGTTCAACTGATGTGTCGGTAGATCCGATTATGCGGTTAATGTGAGTGTGGAATTCGGTTTCACCTTCCTGTGGCGATGTGAAGGCTGCTCCACGGAAGCATGGGGTCACGTTGAGAATACGTCCCTTGCTGATGGTGATTTTTCCATTCCAAGGAACATACTTTTCCTCGCGGTTCCATCCGTACTCCATCTTGATCTTGCATCGGATGGTGTCGCCCTTAGGAGTTACAGGAATGAGCGGTCCGTTGAGGCGTGCGATGAGCTTGTTGTTCTTCACGATGTCCACATAATCGATGCAGCTCTCGCCGGTAACGTTGAGGTAGATTCTTCTCCTGTCTCCCTTCACTACATCACCCATGAAGGCGTCGTTGAGACGGAAGTCGATGTTGATTTTGTCTCCTGTCGCACAGCAGGTGTGACGGGAGCGTAGTCCTTCCCAGATATTGTCGCGACCAAGACTCTGTGCAAGCACTCCCACGCGTCCGTCACCATAGCTTCCCGGATAGCCGGAGTGCTGGTCGGTAGAACCCATGATACCGAACTTCTTGCCCTTGCTCAGACCATACTGGATCGTGCCTTCCCACTGGCGAGGGCCCATGTCGTGATAGTAGTTGATGTCACCCATATCACCTTCTGCGAGGCCGTGGCGTGAAAGCATCTCCACAAATGGTGTAGTATCTCCCTCTGTGAAAAAGTCCCAGTTGTAGCCGCGGTAACCTGTCTGATAGCCCATATGGTGAGGGGTTACGAAGACCTTCTGTCCCTTGAATTTCTTTTTCCAGTCCTCAATTGACTCGCATTCCACGAGCGGAGCGTCAAGGTCATGATGAAGTGCCACATGGTCGCCATGCTGCATGCTGTGTGCCTCATAGCCGATGAATGTCAGGAACTCACCTTCCTTGTTGTACTCCTTGGTCATTGCCTGATACTTCTGATATCCTCCGGCACGGAGTCTCTTGAATGCATCGGTGTGGTAGTCAATCACCCAGCTGAGACGTGGGTCGTTCTTGCCCGGAATGTCAGGCCACATCGCATGTGGAGTTACACTCACGAAGTCGAGCTGTCCCTTTGCAGCCTCGAATGCATCGCGCATGTCGCCATGTCCGTATGTAAGGTTGCAATGGTTGTGGAGGTCTCCCCAGAACATCTTCAGATTGCTTGGAGACGGCATTATCTTCTTCGCTTCCTTAGAACCGGGAGCGCATGAGCCGAGAAGACTGCCTGATGCGGCGAGTCCCAGCATCGACCAGCCTGTGGTCTTTATGAATTTTCTTCTGTCCATATCAGTTATCAGTTTATTTGTTTTCCTTCCTGTTCATGAATCTTCTGTCACCTTTATATAATATGCGTTCCTTTTCGCAAGGGTCAGTGTCGTCGTACAGTTCCAATGTCCTGTCGAGTATGGCATGCATTTCCTCGCGTTTCTGCGCATACGCAGGGTCGTCGTATACATTGTGCATTTCCCGTGGATCCGCCGTCATGTCATACATTTCCCATTCATCCACGTCATTGTAGAAATGGATTAGCTTGCAGTCCTGTGTGCGGATGCCATAGTGACGTTTTACAGAGTGCTCTGCAGGATATTCGTAATAATGGTAATATGCCGCCTCACGCCACCCTTCCGGAATGGCTCCTTCATTTTCAAGTACCTGTCTGAGGGAACGTCCGTGCATATCTGAAGGCACATCCACACCCGCATAATCGAGGAATGTAGGGCCGAAATCTATGTTCATTGCAAGTGCGGAAGTCACGCTGCCGGCCTTGATGGCCTTAGGATAGCGCACAAGCAGAGGCATCCTCTGGCATTCCTCGTACATGAACCTCTTGTCGAACCATCCATGCTCTCCGAGGAAGAATCCCTGGTCCGATGTGTAGACGATGATTGTGTTATCGAGTTGTCCCTTTGCCTCAAGGTGGTCAAGAAGACGCCCGATTCCTTCATCTACACTCATGAGAGTGGCCAGGTAATCCCTCATGAACTGCTGATATTTCCATCGTGTGAGTTCCTCTCCTTTAAGCTTGCCGCTGCGGAATTCGGCGATTCGCGGTGCATATACGCTGTCCCATTTGTGCTGGACTTCTTCAGGCATTCGGGTATAGACATCGTAAAGCCTGTTTCCTCCTGCGAGAATTTCCTCGCGGGTCAGCAGCTTGAGGTCCCAGTCGTTCTTTAGGGTATGCGCTATGGACATATCTTGAGTGCGTGCTGCAGTTCCCCTGCCATGATAATCGTCAAAAAGAGTCTCCGGCTCAGGAAACACCGTGTCGTTGAACATGCCGAGATGTCGGGGAGCCGGCATCCAGTTGCGATGCGGTGCCTTCTGGTGATACATAAGACAGTACGGACCGTCGCATGAATCTATGAATTCGAGTGCCTTGTCTGTGATGACGTCGGTAACATAACCTTCTTCCCGGATGTCGACACCGTTCTCCTTGAACTCAGGTGAATAATAGTCTCCCTGCTCCTCCTGTCCGGTGATGATGCTCCAGTGGTCGAAGCCCTGAGGCTCGGAAATGAGGTGCCATTTTCCCACTACTCCTGTAGTGTATCCGGCTTTCTGGAGCAGTTTAGGGAAAGTCTGCTGCGACCCGTCGAAATGACTGGCATTGTCAGAGAATCCGTTGGCATGACTGAATTTTCCTGTCAGAATGCATGCTCTTGACGGACCAGAAAGCGCATTGGTTGCATAGCAGTTGTCGAAACGGATGCCCTCGTTTGCAAGCCTGTCCATGTTCGGAGTCTCGATAAGTCTGCCTCCGTAGCATGACATGGCCTGGGTGGTGTGGTCATCCGTCATTATGAAAATTATATTCGGGCGCTGCTCCTCCTGGCAGCAGGCAGTAAGTCCTGCCGCTGCCAGCGGAAGCGCGTATGCAGCTTTTATACGTTTCATTATAGAGTGTAGCTAAGTGTCCTTTTCTTATCCTTTCCGACCTTGACCTG
This sequence comes from Candidatus Cryptobacteroides sp., assembly GCA_045127905.1. Taxonomy (GTDB): domain Bacteria; phylum Bacteroidota; class Bacteroidia; order Bacteroidales; family UBA932; genus Cryptobacteroides. The sequence goes on from JBGVQX010000074.1 coordinate 3,578, forward strand.
GATTTTTACCCCATTGGCATTATATCCCTTGTCAAGGAATTTTGCTGAAATTGAAGGATTGTCGCCTGCCTCCTCCTTAGGTACGATTACGGTGATGTAACGTACAGGCTTGTCGTCGGTCTTCTTTACATTGAAGCTGGCATTGATTCTCTTGTTCTTCTTCATGTAGTCCGGAGACTGCCATCCTTCTTCTTTCTTCATGGTCATGCCCTCAGGACCGAAGCATTGAAGCTTCATATTGCACCCGTTGTCGGCCTCTGTGTTGAAATGCATGGTCTCACGGCTGTTGGTGCTCTTTCCTCGAGGCATCTGATAATGGAGATTTACGACTCCCTTGGCGTTTCCCACAGCTTCATCAACGATTACGAAATATTTTCCGTCTACGAAGAAGATGCTGCGGCGATGCTTGAGATCCTTGTAGCTCTGGTTCTCAGTAACGAAGATCTGAACGTCTCCTTCAGGCTGCCACAGAAGAGTCTTGGAATCTGTGGTCTCGATGTCTTTGTGGTTTAAAGTGAGGGTGTTGTGGGAAGCAGTCCTGCGGAACCACCTTCTCCATTCCATCACTTCTCCCTCACCGGCATATACATATGATCCTGAATCCTGGAAGAGAGGTCTGCCGTTATACCAGATTTCGAAAGTGCCGTTGTCCGGCTGGTTGTGCCAGAAAGCAGGAGGTCCCGCCTTTACTGTCATCTGGAGAGCGTCCTTGCCCCAACCGTTGCGGAATACGAAGAATCCTGAATTTGGATATCCTATCGAAAGATGTTCAGGGAGAACACCCTTCTTGCCGTCTGTAGCCCAATATTTTATGGCCTGATTCTCAGGGAACAGTCGGGACCATTTCTTAAAATTATCCTTCATCTGCTTGCCTTTGATGAGCTTGGCATCGCTGAAGCAAGGGTTTGAGAAGTCCGGGAAGCAGATGTTTGCATAGAACATGATCATCTTTTCGATGGTGTCGATGTAGCTCTGCGGGAAGGCATTGCGGAATCCGTTGAGATCCGCCATATCGAGGGCCTTGATGAAGATCTCGATTGATGCCAGATGATAGTGAGGACAAAGCTCATACTGGCCGCCGTCATCATAAATCTGCACACCGATCTCTCTGTTGAGAATCTCTACTCCGTTTTTTCTCCATGTTTCGGCATTCTTGAATTCAGGGAAGAATGTTCCTGCATAGATCATTCTCTGAGCCTCGAAGAGGAGGTGGTTGCCTGAGTCAGACCAGTTGTTCATGATATGCTCAGCATGCCTGTGGTAGTTGAATAGGAATTCCGTGAGGAACTCCGCTGTGAAGGCAGGCGACACAATGAAGAGCTGGAACTGGAGTGTCTGGTCCTGGAGACGGTTGCTCACCTCAAGAGGACGCCATGCGAAACGCATGTTCTCTACATCAGGATCCACGTCTGCCTTTACCTCTCCTTCGCCCGGCCCGTCAGTAAATACCTTGCCTTTATTGGTTATATATGGATTCTTGCGGATCCAGTCGATATACTGCTTTGCCCATTCCACAGCATATTTCTCATCGCCGCTTATCCTGTATGCCTTTCCCATTGGGGTAAACCATTTGTGACGGTGGAGCTGCCAGCGGAGTTCATTGTCCTTTACGGGCCAGAAACGCCAGTCGATATCCTCTCCGTAATTATATGAAGGCTGATATCCTTTATGTACGAAGAAGGTGTGTTCAAGTGCATCATCCGCCCATTTCTGATGCTCTTCGGTGATAGTCACTTTAGCGGGATCCTTTATATCAGGAGTGGCTACTCCTGTCCTGTTCTTATAATAATCCAGAAGGGCTGCCGCCGCTTCGGTGTCGTTTCCTGCCGCATGGAGGGCCTTGACCTGCTCCATTCCAGGGCGCTCCAGGTCGATCATGTCGAATACCTCGCTCCTGAGCTGCGGTTCCTGCGCATATGTGCTTGTCCCGAGCAGTATAGCTGCAGCAATAGATAATATACGCTTCATGGTTTAGAGATTCTTATATTCGATACCCTTGATATTCATGTATCTCTGGAGTCCTTCGAGATAGTAGTAGTCGGCGTAGTTAAGGGGAACGTCGATTTCAGAACCATGTGCGAGGGATCCTGTAGAGTGCTTGAGAATGAATCCCTCGTTCTCTCCTGGTGCTGCCAGATATGCGTCTGTCGAGAGGCTCTTGAGGATATTCTCTGCATAATCAAAATATTTTGCTCCGTCTTCTGTCATGGTGCTGAGTTCAAGAAGACCGCATGCAGTCACTGCTGCAGCAGATGCGTCGCGTGGAGTATCAGCTCCTGCAGGAGCGTCATAGTCCCAATAAGGGATAAGGTCTTCTGTTGTGACCTTCTCCATAATCATGTCTGCAATCTTCTGTGCAAACTCAAGATATCGAGGCTCCTTGGTCTCACGGTAAATCGCCGTGTATCCGTAAACTGCCCATGCCTGACCGCGTGACCATGCTGAGTCGTGGTTCTTGCCCTGGAAAGTCTCTTTGCATTCTACGCTACCGTCGTTGTTGTAGCTTATAACATGCCAGCATGTCATGTCTTCACGGAAGTGGTTAGGCATGGTGGTGTCTGCGTGTTTCATTGCGACATCCCTGTAGCAAGGCTTGCCGGTAAGTCTCTCTGCGTTGAAGAGGAGGTCGAGGTTCATCATGTTGTCGATGATTACAGGGAAATTCCATCTTCCGAAGTCCCATGAACGGATGCAGCCGATCTCGCTGTTGAAACGTGAACAGAGATTGTCGGCTGTCTGTATGAGTACCGCAGGGATGGTGTCGTTAGGAGCAAGTCTCAGAGCATTGCCATAACTGCAGTTCATCATGAATCCGAGGTCGTGTGTGCCGGTGTACTCGCGGATAGGGTTGAGCATGTTGGTGTACTTCACGGCTTCAGCCTTCACAGCCTCGTCACCGGTGAACTCATAGACATACCAGAGAGAGCCTGGGAAGAATCCGCTTGTCCAGTCGTAGATTCCGCAGAGGCGGCGCTTTCCGAGTTTGTCGGCTGTAGGGTGGGTTCTGAGTGAGTCCTTGAAGACTGCCTTGTCCTTTCCGAGCTGGTAGCTGAGCATGTCAAGATCATAGCCTGACCAGATTGAACGCGGCATCATGCCTGTTCCGTCGATTTCCGATGCTGTGAGCATCAGCTGGTGCTGTGCCCTGTCGATTCCGGTCTTGACCCAGCCATACTCTTCGTCCTGGCATCCCGTCAGGAAAATTGCTGCAGAAACTGCGATGATGAGGTTGTTTAGTTTCATGATATTATAGATTTATGTTAATTTCCGAAATACAAAGTTAGCGTTTCTTCGCGCGTAGAGCGTGCGTAATTGTATAATTATCTTTTAACATGTTTCATACTTCATCAAAGATGTTGAAAATAGGCTGTATTTCGTGGTGTGTGGTCTGTTTTGCACAAAAACGAAATCACATTGAACAAATATGGTGACATATGATTCAGAATTAACATTATCAGGCACAAAGTCAAGTTCTCGTTTTTATTATGCAATATAATTTTGCAATATGAACTATTATGCTCTTTGAGTATTGATTTATAATTAAATAAACCTGTTTTATGAAAAGAAACTTTCTGCTTCTGCTGCTTGCATTTGTTACTGTTGCATGCACAGATACGCTTGAAGAAGGGAAAAAAGAGGTCGGAGATCCGAATATTTCCGTACTTCCCGAGGTGGGGAAGCCGGATGAAATCGACACCGATATCTTCTCTCTTCTGAATCTGGACTATCCTGGTCTGGAGAAGGTAAAGGCTCATTATGAGGCCGGGGAGTATGCATATGCTGCACATTTCCTTCTCGAGTATTACCGCTCCAGGACTGAGGTCTACAATTCTAATCCGGATCTGGTGAATCCGAATCTTACAGATGCTGAAAAGAGAATCGCCGATCAGGCTCTCGAGCATCGCTATTATGTGAAATATGGCGGTGTCGAAAGTACTGATGAGACTACTGGAGTGGAGACTTACTGGAGTTTCCTGGATTCGGACGGTAATATAGACTGGAGCTTCCTCCCTGCCGGAGTGGATTATAAGTCTGAGTTTTCGTACCAGAAGAACCGTCTTCAGTGGATGATTCCTCAGGCAAAGGCCTATAGGGCTACAGGTAATGAGGAATATCTGAAGAACTGGATCGAGACCTGGTGGTCGTGGCTTGCTGCCTATCCTTGTCCGGAAGGCAAGACTTCGAGTATGGAATGGACTGGTCTGCAGCTGTCGAGCCGTATATCCGTTCAGACGGATATACTGTGGTATTACATTCATTCAGAGAATTTTACCCCTGCTCTTCTTACCCAGTTCCTGAAAGCACTCAGCAATCATATGGAGTGTCTCAGGAACAACTGGTACAAGACAGACACCAGCAACATCCGTCTAAGCCAGGATCAGGCATATACAATTGCTGCAATTATGTATCCTGAGTTCAGAAATTCCGGAATATGGCTTAACGAGGGTGCAGCTTCAATTTCGACACAGCTTGATACACAGTTCCTTGAGGATGGTGTGCATAATGAATTCGATATAAGCTACCATTTCGGTGAGACAGGTCTTGCAGCTTTCACTGAGCTTTATGCCGTGGCTCTTGCAAATGACAAGCTTTCTCTGTTCCCTTCGGATTACACTGCCAAACTCTACAAGGCGACACAGTTCATGAAGGATGTGATCTATCCGAACTATTCGGTGGATAACTTCAATGATACACGAAGCGCCCGTGTCAGCCGCAGCGTTCTTCTTAGAAACTTCAGGACATATTCTTCGATGTTCCCGGAGGATCAGGAGCTTATGTGGGTTGCAAATCAGGGTGCAGTAGGCACTGCGCCTTCTTATCGCTCCAAGGCTTATCCTGCAGGAGGATATTATATGCTCCGTACCGGATGGGATGCCAAGGACATGATGCTCATCCATAAGAGCAATGCCAATGTGAAAGGTAACTGGCACTGCCAGCCGGACAACGGACATTTCTCGCTTTACAGGAACGGTCGCCGCTTCCTTCCTGATGCAGGTGTGTACACATATGACGATGAGGCTACCCGCAAGGTGTATGCTTCCACATATATGCATAATACAATTACTAAGAACAAGGAGAATATCACAGTTATGAACGGACGTATGCTCAAGATGGAAAGCCAGCAGAACGCCGAACTGATCGTCACGGAGAATCCCGGTTATGCGGACCTTACTCATCGTAGGGCGATCTTCCTTGTTGAGAACAAGTTCTTTGTTGTTGTGGACGAGGCTTATGGATCTGCTTCCGATGTGACTGTGAATCTTAATTTCAAGCTTTGTGCCGATACTTCGAAGGATGGTCTCGGCAGAGAAGTCTGCGTTATTGACGAGAACGGTGCCCATACCGTATTCAACGATGACAATAATATGATATTCAAGTCATTCTCTGAAACATCCGAGGGGTATGCGTTCTCACAGGGCACATGCTATTATTCAGATGAGATCGATACGAATGTCCAGAGGAAATTCTATCAGCTTGATGTAACTAAAAAAGCTGATCTTGCATCCAGGTTCATTACCGTCATCATTCCTTACGGAAAGCCTGAGACATTTGCAGAGAATGCTATCGAAGCGCAGTTCACAGACAATGCCGCATCTCCTGCCGGAACATTCCGCCAGAGCGGTGCTTCAGTCAAGGTGACAGTAAACGGAGTAGTATATAACTTATCATATACACTATAACATGAGACTATCAAGGATATCAAAAATATGGTCTGCGCTGCTGACACTCCTCGCAGCTGCAGGTCTGGGTGCCGGCATATCTTCATGCCAGCCTGAAGGTATCACCGACACATCTGAATTCACACTGTATTATCCTGGAATTACAGATATCGGCCCTTCAACCAATTTTTCGGTGGCTCCCACTTACCATGGAGCGGCTCCTTCGGATTTCAGTATCTATAAGGTGACCCATGAAGGAAAGGATTTCCAGACAGAGTGCTTCACGGTGGATGCTTCTACGGGTGAGGTCTTTCTTGCAGAAACAGATGCTCTTCCTGTCGGAAGATATGCAGTCAGCATAGCGTGTATGAGTGCCGGAAAGGAATTCCGCTTTGCAGATGCAATAACCGTGAATATGATGAAGCCTGTTCCGGACGGCATTTCTATGGAGCCTTCATTCCTGACTGTGAAGCTCGATGATGTCATTGCCGGCAGTCAGTTGCCGACATCGCAGGTTACGACCGAAGGAGGACACATATCCATCAAGGGATATAAGATCGCTTCAGTGCGTAAGGATGGTGCGCTTCTGGCCAAGCATGACAGCTTCTTCAAGATAAATTCTTCCGGTGTGCTTTCGATTATCGGTAAGAACGAAGACTTTCAGCCAGGAAAATATGAGTTTGACCTCAAGCTTACCACATACATCGTGGACAGCGAGTCTTCTGATGGAATATATCAGAATGCCTTGACCATCAATGTGACTTCAGGCCCTCTTGCAATGTCTTATTCTCCTTCGCAGGGTAAGGTGGAGGCTGGCCTTTCGATGAGGTCTAAGGCGCCTGTTGTAAAGGGATCGAAGGATGGACTTAAGTTTGATATCAAGTCTGTTACTCCTGAGTGTCAGTGGCTCAAGGTGGAACCTCTGACCGGAATCCTTACAATAGACGAGGGAAATGACCTTGTTATCGGTGACAGATACGTCGTCTCGATGATTGCTACCAATAAGTACGGATCGAAAGACTTTGAGGATGTATATACTATTACAGTAGTAGATTTCATCGAGCCTATCACCGAATTCTCGTATTCAGCTCATGATGATGTTATCCAGACTCTTCCTGTAAGCGGAACACCATCGGTGACAGGAGAGGATGTTACCTTCTATTTCAAGGAAGAACTTCCTGCTGCCCTTTCCGAGCTGACTCTTAATGCCGAGACAGGACTGATCAGCGCTCCTAAGGGCAACAATATTCCAGTAGGAGATTATAGTGTGACAGTCGTTGCAGAGAATATTAAGAGTTCTTTGGAGGCTGTGTTCTCTTTCAAGGTTGTAGAGAATCCATATTACTTCACCACAGTCCGTTGGGGTAATAATCTTGGTCTTGAGCCAGCTGCTGATTATGCTGACCAGTTCAGGTTTACTGAAAAGAATAAGGAATATGTTCTTCCGGTTCTCAGCAATGACATTCCTGCTGAAGTTCCTGTCAAGTATGAGGTAACAAAGCTTTGGTCGCAGGATGGTGTCAAGATTGCCGAAGATGGAGCAATAACCGTGACTACCAGCCGTTTTGAGCGCCCGATGAATGTATTGAAAGTGAATGTGACTGTCGGGGGAAGCGATCCTGCAGCAATCACAAGAACATTCTACGTATTCTATCATAACAAGTTCCTTGTTTCTGACAAATACTATATCGAATATACTCCATTTGTATTCCAGGTAAATCCTAAGACAGGAGGCACATCTGCTCCTGCAGTGGTTACAGATAAGGAGGGTAATGATATTGCATCAACCTTTGCAATGGATTTCCGCGGAGGTTGGAACTTCTGGTGCTTTGATGGCAAATATACTGCTTCGAATCAGAAACCATCCGACAAAGGTAGTTTCCTAAATAATCTTTGGACACAGTATTATAAAGGTGTCGGAGGAGAGAATGCGACAGTAAATACAGGTGAGAGGAATCCGATATCGGCATATAAGTTCAATGCCCAGTACCGTCTCGGATATTATCGTCAGGAGGATCTCAGGATGGTTGTGAATCCGGACAAGTGGAGGGACACTGACGGCAACTATGCAAACGGAATCTTCCTTGGTGAAACCCAGGTGGACAACAACGGCAAGACCGACCCTACAGTGACTAACGGTCCTCGTACTTATGTTATGTGGGTGTGGTTCGACACCAGGTTCAATAATGAGTAAAGACTATGGAAATGAAACAGACAACAATATTCAACTGGGGAACAAGGGCAGTGATGACTGTCCTGTCCCTCATGCTTTCCCTGACTGTTTTTGCTCAGGAAAAGATAACCGTGTCCGGAGTAGTGACTGATGAGACAGGGTTGCCTATGATAGGTGCCGGAGTAATTGAAGAGGGTAACCTTTCCAATGGAACCGTGACCGATATCGACGGAAACTATTCCCTTACAGTGCCAGCTGATGCTTCCATCAATTTTAATTTCATCAGTTATAAGACTGAAATCGTGAAAGTTGGTGGAAAGACAAAGATTGATATCCAGCTCATGCCAGATACTAATCTTCTTGATGAAGTCGTAGTCATAGGTTATGGTACAATGAAGAAGAGCGACCTTACCGGCTCAGTTGCATCAGTATCGGCCAAGGCTATCGAGGATTTTAAGAGTGCGACTGTGCTGGAGGCTCTCGGAGGTCAGGTTGCCGGTGTGAACGTAATGGCTGCGGATGGAACTCCAGGAGCTGGATTCGATATCAAGATCCGCGGTGTCGGCAGTGTTAACGGAGACACTTCTCCTCTTTACATAGTGGACGGCTTCGAGGTGGACAATATTGATTATCTTGCCAGTCAGGACATTCAGTCGGTGGACTTCCTTAAGGATGCTTCTGCTTCGGCAATCTATGGAGCCCGTGCAGCGAATGGTGTGGTTCTCGTTACCACCAAGTCCGGAATTGAAGGCGCCCCTCAGATAAGTTATAACGGATCGGCTACATATCGCGTGCTATCCAAGAGGGTAGAACTTCTTTCTCCTTATGAATTCGTGAAGCTTCAGGTGGAGTCCAATCCGACAAAGTATGGGTCTACATATTATAAGCTTGGTGAAGACTCTGATGGAGAGAAGTACGTATATCAGACGGCTGAGGACTATCTTGCTCCAGGCATAGGTATTGACTGGCAGGACGAGGCCTTTCGTCCTACATGGTCACAGAACCATGATGTGAGCATAAGAGGTGGCGTAAAGGATTCGAAATATACCGTTTCCTTCTCCCACTTCGATGAGGATGGTATATTTGCCAACAGCGGATATCGCAAGGATAACGCCCGAGTGAAGATATTTCAGAAGGTCACAAATTGGCTGAACCTGGATTTCTCCCTCAATTATACCAATACCCTCAAGACAGGAACAGGTACGAGTGGAGGTGTTCTTGCTAACATTCTCCGTTATCGTCCGACTGGAGGTCTTAACGTCAGCGACTACACTCTCAGATACTCTATGTATGATCCTCTGTCAATGTCCGAGACCAACTTCAATTCATCTGACAACAACCCTATCCTTCAGGCTGAGTCAGTGGATGACGACCGTTCGGCAGAGCAGTGGATTGCAAATGCATCTTTGAATTTCACTCTTGCAAAAGGACTGACATTCAAGACATCTGCTACGTATAACTCCAACTATCAGAGACGTGACCTGTTCTATGGAGAGAACAGTAACCAGGCATATCGCGGCGGCGGAGTCTATGGCTCCACTCAGATGACACGTGCGCTTCGTTGGCAGAACAGTAATGTCTTGACTTATAAGACGAAGATAGCGAAAAAGCACAGTATTGACGCGATGATAGGTCATGAGGTTTCTTATAGTGGCAACGAGTACCTCCTCGGCCAGTCAAAGGATTTCCCTTTCTCGGATCTTAAGAATGACAATCTCGGTCTGGGTGCGACTCCGAGCCAGGTGACGACATACAAGGCGGAGAATCTCCGTCAGTCGTTCTTTGCCAGGGCATTTTATAACTATAAGGACAGGTATATGCTCACAGGTACGGTCCGTGCAGATGCCTCAACTGTGTTCTCGGCCAAGCATAAGTGGGGATTCTTCCCGTCATTCTCGGCAGCCTGGAATATAGCTAAAGAGGATTTTATGAAAGATGCATCAGGATGGCTGTCAAACTTCAAGTTCCGTGCAGGTTGGGGTACAGTGGGTAATGACCGTATCTCGAACTATCTTTCCATGGACCTTTATACTATGAGCAAGTATGGTGTCGGGTCGTCTCAGACCACAGTCCTTACTCCTAAGCAGATTGCCAATGAAAATCTGAAATGGGAAGGATCGACGACAACCAATGTCGGTCTGGACTTCGGAGTGTTCGATAGCCGCCTGAACCTTACTGTGGATGCCTTCATCAAGGATACCAAGGACCTTCTTCTTGCGCAGAACCTTGCTCATGTCACTGGTTTTGATTCGCAGTGGCAGAATATCGGAAAGATCCGCAATAAGGGTATAGAGATTACTGTAAATTCAGTGAATTTCAGTAACCGCAATTTCTTCTGGTCAACCGACTTCAACATTTCCTTCCTTGAAAACACACTCGTGGCCCTTCAGGACGGCACTGACTACATGTTTTCGAGAAGCGGATTCAATTCTAACTTCAGCGGATATGACTATGTCGCTTATGTCGGATCGGCCCTTGGAGATATGTATGGTTATGTGTATGACGGAGTGTATCAGTACTCTGATTTCGAGGTGGCTCCTGGTGGAGGAATGACTCTTAAGGAGGGTGTTGCCGACATCAGCGAGCATGCCGGAAAGGCTGCAGCGCCAGGTATGGCCAAGTATAAGGATATGGACGGTGACGGTGTCATCACAACTTCTGACCGTTCGGTGATAGGAAACGGTCAGGCTGACTGGTATGGAGGTATTACCAATACATTTAATATATATGGAATTGATCTCAGCTTCATGTTCCAGTTCAGCTATGGTAATGATGTCTATAATGCGACCCGTATGTATTGTACACAGTCAAATGCAGACAGAACCAATCAGTGGGCTGAGGTGGCTGACAGATGGACTCCTACCAATGCATCCAATGCAGTTCCTTCATATGACGGATATGTGCCTTCAGAACTTTATTCGAGATTCATTGAAGACGGCTCTTATCTCCGTCTGAAGAATGTGACCCTGGGATATACTCTTCCTGAAGACCTTACTCGCAGAGCTAAAATCAAGAAGGTGCGTCTCTATGTCACTGCTCAGAATCTCTTCTGCCTGTCCAAGTACAGCGGATACGATCCTGAGGTGAACACCCTTTCTTCTCCGCTTATGCCTGGATTCGACTGGGGTGGATATCCAAAGAGCAAGGCATATACATTCGGTCTTGAACTTCAATTTTAATGCGTGGAGGAAGTAGTATGAAAAGATTTATATATTTGATTATCATAGCTGTTGCATCGCTTTTCGTGTCTTCGTGCTCTTTGGATGAGCATAACTATGTGGAGATACAGAAGGATTCATATATCAACGATGCGAAACAAGCCGAGAGTGTTCTGCTCGGAGTGTACAGGAATCTTGTCACCGACGGCCTCTACGGCTACCATCTGTCTCTCTTCTTTACCCTCGGTACAGACGAGGCTAAGGTGGAAGGAAACTCTCTTACCAACTACCGTAATGTGCCGAACAATGCATACACCTCCACAGAAGATGAGGTGCAGGCTACATGGCAGGCGCTATACAACGGTGTATATGAAGCTAATGACTTCATTGAGAGACTTTCTGTAAAATGGCAGGAGTTTTCAACTGAGGACCAGCGTCTGGCTGCGGTCTATATGGCTGAAGCACGCGCTCTCAGGGCTCTCTTCTATTTCGAACTTGTGCGCTGGTTCGGAAATGTTCCTTTGATGACTGCTACAGCCCAGAGCCACCAGCATCCTTCGACATTCGTCCAGGCTGCCCCAGTGGATGTGTATGCTTTCATCGAACAGGATCTTCTGTATGCAGTGGAAACCCTTCCTTATGCATCTGAGGATATATACAGGTCAAGCAACAGCTTCCGCATCTCAAAGGGTGGAGCATTGGGCCTCCTCGCAAAGGTATATGCTACCTGGGCAGGATATCCGCTTTGCGACGAAAGCAAGTGGGAACAGGCAGCTAAGACTGCACAGGTGCTGATCAACTCCGGCAAGCATGGACTTCTTGAGGATTTTGAGCAGCTTTGGTATAATTCCGGAGCAGGCTCTTGGGATCCTAAGGAGAGTCTTATAGAAGTAAGTTTCTATTCCCCTACAATTACTGGCAATGGTACCAATGATTCAAGCGGACGAATCGGCAAGTGGAACGGTGTTTCTGCCGCAGCAGAAGCCGTGAATTGCGGACGTATCGCCGCAAACTGGAAGGTGCTGCCTACGTTTGCATTAGCTTGGTATGAGTCCGGCTATCCGAATGACAAGAGATGGGCAATTTCATGTGCTGACCATAAGTACACAGCTGATGCCGGCAAGACATCTCTTTGGACATACAAGGAAAACAACGTTGCCAAGAACGGCTATTGGGCTCTTGCAGCTGATCCTAATGCAAAAGCAGACTATCGTAAGAACTATAATAACAATATGTGTCCGGGCAAATGGGATATTCCTAAGTATGTGAGCGAGGAGAACAATATAGTGGATGCGAACGTGTCCAATGTGAACTGGTATATCCTCCGCTATGCAGATGTGCTCCTTCTTTACGCAGAGGCTCTCAACGAGTGGAAGAAGGGTCCGTCAAACGAGGCGTTTGCCGCAGTCAATGCGGTCCGTCGCAGAGGATATGGACTTCCTGTCAGTGCAGCATCGTCTGTAGCTGACCTGGATGCGAGTCTTGGTTACGAACAGTTCAGGCAGGCTGTCCGCAACGAGCGTGCCCATGAGCTTGCCTTTGAGGGACATCGTCGTCAGGACCTTGTCAGATGGGGTGTGTATTACTCTACTATACGAGCTACCTTTGATGCTTTGGCAGAGTGGCATGACCAGAGTCAGGAGTATTACAAGCTGGCTCAATATACTATCGAGGGCAAGAACGAACTGCTTCCGATCCCTCAGAGAGATAAGGACCTTTGTTCACAGTTCAAGCAGAACCCTGGTTGGTAATAATTCAAAAACATATACAATATGAAAAAGATTTTCTACATTTTCATTTCTCTGCTCGTTTTGAGCTTTACAGGATGTAGCCAGTATGCTCTTCAGGAGGATCTGGAAGCCCTTCAGAAGGAGGTGGCTGAACTCAAGGCCATGGTTGAGGACCTTAATGGCGACGTGGCTGCCCTCAACACATTCATGGCGGCTTATAACGGCTGCAAAATGGTTACTCATGTCGTGGAGACATCTTACGGATGGACCATCTATTTCAATGATGACACTTACTGCGACCTCCGTCACGGAAAGGACGGTGACAAGGGAGAGGCCGGAGATAAGGGTGACAAGGGAGATGTTCCCGTTATTGGTGTGAAGCAGGATACTGACGGCGTCTGGTACTGGACTCTTAACGGTGAATTCCTCCTTATGGACGGAAAGAAGGTTCCGACAACCGGCGAAGACGGCAAGGATGCCCCTACACCTAAGTTCCAGGTGGCTGAGGGAAATATGCTCCAGGTGTCTTATGACAACGGCTCTACATGGCAGAATGTCGGTGAAGTAGAGGGTGTTTCTACTGTTCCTTCGGCTGTCACAGATGTGATTGTAACAGAAGATGAAGTTACTTTTGTCCTCGCTGAGGGTGACTCTCTTGTGATGGCTATGTATAAGCCTCTCAAGATCACTGTTGCTGCTCCAGTCGCTTCCGGTAATGTTTATACTGCGGAATACACACTTGTAGGTGCAGGTGAGAATGTGCAGGTGGTATGCTCTCCTAACGAAGGATGGAAGGCTTCAGTTGCGCGTAAAGACGCCGTTTCCGGTACAATTACTCTCACTGCTCCGGCCGAGTGGGTTGATGCATCTGTTCTTGTCTTCGCTTATTC
>JBGVQX010000075.1:0-4738 GCA_045127905.1 Candidatus Cryptobacteroides sp.
TCCACTAACGCTTCTGCGGAATCACTTAACTCTAAGATCAAATCCTTCAGAATGCAACTGAGAGGTGTATCAGATGTTAAATACTTTCTGTTCAGACTTACAAAGATCTATGCTTAGACACATACTTTTGCGACTGATCCATAATACTGCTACTCATTATGGGATTCTCATCCATTGGTCTGTCCTGCCAGACAAATAAGTTCAAGACTGTTGACGTTGCCGAATTTGCGAAGGCGGTTGCAGATACATCATATATTGTCCTGGATGTCCGTACACCGGCAGAGCATTCGGAGGGCCATATCCCTGGCACTCATTTCAATATCGATGTTCTGGATGATAACTATACGGAAACAGCTTTGAAGTCGCTTCCGAAGGACAAGAAGGTTGCCCTATATTGCCGTAGTGGCAACCGCAGCAAGAATGCTGCACGTATTCTTGCAGAGAATGGATTTCAGGTCCTGGAGCTTGGAACCGGATTCAGGGGATGGGTTTCAGAAGGTAAGGATACTACAAAATAACCGATAAGCCAATGAAGAGTTTTGGATCAAAGCCCTGGATGCTTCCCCAGCCGGTACTAATCATAGGAACATACAATTCAGACGGAACTCCTAACGCTATGAATGCCGCATGGGGAGGTCAGTGGGACCGCTCGGAGATTATGATTTCAATGGGAGCTTATGCGACAACTGAGAATCTTGCACGGTGTATTGACTTTACCGTAGCATTTGCTACTAAGGAGACAATGATTGCATCTGATTTTGTCGGCATCGTAAGCCCAAGGAATGACCCGTATAAGATGAAGAAAACCGGATGGAATGCCGTCCCTTCAGAGAATGTCAATGCCCCTGTATTTACCGATTTTCCGATGTCTCTTGAATGCCGTATCAAGCATAAGATAGATGAGTCGGAAGAAGGATATTATATAGTTGCCGAGGTGGTCAATATAATTGTTGATGAGAAGTATATTGATGCAGATGGCAAACCGGATGTCTTGAAGATGAATCTTATAACATATGAGCCGGTGAGCCATTCATACGTCGCTTTGGGAGAAAAGGTCGGAAATGCCTTTTCTGATGGTAAGAAACTTAAATAGGGGCCATGGCAAAGATATACGTAGCGAGCAGCTGGCGAAATCAGTATTTCCCTGATGTAGTAAAGAAACTTCGTGAATACGGTCACGAGGTCTATGATTTCCGTAACCCGCCTCACAATCACGGCGCCTTCATGTGGAAGGACGTCGATCCGGATTTTGATAAGTGGACTGTAGAAGAGTACAGGCAAGGCCTTCAGCACCCTTCATCCGAGCGTCAGTTCCAAGCCGATCTGGATGCTCTTCATTGGGCCGATACCTGCCTTCTGGTTCTTCCCTGCGGAAGAAGTGCCCACACCGAAGCCGGATGGATGAAAGGTGCAGGAAAGAGGGTCCTGGTCTATATCCCTCAGATGCAGGAGGCAGAACTTATGTACAAGCTCTTCGACCTCGTCAGCGGAAATCTTGACGAAGTGAATGAATATCTTGGTCGTATGTAGAGAACTCCGCTCGTTTATCCTGCTGAGATTGGCATTGCAGCAAAGGCGGCTCTTGGAAGGTAAAATAGGATCAGATTGTCCAAGGATAGTATTATGCTCTCGGAACATTATGTTCTGGAAGCATAATTTTTTTTGGGGCCTTCGAAACCGACATCCCGATATGTGTGAATTAGTGCTATTTATATAAGATTTTTATATATAACTTCTTATACGAGTAATGCCTTGAATTTGCGTTTTCTGAACTTAACTGTCTTTTCACCAGTGCGCAGAACAGGACTATCGACCCTGATGTGAGATAATCATTTGCCTTGTACTGGCGTTTTGAAGATGTGAATTTGAGCAGAAAACCGGCGGCCATATAGATACTATACTAATATATATTATAAATATATATAATAATATTATAATATAGTATAATTAGTTTACATGTTAATTTATATGGCGAAAAAGTCGTTGAAAGTCAATATTTTACATTTGATTTTTGTTTCATAGATTTGCCTCGATATCAGCTAATCCCGGGGTAAGATTTTATGGCTTGTGAAAGCCAAAAGTGTAACAAAAACAACTATTCGAATTATGATTGAATTTAAGAAGTACAGTTCTATTGAGAACCATTTTTATAAGGATTATCTGGATCAGGTCAGGGAGCAGGTTCCGGCAGATATGCTGTGGGTGGTCCAGGAGAAGATACACGGTACCAATACCAGTTTCCTGTGTGACGGTAATGATGTGAAATTTGCGAAGAGGACCTCAATCCTTGAGGATGACGAGAAGTTTTACGACTATCAGGAGCTCGTCGATGAGTATAAGGAGAGGGTGATTTCTCTCTTTAACCATTTGAAGCAGGATTGCCCTGAGATGCAGTCTGTCTCTGTCTTCGGTGAGTTGTTCGGGGGTTCTTATCCGCATCCAGATGTGCATAAGGTAGGCCGTCTTACTATGATCCAGAAGGGTGTGTACTATGCACCGAATCACGAGTTTTACGGATTCGATATCTATGTGTTCATTAACGATGGTGGTTACTACCTGCCAGTAGATCAGACTGAGAGACTGTTTGAGTCAGAGGGCTTCTTCTATGCTAAGCCACTCTTCAAGGGAACTCTTGACGAATGCCTTGCTTATCCTAATGAGTTCCAGAGCAAGATTGCTGAGTGGCTTGGTTATCCGGCAATCGAGGACAATATCTGCGAGGGTATCGTAATCAGACCTGTAACTCCACATTATCTGCGTACCGGAAGCAGGGCTTTGATCAAGAGCAAGAATGCCCGCTTTGCAGAGAACAAGAGTCTGAAGAGAATGAACAGGCAGCTGGAAGCTCCAGTGGAGTATAGCAAGGAGTTGGCGGAACTGATTGAAAATCTCGCGTCATATGTCAATGAGAACCGCCTTGCCAATATGGTAAGCCACATCGGAGAAGTCCATATGCCAGCCGACCTTGGTAAGCTGATCAAGGAGATGTCATATGACGTGGTGGAGGATTTCCTCAAGGAGCACTCTGCATTGTATAATGTCATCGACAAGTCTGAAATCAAGATCTTCAACAAGGAATTGAATAAGATGATTTCTTCACTTGTCAAGAAGGTTTATATGCAAAGCCAGAATGAATAAGAATGCGAGTTATGAATAACGATGTTGTGATTTATCAGTCAAGTGACGGGCTTGTCAAGATGGAAGCGATAGTTGATGCTTCCAATGAGACTATCTGGGCTACGCAGAAGGCGATGGCGGAGTTGTTTGGAGTTAATACACAGGCTATTACAAAGCATCTTGGCAATATTTATCAAGATGCAGAACTTATTAAAGAAGCAACTTGTTCCAAAATGGAACAAGTTCGATTGGAAGGTGGCAGGAGAGTTACAAGGCAAGTTGAATTTTACAATCTTGATGCAATCATCTCTGTCGGCTACCGTATTAATTCCAGACAAGCTACAGCCTTCAGGCAATGGGCGACCTCTGTTTTGAAGCAGTATATGATTAAAGGTTATGCAGTAAATCATAATGCTGTTTCAGAGCAGAAATACGAGGACCTGAAGCGTGCTCTGGGATTGTTGGAGAACGTATTCGGGCAGAACTTGATTATGGCTGAACAGCAGGCTAAGGAACTCTTTGCGGTCGTAAAGGATTATACCTATGCGCTGGATACTCTGGATGCCTATGATTATCAGAGTCTTGAAATATCTGATACTACCCTTCATAAGAAGTTCCGTGCGACATATGAAAGTGCAATGGATGCAATTCAAAGTTTGAAGGAAAAGTTCAAGGAGAGCCAGTTGTTTGGAGTTGAGAAGGATAAGTCATTCCATAGCAGCATAGGTCAGATTTATCAGACCTGGGATGGCCAGGAACTCTATCCAAGCGTAGAGGAGAAGGCTGCGATGCTTCTGTATCTCGTGGTGAAGAATCATTCATTCGTGGATGGAAACAAGAGGATTGCTGCGACCCTTTTCCTTTGGTTTCTTCAGAACAACGGCATCCTCTACCGTCCGGATGGCTCCAAAAGAATCGCCGACGCCACCCTCGTCGCACTGACCCTGATGATAGCAGAAAGCCGAATGGACGAGATGGATATCCTTGTCAAGGTGGTTGTGAATCTTATAAACAGAAAACAATGACAATTAATTAAAAGTATTATGAAAAACAGCAAACCAACACTTGAGGAGTTCTGTCAGATTTATCCCAAGCTCCTCGCACAGGCAAGAGAATATGCGGAAGGAACAATCGTTGACCCTGAGGAACATAATGATGCTATGGAGTCGTGTATATGCGACTTCATGGAGGGGGCCCGCGCCGCCATTTATTTCAAGACTAATCCACCCGCCCGGTTATGATAAATCCGAAAATACTTATCCTGCCGGACATTCACGGCAGGAAGTTTTACTGCAATGCTTTATGTGAAGCAAATATTGACTCGTTGTAATATATTAAGGATTTATTTTTTTGTATGAGATTAAAAATTGAACGTTATGACAATGCAGGAATTAAAGATTTTTGAAGAGAAGCAGATCAGGACGATCTGGGATGAGGTGCAGGAAAAGTGGTATTTCTGCATTATTGATATTGTACAGACTCTTACGGAAAGTAAGGATTATCATACTGCACGAAAGTACTGGAATAAACTGAAACAGCGTTTGGTTTCGGAGGGGAATGAAACGGTGACAAATTGTCACCAGTTGAAATTGAGGGCTGCGGACGGCAAATTACGTTATTC
>JBGVQX010000076.1:0-19615 GCA_045127905.1 Candidatus Cryptobacteroides sp.
GGTTCTCGATCTGCCAGTCGATGGGATCTAAACCGTGCATGATCAAAAATGCGTTGCACTTGGAGAAATGGCGGCATCCGAAGAATGCGCCGCGTGCAAGCGGAGAAGGATGAGCCGCCTCAAGGACATAATGGCGTGAAAGGTCGATAAGCTCGCGCTTGGTCCTCGCGAAATTACCCCAGAGCAAGAACACGACACCCTCACAATTATCTGATATGTACCGTATTACGGCATCCGTAAACTCCTGCCATCCGATCCTGCTGTGGGAAGCCGCTTCGCCGCAGCGTACCGTAAGCACAGCGTTCAGAAGAAGCACTCCCTGGCGCGCCCATTTCTCGAGATTGGGATATCCGCTCATGCCGATGCCCAGGTCGGATTCGATTTCCTTGAAGATATTCTTCAGGGAAGGAGGGGCCGGCATGTTCTCTGGTACCGAGAATGAAAGACCGTGCGCCTGCCCCGGACCGTGATACGGGTCCTGACCGAGAATCACCACCCTGACATCCTTCACCGGAGTAAGGTCGAAGGCACGGAAAATCTGGCTGCCCGGAGGGAAAATCCGGCTTCCGCCAGCCTTCTCATCATGCAGGAAACGCACCAGCGAGGCGAAATATGGTTTTTCAAATTCACCTGCCAGCGCGTCTTTCCAGCTCTGTTCTATCTTTACTTCCATATCATCTTGTCCAAATGTAGAGGCATTTAAAACTAAATCCCTCCCACCGCAAGCGGCGGGCCCCGACCGACGGGCTAAAGCCCTGCTGCTCGTGTACGAAAGTCCATGGACTTTCTCTAAAGGCACTCACGACCGTTCACGAGGCCACGGGCGGCCACGGTTTTAAATGCCTCTACATTTGGATATAATTTAAAATATAAAGTCTATCACGTCCTGTATGCTCTTGACATAGACAAAGGTAAGACCTTTTATGTAGATTTCCTTTATATCCTCGACATCTTTTCTGTTTTCTTCAGAAATCACAATAGTATGGATACCAGATCTTTTGGCTGCAAGGATCTTCTCCTTGATGCCTCCTACCGGCAGCACACGTCCTCTGAGGGTCATCTCTCCGGTCATCGCAATGCCGCTCTTGACCTTCTGTCCTCTGAAAGCAGACACCATGGAGCTCACCATGGTAATGCCGGCAGATGGGCCGTCCTTAGGAACTGCACCTTCCGGCACATGCACATGAATATCTTTCTCGGCGAACTCCTCATATGAAAGTCCGGTCAATTCAGGATGTGCCTTTATATACTGATATGCAATCGTGGCAGACTCCTTCATCACATCTCCCAGATTACCTGTCATTGTAAGCACTCCCTTACCCTTGCTGACAGAGCTCTCAATAAAAAGTATCTCACCTCCCATGGATGTCCACGCCAGACCTGTGACTACTCCCGGAGCTTCATTTCCCTTCTGCATGTCATGTGAATTTACAGGCAGTCCAAGATACTCTTTCAGGTGAGCAGGCTTCACAGTCTTGGGATATTTCTCCTCCAAAGCTATCTTCTTGGCCGTCACACGTGCCACCTTCGCGATCTGCTTTTCAAGGCCTCGGACTCCTGACTCATGGGTATATTCATCAATTATCTTAGCCACTGTTTCCCTATCGAACTTCAGCTGCGATTTCTCCAGACCATGCTCCTCGAGCTGCTTCGGAATAAGGTAATTCTTAGCTATCTCATACTTTTCCTCAGCAAGATATCCGCTCACATTAATCATCTCCATACGGTCCTTCAAAGCCGGCTGGATAGTCTCGATATTATTGGCGGTTGTGATGAAAAGCACATTGGAAAGATCGTAATCGATATCAAGATAGTTGTCGTGGAAAGCGGTATTCTGCTCCGGATCAAGAGCCTCGAGGAGAGCTGATGAAGGGTCTCCCTTTATATCCTTAGTCAGCTTGTCCACCTCATCGAGTACTATCACAGGATTGGATGTACCGGCACGATTGATACCATTGAGGATTCTGCCCGGAAGCGCGCCCACATATGTCTTCCTATGTCCACGGATCTCTGATTCGTCGTGCACACCACCAAGGGCAATCCGCACATATTTGCGTCCCAGAGCCCTTGCCACAGACTTTCCAAGGCTGGTCTTACCCACGCCCGGAGGGCCATAAAGACAGAGAATCGGCGACTTCATGTCACCCTTGAGCTTGAGCACTGCAAGATACTCTATGATTCTCTCCTTCACCTTTTCAAGACCATAGTGATCCTCATCCAGTACTTTCTGTGCATGTTTAAGGTCAAGATTGTCATTAGACATCTCACCCCAAGGAAGGTCAAGCATAAACTGGATATAATTATACTGGATGCTATAGTCAGGAGATGAAGGGTTATATCTCTCCAGCTTTGCCATCTCCTTCTCGAAGATTTCCTGCACAGCAGCCGGCCAGAGCTTCTCTTCAGCACGTGCACGAAGCTGGGCGAATTCCTCCACATCATCCATTCCAAGCTCTTCCTGGATGGTCTTGAGCTGGTTGTTCAGATAATACTCCCTCTGCTGCTGATCTATTTCGGTCTTGACCTTCTGATTGATCTCCTGTTTGATCTTCTGGAGCTCGATCTGCGTATCAAGCACAGAAAGCAGCTTCATCGCTCTTGCCCTGAGGTCAGCATACTGAAGCAGTTCCACCTTATCCATATAGTTCTCCACCTCGACCGTAGTCGCAATGAAGTTCACAAGGAACTCGAAGCTCTCGATACCCTTGAGGGCCGATGCCGCTTCACGGGGAACGAAAGTAGAGGAACGTATGATTGAAGTAGCCTTTTCCTTGAGGGTTTCTGCTATCATCCTGGTCTTGGTGTCTATCTCAGGAACGATGTCGGTCTGATAACGTACCCTTCCGAGAAGATAAGGCTCATAATCGAAGATATCCTCGATTTCAAACCTGGTAAATCCCTGAAGAATAGCAGTTATGGTACCATCAGGCATCTCAAGCGTCTTCACAATCTTTGCAACGGTTCCGTAACTATACAGATCGTCCTTGCGCGGATCCTCAACAGAAAGATCGTTCTGAGGGACTGCACCGATAAATGTATTGTTCTTTTCAGCGTCTTCTATAAGTCTGATTGATTTTTCCCTTCCAATTGTGATAGGATACACCGTACCGGGGAAAAGCACGGCATTCCTCAACGCCAGTATAGGAAGAGAATCAGGAAGCTGATCCTCATCGATTTTCATCATACCTTCTCCCTGTACTACAGGGATAATGCTTACCTCTGCTCCCGATGCAGACATAATGTCATTAAATATATCTTTCATAAGCGTAATATGTCCGTCTTCTGCCAAAATGGCAGTATTTCTCCAATAATTTAAGTGTCATATATATATGGTCAATCTCCATGCCACTATTTTTCTGATATTTTTAACATTCTGATTTGGTTAATTAAAAAATTCGCTCTAACTTTGCACGGATATATCGGTAATAGTTTTTGATTTAAATTTTTATAAGTTATGACAAAGGCAGACATCGTAAATGAAGTTGCAAAGGCAACCGGCATTGAGAAGGCAACTGTGCAGATTGTGGTTGAATCATTCATGGAGAGCGTAAAGAACTCACTCGCTAAGAAGAATCCTGTATTCCTCCGTGGATTTGGCAGCTTCATCATCAAGCATAGAGCAGAGAAGGCAGCAAGAAATATCACTAAGGAGACTACAATGGTAATCCCTGCACACGATATCCCAGCTTTCAAGCCAGCTAAGGTATTTGTAAACTCAATAAAGTAATTATCATAAATTTAAACCCTAATTATTATGCCAAACGGAAAGAAGCATAAGAGGCATAAGATGGCAACGCACAAGCGTAAGAAACGCCTGCGCAAGAACAGACACAAGAAGAGAAAGTAATTTTCTCACAGTGTCTGCCATTTTAGCAGTCCGCTAAAGAGAGGTTGACCTGGGGGTCGGCCTCTTTAGTTTTAAACCGGTCCGCAAAGGACCACACCTATCATTGAAATTCCTGATGGAGTCTGTAAAAGATCTGATTGTTGACGTAGGTCAGCACGAAGTCTCGATTGCTCTCATGGAGAACCATAAGCTGATCGAGCTGAACAAGGAGTCCAGCCAGGGTCACAGCTTTTCCGTAGGAGATGTATATCTCGGAAAAGTGAAGAAGATTCTTCCGGCCCTGAACGCTGCCTTTGTCGACATCGGAGACGAGAAGGAGGCATTTGTCCACTATCTGGATCTGGGACTTTATTTCGAGGCATTTGACGAATTCGTCAAGAGGCTCAATCCCAACACAGATGCAAAAGGAATCTACAAGCACATCAAGCCAGGCAAGATCCTCGAGAAGGAAGGCAGGATTGAGAATGTGCTCACACCGGGACAGATGATTATCGTCCAGATCGTAAAGGAACCGATCTCGACCAAAGGATCAAGACTGACTGCAGAAATTTCATTGGCAGGACGAAACATTGTACTTCTCCCCTTCGCAGAGAAGGTGAGCGTATCTCAGAAGATTTCTTCGAAAGAAGAGAAAAGGAGGCTTGAGACTCTTGTAAAGAGCATTCTCCCAAAAAATTACGGAGCCATCATCCGTACGGCAGCCGAAGGCAAGAACGCTGCGGTGCTTGATGCGGAACTGATGTCGCTTATAGAAAAGTGGGAGAGTTCGTGGAAGAAGCTGGCCCAAAGCAAGGGCGTACAGCTGCTTTTCACTGAGTACAGCAAGACAACGACCATCCTCAGGGATCTCCTCAACGACTCGTTCACAAACATTTACGTGAATGACGAAACAATCTACGAGGAGACACGAAAGTACATCTCGCTGATCTCACCGGAGCAGGAAAAGATCGTAAAGCTTTATAAGGACAAGGCGCCGATCTTTGACCACTTCGAAGTGACGAGACAGATAAAGAGTTCTTTCGGAAAGGTGGTTCCTATCAGACAGGGCGCATATCTCGTGATCGAGCACACAGAGGCACTTCATGTGATAGATGTGAACAGCGGAATACGCGCCAAGAACAAGGAGCAGGAGCAGAACACATTCGATGTAAACTGCAATGCTGCCGAAGAGATTGCAAGACAGCTGAGACTCAGGGACATGGGAGGCATCGTGATCGTCGATTTCATTGACATGGACAACAACGACCACAAGAATGCCCTCTACAAGAAGATGGTGGAGCTGATGGAGACCGACAGGGCAAAGCACAACGTACTGCCGCTCACCAAGTTCGGTCTGATGCAGATTACCAGGCAGAGAGTCCGCCCGGCAACCGAGATCAACACCCAGGAAGTGTGTCCTGTATGCAATGGCACAGGAAAGATCTCATCGAGCGTCGTAATAGACGAAGCCATCGAGAGAAGGCTCTCCTACTACGTGACAGAAAAGAAACTGCAGAACCTGACATTGAAGGTCAGCCCTATACTTGGGGCCTATCTCACCAAGGGACTGTTCAGTTCAATTCTGGGCCGCTGGAAAAAGAAGTACAGATGCAAGATTGACCTTGTTGAAGTCACAGACTTCACAGTCCTGCAAAATGAATTCTATGACGAAAAAGGTGGGAAGCTGGATTAGCTTCCCACCTTTTTATTATTGTTATCCCTATATTACTCCGCTGCCTTGAGACGCTCTGCGTTCTCAGCGATCTGGAGCTGGTCGATCACGTCCTGGATGGCTCCGTCCATGAATACCGGAAGGTTATACATCGTGTAGTTGATACGATGGTCGGTCACACGTGACTGAGGGTAGTTGTATGTACGGATCTTTGCCGAACGGTCACCGCCTGCCACCATTGTCTTACGCTTGGCTGAAATCTCAGCAAGGTACTTCTCATACTCCATGTTGTAGAGACGGGTACGGAGCTCGGCAAGAGCCTTATCGTAGTTCTTAAGCTGCGATTTCTCATCCTGACACTGGACCACAAGACCTGTAGGGATGTGAGTAAGACGGATTGCCGAATAAGTAGTGTTCACTGACTGTCCTCCTGGGCCTGAAGAGCAGAATGTATCCTTACGGATATCATTCATATTCAACTCGATATCGAATTCGTCCGCCTCAGGAAGCACTGCTACCGAAGCTGCTGACGTGTGCACACGGCCCTGAGTCTCGGTCTGAGGTACACGCTGCACGCGATGTACTCCAGACTCATACTTCAGCACACCATATACGCCGTCACCAGACACCTTGCAGACAATTTCCTTGAATCCGCCGGCAGCACCTTCGGCCTGGGTCGTGATTTCCATTCTCCAGCCCTTGGTCTCGATGAACTTTGAATACATACGGAAAAGGTCACCGGCAAAGATGGCAGCTTCGTCACCGCCTGAACCTCCGCGGATCTCGAGAATAGCGTTCTTGCTGTCCTGAGGGTCAGCAGGGATAAGAAGAAGCTTTATTTTCTCCTCCCACTCAGGAAGAGTAGGCTCAATCTCGGCGATTTCATCCTTAGCCATCTCGCGCAGGTCTTCATCCTTCTCTGTAGCAAGGATTTCCTTTGCCATTTCGTAATTATCGATGATCCTCTTGAACTCATTACCCGCCTCGATGATAGGAGTCAGTTCCTTATATTCCTTGTTAAGCTGCACGAATTTCTTCATATCAGCTATTACTTCAGGATCAGCGAGCTGTGCCTGAAGTCCTTCATATTTTTCCTGAAGGCCCAATACCTTCTCCAAAAGTGAATTATCTGCCATACAATGGTTTATTTAAGCGTGCAAAGATAGCAATTAGTAATGGAAATGAAAATACCTATTTTCGAGATACTTCATCAAGGGCTTTTCTTGCATCTGATATAATCTTATCCCAAGGAAGGTTATAATCAGTGATATCTGTGTCACGTATCTTCTGCAAGACTGCCTCAACCTCAGACACATCCACACCTTCTCTGCGAAGCTGTCTCACCTTTTCAGCCACCTCAATTCCGTCAATAAGCTTCTCGAAGCGTACTGACGAACGGTTGAAAGGATATACAAGATATGTATCACCTCCTATCCATTTTCCGAAACGGGAATCATATTGAGGGTCGGCAGCCCATGAATTATATGCCCAACGGAGCATTCCATCATAATCATGAGCTATATTGTACCATCCGAGAAGTTCGCTTTCATAAGGCTGTGAGGTCGAGAATGTATTAGGGAATGACGGATGGCAGCACACATAGAAAGTCGTATAGAATCCCTGTTCTCTTCTCATGTCAATATCTTCCTGACTGACAACCGCGTGATGAATAGCCACGCACACATCACGCATCATGGTGAATTTCTTATATGAACGATGATTGTCAGCCAGTGCAAATCCCATCTCCGGTGCACAGGACATAAGCAGATCAGCTGCGGCCTGCATTGCTTCCGGAGAGCGCTCGTCCATTGCAATATTTGCAATCTGCAGCCATCCTTTCTGCTGGAGATGTTCCTTGAAATCGAGCAGGAAAGGAGTCCAGATCTCAGTAAAAATTTCAGAACCTGGCTCAGCCTTGACAGTAACGACCTTGCCCTTAGCCTCGTCCATATATTCAAGCTCACAGTTCCAAGGAACCATAGAGTAACAGTTGATTTCTCTATTGATTCCCAGGTCGAGCATAAACTGCACCCACTTGTCAAAAATACTATAGTCATAGCTCCACGTGCCGTCCTGATGCTTTGTCCATATTATCATTGGCTCATATGCATCGTAACACTGATGGTTCCATGGATCCTTGTTAAGCGTGGCCGTGACTACCTTCTGGCCTGCATCCGCCAATCTCTTCATGAGAGGCTTCATGGCCTCAAAGTGAGCGTCGCTCCATAGTTCGACGCCATAAGCACGTGCCACAGCGGAAGGATGCTGCCACAAATCAAGATGATACGACCATTTGTCAGGAGTCTGCAAAGTATGGTTTACGACCTCAAGCTCGAGAGGGAGAACAACCTTCTCACATCCGCTGCTGACCTCGACATCTGCCTTATAGATGCCCGGCATGGCATCCTGAGGCATGTTGATGGAAATCCATACAGGACGAACGGTACGGGCATCCATATTGAAGCATGCAAGACTGTCAAGCATATCAGGTGCAAGCATTGCCGGAGTCTTTCCTTTCTTATAGCGATGAGTCTTCATAAACTCAGGGGTCTGCTGGTCAGCAAGGGTATAGCGTAGAAAATGCGCTGAAGCAATCGAAGCGGGAAGTTTTGCCTCCTTAGACTTGAAATTGCCTATCTTGCACTCGACACCGGCTTTAGCCTCCGCACTCCACATCATAACAAGAGCCGCTGCGCGCTCTCCCTTCCATACTGTCAGTCGGAATGGATCCGATGAAAGTTCCGACGGAACAACGCTTCTGCTGTAAGCAACGTCCGAATTACCCCATGCGGCATTAAGCTTTCCGCCGACCTCATCCCACAGGGCTGCCTGCTCAACCGTCAAAGCTACAGGATCCTCTGCCTCAACGAAAGTAGTGACAGGCTGCGTACAGGATGCAAACGCGAGAAGGATTACGAATACCCAAAAAATATTTTTCATATTATTTATAACTATTTATAAGATGCTGAATTACAGCCTGGGCACAGACACACCCGAAGACAGCTGGAATGTATGAGATAGTGCCCACCTGAGACTTCTTGTTGCGATCTTCGCATGGGACTATCGACTCCTTGTCTGGCAGTTCTTCGGAAAAGACCACCTGGAAACCTTTTTTTATTCCCATATGGCGCAGCCGCTTACGGACTATGTAGGCCAGAGGGCAGTTGAAGGACTTTGAGACATCGGTTATGCGGACCTTTGTGGCATCGTATTTCGCACCGGCTCCCATCGAGGAAACGAGCGGAATACCATTATCCATGCAATATTTAATGAGATGGAGTTTCGGAGAAAGAGTATCTATTGCATCAACAAGAAAATCTATTTTATAGTTTCCCAGCACGTCACCCGCCTTCTCTGCTTCGAGGTATTCCTTTATTATCACAAGATCCAGTTCCGGATTTATGTCCTTAAGACGCGCCGCCAGCACATCACACTTAGGCTTTCCGACCGTCGAATCGAGAGCCAGCAACTGACGGTTCTTATTGGTCACAGATACGTCATCACTATCAAGGATAATCAGATGGCCGATCCCTGCACGTACGATCATCTCTGCAGCATAGCCTCCTACACCGCCTACTCCTATCACAGCCACAGTCGAGTTACGGAAATGGCTCAGCATTTCCTCTCCTACCAGCATGGCCGTCCTTTCCTGCCAATCGTATATCATTGTCTCTTGTTTAAAGACGTGCTACAAACCTTTGGCTTTGCCCTCATCCCAGATGGCATCCATCTCTGCAAGGGTCATGTCGGTAAGATTACGACCCTGGCGGATGGTCTGCTCTTCAAGATATGTGAAACGGCGCTTGAACTTCGCACATGTGCGCTCCAGAGCTGTATCCGGATTAAGACCATAAAGACGCGCCGCATTTACAGTGGCAAAAAGGAAGTCTCCAAGCTCATCCTCCGCACGGTCATACGCAGCAGCCTTTTCCTCCTCAGTCTGTGCTGCAGCCATTGCGTCAAGCTCGGCCTGATACTCGCCCATTTCCTCCTTCACCTTATCCCATACCTGTTCCTTGCACTCCCAGTCAAAGCCCACTCCACGCGCCTTGTCCTGCATGCGGTAGGCCTTCAGAAGCGGAGGAAGACCGTCAGGGACACCGGACAGGACACGCTTGTTGCCGTCCTTTTCCTTGGTCTTCAGCATCTCCCACTGCTTTATGACATCTTCCGCATCACCGACCTCAGCTGCCGCAAATACATGAGGATGGCGATATATAAGTTTATCGCACAAGAAATTAATGACATCCACTATATCGAAATTCTGCTTTTCCTCGCCTATCTTGGCATAAAACAGCACATGAAGAAGCACATCGCCAAGCTCCTTGGAAAGTTCGCGTTCCTCCCCTTTAAGAATGGCATCACTAAGTTCATATACCTCTTCCAATGTCTGAGGACGCAGAGACTCATTGGTCTGCTTCCTGTCCCAAGGACATTTCTCCCTCAGTTCATCCAGCACATCCAGAATTCTTCCGAATGCCTGCATCTTTTCTTCTCTTGTATGCATAGTTTCGTGTTTTTCTACAAAGCTTCGTAAGCGAGGGAAAAGCATTTCCCTTATATTCTGCTCTCCGAGCCACGAAGCTTTGTCGGAAAGCATGCAAAATTAATAATAAAATCCTATCTTTGACGAGCTAATTACCAAATCATGCGCAAAGAAATCAAGTTTGTCTCGGCCGATGAGGCCGTGAAAGTGGTCAAGTCAGGAGACCACATCCATTTGAGCAGCGTAGCAAGCGCTCCACAGATACTAATCCAGGCCCTATGCAGAAGAGGCGATGCCGGAGAACTTCAGGATGTACGCATCCACCATCTCCATACAGAAGGTCCCGCACCATATGCAGATCCGAAATATGACGGAATCTTCTTCCATCAGGCTTTCTTCGTAGGAGCGAATGTCCGCAAGGGCGTACAAGCCGGATATGCAGACTACATTCCAGTGTTCCTCAGCGAGACACAGAAGCTATACCGTTGCGGTGCGCTCCGATGCGATGTCGCAATGATCCAGGTATGTCCTCCTGACAAGCATGGATATGTATCGCTCGGCACATCAGTCGATGCCACACTTGCCGCCATCGAATGCGCCAAGACCGTAATAGCAGTAGTAAACCCTAATGTGCCGCGTGCATGGGGTCAGGCTATGATTCCTATGGATATGATCGACATATTCGTGGAAGGCAACGAACCACTTGAGCCCGCTCACTTCAGCGAGCCGAATGAGGTGGAAATAGCCATTGGAAAGCATTGTGCAGCACTTATCGACGACGGAGCATGCCTGCAGATGGGCATCGGTGCCATTCCTAACGCAGTGCTGGCCCAGCTCGGCAACCACAAGGACCTAGGAGTCCACACCGAGATGTTCGCAGACGGAGTTCTTGAACTCGTGGAGAAAGGAGTTATCAACGGATCCAACAAGGGCACCGACAAGGGCAAGCTCGTTTCGACATTCCTCATGGGATCTCAGAAAGTATATGACTTTATCGACGACAACCCGATGGTAGCCATGATGGATGTAGGATATACCAACGACCCGTTCGTGATAGCAAAGAACCCGAAGATGACTGCCATCAATTCCGCCGTGCAGATCGACCTCACAGGACAGGTCTGTGCAGACTCGATAGGAACAAGATTCTATTCCGGCGTAGGAGGTCAGGTGGACTTCATCTACGGAGCATCACTCGCCCCTCAGGGCAAGGCAATCATCGCCATGCCATCCACCACCAACAAGGGTGGCAGCAAAATCGCACCGGTAATCATAGAGGGTGGTGGAGTTGTGACCACAAGACCACACGTACACTACGTTGTGACTGAATTCGGAGCTGTGGACCTCTACGGCAAGTCAATGCAGGAACGCGCAAAGCTCCTCATAAGCATCGCACATCCTGACCATCAGGAATCCCTTGACCGTGCAGCCTTCGAACGCTTCGGTCCTCACTACCACGGCGTGAAAATATAGGATATGAAAACTACTTCAACGCAGCCTTTTCCTTGTTGCGTTTCGTGAGTGCCCGCTGAAATTCGCGGGCATTTTTCTTATGTTCGCTGAAAGTGACTGCAAAACGATGAGTACCGTCAAAGGCCGGACTGGCGCAGAAATACATATATCCATGCTTATCCGGATTCAGGACCGCTTCGAGACAGGCCTTAGGAGGTACGTTGATAGGAGCCGGAGGAAGACCGGCATATTTATAGGTATTGTAAGGTGAATCCACCTTGAGATGCTTCTTGAGTATGCGCCCCGGCTCGTAATTGAAGCAGAATGCTACGGTAGGGTCCGCCTGCAGTTTCATGCCCTTGCGATAGCGGTTGAGATAGACTCCTGCAATCTTGGGATATTCGAATGACTTCAGTGTCTCGCCGCTGACTACGGATGCAAGAATGGACACCTGCATAGGACTCAGTTTCTGTGCCTTTGCCATGGAGAGCCTCTCCTCGTTCCAGAAGACGTCGTACTCCTTCTTCATTCTGTCAAAGATATCTTCCACAGATGCAGTCCAGTACATCTGATATGTATCCGGAAGGAAAAGTGCGAAGACATTCTCCGGGGTAAAACCATAACGTGCAAGGAATTCACTGTCATTCAAGGCAGCATCCACCGACAATGAATCGACCATCATCTGCGCAGAAATCTTCTGAGCCAGACGTCCCTTTGTCCTGATGGTTCCTGAAAGAGTAAGTTTCTGAGGCGTCTGCCATCCCTTGTTCAGCATACGCGCAACATATATGCTTGTGAACGAAGGCTCTATGACATAACGTCCCGGCTTCATTCCTGCTGCCACATCCTCCTTCTCAAAGCATCTCTCCACACTGCGCGGGCGCAATGTACCAGCCCTCATATTCAGCGAATCCACAACCTGCGCAGCCGTCATGTCAGGATAGACATACAGGACATATGTGTCGGCAAAATTCGGCATCCGGTTGTCGCTGTACCACCTCCACGCAAAGACCCCGGCCACAGAGACCACCACTGCCATAACCGCAAGCGCCCAAATAACTATCTTCCGTTTCAATGTCATTTTCTCAATTTTATTATATCACCCTCTTTGGGAACATATGTAGAGTCAAAACCATTTATCTTATAGATTTTCGAGAGTCTCATCGCATATTTCTGAGAAATATCCCTCAATGATTCCCCCTCCTCCACCACATGCTTGTCCAGTCCCTTGGCGGCCTGCTTCTTCTTTGCCTGAAGATATACGACTGTGCCGGGAGCCAGCTTATCCGTCTTCGAGGCATCATTGAATCTCAGTATCTCGCCGAGGAAAAGACGGTTCGACGCAGCGATGCTCTCATAAGTCTCGCCCTCCACGGAATATACAAAAGGAACGCCGTTCTTGGAATACATCTCACGCGAAAGTATAAAATGGAATTCCTCCCTCTGGCTGTCCGACAAAGGCTTCACCTGCTCGATTACAGCCGGCGAGACAGGAAGTCTGGACGAAGTTGCCGACTTTCTGCGGTCATATTGATGAAGTTCATAGTCCTCTATGAGCTTGATGAGTTTGGTCGGATATTCCGGATCAGTAGCATAACCGGCCTTCTTCAAGCCGAATGCCCATGCCTTATAATCAGTCACCGGATAGTCGAACAGGAATCTGTATCTTGCCCTGTAGCGAAGAAAGTCAGAATGGTCGCGATACGAATCCTCCGGTTTCGGATATTTCCTGAAGCATTCTCCCTTTTCATCATCGTCATGATAGACCTTCTTACCATCCCAGTTATTGTGACATTTGATGCCGAAATGATTATTGCTCTTCAAGGCAAGTTCTGAACATCCGTTTCCTGACTCGAGCAGTCCCTGAGCCAACGTGATGCTCGCAGGGATTCCGCTGCGGTACATTTCCTCCACGGCAAGGGATGAATATTTTTCTATATATATCTCCTGCGGAGACTTGTCGTCCTTAGGAGCATGAACTGCATATGCAGACATGCAGGCAAGGCAGAGGATCAATATCACAAATCTTTTCATAGCATGCGAAGATACGAAAAAAGGACGACATCACTGCCGTCCTTTATAAAATTCAAGTATGATATATTACTTGTTCTCGAGCTGGTTCTTAAGAGCTGCGAGTGCGTCGATATCACCAAGGGTAGTCTTCTCGATATTAGAGTTGATCTTCTTGACTGCCTTCTTAGTGTTGTCTGCCTCAGCTGCTGCCTTCTGAGCTCTCTCCTCGACTGCTGCTGCATATGTCTTAGCGTGTGAGAGAGTAGCCTTCTTTGCGCTTCTCTTAAGCTCAGTAACCTTGAATGAGAGAGTCTCACCAGAAACCGGCATTGAACCGTCCTCCTTAGCAAGTTCACGGTTGAAGCAGAATGCGTCAACATCACCCTCGAGCTCAACAACTGCGCCCTTATCGTTTACAGAAACGATCTTAGCCTCAACTACAGTACCTACTGCGTACTTAGCCTCGATCTCATCCCATGGGTTAGGAAGGAGCTGCTTGTGGCCAAGTGAAAGCTTGTGGTTCTCCTCATCGAAGTCAAGGATAACTACCTCGATAGAATCACCGGCTGCTACGAGCTCAGACGGATGCTTGATCTTGTTCCAAGAGAGGTCGCTGATGTGTACGAGACCCTCGATACCCTCTTCAAGCTCAGCGAATACGCCGAAGTTTGTGATATTGCGTACAGTTGCAGTGTGCTGAGTTCCTACAGCATACTTCTCGCGGATGTTCTCCCAAGGGTTAGCAACGAGCTGCTTAAGACCGAGAGACATCTTCTTTTCCTCGCGGTCGAGAGTAAGGATCTGTGCCTCAACCTCGTCACCAGCCTTAAGGAAGTCAGAAGCGATGCGGAGTCTTGGAGACCATGACATCTCAGATACGTGGATAAGACCCTCTACACCTGGCTCGATCTCTACGAATGCGCCGTAGTCAGCGATGAGAACAACCTTACCCTTAACCTTGTCACCAACCTTGAGGTTTGCATCGAGTGCATCCCAAGGGTGCTGGCAGAGCTGCTTGAGACCAAGAGCGATTCTCTTCTTAGACTCATCGAAGTCGAGGATAACGACGTTGATCTTCTGGTCAAGAGCAACAACTTCCTCTGGGTGGTTGATACGGCCCCATGAAAGGTCTGTGATGTGGATGAGTCCGTCAACACCGCCGAGGTCAACGAATACACCGTAACCTGTGATGTTCTTGACAGTACCCTCGAGTACCTGACCCTTCTCGAGCTTGCCGATGATCTCGCTCTTCTGCTGCTCGAGCTCAGCCTCGATGAGAGCCTTGTGAGAAACGACAACGTTGCGGAACTCCTGGTTGATCTTGACGATCTTGAAGTCCATAGTTGTATCAACATACTGATCGTAGTCGCGGATAGGCTTGATGTCGATCTGTGAACCTGGAAGGAATGCCTCGATTCCGAATACGTCCACGATCATACCACCCTTTGTACGTGTCTTCACGTAACCCTTTACGATCTCGTCTGCATTGAATGCAGCGTTTACCATATCCCAAGAACGGAGCTGGCGTGCCTTCTTGTGAGAAAGGATAAGCTGACCCTTCTTGTCCTCTGTGTTCTCAACGAACACCTCAACCTTGTCACCTACTGCAAGGTCCTGGTTGTAACGGAACTCAGGAGCCATGATGACACCCTCGCTCTTGTAGCCGATGTTCACGATAACCTCTCTCTTGCTGATGGCTGTAACAACACCCTCAACAACTTCACCCTCAACTACCTTAGAGAGTGTCTGGTTGTACTGCTCAGCGATTTCCTCAACTGAACCGCCGTAAACATCTTCGTTCTCGAACGCATCCCAGTCAAAGTTCTCTGGAGCGACTGAAGCGTTAAGAACGCTCTTCTTGGTTTCTTCTACTGCTGGAGTTGCCTCAACTTCTGGAGCAACCTCAACAACTGTCTTGTTTTCTTCCATGATTAAATTTTGAAAAACAAACTAGTGGGTTAAACATTATTTATTGTATTTGCCCTTAACGACTTACATATAAGTAAGCACGCTTCGGGTCAAAAAGCGCGCAAAAATATGGATAATTTTCGGATTTTCAAAGAGTTTCGAGAGATTAATTAACAAAAAATCTGTTTAGTTTGTTGCAGATGTTGAAACTTTTTATACCTTTGGGGTTCAATTTTTCACAATGAAGAAATTTTCATGACGATGGACAAGACTCTCTTTCTGATAGACGGGCACTCGCTCATTTTCAAGATGTATTACGCATTCCTGCGACATCCAATGATCAACTCCAAAGGAGCTGACATGTCCATATTGTTCGGATTCACAAAATATATCCTCGAACTCATCGAGAAGGAAAAGCCCAGTCATCTGGCTATAGCATTCGATCCTCCGGGCGGCACATTCCGGCATGAGATGTTTCCCGATTATAAAGGCACCCGTTCAGAAACACCCCAGCTGGTGATAGATGCACTTGAGCCGCTTTGCGAGCTTTGCAAAGCCATGTGCATTCCGGTGCTGATGGTCAAGGGTTTTGAAGCTGACGACGTGATCGGATCAATGGCCAAGAGGGCAGAGAAAGAAGGTTTCACCGTCTACATGGTGACACCTGACAAGGATTATGGACAGCTCATATCGGAAAAGATTCTTCAGTATAAGCCCGGCAAGGCAGGAGGAGAGAACGAGATTATCGACAAGGCTAAAGTCTGCGAAAAATACGGCATACAGAAGCCGGAGCAGGTGGTGGAGATCCTGACTATCTGCGGAGACACATCGGACAACGTACCGGGCGTGAAGGGAGTCGGAGAAGTAGGAGCAGGAAAGTTAATTTCGAAGTTCGGCACCGTAGAGGAAATCTACAGTAATCTGGAGAAGCTGACTCCGAAGCAGAAGGAGGCCTTCGAGAATGCCAAAGACCATATCCGCATGAGCCACGACCTGGTGACCATCAGGACAGATATCCAGCTGGATGTCACAGCGCAGGACATGGAAGTCAGCTGCAGCTATAATCCTAAGGTGGCGGACCTCTTCGAGAAATACGAATTCGGTTCCCTGAGGAAGTATCTCGGGAATGTGCAGCCCACCTCCCCAAAGGAGGAAAAGCACCTTATATATAAGGAAGTGTCACCGGCCGAGCTATGCCGTAAAGCTATCGAAAACAGGAAGTGTGCGATTGTTACCGAAGGCGACGGCCCCGGTATATTCTCAGACATAAGCAGGATTGTAGCAGCAACAGGGACAGGCACGGAATGCATTGTAGCAGAGGGAAATATTGAAGACTTTGCAAGCATGCTCGCATCAGAAGATACTGTAAAATACGGCTACGACCTCAAGACCCAGAAGGACCTGCTTCTGAATAACGGCACGGACATATGCGGAAAGCTCATGGACATAGAGCTGATGCACTACCTTATCAATCCCGAAAAAAGCCACAAGATAGAGATTCTGGCCAGAACCTATCTGGAAATAAACCTTGAGGAAGGCAGCAGACAGGAACAGGAACCGCAGACTCTATCTCTATTCGACGAGGCTCCGGAGGAAGAAGCAGGGACGGACCGCTATCCGGAAGTCGCAGCCACATACCTGCTTGGAGAGAAGATCTGGAACGAGCTGAAGGAAACGGATCTGCAGAAGCTATATGACACCATGGAAGAACCTCTTATGAAGGTGCTTTCAAAGATGGAGGCAGAAGGTGTGAAGATAGATCTGGCACAGCTCAGGAGATATGCCTCAGGACTTGCTGCAGAGATGAATGAAATACAGGAGAGAGTCCGCGAAATGGCGGAAGACCCGAACCTCAACATCCTTTCGCCCAAACAAATAGGAGTACTTCTATTCGAAAAGCTCAAGCTTGATCCGAAGATAAAGCCTAAGTCTGGCGTACGCTACAGTTACCCAACAGATGAGGACACACTGAGCACGCTTGCCGACAAGCATCCGATAATCAACGAGATACTGGAATATCGTGGCGTCAAGAAACTGCTCTCGACCTACATAGAGCCATTCCCGAACTATGTCTCGCCGGTGACAGGCAAGGTACATACCACCTTTAATCAGGCACTCACGGCCACAGGCAGACTGAGTTCGTCGAAACCGAATCTCCAGAACATCCCTATACGCACCGAACGCGGCAAAGAGATACGCAAGGCATTCGTGCCAAGCAGACCGGACGGTCTGATCGTGTCCGCCGACTATTCTCAGATAGAACTAAGAATCATGGCTCACTTGAGTTGCGACACCCACCTCATCGAAGCCTTCAGAAAAGGTCAGGACGTGCATGCCATTACAGCTGCAAAGATTTTCGGCATAACACCGGAAGAAGTGACCTCAGACCAGAGGCGCATAGCCAAGACTGCCAATTTCGGCATCATGTACGGCATTTCCGCTTTCGGTCTCGCTCAGAGGCTGCACATCGGAAGGGCCGAGGCCAAGAAGATTATCGACGACTATTTCGCCAACTTCCCTGCAATATCGGCATATATAAACGACACTGTAGCTGCCGCAAGGGAGACCGGATACGTCGAAACCCTTTTCGGACGCAGGAGATATCTGCCGGACATTGACTCCAGGAATGCCACAGTCAGGGCTCTTGCCGAAAGAAACGCCATAAACGCACCTATCCAGGGCACCTCAGCCGATATCATTAAACTGGCTATGGTGAATGTAGACAGAAGGATAGCGGCAGAAGGACTCAAGAGCAGGATGGTACTCCAGATTCATGACGAACTTGTGTTCGACGCCGTTGCAGATGAGGTCGCAAGACTGGAGCAGATAGTAAGAGAAGAAATGGAAAATGTAATTACTCTTTCCGTACCTTTAACAGTAGAATGCAATCATGGAAACAACTGGCTCGAAGCTCACTAATCTTCCGGACACCGACCTCGTGACTCTGGCTATAGAACAGAACCAGGCGGCATATATAGTCCTGTACACCAGATATAATGCCGGTGTAAAAAGTCATATTTCCCGTTATGTGATACAAAAGGAGGATGTGGAAGACATCTGCCTGGAAAGCTTTCAGAAGGCATTCAGCCAGATAGCCACTTACAATCCTGAATACAAGTTCTCGACATGGCTGTACAGAATCGCAAGAAACACAGCCTTTGACCATCTGAGCAGGCACGACAGGGAAAAGAACAACATGCCGACAACCTCCATCAACGAGGATTTCGCAGAGCTGAAGGAGCTTCCTGCCACCATGCATAATCCTGAAGAGGACATCATCAACCAGCAGGAATATGATAAGTGGCTCAACAATATTGAGAAGCTGAAAGACGATTATTACACTGTAGCCAAGATGAATCTTATCGACAATTTCGGCTACAAGGAGATAGCGGACGCCCTGGAGATGCCTATCAACACAGTCAAGACCAAAATCCGCCGCGCCAAGGCCCAGCTTCTAAAGATGATGGATTATTCAGACGAATTATTATAAGACAACATGACATACGAAGAATTCAATAATATTATAAAGGAGAGATTTCCGGAAGTCACCGAAGCTCAGATGGAGCAGTTCCGTCTGATGGAAGGCTTATACCGGGAATGGAACGCAAAGATAAACGTGGTCTCACGAAAGGATATCGACGAGTTGTACAGGCACCACGTCCTGCATTCGCTGGCTATTGCAGCATACATCAAAGCCGACATGCCTCATGTGTACGAGCATCTCCGCGGAGAAGGAGCATACAGCATAGCTGCTCCATTGAAGATCATGGACCTTGGAACAGGAGGAGGCTTTCCCGGTATTCCGCTATCTGTCATATTCCCTAACGGTGAGTTCACCCTATGCGATTCCATTGGGAAGAAGATTATAGTGGCATCTGAGGTAGCGAAAGGTCTGGGTCTCAAGAATGTCAAGACCATCAACGCACGCGCGGAAACGCTTCCCGAGACATTCGACTACATAGTGTCAAGGGCAGTGACTTCGCTGGACAATTTCATGCCATGGGTTAAAGGGAAATACACAGAAGGCATCCTGTACCTGAAAGGAGGAGACCTTGCGGAAGAGATTTCCACAGCCATGGCCCACCATAAGATGAGGAAGGGTTCTGTAAGCCTCTGGCCTATATCTTCGTGGACAGATGACCCGTTTTTCGAGACCAAGTATGTAATATATATAGAAAGATAGAAGAAAATTCAATAAAATTTTGCATTTAAAATCAAAAGTACTACCTTTGCACTCCCAATTTTGTAGGAAAATATAAAA